>DATKCK010000041.1:0-11002 GCA_035513215.1 Gammaproteobacteria bacterium | reverse complement strand
GGCCTTTGCAACTCCTACTGGTCGATCGACTACCCCTACGCCGAGGCGCACTTCCTGCCGGCGCTCGAGCGGCTGACGCGCATCGAGGCGGCGGATGACAGCGCACATATCCGCCTGACGGACGAGGAGCTCTTCGACTATCCGTTCCTCTTCATCCAGCAGCCGGGCATCAACCCCTGGAGCCCGACGGACGAGGAAGCCGAGATTCTGCGGGAGTATTTGCTGCGCGGGGGCTTCCTCGTCGTCGACGACTTTCACGGCGAGCGCGAGTGGGCCGCCTTTCAGTTCGCCATCCAGCGCGTGCTGCCCGAGTTCCCGATCGTCGATATCGCCGAGGACAACGCGCTGCTCAATATCATCTACGACCTCGACGAGCGCACGCAGATCCCGGGCGAGCGCCACGTCAACCGGTGGGGGGGCGGACCCCCGCGCATGGAAGGGCCGCCGCACTGGCGCGCTATCTACGACGACAGCGGCCGCATGCTCGTCGCGATCAATCACAACATCGACATGGGCGATGCCTGGGAGCATGCCGACGATCCCGGATACCCCGTCGAGATGACGGCGCTCGCCTACCGCTTCGGTGTCAACTACGTCATCTATTCCATGACCCATTGAGAGTTGTAATCGCTTATGCCCACGGAATCTTTTCGTCGTCTCGGTGTGGCGCTCGTCGCGCTGGGGCTAACAGCCTGCGGAGGCCCCATCGTGCATGATCTCGTCCCCCTGCCGGGTAAAGAGAATTCGGTCCCGGAAATCACGCAAGTCACTCATGTCGTCTTCGAGACGACGGAAGGCGACATCAGAATCGCCGTCTACCCCGAAGCCGCGCCGAACGCGGCGCAGCGTTTCGTCGAGCTCGTCGAGGCCGGGTACTACGACGACACGCCCGTCTTCAGGATCGTCCCCGATTTCGTCGCCCAGTTCGGCATCAACTGGCGCGAGCCGCTGACCGACTGGCGCGAGCGCAATTTCAACGACGATCCACCGCTGTTCGCGCTCGAGCGCGGCACGCTCGCTTTCGCCAAGGCCGGACCGAACACGAATTCGACGCAGGTTTTCATCAACTATGTCGAGAACAACCGGCTGGCCGATCCCCAGTACAACTTCACGACCTTCGGCGCGGTCGTCGAGGGGATGGACGTCGCCGACGGCTTTGCGCAGGTCGGCGAGATGAACCAGGGACGTCTCTGGGCCAACGGCGATGCCTACATCGAATCGCTCGGCCTGAAGCCGACGATGATCGAGCGCGCCAGGGTCGAGTGACCGGCGGCGGTCCGGGCCCGCGTGACCGGACCCCGGAGGGAATCCGTATCGTCAGCGAAGGCGCGACAGCGTCCGCGTCGTCTCGGTCGTTCGCCCGGCCGCGACGCGCCTGATCGTCAGACCCATAGTTTCGCCGTCGGGCGACATCGTCTCGGTCATGTCGGCGACGATGCGCGACCCGTCCGCCCGTTCGACGACGTAGTGATGGGTCCACGGGTCGATTGCCGTGCAGGCGAGCGTCAGGCTCGGCTCGCCGGCCGCGTCCAGAGCCGGATAGCCGCGCCCGTCGCATCTGAAATCGGCCGATTCCCCGAATGCTCCATCTGGCGCGTAAATGCGTGTCATGCCGCTCCCCGCTCGCTCGAAGCGGCGCGAGATCGGCGGCGCGACGTCATAGCCCCAGTGCGATAGGTTCGCAATCTCGATCCAGTCGCCGAGCCACGGCCGCATCGAGCCCGCGGAGCCCCACGAGACCCCGCCGATGCCCGCGGCAAGGACGAGCAGGGCCGCGATCAGAGCCCGGCCGTCGACTCGCGATCCCCGCCCGAGCAGCGTCAGACGCGTGAAGTTCAGACCTGGCGTGTGCAGCGACGGTGCCAACGCCAGGCTGCGCTGCCCTTCCCTCTCCAGGATCAGCCGGGCCAGAGTACGGCGATACTGCGAGCGCCCGAGCCGGCGGGCGCATGCCTCGTCACAGCCGGCCTCGATCGCGAGAATCGCCTTGCGCTTCAGCGCAAGCACGATCGGGTTGAAGCAATAAAGCCGCGCGATCAGCGTGACCAGCGTCAGCCACAGAGGATCGCGGCGGCGCGCGTGGCAGGCCTCGTGCGTCAGCGCCGCGCGCAAGGCGTCGTCGTCGACGATGCGATCGCCGATGAAGATCGTGGGCCGCAGGAACCCGGCCACGACGACGATAGACGAATCGGGCACGACGCGAATTCGCGACCCGGCGAACCCCGGCGGCAGGAAGCGCTCGAGCTCGCGGCCGCTGCGGCTGACGTTCCGCCAGCGCCGAAGCATTGCCCCGTAGGCCGAAAGATCGGCTGCAAACCAGATAACCCCCGGCAGGAACACGACCAACCACGCCGGCGATGGCGACGGCATCGCCGGAACGGCCGCGTCCGCCGTCGCGACGAGAGCCTGCCGGATTGCCGCGAGCTCGGTGCTGCCTTCGCCGAGCCACGCGACGCCGGGCGCGACCGAGGCTGCGAGCGGAAAGCTGATCGACGGCCAGGGCACGAACCAGGCCAGGAGTCCGGTCACCGACAGCGCGAATCTCAACCCGGGCGGCGCCGTCGGCGCGAGATGCAGCGCCGCGAGCGCGGACCCGCTGACGAGAAGCGCCGGCAGCACGAAGTCGACGAGCGGGCTCACGATCGCTCCTTCGCAGCCTCGTCGACGAGCTGACGCAGGAACTCGATCTCGTCGTCGCTGAGCTTCTCGTCCCGTAAGAGTTGCGCGAACAGCGGCTTTCTGTCGTCTCCGAACAGACGCCGCACGAACGACTGGACCAGCGGTTTGCGCACGCGCTCCCGGTTGACTGCCGCGCTGTAGATGATCGTCTTGCCCTCCGTCGCGACGCGGCGGATCGCCCCCTTGTCCTCGAGCCGGTCGACGATCGTCTTGATCGTCGAATACGTGACCCCGCGAGATTCGCCCATCTCGCGAAAGAGCTCCGGCGCCGTCAGCCTGCCGTGCTCCCAGAAGCGAGTCAGGACGTCCATCTCGAACTCGGAAAGGCGCATGCGTTGTCTCTACGTTTGTCGAGTGCCTGGTGACGAGTCTAGAGCCTGGCGGCTTGCTGTCAAGGCCATCCGCTGCGATGTATGCTGCGCCTCAAGCGGGCCTGGCGAGGGGGGCAACGATGCTGGCTCAGAAGAGGCGCCTTTCGCCGATCGTCGCGACGATGCTCGTTCTGGGCGGCTGCTCTCGTCCTGCCGAGCCGCCCGAGATCTCGCTCGACTTCGAGCAGTACCGGCTCGACAACGGCCTGAACGTGATTCTGCATGTCGATCGGTCCGATCCGATCGCCGCCGTGCTGATGACCTTTCATGTGGGCTCGGCGCGCGAGGAAGCGGATCGAACGGGCTTCGCGCATCTGTTCGAGCATCTGTTCTTTCTCGACTCGGAGAATCTCGGCCCGGGCGGGCTCGACCGGCTGATGAACCGGGTCGGCAGCGCCGCGAACGGATCGACGAGCAGCGACAGCACGAACTACTTCGAGGTCGTGCCGATCGACGCGCTCGAGAAGGCGCTCTGGGCCGAAGCCGACAAGCTCGGATTCTTCATCAACACGGTCACGGGCACCGTCCTCGACAAGGAAAAGCAGGTCGTCAAGAACGAGAAGCGCCAGCGCGTCGACAACGCGCCTTACGGCCATACGGGCACCGTGGCTGCGAGCGCGCTGTACCCGGACGGCCACCCCTATTCCTGGCCCGTAATCGGCACGCTCGCGCACCTGGATGCCGCGACGCTCGACGACGTCAAGGCCTTTCACGAGCGCTGGTACGGCCCCAACAACGCGACGCTGGCGATCGCCGGTGACATCGACATCGAGCAGACGAAGGCCTGGATCGAGAGATATTTCGCTGAGATTCCGGCACGGCCGATGCCTGAAACATCGGAGCCCGAAGCCGTCGATCTCGACGGATCGCGATATCTCTTTCACGAGGACAATTTCGCGCGTTTGCCCGAGTTGACGCTGACCTGGCCCGGTGTGTCGCTGTTTCATCCCGACGCCTACGCCCTCGACGTCCTGTCGGCCATCTTGAGCGACGGGAAGTCGACGCCGCTGTATCAAGTCGTCGTCGAGGACGATCAGCTCGCGCCGAACGTATCCATGTCGAGCTCGAATGCAGAGCTTGCCGGCAGCATCGCGCTTCGGGTTCGCGCTCACGCCGCCACGGATCTCGACGACGTTCACGCGTCCGTCGAACGCGCTTTCGAGCGGTTCGAGCGCGACGGCGTATCGGCCACCGAGCTCGAGCGGGTCAAAGCCGGTTACGAAGCCGGTTTCTATCTCGGCCTTTCGAGCGTGCTCGGCAAGGCAATGCAGCTTGCCGACTACGGCTTGTTCGCGCCCGAGACCGGCTACATCAACGAGCATTTGACCCGGATCCTGGGCGTGTCGGCCGACGACGTGATCCGCGTCTACGAAACCTACCTCGCCGAACGGCCCTATGTTGCGACGAGCTTCGTGCCGCGCGGCGAGACGGCGCTTGCGATCGAAGCTTCCGTCCGCGCCGATGTGGTCGTCGAGCCCATCGTTCCGGGAGAAGGCGAAATCGACACGCTCAGCGAGCGCGGCGAGGTTCCGCGAACGCCGTCGGCCATCGATCGCAGCGTCGAGCCGCTTTTCGGCGCGCCGCCGAGTCTCAGCGCGCCGGCCATCGACCGGTTCGAGAGCGACAACGGTATCGGTGTCTTCGTCGTCGGGGACCACGAGACACCGGTCGTCGGCTTCTCGTTGAGGATCAAGGGCGGCCAACTGCTCGAGCGGGAAGACGCGCCGGGGTCCGCCAATTTCGTCGCCGAAATGCTGATGGAAGGCACGGCCAACCGAACGCCGGAAGAGCTCCAGCTCGCGATCGATCTGCTCGGCGCATCGCTCGATGTCAGCGCCGAGCCGGACTCCGTGACGCTGTCCGGAATCGTGCTGGCCCGGAATTTCGCGCAGGCGATGGATCTCGTCGCCGAGATTCTGCGCGAGCCCCGCTGGGATCCCGAGAGCTTCACGCTGGTCAGGGACCGCATCGCCACCGCGCTTCGCGCGCGCGCCGCGGATCCCGTCTCGCTCGCCGGGGATGCGTTTCGGTCGCTCGTCTACGGCGACCACGCGCTTGGACGGAACCCGCTCGGCACGCCGGAGTCGGTCGAGGCGATGACGCTCGACGATCTGAGACGCTTTCATACCGAGGCGCTGATCCCGAATGCGGCGGATCTGCACGTCGTCGGCGCCGTCTCTGCCGCGGAGGTCGCAGACGCTGTCGCCATCCTCGCCGCCTGGCCCGCGGGCGAGGCAAGCTTCCCGGACGCGCCGGCCTGGGACGATTCCCGGGCGGGGCTTTACTTTCTCGACGTGCCGGGCAGCGCTCAATCGGTCGTTTACATCGGTTATCTCGCCCTCGCGCAAACGGATCCCGAGTTCTACCCGGCCGAGATCATGAACTTCCGCCTCGGCGGCGGCGGATTCGCTTCCGACCTGACGCAGGTGCTGCGGGAGCAGCGCGGGTATACCTACGGCATCCGGTCCGGATTCGCCGGGTCCGACGCGCCCGGACCGTTCCTGATCCAGTCGCTGGTTCGCTCCAATGTCACGCTCGAAGCGCTCGAGCTCATCAAGGAGCTCGTCGACGAGCACGGGGAACGCTTCGACGCCGAGGACCTCGATGCGACGACGAGCTATTTGCTGCGCAGCAATGCGCTCGCCTTCGAGACGCTGTTCGCGAAGCTCGGGATACTCGAGGACATCAGCGCATTCGGATTCTCCGACGACTACGTGCTCGAACGCGAGGCAACGGTGCGCGAGATGACTATCGACCGGGTGCGCGATCTGGCCCGACGCTACCTCGACACGAGTCGAATGATCTGGCTCGTCGTCGGCGATGGCCAGACGCAGCGTGATCGCCTTTCCGCGCTCGGTCTCGGCGAGCCGATCGATCTGCCGCGGCAGGTCGCGGCGCGGCCATGAAGTCGCTGCCGAACCGGGCGAGCGACTATACGGTCAGAATGTCGTAACCGACGGCCAGGCTGATCAGCGGATTCCGGCCCGGGCTCGGCGTGTATTCCTGGGCCACGAAGCCGTCGTAACCCATGTCCGCGATCTCGCGCCCGATGTAGCGATAGTCGAGCTCGCTCAAGTCGATCTCGGCCCGCGACGGGACGCCGGCTACGTGCACATGGCTGATCAGCCCGAGATTGTCGCGCATCGTGCGCACAATATCCCCGTTCGCAATCTGGACGTGATAGATGTCGTAAACGACCGTGATATTCGGCGAGCCTGTGCGACGGCAGACGTCGAAGCCCCAGTGAATGTCGTCGAATACCTGGTCGGTCCGGTTGTCGGCCTCGATCCTGGAGTTCGTGATCTCCATGCAGACATTGACGCCTTTTTCCTCGGCGTACGGCGCAACGCGCGACAGAATCTCGACGGCGTGCTCGGCGCCTTCCTCGCGCGACATGCCGCGCCGCTCGCCGGGCAGAGCGATCAGATTCGGACAGCCGCCCGCGACGCAGACATCGATACCGGTACGCGTCGCTTCCTCGATCTGGTCGTGCAGCTCGCGACGGATCAGGCCGTCGGCGAACGTCGTACCGGTGCCGGTCATCATTGCCGGCGTCAGACCGTAATCCTCGAGCACGGCAAGCTCGTTCGGCTGCGGCAGGTCCATGCCGGCGAAGCCGAGCGCGGCCAGCACTTCGCAACGCTCCTCGATGCCGAGTGCCAGTCCGCCCCAGACCTGAGGCATGACGCTCTGCCTGAGCCGGCCCTGGCGTATGCCGGGCTCGAGCGCCCGGGCCGACTGGCTCGCGAGAACAGGCGACGCCGCGAGAATGGACAGCAACTTTCTTCGACTCAGGCTCGGTCTTCTGACAACGATATGCATGTTTCGCTCCCCCTGACGATTCGTAGACGCGCCGCAAATCTTTTAACGACTCGAATGGTCACGTCATCCCTATTGTCCTTCCCAATCCTCATTGGCCCGCACGATCACGTAGGCATGAATCGCCTCGGCTTCCTCAGGCGTGACCCGGTCGGCGAAGCCGACCATGCCGCGGTCGGCCAGCGTGCCTTCGAGCACGATCCTGTCGAACTCCGCGTGAGTTTCAGCGCTCATGTAGCGCAGATCCGGAATCACGCCGCCGCCGACGACGCGCATGCCGTGACAGCCGGCGCAGACACGGTGGTAAACGCCGTTGCCTGTTTCGAGCACGTCCGCGTCGACGTCTTGCACCGGCGGCGGCGCCGTCATCGTCACGGGCTCGACGAGCGGCGGCAGCGTCTCGGTGCCGCCGAGCCTGAATGCAAGCACGCGACCGCCGGCGCGATTGACCGGACCGGCACCAAAGCCGGCACGCGCCATGCCGTGCATACCGGCGTTGAGCGCGATGTACTGCAAGCCGTCGACGGTGTAGCTGATCGGCCCTGCCGAAGGCTCGGTGTTGACGAGCGCTTCCCAGAGCTTCTCGCCGTTGTCGGCGCGGTAGATCGCGACCGTGTCGTCGACGGTGCCCTGCACGACGACGTTGCCGGCCGTCGCGAGCACGCCGCCCGAGCCCGTGCCCGAGTAGTCGACGCGCCAGGCCTCGCGCTGGCGGACGGGATCCCAGGCCGTGAGCCAGCCCCTCGCGCGCTCGCCGGCGATTGCCATCGCCGCGCGGCCGGCCTCGCCGAGCGCGCCGCCCCAGCCGTTGCCGATGCGAAACCCGCGCGGCTCGTCGACGGGAAAGCCCGGATCGCGCGCGTAGGGCATCCAGACTTCCTGCGCCGGGAAATAGACGAGGCCGGTCAGAGGGCTGTACGACATCGGCTGCCAGTTGTGCGCGCCGGGCGGCGACGGCGTCATCAGCACGGGCTCGGTGTCATAGAACGCCGCCGGATTGATGACGGGCCGGCCCGTGGCGAGATCGACATGACTCGCCCAGTAGTTCGGCGCGAACTCCTCGGCCGAGATCAGCTCCCCGGTCTCGCGATCGAGCACATAGAAGAACGCGTTCTTCGGCGCCTGCATCAGGATCTTTCGCTCGCGCCCGTCGATCGTAAGATCGGCCAGGATCATCGGCTGGGTCGCCGTGAAATCCCATTGCTCGCCCGGCACCTGCTGGTAGTGCCAGACGTATTCGCCGGTCTCGGCCTCGACCGCGACGATCGATGCCAGGAACAGATTGTCGCCGCCGCCCGGGCTGCGATAGGCCTGCACCCATGGCGAGCCGTTGCCGACTCCTATATATATGTAATCGAGCGCAGGGTCATAGACGATCGAATCCCAGACCGTGCCGCCGCCGCCCCACTTCCACCATTCGCCGTTCCAGGTCTCGGCCGCCGTCTCCATTGCCCGCGACTCGAAGCCGTCGGCCGGATTGCCGGGCACGGTGTAAAAGCGCCAGAGCTCTTCGCCGGTATCGACGTCGTAGGCCGTGACGTAACCGCGCACGCCGAGCTCGGCGCCGCCGTTGCCGATCAGAACACGGCCGTCGAAAACGCGCGGCGCGCCGGTGATCGCGTACGGCCAGTCTCTGCTGAACGTCTGCGTCGTCCAGATCGGCTTGCCGTTTTCGGCGTCGAGCGCGATCAGGCGGCCGTCGAGCGTCGCGATGATGATCTTCCCATCCCAGGCCGCGAGCCCGCGGCTGCCGACGCCGCAGCAGGAATTGCCGCCCCACTCGGCCGGCACTTCCGGATCGTACGACCAGATCAGCTCACCGGTCGCGGCATCGAGGGCATAGGTGACTGTCCACGCGCTCGTCAGATACATGACGCCGTCGATGACGAGCGGCGTGCCCTCGACTGCGCGGTCCGTGTCGAGATCGAAATACCAGGCGAGCCCGAGCTCATCGACGTTGCCGTCGTTGATCTCGTCGAGCGGGCTGAATCGCTGCTCGGAATAAGTCCGGCCCCAGGTCATCCAGTTGCCGGGCTCGTTGTCGGCCCCGAGCAGGCGCTCGTGGTCGACGCCGGCTGGCGGACGCTGCCCGCAGGCGACTGCGGCCAGCGCCATGCAAGCGACTCCGACGAAGAGATTTGCCATCCGTCTCATGCGAGGTCCAGCTGGTGAAGCATGGCTAACCCGAGCTCTTTTCGCCTCAGCGCGGGGGCAAGGTATTCGGCAGGTTCGGCGGCAAATGCTGATCGGCCGCCGTCAGCACGAACCCGACCATGATGTAGTCGCCCATGATCGTCGCGAGATCGACCATACCGCGCCGACCGAACACTTCGACGACCTCAGCATATAGCTCCGAGCTCACCTCGTGATCGCGCAGCAGTGCGCGGGCGAAGCGCAGGATCAGCTGATCCTTCTCGGGAAGGCCGGCGAGATCCCGGTCGTACTTCACGGCGTCGATGACGGCATCGGGAACGCCGAACCGCCGCGCCGCGCCCTCATGCGCCGACCATTCGTAAGCCTGCTCGAATTCCCATGCGGCCTGGAGGATCGCGACCTCGTAATCACGCGCCTCGAGCACGCCGTTGAATCGCAGGTACTGATTCAGGAGATGGAAGGCCTCGGCGACCTTCGGGCTGTGCATCGAGACCGCGGCGGGCCCGGTCAGAGGCCGCGGGCCGTCGCCGACGACGAGGTCCCATGCGGCCTTGCCCTCCTCGTCGAGCTCGTCGCGCGTCAGCGCCGGCAGCCGCGACAGGGATTCGGGATCGACGTCGGCCGGCAAATTCCGATCGGCCGCCGGCTGACCATGAGCAGACGCAAGGACGATAAAGAAACTGGCCAGAATGGCCGAGAGTCGGTTTATTGCTGTCATTTTCGAGTCCCCTTCGCGCCGCATACCGACGCAATCCATCCAATCGTGTCGCTCCGGTCGTTCAATCGACGATCGCCTGATAAATCAATGTCCTGACCTTGGTCTGATCGTCGACATCCCCGGCTGGTATGAGCTGAGTCAGGTGCACGACGACGAGCTGCTCGACCGGATCTATCCAGTACGTGCTGTGGTAGGCGCCGCCCCAGCCGAGCTCGCCGACGGATCCCGGCGTGCCGCGCGTGCCGACGTCCTCGAGCACGCTGAAGCCGAGGCCGAAGCCGCTGCCCGGATCGAATGTGACTTCGCCGAGATGATCGACGCTCATCAGCTCGACGGTTTTCGGGCTCAGAATGCGAACGCCACCGAGCTCGCCCCCGTTCAATAGCATCTGCAGGAATCTCGCGTAATCCGTCGCCGTTGACAGCAGTCCCGCACCGCCCGAGAAACTCTCGCGCGGCCCTTCGACGAAGGCGCCCTGCCCGGCCGATCCTGCCTCGGGCGCGCGCCCGAGCGCGGCGCCGTCGAAGATGCCGTAGACCGTTGCAAGGCGATCGCGCTTGCCGCGCGGCAGATAGAAATGCGTGTCCGTCATGCCGAGCGGCTCGAAGAGGCTCGCGCTCAGGAACTCGTCGAGCGGAATGCCCGCGGCGCGCTCGACGACGGCGCCCAGGATGTCGGTGCTGTAGCCGTAGATCCAACGCTCGCCCGGATGGGCGCTGGCCGGCAGGCTCGCCATGCGCCGAGCGGTCTCGCCGATCGGCTCGTCACGGTCCGAAAAATAGTAGCCCTGAATGCCGGCGGCCTCCCACGCATCGGCCGCAACGCCGGTGCCATAGTCGAAACCCGACGTGTGAGTCAGAAGGTCGCGGATCGTGATCGGCCGATTCGCGGGCGCGACGTCATAGCCGTCATCGCGCGGGACGGCGACCGTCGTCTCGGCAAACTCCGGGATGTAATCGCCGACGGGGTCCGTAATCAGCAGCCGACCTTCCTCCTGAAGGATCATCGCGGCCGTGCTGACGATGGCCTTGGACTGGGACGCGATGCGAAAGATCGTATCGGTCTGCATCGCCGAGCGCGACTCGAGATCCCGCGATCCGAATGCCTCGAGGTAGGCGATCTCACCGTGCCGGGCCACGAGCGTGACCGAGCCCGCGAGTTGCTCGTTCTCGACGTAGCCCGACAGCGCTTGGCTCAGGCGATCGAGACGCTCGCTCGATACTCCGAGTGCCTCGGGCACGCCGCGCTCGAGAGCCGCTGC
>DATKCK010000040.1:0-5017 GCA_035513215.1 Gammaproteobacteria bacterium | reverse complement strand
GTCATTGCCGCATGTTCGACGAGCGGCGCGTCGGTCGGATCGCCGTCGGCGAACTTGACGATCCATGGCTCGCCGTCGATCTCGAGCAGGGCTTTGGGTCGCGCGCCGCCCATCGTGACCCCCGGCGAGATCAGCCGTTTCTGCGCTTCCGGCACGGGCTCGTTCGCCTGGATTTTACGGACGATCTCGTGAATCTGGTCGGCTTCGCCCAGGGTCGGCAGCGGCCCGAGCCGCCGCGGCAGGTATTCAGTCGCCGAGGTCGACACGCCGAGCGCGCCGAAGCGATCGTCGCCGGCGAAGTAGAGATACTCGAGCAGCGAGAGCCGCGGCGGCTTGTCGACGAAGCGGATCACGCGCTCGCCCCAGCGGTCGGGGCGAGCGTCGTCGACGGCGCCGGCAGCCGCGCCTTTCTCGGGCGGCAGGAACTCTTGATCGATCAGCGGCAGATCCTCGCTGAGCTGGAATCCACGCTCGATCCAATCGTCTGCATAACGCAGCGACACGCCCTGCATCGAGCGCACGAGATTCAGCTCGCCGATCGCGACGGGCTCGTCGGGCCGCTCGAGCAGCCAGAGGTAGAGGCGATCGGTCGGCTCGTAGGTTGAAACGGGCGCATCAGTCACGGCCGCGCTTCCGGCGGCCTAGGCGGGCCGCGGACGAAGCCCTCGATCTGACCGCGCGTCGCTCGCGTGCCTCGCGGACGTCGCTCTCCAGTGCGCCCCGGTCCGTTTCGGGCGCCGCGATCTCGGCCAGCGCGCCGACACGGCCGATCAGCCACAGCGCGGTCGCATAGATACCCGCGCCGACGCCGGGATCGCCGCGCTCCAGGCGGATCAGCGTCGGCACGGAGACGCCGAGGCGCTTGGCCCAGACGCGTTGGGACTCCCTGCGCCGGGTCCGCGCGATCGCTAAATGCTCGCCCAGTTGGCCGAGCGCTCGAATGACGGGCGGAGGCAGGGTCTGCTGGGCTCGAGAGGCTTTTGGCATAACATAGATATACTGGATATATCGATTATGATCAAGTCTATTTTATCATCTATCGGCGCGCGCCTCGCTCGGCGGCACCCCGGCGACCTCAATGTGCTGCTTTATGCCGTCAATCGCGATGCTGAGCAGCATGAGGCTCGTCGACTGCTGGCAGACTGCGCTCAACGGCGATGAGTCGGTCGGGTTGCCGTCAACACCGCTCAGCGACGTCGATGTGGCCGTGCTGACGGCGGCCGATTTCCCTGACGAGCGCCGCGGCGCGCTGCTGCGCGATCTCATGGTTGAGCTCGGGCGTGCGTGCCCGGGGGCGCCTCCCTTCGAGCTTCGCTTCCTCGACGAGCTTCCTGTCGCCATCAAAGGCCGTGTCGTTACCGAAGGGACGGGTGGTGGACACCGACCCGGAGCGGAGAGTGGCGGTGGAGGTACGCGCACGCATGGCATACCACGATTTCCTCTCGTTCGAGCGCGACGGCACTCGCGCCGGATTGCGCGGGCTGCGGCAGGCCGTGCATCGTGGTTGATGCGCCGCGGCTGCGTGCGCTGCTGTCGCGGCTCCACGCCCGCCGGGTCGAGCTCGAGCGCTACGCGAACCGTGATGCCGATGATTACGTTTCCGACCGGCTGGAGGGCATGGCGCGCTTTCGCAACCTGCTCGCGGGACCTGCTCGCGCAGATCGAGACGCCGAGCTGCTGCTGCGGCTGAATCACGGCGACAATCACGGCGTGCGCGCGGGTTTGATGAACCTGCTGCTGCGCGACGGCGACGACGAGGCGGCGCTCGTGCTCGCCGCGGCCTTCGAGCACGACATGCTGGCCGAGATTCCCTATGGCAGGGTGCTCGCGCTCGTGCGCCTCGGCCGGCTAAAGGAGGGGGCCGAGGCGGCGCGTCAGGCCGTCCGCCGGCTGCCCGAGGTTCGCCGCTATCTGATGCGCGAGCGCGCGGCCAGGCCCGAGATCGCGGATTTCGGCATCCGTATCGGCGGCAAGGACCAGGCCTGGATCTACCGCGAGGAGATGCGGGATGTCTGGCTCGAAAACCCGGATGTGCTGGCGCTGATCAGGAAGACAAGGCCGGGCTGACCGGCAGCCGGCGCAGGTCCGGCGCCGTGACTGCGGACGGCGGCATTTCTGGACGAATTGTCCGGAAACGCGGCTGGCCCGCGGCGATCCTCTCACCATACTGAAGTCATGAAAGCGGCAGTGACTCTGCGGGGCGACGTTTTCGAAGCCGCCGAGCGCCAGGCGCGCCGCATGCGGATCTCACGCAGCGAGCTCTACACGGATGCGCTGCTCGAGTACCTCGCCCGCCATGCGCCGGACGAGCTGACGGAGATCGCGAGCCGCGTCTGCGACGAGCTCGGCGGCTCGCCGGAGCCTTTCGCCGCCGCCGCGGCGCGGCGAGCGCTCGAGCGGGGCATGTGGTAGGCGCGCTTCAGGGCGAGATCTGGTGGGTCGAGCTCGATGGCGCGGCGGGATCCGGCACGAGCTATCGCAACCCCGTCCTCGTGGTCCAGGGCGACGCGCTGAATCGCAGCAGGATCTTGACCGTCGTCTGCGTGCCGCTGACGAGCAACCTGAGCTGGGCGCGCTCGCCGGGTAACGTGCTGCTGCCGGCGCGCCCGCCTGGGCTGTCGAAGGATTCGGTCGCCAACGTCTCGCAGCTCGTCGCCGTCGAGAAGCGGTTTCTTAAGGAGTGGGCCGCGCGGCTGGCGTCCGAGGAGCTCGATCGCGTCAGGGCCGGTATCGATCTCGTGCTCGGTGCCCGCGGCACCGCCGCCGGCTCGACGGGGTCGGCCGGATCGTAGGTCGCGAGCGCCGCAACCGCCGCAACCGCCGCAACCGCCGATTCGAGCCGCGTTTGACAAGGAATCCATCCTTGCTAGAGTAAGGAATGGCCAAGGTCACGAGCAAGCTCCAGATCACGATCCCCAAGCGCATCGCCGAGCAGTACGGCATCAAGCCCGGCGACGAGCTCGAGTTCGTGCCGCGGCCCGGCGGGATTCGGCTCGTCCCGGCCGGCGCGTGGAGCGGGCCGAAGCTCAGTCCCGAGGAGCGGCAGCGGCTCTTCCGAGCGTCGATGGCGTACGTCGACAAGCGCGCGCAAGAGCTTGGGATCGAGCCGAAGGAAGACGAATCCGAGCGCGACTGGACGCGCGAGGAGCTCTACACGCGTGACTACAAGCCTCGTTGACACGAACGTCCTGATCTATAGCTTCGATCAGCGCTTTCCGTTTAAACGGCGGATCGCGCGCGAGTTGCTGGATCAAGGGTCGTACGAGGGCTCGCTCGTGCTCGCGCATCAGTCGATCGTCGAGTTCGTGGCCGTCGCAAGTCGCGCGCGGCCGGATCTCGGCGGTCAATCGATCCTCCCGCCCGACCGGGCGAGGCTCGAGGCCGAGAACTTCACGATGGAGTTTCAGATCATCTATCCGGACGAGCAGGTCCTGAAAACGGCGCTGCGGGGTGTCTCGGCCTACGGGCTCTCCTGGTTCGATGCCCATCTTTGGGCCTGTGCCGAGGTGAACGAGCTCAGCGAGATCTACAGCGAGGACTTCGAGCACGGCCGCCACTACGGCAGCGTGCGCACCGTCGATCCGTTCCTCGTCGCGACCGACGCCGTGCACGAGCTGCCGCCGATGTACGCGAGCTGATTTTCCAGCCGCGCCGCCTTCGGCAGCGGATCGTCCCCGTCACTTGCTCTCCAGCATGATTTGGCTAAAATAGCCAAATGACGAAACGGATCTCAGCCAGCGACGCGAAAAACAGCTTCGGCGGACTCCTCGACGACGTCGCCGCCCTCGGCCGTGTCGATATCGTGAAGCACGGGCGGCTCGTCGCCGTAATGATGTCTCCGCGCCTCGTCGAGTCGCTCGAGGCGCGCGGCGTGGCCGAGGGCCCGAACGCGTCGTGGGGCGCTAAGCACATGATTCCTCCCGACAGCGCGAGGGCGGCCCGCATGGTGGGCTCGCCCGGCAGCTTCGATGACGAATGAGCGCGACACCGAGGCCCCGCTAACCCCGGAGGACGTAAGGAAAATACTGAGCATCTGCTCGCCGCGGGGTCTTCTCGTCGGCGGGCAGGCGCTGGCCTTTTGGGCCGATCATCTGGAAGTCGAGCGGCCCGCCGATCTCGACGCCGGTGTGACGGCCGATGCAGACTTCATCGGCGATTCGGCGCTTGCCAGGGATCTCGGCAAGCGGCTCGGCTGGAACACGTGGATCCCCGGGCTCGACGAGTCGACACCGCAGACAGGCAAGGTCACACATCGTTCGAAGAGCGGCGCCGTGAAACAGGTGGACTTTCTGTCGGGTGTCGTCGGCCTGACCACCAAGGACCTGGCTCGCCGGGCTGTGGAGATGGATGTGCCGGACATCGGCCGCCTGCGCGTGATTCATCCGATCGACGTCCTGGACAGCCGCATCCAGAACCTCGATCTGCTGCCCGAAAAGCGAACCAGGGCAGGAATCGCCCAGGCCCGGCTAGCCGTGGATGTGGCGCGTGCGTTCATTCGGCGGGAGATAAACGAGCGCGGAGAACGATTGGGCCTCAAGCTGCTCGAGAGGGTCGCGGAGATCGCCGCCGACATTGCCGCCGTGCGCGTGTTCCTGCTGTGCGGCATCGATGCCCTCGAAGCCGTGCCGCTGGAAGATTTCCGGACCACGTCCGCGCTGCACAGGCAACGCTGGCCGCAGATTGTCGAGGAGGTCACGCAGAAGAGGCGTGCGCAGCGGCAGGCGATGCCGAAGCGGACGACATCCTGAAGCGCGAAGGCGTGACACTTGGGATATACGCGAGCTGACTTTCGAGCCGCAACAGCCGGATTCGAGCCTCGCGGCCTCTGCTATCCTTTGCCATATTCGCTCTCGAGAGGTTCCGTGAACGTCACCCCTGAAACGTGGCCGCGACGCCATCGATTGACGGTCGACGAGTACTACCGGATGGCGGAGGTGGGTCTCTTGTCGCCGGACGCGCGCGTGGAGCTGATCGACGGAGAGATCATCGACATGGCGCCGATAGGAAGTCGG
Organism: Gammaproteobacteria bacterium; assembly: GCA_035513215.1. Classification (GTDB taxonomy): domain Bacteria; phylum Pseudomonadota; class Gammaproteobacteria; order Steroidobacterales; family Rariloculaceae; genus DATCZB01. The sequence goes on along the minus strand of DATKCK010000040.1, from coordinate 5 downwards.
CATGC
>DATKCK010000039.1:0-7689 GCA_035513215.1 Gammaproteobacteria bacterium | reverse complement strand
GTCACGCCCTGGCAGGTGCAGCTCGTCTCGGGCACCGCGCTCAACTTTCTGCGTCAGATTCTGATCGGCCAGCGGCACGCGACGCTGATCTCGCAGTGGTACGGCGAGACGGTCGGCTTCTGGGACGGCGAGACGCTCGTCGCGTGGACTGATAACGTGCAAGGCTGGTGGATGTCGCACGCATTGCCCGAGTTCAGCAGCGACTTCGAGGCGATCGAGATTTTCACGCGTGACGAGGCGGGCAACCTGCACCTCGAAGTCACGATGTACGACCCGACGGCGTTCGTCGCGCCGCTGCGTCTCGAGGTGATCTACACCTGGCGCGCGGGACCTCGGTCCGACGAGCGCTACCAGTGGAAAGAGTGCCAGCAGAGCCTCTTCAACATCGACGGCCGACTGCAGCCCGTGAGGCCCGGCACCGTGATCGAATACCGCATCCCGAACTGGTACGACCGGCCGTGGGCGCGGGTCTGGGAGGAGTACTTCGAGGACGGCATGCACCGCCCGGAAGTCGAGGACGATATCTTCGAGTTCGAATAGCATTTCCAGCTTGGCCTGGCGAGCACGGAGGGATCATGACACTCAGCCGGGTCGTCAGGCGCCAGCAGCGCGCCTGGGCTGATGCCAGGCGTATCGCTGTCGATCAGAGCGGATATGTCCGGGACGAAGCGACCAACTTCTTCTCGCCACTTTCCGACAAGTTCCTGAAGGCGCTCGAGGGCGCCGGGGGTGGGGAACTTAAGGATCAGAGGGACGGACCGGCAAAGATTCGGGCGCTTCATTCTTCCGCGGCGCTGGCGATCAATGTATTCCAATACTGGACGCACCGCAGTGGCTCAGACCTGCCGAAAGCGCTTGGTCTCGACGGTACGCTAGAAGGTGTCGAGATCGAGCGACGGTTCGACTCGGGTTTGCGAGGAACGCCGCCGACGATGGATGTCGTCCTCATTCTTTCGGGTAATCGCCTCGTCGCGATCGAAAGCAAGTTCACGGAGTGGATGACTAAGAAGCGGCCGAAGCTGGTGGACTTCGGAGAGAAGTACCTGAAGCCAGGGCAGCGGCTATGGGCGACCGCCGGATTGCCGAAATGTCAGGCCTTAGCCGAGGATATCGCGGCCGGCAGAGTGGAGTTTCGCCAGCTCGACGCGTTGCAATTGTTGAAACATGCGCTCGGTCTTGCGAAGAGCGCTCCTCGCCCGTTCTCGCTCATCTATCTCTACTACGATGACGACGGCCGCTCCGCGATCGGTGACGTGCATCGCGCGGAGATAAGCCGCTTCGACTCGGCTGTCGATAAGCCGCTGGGATTCCGCGCGCTGACGTACCAGGCACTCTTCAAGGCTCTCGTTGGCGTTGATGGCGTCGAGTTCGCCTATCTGGACTACCTGCGGAGTAGATACTTTCCAGAGTGATCTTACGCGTTGCCGTCGTCCCAAGGCGTCAAGGTCAACTTGCTCTCTTGGTATCTTGGTAGGCGATCTCTTCCGCCCTGAGACGATACGCTCGGTCGACGACTTCTCTCTCAGTAAGAAACAGGTCCGCTCGATCGAGCTTCAGCAGGTCGACCAGCCGGTTAATAGTGTCTTGGTGGCGCTCAGACTCGCCGGTTGCCAGTATGTGCTCGATTTCCACGCCCAGATCCGAAAGATGCCTGGCAACGAGTATCGTGCGGTGGCAGTCCAATGGTTCTTTCTCTGCGCACATCAAGGCTACGGTCGATACCCGACTCTCTTCGAGAACAAGTTGCAGGCCTTCGCGAAACGAAGGCGTTGCGGCAAGGATGGCGTATTGCACTTTGCCATCGACGTAACAGGAGTCGTCTTTGGTACGCCCGCCAAGCTCGGCACCGAGAAAGGTGTATGAAATGGCGTGCCGATTCAGGCTATCGCGAAGAGCCTCTCGGTTGAAATGCGGGTTGCGGCGGCTATAGGGTGAAGAGCGGACGTCACAAACGCAAGTGACGGCGAAGCGTTCCAGGAGTCCGATGAAACGCTCGATCGGATGCGTGGAATGGCCTACCGTGAACACTTGGTCGAGACGATAACCAAACGACACCGCTATGTCCGGCTCAAGAGACGTCAAGCATCGAGTGTCTGCAGTCGCTGTAGCGTATCCGGATACAGGCGCACCATGAGAATCAACGCCGCAGCCTGAGCGTTTGGCTTCGCGCGCCCTTGCTCCCAGTTTTCGAGCGTGCGCGTTGATCCACGCCCTGCATGAGCTCGTCGAAGATTCCGTTTCGGTTTCAACGTCCTTTCCTTCGCTTGACGGTCGCACCAGCGGACTACGAAGAGGAACCGCATCGAAAATATACGCAATACGCGTATATTTGTAAGGTACCGGTCCGCCCACTTTCAGCAGGCTCAGGGTGATAGGGGATTCAGGAAACCGGCGTACGTGCCCAGTTTCGCCTGCTGACTTGTCGGGCGCAAACAAGCAGGGCGCGTGCGCGACCGGGAACACGACGAGCCTCCCATCGCCCCGCGGCGCGGCCTCGCGGCTACCTATTCTCGAGAAAGTTGCCGGAAACGCCCGTCGCCGCGATCCGGGGTTGCACGCAACGATCAGAACGGCGCCTCGCGTGAAGCTCTCGATGCCCGCTGACGACAAAGCAAGTGGACTGGCCGGCGTGCCGCAGGACCAGTCCAGCGTGCTACGGACCAAACGCGCCGTGCTGGTGAACGTAGAAATCATCCGCGCGTTTGTCCGGTTGCGGCAGATTCTTTCGGGCAATGCCGATCTCGCACGAAAACTCGCCGAGCTGGAAAGGCAATACGATCGGCAGTTCAAGGCCGTTTTTGACGCAATCCGCGAGCTCATGCGGCCTCCGGAGGCGAAATCGAAACGCCGGATCGGGTTTACGTCGTGGGGAGACGGCGACTGAGGAGCCTCGCGTCGCGCCACGGCTGCAGTGGCTCGCGCAGATGCTAGATCCGATAGCTGATACATTAACAGCGTCACACAAGCACGCCCGGGGGGAAGAGCATGCCGCAGCGATTGTCACCATCGAGCCTTCTGATCGGCCTTATCGCAGCCGCATTGTCCCCCGTCGCCTCAGCCCAACCCGGCCGCGCCAACACCCTGCAGCCGACAGCGGACAGCCCGCTCGAGCTTCGCGCCGGCAACCTGCCGATCCGCGTTGCGCTGGTCGCCGACGGGATCGTCGGTCCCTGGGATATCGAATTCCTGCCCGACGGCGCGCTGCTCGTCAACGAGATGAACGGCCGGATGCGCATCATTCGCGATGGCGTCCTGAAACCGGAGCCCGTCTGGGTGTCGCCGTCTCCGAGCGGCAACGATGTGCTGCACGGGATCGCCGTCCATCCGGATTTCGAGGAGAACGGCTTCGTCTACGTTTCGTACATGAAAGCCATGGACGACGATCCCGACATGCTGACAGCCGCCCTGTCGCGCGGGCGGCTCGTCGATGACAGGCTCGTCGACGTCGAGGAGATCTTCGTTGCCGATGCATGGGGACCCGCACGCATGGCTTTCACCGGCCGAATGCAATTCGGCCCCGACAATACGCTGTACATGACAATCGGCGACCGGGACGGGTTGTGCTGCGGCCCGGTCGATGACAACAGCGTGCGAATCCGGGCGCAAAGCCTGGAAGACCACATCGGCAAGACCTTGCGGCTGACCGAGGATGGCGGTGTGCCGGCCGACAATCCCTTCGTCGATACGCCGAATGCGAAGCCGGAGATATTCACCTATGGCAATCGCAACGGCTACGGCCTCGAGTTTCACCCGGAGACCGGCGAGCTCTGGCAGCTCGAGATCGGCCCGATGGGCGGCGATGAGATCAATATCCTGGTACCCGGCGGCAACTACGGCTGGCCGCTGGTTTCGACGGGCCGCAATTACTCGGGCAACTTAGTCTCGGATCAGCCCTGGTATCGCGAAGGCATGATCAATCCGCGCGTGTTCTGGGTTCCCGCGATCAGCCCCGCGAGCATCGAGTTCTATACCGGGGATGCATTTCCGGAATGGCAGGGAAGTCTGTTCGTCGGCGCATTGAGCGGTCAGCACGTCGAGCGGCTGACGTTCGGCCGGCCCGGCCAGGCCGAAGGGCGCGAGGAATTCCTCGACGAGATGGGATTGCGTTTTCGCGACATAGAGCAAGGGCCCGACGGCTACCTTTATCTGGCCACGGAAGTGCGGTATGGCAGCGGTAATCCGGATGGCACCGTCATCCGTCTGGAGCCTGCGGAGCAATGATCTCCGTTTACCAGGAGTCACGCGCCTCCGAGGAGCTCCACTAACGCCCCGGCGACTGCGGCATGCACGGAAGCGGTGGGATGGATGCCGTCCCAGAATACGAAGCGATCGAAACGCGGCGGCCCGCCCGCCACCGCAGGCGCGCAGCTCGTGTGAAAGACTCGCGCTCCGGTCGCGCGATAAGCGTCGCTGTCTAAGCAGGCGTCTACACCGTTGCCGCCCTGGGCAACGATCGATTGCCTCGCTGCCTCGAGCACGGCAGACGTATCGAACCGAAGAATCTCCGGCGGCACGGGCGCATCCCAGGCACCGGCTTGCTCTATCGTGTCGAGCTCGGCGTCGAGCAGGCTGTCGAACGTTTGCGAGATCGCCGAAGCCGCCGCCAGGATTGCCTCCTCGTCGGCGCTCGAGCCTGCCTCTTCGCGTACGGCCGGCAGCGTTGCGAGATCCGGCACGTTGGCAACGATCAGCCGACGGGCTCCGAAATCGAGAAGGCGCTCGACGGTCAGGCCGATGGAATCGACGGCGGCGGCGAGGATATCGTTGCTTGCCGGCGTTCCCGGCGCTGCGGCCTCGGCCTTTAGAGCATCGATCGCATCATTACTGCCGATCATCACCACGACGAGGGCGTCGGCCGCCAGCGGCGCGTGATCGAGCAGCAGCCAGTCCAGTTGCGCTTCCACGTCCTCGGCCCTGCGCTCGCCGGCTTTGGCGCCCGCGATAGCGTAGTTCGTGCCCTCGATCGGACGGCTCGGAATCAGATGCATCGAGGGAAGCAACGCCCCGAGCTCGAGTTCCTCCGCGAGAAGCTCGACTGCCGCGGGCCCATCGGTCACCCGGCTTTTTCGATAAAGGAGATCCTCACAGGATTCATTCAGCACGAGGACGGCGGTGGCGTTACACAGGCCGACAGTCGGCGGGCTGATCTCGACGCCGAGCGCGAAGTCGACCGCCGCCGCCGCGTTGCCGATGTCCGACAGGCTGTCGCCCAGCACATAGAGCGCCGACACGGGTTCGAGCGGAGGTTCCGGCGGTTCACCCGCTGGCGGCGGAGTGCTCGCGGTGGGCGGGCGTGCGTCGTCGCTGCCCGACGAGCAGCCCGTCAGCGCCAGCAGGGCGCCGGCGGCGGCCAGCAGGAGTGGCCTGATGTAGGTTTCGTAGCGCATGAGATTCGGTGCGTTCTTCCGTGACTTTAACCTACGGCGTATCGATCAGCGCGCCGATCTCCGCCGCCAGCTTCCCCCGCACGTCGGCATCATCCCCCCGCTGCTTCCGAATCCCCCGAAACAACGCTTCGATCGGCGCCCGTCTCGCAGCGCTAATCTCACGTCCCGCACCTTCGTTCGTCTCGGCTTCGAGCACGAGCTGATCGCGGCGCGCGTGATTTCTTTCGGCGACGAGCTTTACGTGCAGCAGCGCGCGTGCGAGCAGTACCCACGGCACGTTCGGAGCGGTGATCGGCCCGACGACGAGCTCGTGACCGCCGAGCGGCTGACCCAGCACCTCGACCTGCGCGAGCCGTTTGGCCCCGCTGATTGCGCCCGCGGCGCCGATCGCCGCACCGATGCCGGCGCCGAGCAACAGCGAAGCGCCGCCGACCGCCACATCGATCAGGCCGCCGGCCGCGGCACCCGAGGCCGCGCCGGTCACGGCAAGCTGCTGCTGCGATAGTCCGAAGATGCGGAAACTGCGCTTCGAGAAGATGTCTTCGGTCAAAGGCGTCTCCGCCTTGTCCTCGACCGGTGTGTCGGCGTGGCGGTAGATCTGCTGGACGGCTTTACGCGCCGCTTGCTCATGCCGCCGAATCGTCTCCTTGAGCTTCGCGCGCGCCCTCTCTTCGACGCCGGCTTGCGCCTCCCGATCCGGTAGCGGCAGCCGGACCGTCGCCGTCAGCACATCGACGAGCAGATCGGCGATGACCCGGGCCGCGCGCTGCCGGCGGCGCTCGCGTTCACGGATCAGCGCATCGGCGGCGATATTCAATTGCCGGGCGCCGCTTTCCTCGATCGCCGCGAACGCGCGCAACAGCTCGATCCGTTTCGCAAAGTCGGCACGCAGCGCATCGAAGATGCGCACGATCGAGAAGTACTGCCCGAGCGCCGCCTGCCACTCGTCGACATGATCACCGTCCCCGATCAGATTGATCAGCGCCATGCGCGGCTGGCCCGTGCGGCGCAGGATTTCCATCTCGGCCTCGTACTCACGCCCGTACGGACGGCTGCCGTCGACGACATAGAGGATGCCGGCGCCGTCCATGACGGGCCCGAGCAACTCGCATTCGTCGTGAAAGCGCGGATTGTCGGCGTGCGTCTTGAGAAAACGCCGCACCGTGTCGGCACGGGCATCGGCGCCCTCGTCGTGCGCGACTAGCCACTCGAGTACCTCGCGCGCGCGCTGGAAGCCGGGCGTGTCGATGAGCTCGTAGAGCACCTCGCCGTCGAGCCGCATCGGGTAGCTCGTCGAGCGCGTCGTCGTGCCGGGTTGCGGCGCGATGGCGACGGTCTCGTCCTCGGCCAGCGTCGCGACGATGCTGGATTTGCCTTTGTTCGGATGACCGACGATCGCAAAGCGCGGTGCCATCATGCGTCACCGGTCTCGACATAGGCGCGCGGGTCACCGGTCCGTCCGACGGCGCGGCTCCAGTTCTCATGCTCTACGCTTGAGATCGCGCGCCCGTCTTCTGCGACGGGCATGACGATAATTGAGGGCTTCGAGCCCAAGACGGCGCGCAGCTCACCGAGGAAATCAACGAACTCGAGCAACGGCGGCTCCCAGCCCGGGGTCAGCACGACGACCGGGTCGACCGTGCCCGCGAGGCGCTCGAGCGTCTGTCGCTGCTCCGCCAGCGAGCCGCCGCCAAGTGCGAGCACGGCGTTAACGGCAGCACCCAGGCGCGAGCGAACCAGCGCGGGGGCCGCGTCGGAAGCGACGCTGTCGTTCCAGATCAGAGCGCTCGCCTGACCCTCGAGCGCGGTCCGTGCCGCGGCGCCCGCGGCGCCCGCGGCAGGTAGCGGCTGCGGCGTTCCCGTAGCAGGCCGCTCGCCACGCGTTTCGAGCGCCGGCGCCGTCATGCGGTCGAGCAGCGCGACGACGCGGGAATCATTGAGGAGCAGATTTCGCGTCGCGGCGTGCAGGCGCCAGCCGGCGACGGTCAGAAATGCGAGCCGCGGCAACAATCCGTAAGTGACGACGGCGAGCACGGAGAACGACCACCAGCCGGTCAGCGCTCTCGAATCGGCGAGCCCCGTGTAGCCCTCGAGCCTGAAGAATTGCGAACGCTCGACGAGTGCGGCGTCCGGCACCGAGCCAGGAAGCAAGCCGGCCCAGGGCGCGGCGATGCCGCGGAAGATCCGCGACGCCGTGCCGGTGTCGACACTCAGCGTCGTGCTCCACCCAAAAGCGATATCGGTGAAGGCGATCAGCATCGCGGCCGTCGCGATCACGCCCGCATTGAAGGCCACCGCCGCG
>DATKCK010000038.1:0-7582 GCA_035513215.1 Gammaproteobacteria bacterium | reverse complement strand
CCGCGCACGCTTCACATCGGCCGCCGTTGCCTTGCGCGAACGCGTCAGCGCTTGCACCACATGGCGTTCTTCCGTAGTCAGACCGAGGTTCGAGTTCATGCCTCATATCATACTACGGAAATCAACGTTACAGTCCACTAGCCGTCATTCACTGACGGCACCACCATCTGTTCGCAGGGGCGGCGGGCGATGCCCGCCGGCTGTTCACGACGCACGGGATTTGGCGCGGCCCCTGCGATTCTGTAGCCTTTGGGCGAGGCATCCAGGGGGACGTTGATGCGACAGTGGTTCCGTTGGCCGCTCTGGGCCCGCGTGATTTCCGGGCTCGTCGTCGGGGGCATCTTCGGCCTGATCATGCACCGGCTCGGGCAGGAGGCTTTCGTTACCGACTGGATCCGGCCTTTCGGCGATGCCTTCATTCGCCTGATCCGCATGCTCGTCGTGCCTCTGATCTTCACCACGCTCGTTGCCGGCATGGTCGCGATGGGCGACCCGAAGCGGCTCGGCTCGCTCGGCGGCCGCACGATCGCGCTCTACATGGGCACGACCTGGTTCGCCGTTCTGTTCGGCCTGCTCGTCGCCTTCATCGTCCGCCCGGGCGAGGGGATCGACGTCGGCATTGCGGCGCCCGATTCCGTCGATACGATCAGGCAGCAATCGACGGCTCAGGCCGCCGGTATCGTCGAGCGCCTCGTCGGGATCATTCCCGACAACCCGATCGCGGCCCTCGTCGAGGGCGACGTGCTCGCGATCATCTTCTTCTCGATCATTTTCGGCGCCGGCATACTCGTGTCCGGCGAGAAGGGCAAAGCGATCGGCGCGGCGTTCGAAAGCGCGGCCGATGTCATGATCCGGGTGACCGAGTTCGTCATGCAGACGGCGCCTTTCGGCGTGTTTGCTCTGATGGCCTGGGTCATGGCCGAGCAGGGGCTCGAGATCCTCGACAATCTGCTGCTGCTCGCGCTGTCGCTCTATGTCGCCTGCTTCGCTCACATCGCCGTGACCTACAGCGCGATCGTGCGGCTCTGGCTGCGGCTGCCGCTGGTTCGCTTCTATCGGGGTATGGCCGATGCGATTGCGGTCGCGTTCTCGACCTCGTCTTCGTCCGCAACGCTGCCGGTGACGATCACCTGCGCGACGGACAATCTCGGCATCAAGCGGACGGTCGCCTCGTCGGTCCTGCCGCTCGGCGCGACGATCAACATGGACGGCACCGCGCTCTATCAGGGCATCATCGCCGTCTTCGCGGCACAGGCTTTCGGCATCGATCTCTCGATCGGAGACGTTCTGATGATCATGCTGACGGCGACGCTCGTCTCGATCGGAACGGCCGGGATTCCGTCGGTCAGCCTGTTCCTTGCCTTCATCACGCTCGAGGTCATCGGCGTCACGGGGGATAACGCCGTTCTGCTCATTGCCCTGATTTTCCCGTTCGACCGCCTGCTCGATATGATGCGCACCGCCACGAACGTCACGGGCGATGCGGCGGTCGCGACGGCCGTCGCGAAGTGGGAAGGGGAGCTCGACGAGGAGGTTTTCCGCCAGGTCGCACGCATCTAGGGGCTCCGGAAAACGGCGTCAATCGTCCCGATTCCTGCTAGAATCGGTCCACTCGAGGCGCGATCCGCGGGGTCCAGAGGCCGCGCGGACGCTAGCCGCGGGGGCATTGAGTTCTGACGCATCCTGGGGGGCCGAATGGGCGCACGAATTTTCCCTAAGCAGCGCGAGCTTGGCGCGAGCATCAAACGACTCGCGCTCGGCTCGGCATCGGTTCTGAGCTTTTGCCTGCTGGCCGTTCAGCCGGCCGCGGGTGCCAGCGTGGCCACCGCGGCGCGTAGCGGCGATCTCGCCGAGGTCCGCGAGCTGATCGCTTCCGGGGTCGCCGTCAATGAGCCGGAGCGGGATGGATCGACGGCGGCGCTTTGGGCCGCCTTTCAGTCCGATCTCGAGATGCTGGCCGTCCTGATCGACGCGGGCGCCGATCTCGACGCCGCCAACCGGCTCGGCGTGACGCCGCTGCTGCAGGCGGCACGCACCGGCGACACGCCGATCGTTCGCGCCCTGCTCGAAGGCGGCGCGGACCTCGCCGCTGCGGCGCGCGAAGGGGAGACCCCGCTGATGGCCGCGGCGCGCGCCGGCAGTGTCGACACCGTCAGGCTCCTGCTCGAGCGGGGTAGCGATCCGAACGCAACCGAGGACTACCAGGGGCAAACGGCACTGATGTGGGCCGCGGCCGAGGGTCATGCCGATGTCGTCGGCGTTCTGCTCGAAGCGGGAGCGGACCCGGATCTGCAGGCGCGGCAATCGGAGCTGACCGAAAGAAGCACGCGCACCGATTTTCCGACCGGCGGCTTCACGGCCGCGATGTGGGCCGCCCGGCAAGGCCACGAGCACGTATTGCAGCGGCTCGCCGATGCAGGCGCCGACCTCAATCTTCTGAACGGCGACGGCGCCTCGGCGCTGAGCATCGCTGTCGTCAACGACCGTTTCGACCTCGCGGCGCGGATGCTCGACATCGGCGCCGAGCCCGATGTCTCCGCGCTCTACTACGCCGTGCTGATGCGCGACGCGACGACGGACTGGCTCGCGAAGGACGGCAGCAAGCTGCGAGCCGATTATCCGAACGAGCTCACGGCGTTCGACCTGACGCGTGTGCTGCTCGAAGCCGGCGCCGACCCGAACGAGCTGTTCTCGGGTCAAATGCACTCGACCTCGATGTGCTGCGATACGAGAGAGAACGGCACGCCGTTCTATCGCGCTGCCGTTGCCGCCGACGTCGACGCGCTGAAGCTGCTGATTGCGCACGGCGCCGACGTCGAATGGACGCCGGAGCCGAGCACGGACGGTCCGCCTGGCGGCGGCCCGGGCGGGCCCGGCCGCGGCGCCCCGAGATCTCCGCTTGCCGCCGCGATGAACGGCGGCAAGGGTGTCGGCATGGCCGGCGGCCCGGGCGACATCCGCGAGGGCGAGGACCCGCCGTTCCGCGAGATCGCGAACCGCAACCCCGCGGACGCGATGGCGGTCCTGCTCGAAGCCGGCGCCGACCCGAATCGGCAAACCGGCAACGGCTCGACCTATTTGCACGATGCCGCGCGCTCCCGAATGATCGACGTCATCGAGGTGCTGGCGGCCAAAGGCGCCGCGCTCGATGCGCTGAACGACGACGGCCTGACCGCGCTCGATATCGCCGAGGGCCGGCGCGCCGAGGGAAGCGAGCCCGGACCCGCGGCGGGCGGTCCACCGCCGGGGCTGCTGGATCAGGCCGACGACGACAGGCCGAGCATGGAAGATGTCGCCGCCAGGCTGCGTGAGCTGATGCAAGCCGGAGGCGTCACCATCGTCGAGCACGGTGTCATGCCGAGCGATGACGAGGCGGCGGAGGACGGCGCCGGGGCATGAGTAAGGCTGTTCCGATTGCAATCGCAGGCGCCGTCGCTGCGCTCGGCACCGGCGCTTACTTGTTGCTGGACCGGCCTCCGGAGGCGAGGCTCGAGAACCACTGGGCCATGGTCGGCGACTACTGTGTCGACTGCCATAACGACACCGACTTCACGGCCGATCTGTCGTTCGAGGGCCGAACGCCCGACGACATTCACGCCGATCCCGGCGTCTGGGAAAAAGTCGTCCGCAAGCTTCGCATCGGCGTCATGCCGCCGCGCGAGCAGCCGCAGCCCGAACCCGAGGTCCGGGCCGCATTCCTGGGCTCGCTGATCGATTCGCTCGATGCCGCCGCGGCGGCGGAGCCCTATGCGGCTCCGACCAAGGTTCACCGGCTGAACCGCGCCGAGTACGCCAACGCGATCCGCGATCTGCTCGGCGTCGAAGCGGACATCGACGAGCTTCTGCCGAGCGACGGCGGCGACTTCGGCTTCGACAACATCGGCGAGGTGCTGACGACATCGCCGATGCTGCTCGAGCGCTATCTGACGGTCGCGATTCGCGTCGCCGATTATGCGGTCGGCAACGCCGAAGCCGCCCTTTCGGCCGCAACCTACAAGATTCCGGTCGAGGTCACCCAGGATTATCACCTCGAAGGCCTGCCGCTCGGCACGCGGGGGGGGCTAAGCGTCGTTCACAACTTCCCGGCCGATGCGGAGTATGTCTTTGCTGGCCGCCTCGTCCGCGGGGTCGAGGAGGGCTATTTCGGTATCGAGGGCCATGACGTTCCACACGAGTTCCTCGTCTTTCTCGACGGCGAGATCGTCTACACGAACACCGTCGGCGGCGCCGAGGATCACGAGCGCAGCGTCGCCGAGGGCATCAACGTCGCCCAGTTTGCGGTCGACGAGAAGCTGACGTCGCCGACGATTCCGGTCTCCGCGGGTCCGCACGAGGTCATGTTCACCTGGAGGGACCGCCCGGAAGCCCGTCAGGACGTCTGGGAGCCGAGCTTGAGGGCCTCGCTCGAGGCGCACAATCCTTCCGGCATGCCGCGGCTCGAGACCGGCATCATCCAGGGACCCTACAACGCGACCGGTGTCGGCGATACGCCGACGCGACAGCGCATCTTCAGTTGCTATCCGGAGTCGGAAGCCGAGGCGCCGGCCTGCGCAGAGGAGATCCTCGCCAAGCTCGCGCACCGCGCGTACCGCCGGCCCGTGGCCGGCGACGGTCTCGTCGAGGTCATGGCCTTTTACGAAAGCGAGCGCAGCGCGGGCGGCGACTTCGAGGATGGCATACGCGTCGCCTTGTCGCGCATGCTCGTCAGCCCGCAATTCCTGTTTCGCGTCGAGGCCGAGTCGCCCGACGTGCCGGCGGGCGGCAGTCATCGGATCAGCGACGTCGAGCTCGCGTCGCGGCTGTCGTTCTTCCTCTGGTCGAGCATCCCCGACGAGGAGCTGCTCGGGCTCGCCGAATCCGGCCGCCTGCGCGAGCCTGCCGTGCTCGAGGCGCAGGTTCGCCGCATGCTTGCCGACGAGCGGTCCGATGCGCTCGTCGCCAACTTCGTCGGCCAGTGGCTTCAGCTTCGCAACCTCGAGACGCGCGTAAGGCCGGATCTGCTGATGTTCCCGGACTTCGACGACAACCTCAGAAAGGCGTTCCGGCGCGAAACGGAGATGCTGTTCGCGAGCGTCTTGCGCGGAGACCGCCCCATTCACGAGCTAATGACGGCCGACTACAGTTTCGTCAACGAGCGCCTCGCCCGCCACTACGGCATCGACGGCGTTTACGGGTCGCGGTTCCGCCGGGTCGAGCTGGCGGACCCAAATCGCCATGGCCTCTTCGGCCACGGCAGCATCCTGGCGCTGACATCGGTATCGAGCCGGACCTCGCCGATCATTCGCGGCAAGTACATCATCACCGAGTTCTGGAACAATCCGCCGCCGTCGCCGCCGGCCGACGTGCCGCAGCTCGAGGAGAGTGCCGAGGAAGGCGTCCCGACCACGGTCCGCGGCCAGACCGAGAAGCATCGCGCGAATCCGGCCTGCGCGGCCTGCCACGACATCATCGATCCGGTCGGCTTCGCGCTCGAGAACTTCGACACGGTCGGCCGCTGGCGCGATACGACCCGCGAAGGCCTGCCGATCGATTCGGCCGGCGTGCTCGGTGACGGCACACCCGTCGGCGGGCCCGTGGAGCTGCGCCAGGCGCTTCTGGCCGATCCCGAGGTCTTCGCGAGCACCGTGGCCGAGAAACTGATGATTTACGCCCTCGGACGGGGCCTCCAGCCCGGCGATATGCCCGTTATTCGGGGCATTTTGCGAAACGCGGCCGAGACGGATTACGCTTTATCGGCTATAATTTTGGGCATCGTGGACAGCTACCCGTTCCAGATGCGAAGGAACCTATCGCCGGCCGATGAGGCCATTGCCGCCTTGTAAGGGGACAGCCATGCTCATCACGAAGAAACACCTGGATCGCCGAACCTTCCTCAGAGGCGCGGGCACGACAGTAGCCCTGCCGCTTTTGAGCTCAATGATCCCGGCCGCGACGGCCCACGCCCAGACGGCGGCCCGCGAGCGATTCCGCTTCGGCGCGATCTACATGCCGAACGGGGTCTATCCGGGGATGTGGCATCCGGAGAAGGTCGGCAAGGATTTCGAGTTCAACACGATCATGAAGCCGCTCGAGCCGTTCCGCGACGTCCTGACGACGATCAGCGGACTGAAGGCTCCGGACGGCGATAAGGACATGGGCGGCATCCACATGGGTGCAAGCGCCGCGTTCCTGAACGGCACGGGCCCGGTGGGCAGCAACGGTGACTTCAACCTGATCGAGTCGAAGAAGTCGATCGATCAGTACATCGCCGATGCGATCGCCGGGGACACGCCGCTGCGCTCCCTCGAGGTCGGCACCGAGGACATGGGCACGTCGGCCGGCGCCTGCGACGGCTATCCCTGTGTCTTCTTCAACACGATGTCATGGCTGGACGACGACAGCCCGCTGCCGGTTGGCGTCAACCCGCAGGTCACGTTCGAGCGGATGTTCGGCGACCCGGGCACGCCGGCACAGCGGCTCGAGCGCATGCAGCGCAAGCAGAGCATGCTCGATTCCGTCGTCAGTGAAGTTTCGCGCCTGCAAAAGCTGATCGGCGCGGCCGACAACGCCATCCTCGATGAGTACCTGACCAACGTCCGGCGTGTCGAGACGCAGCTCCAGAAGATGGAGATGCGCTCAGGGGTGGTTCAGAACACGCTAATCGGCCCAGTCGGCATCCCGGCGGATTTCGACGAGCACATGACGATCACCTACGATCTGCTGCATCTCGCCTTCCAGGGCGACATGACGCGCGTCTTCAGCTTCATGCTCGGTCACGAGGGCAGCGGCCGCAGCTACGCGCATGTCGGCGTCAAGGAGCCGCATCATTCGACGTCGCACCACAAGAACACGCCGGACAGCCTCGATCAGTACGCCAGGATCGGCACCTACCACATGGTCAAGCTGGCCGAGTTCCTCGACAAGATGCGCGCGACGCCGGACGGCGACGGGACGCTGCTCGACTCGGCGATGATCTATTTCGGCGCCGGCATGAGCAACGGCCTGCTGCACGATCGCTACAACGTGCCGGCGGCGCTGATCGGCGGGGCGAACGGGCGAATGCAAGGCAACCGTCATCTGAAGGTCGAGAACGACGAGCCAACCTCGAACCTGATGGTCGCGATGGCCGACAAGCTCGGCGCCGAGGTCGATCACATCGGCATCGCCACCGGCCGCCTCGCCATCTAAACGAGTCCAAAACGGGCCAAAACGGGGTCAGACCCCATTTAGGTTGCGGCTAAGTCGTTCCTTCTCCCGTTTGGGGTTCGGGTACTTTTCCGAGCATTGCCGCACCCCAACGCCCGCGCACGAAGGGCGTCGGACCCGATGTCTTGCAAAGATGTGTCAGAAGCGGGGTCTGACCCCGTCTTCTACGTAGTGCTGGAGGGCCGTCTCGAGCGCCGATCACCGGGTGCGCGACACGCCGGAAGAGGGTCCCTCCGGCTCCGCGCCGGCCATCCCTGGCCGAGGCTGTGTCAAAAGAGCCTCCTGAGACCGGATTTATCGATTTGATCGGACTCTCGCGCAGTTTTTGATCCTGCGAGCTGAGAGCGTCGTGTTGGCGCCGAAATTCTCAGTGTGATCTTGCAAAGGATCGTCTCGG
>DATKCK010000037.1:0-5007 GCA_035513215.1 Gammaproteobacteria bacterium | reverse complement strand
GCCCGCTTTCGCCGAGCAGATCTTCAATCAGATCAAGGGATTCGGCGAATACGGCTTTCCCGAGTCGCATTCGGCGAGTTTCGCGCTGCTCGTCTATGTCTCGGCCTGGCTCAAGTGTCACGAGCCCGCGGCGTTCTTCTGTGCGCTCCTGAACAGTCAGCCGATGGGTTTTTATGCGCCGGCTCAGCTCTTGCGCACGGCTAGCAGGCAGGGCGTTACCGTGCATCCGGTCAGGCTCGATGCGAGCCGGTGGGACTCCTCGCTCGAGCGCGATCCGCGCGGGCGGCCCGGCATCAGGCTCGGCTTCCGGCTCGTTAAACGCCTGTCGCGGGCCGGTGCCGACAGAATCGAAGCCGCGCGCAGCGAGCGCGCATTCGCCGATCTTGAGGATCTCGCGCGCCGCGCGAGTCTCGACCAGCGTGACATCGGCGCGCTTGCCGCTGCCGGCGCGCTGAAGCCGCTCGCCGATCATCGCCATCGCGCCCGCTGGGAAGCGGCCGGCGTCGATTGCGGCGCGCCGCTTCTGGCCAATACGCGCATTCCCGAGGGCATACCGATCCTGCGCCGCCCGAGCGAAGGCGAGGACATCGTCGCCGATTACGCAGCGACGGGTTTGAGTCTCGGCCGCCATCCGCTCACGCTGCTCAGATCGCGCCTCGACGCCATGCGGATGCGCCCGGCGGCCGCGGTTCATGAGCTCGCTCACGACGAATGGACGGCGGCCGCGGGGCTCGTGATCACGCGGCAACGGCCGGCCAGCGCCTCGGGCGTCGTCTTCGTCACGCTCGAGGACGAGACGGGCTATCTCAATCTCATCGTCTGGGAGCGTCTCGCCCGGCGCGCGCGCCGCGCTCTGCTCGAATCGCGTCTCATGGGCGTCAGAGGCCGCGTCCAGCGCGACGGCCAGGTCCTGCACATCATCGCGACAAACCTCCTCGACCTCAGCCACCTGCTAGGGCGTCTAGTCACGCGCTCCAGAGATTTTCAATAGCATCACTACCGCGTGATGCAGGCCGTCCGCCGGCGTGTCATGGGGGTGTCGCCTTGCTCAGACAGTCCTCGCGCACCGATTCCGTGCGCCGGCACGCAACATGGGTGTCGCGGGCGAGTTCCGCAGCGCGCCGCCACCACACCCTGTCAGGTAAGCGGAATCCTGTCCTAACGGCGGCGCGAGGACTGTCTGAGCCAGCGACACCCATGTTGCGTGCCGGCGCACGGACTCGGTGCACTGCGGAACTCGCCGGCGACACCCCCATGACACGCCGGCGGACGGCCTGCTTCAGGCGCATCTACATTGTGCTATTGAAAATCTCTGGAGCGCGTGACTAGACGTCGTAGTCTTCGAAGTCCTCGAGCTCGCGCATTGCGCGCTTTCTCTCCATGAGCTCCTCGAGACGGCGGCGCGTGTTCTTTTCCCTGTCGATTCGACTGACGAGCCCGTCTGCCTCGAGCTCGTGAATGAGATCTTCGACATTGATCTCGACGGAAGCGTCGCCGATATTGTCGGTGACTTCAGCCGCCTCCAATTCCTCTGGCTCGGACTCTTCGTCCTCGAAGTCTTCCTCGAAATCCTCTTCGAATTCTTCGGCAACCAGTTTTTCCGTCATCCTCCGCTCCGGTTCCAAGCAGATTACATAAAGCAGAGCTGTTTCGCGCTTTTATAAACCCGAAGGTGAGGGCACGCAATACCCCTATTTCCAGGAATGTGAAACCCGACACAAACCGGAAATTCGTGTCAGACGAGCTGATTGATCTGAAAGATGGGCAGCAGGATGGCAAGCACGATCAACAGAACCGTCAGGCCCATCAGGATGATCAGCGTCGGCTCGAGCAGACTGAGCATCGAGGTGATGAGGCCGTCCATCTCCGATTCCTGGTGACTGGCAGCGCGCTCGAGCATCGTGTCGAGCTCGCCGCTCGCCTCACCACTTGCGATCAGATGCATGGTCATGGGCGGGAACGACTTTGATTGCGCGAGCGAGCGGCCGATGGCCGCGCCTTCGCGCACGCGGACGCTGGCTTCGTTGACGGCCTCACGCATCGGCAGGTTGCCGACGACGGCCGCGCTGATCCTGAGCGCCTCGACGATCGGCACGCCACTCGAGGAGAGGATGGCCATCGTCCTCGTGAAGCGGGCCGTGTTGACGCCGCGCACGACGCGGCCGATGACCGGGATCCGGAGCAGCCAGCCGTGGAAGGATCGTCGCGGCCCTTCCCGGGAAAGCGTCTTTTTGATTGCGAACGCGGCGCCTCCGATGACGAGAAGGATCGCCCACCACCAGCTTTGGATGAATTCCGAGAGGCCTATTAGCCCGCGCGTCAAAAGCGGCAACTCCTGCCCCGTATTCTCGAAGACGCCGACGACCCTGGGCACGATGTAGATGAGCATGAGCGTCACGATCAGAAGCGACAGCACGGTCAGGACGATCGGATAGATCATGGCCTGGTTGATCTTCTGGCTCAGGCCGTGCCGCGACTCGGTGTAATCGGCGAGCCGCTCGAGCACGGTGTCGAGCTGGCCCGCCTGCTCGCCGGCGGCGACTGTCGAGCGATAAACGGGAGGGAAGGCCTGCGGAAAGTCCTCGAGGCCGGCAGCGAGCGTGTGGCCTTCGAGGACCTTTGCCCTGACGCCCAGCATGATGCTCTTGAGCCGAGGCTTCTCGGTCTGCTGGCTCACGGCCTGAAGGGCCTCGTCGAGCGGCAGCCCGGCGCGGACCAGCGTCGCGAGCTGGCGCGTCATGATCGCGAGATCGAGACCGCCGACGCGGCGGGGCGCGATCGAGCGCTTTTGCCTGCGCCCGCGCGACTCGACCTCGTCGACCGTAACCGGCATGAGCTCGCGCTCGCGCAGGAGCTGGCGCACATGCCGGGCCGTGTCGCCTTCGAGCACGCCCTTGTGCTCCTTGCCGGTCGGGTCGACCGCGACGTACTGAAATGCGCCCATCAGTCGCTGCGGGTCACGCGCAGCACTTCCTCGAGCGAGGTCTTCCCGGCAAGGACACGGCGAATGCCGTCCTGGCTGATGCCCGGCGTTCGCGTTCGGGCGTACCGCTCGAGCTCATGCTCGCCGGCGCCGTCGTGAATCATGCGCCGCATCTCGTCGTCGACCGTAACGATCTCATAGATACCCGTGCGCCCGACGAAGGAATCGATCCCGTCGCGCGGCCGATAGATCGTCGGCGGCGTGGCGGGATCGACGTTCAAGAGCCCGCATTCATACCGGGTGGCCGCGCTGCCGACGCGCGCCTCGGGGCTCAGCACGCGCACGAGCCGCTGAGCGATGACGCCGATCAGGCTCGACGACAGGAGAAACGGCTCGACGCCCATGTCGCGCAGCCGGGTCACGGCGCCGACGGCCGTGTTCGTATGCAGCGTCGAGAGCACGAGATGGCCCGTCAGCGACGCCTGCACGGCGATTTCTGCCGTCTCGAGGTCACGGATCTCGCCGACCATGACGACATCGGGATCCTGACGGAGGATCGCGCGAAGGCCCCTCGCGAACGTCATGTCGACCTTGGTGTTGACCTGGGTCTGGCCGATGCCGTCGAGATCGTACTCGACCGGGTCCTCGACCGTCAGAATGTTGCAGCTGCGGTCGTTGATGCGCTCGAGGGCGGCGTAGAGCGTCGTCGTCTTGCCGGATCCCGTGGGCCCCGTCACGAGAATGATCCCGTGCGGCCGGTGGATCAGCTCATCCATTCGCGCCTGATCCGTTTCCGACATGCCGAGATGCTCGAGATCGAGCCGTCCCGCCTGCTTGTCGAGCAGGCGCATGACGACGCGCTCGCCGTGGCCCGACGGAATTGTCGAGACTCGGACGTCGACGGCGCGTCCGGCGATGCGCAGCGAGATGCGCCCGTCCTGCGGCAGGCGCTTCTCGGCGATATCGAGCTTGGACATGACCTTGATGCGCGAAACGACGAGCGGGGCAACGGCACGGCGCGTTTGCAGGACCTCGCGCAGCACGCCGTCGATGCGGAACCGGACCACGAGCCGGTTCTCGTAGGGCTCGATATGGATGTCGGAGGCGTTGTCCTTGACGGCCTGGGTCAGAAGCGCATTGATGAGCCGAATGATCGGCGCGTCGTCGTCGCTGTCGATCAGGTCGGAAGGTTCCGGTAGCTGCTGCGCGGCCGCGATCAGATCGTCCTCCTCGTCGAGGCCTTCGACCATCGTCATCGCCGCGCCGCTTTCGTAGGAGGCCTTAAGGCTCGCGTCGAAGAGCTCCGATTCGACGGCGACGAATCGAACCTCGCCGCCGGCGAATCGCCTCGCTTCGGCCAGGCTCGTCGTCCTGGCGCCCGGCCGATAGATCACGATCGGCACGGTCCCGTCGGCGTCCTGGATCAGCACGCCGTGACGCCTTGCGTAGGCGAACGGCAGGCGCCGCGTCGCGGGTCTGGCAACCGTGTCGTCCGTCGACGCGGCCACGGCGCCTAGTCGATCTCGGGCAGCACCGGCGCATCGCCTGGCGACGACGATGGCGCCACGTTGCCTGGCAAGGTCGATGGTTCCTCGAGCGGCGGAAGCTCGGGACGTTCCGCGTCGCGCAGCAGCCGCACGGGCTCCTCGGCCCGGAGGCGCTGCTGTTCCTGAAGGACGCGATACTTCTCACCCGACACCTGGGAGGCAATGGCGCTGTCGCGCAGGATCGTCGGCCGGATGAAGACCATGAGGTTGGACTTGCTGCGCTCGGTATTGCGGGCCCCGAAGAGCCACCGGAGTCCCGGAATCCGGCGCAGGCCCGGGATGCCCTGGGCGGATTCCCGCAGCTGGTCGTCGATCAGGCCGCCGAGCACGAGAATATCGCCATCGTTGACGAAGACCTCGGTCGTGATCTCGCGCGTGTTCGTGATGACGTCCGAGGCGACGGCGCTCGAGCTGATGCTCGAAACCTCCTGCGTGATCGACAGGCGCATGCCCGTGCCTTCGTTGATCCGCGGCGTGAGCGTCAGCGTCGTGCCGACAGGCTGGCGGTCCACGGTCGAGAACGGATTGATGCCGCCG
>DATKCK010000036.1:0-34269 GCA_035513215.1 Gammaproteobacteria bacterium | reverse complement strand
AGACGTCCTAAGCTACGACGTCCTGCGCCAGTTTTCTTTACGGTTTCGGTAATAAATTCCTTGTGTGCGAGAAGAAAATCCTCGAGCCGTCGCCTTACTCGGATAAAGGTCTTGAGTTTGTTTTGCCTGGATAGCCGTCTGACAAAATCTGCAACAGCAAGTAGCGCCGTCGGCTGAAACTCCCCGCCGCGCGTGTAGCAATAGACGACTGGATGCAAGCCGAGAGACTTCGATTCGCTTCCTGTGAGCAGGTCAATTACTCCCTTGACCTTGCGAAGATAATTCGCCGTTTGTTCGCCATCCGGATCGGGCTCCAGCGGACTGTCGATGTCCTTCTTCTTGACCGGATCGGGGATCGAGTTCGCCCAGTTCACTAAGTCAAACACGAACGTAAGCGCATTATAGCCTCTTCCGGCCAGAGGAAGATCAATAGTCTTGATCGGGAGATCGCCCATAGGGGGCTCGTAGAGAGACGTATGAATCTGTTTCGCAATGGACTCAATATTGGCTTGTGCTTCGTCAGAGTATTTGGACCAATACTTGTGCCCAGTGCCACCTCTGACGATTGCTCTGGAAGCGATTGCATTTGGCGAGTTACGAGCTTTAAGAAGCCGTCTCTCAGTGGGGTCAATGGGCGTAGCCGCCTGATTGATCTTGAAAAATGAGTCCTCAGCGGCCTTTTCGTCCACCTGTGGAACCCATTGCGCAACGATTGAGTTTGTCGCCAAGTTGCTCAATCGAGCCATAATCTCCGGGCGAGCGTTCTGACTATTTTTCCTTGCCGCCGCGTATTCTCCGTATGAGCCGATATTGGCCTTGACCAACTTGCGAACTCGGCTGGCTACGTTTTCCTGTTCGTCTGGAATCCGACCGCCGAAGTATTCCTGAGAAGTTCGCCCATCTCCGTAGTCATCCTTCACCCAAGCGATAAGCGCACCAAGCCTATGCGCGCCATCAATTACAAAGACATTCGAGCCTCGCTGCCAGAGAATTACAGCCGGGATCAAATCGCCGTCTACGAACGCCCGGATAAGGTCTGCAACCTTGTCCGGGTTCCAGTGCACGGTCTCCCGCTGGAAGTCCGGCTTCCGCAGGGCGCCGACAAAGAAGTGGTCGTCTAAGTGATGGATATCGATCTTGTCCAGCTTGGACCCGGCCAACGCGCTTGCCTCGGCCATATCCTGACGCGGAATAAGCGCGTCGAGATTAACGACGTTTCTAGTAGCCATTTCGGCTCCCCCGGAGATCGGAGCGTTCATGCTACGCCCCTACCTTGGGTACGGCAAGTATAATATCGCCCTTTTTTGTACCCCGGTCGGCCGCAAGCCACAGCGTCCGAAACCGGCGATCTTGCACAGAAACGTTTGGCGGCTATGCTGCGGCTTTGGACAACCGACGCCGGAGAGAAATGCCGATGCTGACACTGGGACAAGCCAACGCGATCGCCGCGGCGGCGATCAAAGCCGCCCGCGACATGAAGATTCCGCCCGTGACGGTCGTCGTGCTCGATGCGGCCGGAAACCTGAAGGCCATGCAGCGCGAGGATGGCGCGAGCATGTTCCGATTCGAGGTTGCAAGGGGCAAGGCCTGGGCCGCCGTCGGCATGGGCGCCGCGAGCCGCGTCCTGGCCGAGCGCGCCAGGGAAAACCCGAACTTCTTCGTCGCGCTCGCTGCGACGGCTGAGGGCAAGTTCCTGCCGCAGCCGGGCGCCGTGCTGATCAAGAACGTCAGCGGCGAGATCCTCGGCGCGGCCGGCGCGAGCGGCGGCACCGGCGACGAGGACGAAGCGATCTGCGCGCAGGGCGTCAGGGACGCAGGCCTGGCCCCGGGCTAGCGGCGCTCGCGCCCTTTAGCGTCGCAATCGTCGATAAGAACCATCTCGAATCGAGAAACGCGACCAGATCGATCAACTGCCGTGTCTCTCAGTCCTCCCACTTGAGCCAGAGAATTTGCGACAGCTCGTTGCCGTGCTCGATGAACACGTGCGGCGTGGGATTGGGCCGCGGGCTCTTCCGGTGCAAGGTGTCGTCGAGCGTCGAGATGTGATCGTTGCAGACGGACTGGATCTCGGCGTTGAGCAGGCTCCTCTTCTCGGCATGCGAGCCGAGATCCGCGCCCTTGTCGATCGAGACCCAAATGGCGAGGTTGTCCGGGTTCCTGACGAGCACCTGCCGCCGGACCGAAGACTTAGCCATTCGCAAGGCTCGGCCGGAGAGGCCCTGCCGGAGGCCGGCTATTCACTGAGCAGCCATCCCCAGAGATTGCCGTCCGGCGCGGCTTCGCTCGCGATCTGGATATAGAGCCGGCCGGTGTGCAGCGCCTGGATCTGCTCGGGGCTTAGGCGCACCGAGGCGCCGAGCTCGCCTTCGCGTTGCGATTCGACGCGCAGCGGATGTATGACCGGACCGCGCGCGCCGAGGGCAACGCCCATATGCAGATTGGCCTCGGTAGCGGGTCCGAGCAGCCCGCCGAAATCGCCTTCGATCGTCAGCCGATCGCCGTCGAGCTCGGCCGTTGCCTGACCGAGCCCCTGAACGGAGGACTGTGTGCGCGTATCGACCGGCACGCGCCCGAGACGCGCGCTAAACTCCTCCGCGACAGCCGTCGAACCAAGCAGAACGGCCACGATGCCACCAACGAGCGCCGCTTGAACTCTCATATCTCTGTTGCTCCCCGTTCAGTCGCTTGACGCCCGCCCGGCCGGACGAGCCCCGCCCGGATTCGATCAAAAGCGCGTGCCGTCCTCGAGTATGACGCCGAGCGCGTAGCCGCCGTCGCTGCCGTCACGCATCGGCGCGGCGATCAGCGTGATCCTGTCGCCGACCTCGACCATGCCCGGTCTCAGGCCGGATCGATAGTAGTTGTTCCGGCTGTGACCCTCGAACTCGATATCGCGGGTGCCCTTCTCGTCCGTGACCTCGAGCACGATCCGGGTGTGCGGATTCGCCGCATCGAACACCTTGACGATGCCCTCGACCTCGTTGTCCCGGATCGAAAGATCGAACTGGGCCGCCGAGTGATGGGCCATCGCGATCGCGACGAGCCCCACCGATAGCGGGATCGTCAGCAACAGGCGCTTTCGCATCGTCGCCCCCTGGACCGTCTCATTGAGCCTCGCAAGCTTAGCACCGCCGAACCGAATCCGGGAGCTGCGCGGCTTGTGCTTGCGATCGGGCCGACACTAAACTGGCGCGCCATGATCGAGCCCGGGCAGCCGAAACCGCGACGAGGCGTCACTGCGCGCGGCGTCATCACGCTCGCGGGCGTGCTGCCGATCGTGCTGCCGATCGTGCCGCTGCTCGCGCAGCCGCCGGCCTTTCCGCTGGCCGAGTTCGACGATCCCGCGGTCATTGCCTGCACGGCGCTCAGCGAGCTCGCGCTGCCCGAGCTCGGCTCGATCGCCGCCGACTGGATGCCGCGCGGTCCGGCCGCGCTGCCCGACCGCGAAGCCACCGCGACCGGCACGGCGTCCCCGCCGATCGAGCTTGCCGAGCATTGCCGAGTTCGCGGCCGGATCGAGCCTGCCATCGACTTCGAGGTCTGGCTGCCGAGTCCGGCCGCCTGGAACGGCCGCTTCCTTGCCGTCGGCGGCAGCGATTACGCCGGCACGATCAGCTACGGCCGTATGGCACCGCGGCTCAACGACGGCTACGCCACGGCATCGACCGATACCGGCCATGAGGCGGACGGCTTCGGCTGGCTGGCCGACGATGCCCTGTTGCGGGATTTCGCCTATCGGGCGATCTACGAGATGACCTCCAAGGCACGCGTCATCGTCGCGCGTTTCTACGAGCGCCCGGCCGACTACCGCTATTTCAACGGCTGCTCGCTCGGCGGCCGCCAGGGCCTGATGGAAGCGCAGCGTTTCCCGGCCGACTATGACGGCATCGTGGCCGGCGCGCCGGTCAACGCCTTCATCGATACTCGCACGACGCAGCTCTGGGCGACGCGGGCGAGTCACCCGGTCGCCGGCGGTCAGCCGCTGCTTCGACCCGACGTGCTCGAGCGCGTGGCCGCGGCAGCGACGGCGCAGTGCGACACGCTCGACGGCGTCGCCGATGGCGTCATCGAGGACCCGCGGCGCTGCAACTTCGACCCTGCGCGGCTGCAATGTGGCGCGCCGGGTCCCGGCGATCCGGGCGTCTGCCTCGCCGGTTCCGAGGTCGCCGCGCTCGCCGACGTTTACCGCGGACCCACGCATCCGGACACGGGCCCGATCGCGCCCGGGTTCGCGGTCGGCAGCGAGGCCGGCTGGACGTTCGTCGCGGCGCCTGAGCCGTCCCCTGTCACGCTCGAATTCTTCCGCCGCGCCGTTTTCGACGACCCGCTCTGGAACTGGCGCAGCTTCGATTTCGCGCTCGATCATGCCTATGCGGTCGAGGAGCTCCGCTGGATGCTCGACGCGACCTCGGCGGACCTTTCGGAATACCGGGACCGCGGCGGCAAGCTCCTGCTCTACCACGGCTGGAACGACGCGAACAATTCGCCCGAGGCCACGATCGCCTATTACGAGGAGATCGAGACGGCGCTCGCCGTCGAGCCCAATCCGCTCGGGATACGGACGCGGGACTTCGCCCGGCTGTTCCTCGTGCCCGGCATGGGGCATTGCGGCGGCGGGCCGGGTACGACCGAGTTCGATGCCCAGCGAGCCATCGAGGACTGGGTCGAGCGCGGCATCGCGCCCGACCGGATCGAGGCCGAGCGAGTCGAGGACGGCCGGCCCGTCCGGACGCGTCCGTTGTGCCCTTATCCGGAGACCGCACGCTATCGCGGCACCGGCAACAGCGACCGCTCGGGCAGCTTTCTTTGCGCCCAGTGACGCGAGCGTTCACGAATCCTGTCCCCAGGCGCGGCGGCACCCGGTGACGAGCCGACACGAATCCGGCCCTTGCCGGGCTGAACATCTTTTCCAGTTTAAGAAGATGTTATAGCTTCTTGTGTTTTAAGGAATTTAAAGTGTGACGCTTTTTTGACCAATCCAAACTCGACCGAGGCGCGCCCGCGCTTGCGCCGCGATCGGCCGAAGCTTATCCACAGGCTTGTCCACAGATTTTGTGGACGGCGATGCCGTCGGCCCGGCCGCGCCGCGCCTCAGCCAGGCTCGAACGCCCGTGGCAGGGCCTCAGTCCGCCTCGCCGGCCGCGGCGGTATCGACGAACCGGAAGTTGCAGCTCCCGACGCGAATCAGATCGCCGTGCCGGAGCACGTGGCGCTCGATCTCGTCGCCGTTGACCCAGGTTCCGTTCCTGCTGCCGGCATCCTCGAGGACGGTATCCATGCCGATGCGCAGGATTCTGGCGTGGATGCGGCTGATGAAATCGCCGTCGATCTTGATGTCGGCCGACTCGGACCGGCCGATCGTCAGCAGATCCTCGTTCAGCGGGCACTTGGTCTGGCTGTCCGGCTCGAGCAGGACGAGAAAGCGCTCATGCGTGGCGGCCGGCTTCTCCTTGCCGGACCCGAGCACGATGAGCTCGGGCGAAATCATTTCCTGATACTCCCCCGACGAATCGGCGGAGCTCGACTCGACGGAGAGGGTGGAATGCGATCGCAGCGGCGCGTCGTCCTTGCCGCTGAAGCTCGCCATCAGGTCGTCGATCGACGGCAGCCCCGCGTGGTGCGCTGCGGTATCGTCGGCCATGACGGACTCGTCGAACGACTGCGTTTCCGTCTGCATGCCCTCGAGGTCGGTGAGCTGCCTGCGCAGGCGGTCGCGCTCGGCGGCAACGAGGGCGAGCTCCGCACGCAGCTCGCTGACCGCCATCATGCCCTCTTCCCTGCCCCGAGCCAAAGCCGCAATGCGCTCGCTCTGGTCGTCGAGCTTTCGCTTGAGCTCCGTCACGCTGTGCCTCAGCGTCTCGGCCTGACGCGGATCCGCGTCGGCCGCCGCGCCCTCGCCATCGCGCGCCGCTTTGCCCTTGGTCTCGATTTCCTTCTGGTCCGCCATCTGACTACAGTAGATAAATAAATCCGGCCGCCCGGTCCTTGCTCGACGTCACGAAAATGCAGACGACGGTCGGCACGAGAATCTCCGCCCGGCGCCTGCCCCGGCCCTCAGCGCGGGTTGTCGTGACTGGAATCGTCGACCATGTGACCGAGATCGCGCTCAATGCAGGGCGGCGCCTCCGTGATTTCGATGCCGGTCAGGTATGCGGTTCGCGGCCTCAGGTTCCACGGCTCGGCGAGCACGGCCGGATCGTAGGCCGTCGCCCGCCACGTCAGCGTGTCGCCGTCCCTGGTGATGCGCTCGACGACGCGCAGATCCGGCGTATGGAACGAGCCGTCGTCGGTCAGCCAGGTTTCGCCGTTGAAATTGACGGTCTCGACGACGAGCGTATCGTCGTCCCAGCGGCCTATTGCATCGCCCAGGTAGCCAGGCACGGTGTCCGTGGGATGCCCGCTCGCGTCGAGCGGCACGATGCGGAAGAAATTGCCCGAAACGTCATCGTAGAGAAACACGATCTCCGCGTCGCGCTGCACGATCTTGTCGGGCGGCCCGATTCTAGGCACGCCGGGCGTGAAGCAACGCAGCACGGGATCCTCGTCGACCTGGCGCGCGTCGAGATCGTCGACCCGCGCCTGAAACTCGGAACGGTAGCGCGGCCGATCGGGCGGCAGCGGGGCCGCGGCCGCGCCTGATTCCGGCGGATCATTGCAGCCGGCGAGGCAGATCGAGTCGCCTTCGAACACCGGCTCGATGAAATCGATACCGCTGCCGTTGTCCCAGGTGCCGTTGAGATCGGGTACGCCGCTCGCGAGGCGGGGCGTCGCGGATTCGCCGTTCTGCGCGCCAACCGGCAGGTTGCCGAGCGCCAGCGCCAGAAGCGCGAAGCCGCTCGCCCACGATGGTTTCGCCGTCGTTCTCATCGTTCGGCCGAGAGCTGGTAGCTGTGCCCGCCCGGATAGTCGATGCGGTAGAGCCAGGCCAGATGCTCCGTGCCGTCCCGGGCCAGGATCACATCGACGGTCACGACGGCACCGCCGCCCATCAGCATATCGGGTGTGATACGCGCCTTGCGCAGCATCGCGGTCGGCGCGGACTCGAGCCGCCAGTTAGTCGTCGAGCCGTCGTCGTTCGTCACTTCCAGATGCAGATAGGTATGAGGATTGATCCAGTCGACCTTGCGAATCACGCCGCTGAGCGCGATCCGCTGCTCGGGATCGTACTGCCCCGTCACGGAATGATGAGCGATCGCCGGCGGCGGCACGGCGACGATCGCAAGCATGAAGGCAGCTTTGCATGTCATCCGGATCCCGCCTCACTCGACGCGTAAGCGCTGGTAGCCGAGCTCGGGATCACGATAGTAGAGATTGTTCTCGCAGATGTACTCCTGGATCCTGTAGTCGGGGAAGCGGCGATATGCCCAGCTCCAGGTCCACGGTTCCGTCAGGTAAACGGGATCCGTGACCGTCATCTCGTTGACCATGAACTCGTCGCCGACGAGACGGATGCGCTCGGTAATCCGCATCGAGGGCGAGTGCGGGACGTCGCGAAACCGGACGTGGTCCTTGATGCCGACGGTTTCGACGACGAGCGTGTCGCCTTCCCACCGCCCGACGGAATGCCCGTGGAACAGCGGCTCGGCCTGCTCGGGGGGCGGCAGCGCCTCGTCGAAATAGATACGCCGCACCTGGTTGTAGGCCTCCTGAATGATCGTGATCTGCCCCGGCGTTTCGAGGACCTCCATCGGGAACATCCCCTGCATCATCGTCGGCATCCCGTCGGCGATGCAGGCCGAATAGTTATTGGCCGGCGGCAGGCCCTGCTCGGTCAGGCGCGCAACCTCGGCCTGCTCTTTGCGCCAGGGCTCGAGATAGTCGGCCTTAAGCGGCGGCTCCGGCACCGGCGCGACCTCGATCTCCTCGGGTGGCGGCGTCGCGTCCGAGCCGAGACCGGCGGCGCGGTTGGGCCACCTCTCCCAGGCGCCGTTCAGCCCGTGAATCTCGTAGCCTGGCTGCGCCAGGACCGCGGGCGCGACAACCATCGCTGCCGCCGTCAATGCGCAAATCCGTTTCGCTCGCATCAGCGCGCCCCTCCCGCCGCGGCGGCCGCAAGCGGCTTGCCGTCGAAACCGATCCTGGCGGGCCCGGCCGGGCCGCCGTTGTTGTACTCGGAACCGTCGGCGAGACGAACGGCCTTGAGCAGGGCCGCGGGCTCACCGTTGCGCAGCGGGGAGACGACGACCGAGATCTGGTCGCCTTCCTCGATCATGTTCCATCGCCAGCCGACGCGGTTCAGGATTTGCGGGCTTGCGCATTCGATGAGCCAGTTGCTGATCTCGCCGTCCTCGCCCGCGGCGTCGAGCCGAATGTAGATATGCGGTGTCGTCCACTCGAAGCCGGTCACAGTGCCGTGCATGGCGAGCTGGAGCTGCGCCTCGTAGGGCGCAAACGAATGATGTGCCGACGCCGACACTGCCAGGAAACCGAAGGCGGCCACGAATGCCGCGCGTGTCACTGCCATTGCTCCCTCCCATCCCCGGGTCTCTCGCGCCAGTTTGCCGACCTGCCCGGCAACGCGCAAATCCCCGTTCGTCTCGACCGGCCCGGCAGTGCATCGCCGGTGCTGATGACCCGATCGGGCGCGACGTCGCGCTCGACCCAGTCGACGATGGCCGAAAGGAGATCGAACCGGTCGAGCGCCGCCGCGCCGCCGCCGCAGTGCCCCATTCCGGGCACCAGAAAGAGCCGGCTGAAGTCGCGAACCGCGTCGGCGCCGCCGCTCGGGCCCGCGAGGCTCTCATAGTAGAGCCGGGTGTCGTTGCCCGAGAACCAGGGATCACTCATCCCATGGTAAAACAGTATCTTAGATCCTCTTTCTTGAAACGTGATCAAGTGCGGAAGCAGGCTGTCGCCGATCCGGCCGAGGACGTCGGAGGTCAGGGCATGGGCCTCGGCATCGACGTTGAAATCACCCGACGTGCGCTGCGGCTGCACCGGGCTCGTACCTCCGCTCGCCAGTATGCCGGGCAGGCCGCCGCCCGAGGCGTTGAGCCCCGCGTCCCACGGAAACGGTGGGTAGATCTGATTGCCCTCGGAATCGATAGGCTCGAGAAACGCTTTCTCGAGG
Organism: Gammaproteobacteria bacterium; assembly: GCA_035513215.1. GTDB lineage: Bacteria > Pseudomonadota > Gammaproteobacteria > Steroidobacterales > Rariloculaceae > DATCZB01. The sequence goes on along the minus strand of DATKCK010000036.1, from coordinate 25,199 downwards.
CCCGCGACCTGGTTCGCCGTCAGGCAGGCGTCGGCGTTGCCGCAGGCAAGCGCGGACGGATCGAAATCGCAAGCCCCGGTGGCGAAGATCATGCCGTCCTCGAGGCCGTCGTTCGCGTCGCAGGCCGCGAGCATCGAATTCATGATCAGCGTTCGGTCGGCGGCCGAGAACAGGTCCGCGGGACCGGCGCGGCCGTTCCCGTCGCGCGGCGCGAACTCGCTGAAGGCCGAAGGCGAGGATCAAAAGCGTCGGCCGCGGCCGCCGGCCGGGATCGAGCCGCACGAATCGACTCATTCGGAAGCTCCCTGCTGTTGCACCGGTATGTCGGTCGATGCATGGCGCAGCAGGAAGTACCACTGCCCGTCCTCGCGCACGAACCGATCGTCGTAGTGACCGAGGTACATCCACCGCGGCTCGCCCGATTCCGACGGCACGACGAAAATCCATTTCGTCGTAGCAGTTGCCTCGTCGCCGTCGACCGAGATCTGGATGTTCGTGAATACATGATGGCTGCGCTGCGCGGCGGGCTGCGCGGCGTGACCGATCGATTCGTCCATCAGCTCGAAAATCGCCTCGCGCCCGGTCGCGCTGCCGAAGCCGCCGTCCCAGGTGCCGCGTTCGGGCGCGAAGAGCGCCGCGAACGCAACGAAATCGCGCGAATCGAGCGCGCGACCGTAGTCATGGATCAGCTCGCGAATCGCTTCGCGCGCTTCCAGCGCTTCGATCCTGTCTTCGAGTCCGCTGCTCTGGGCACGTGCAGTGCCGGCCAGCAGCAGGCAGCCGATAGTGAGACACCGGGCCATCGAGCGCGGCCAATCCGAACGATTCATCTATACGTCCCCTCTCAGCCGACCCGCACGACCCGGCCGCTATTGCCCGCCGGCCGCCAGCATCCGTAGCAACGTCGAAAGTGGCACTCGGCTCAGATAGCTGACTGACGGCCGTTTCAGATAGAAGCGAATCCCGTCCCGGGTCGGCTCGACCCAGTAGGTCTCCCAGCGCTCGTTGCCGAGCGCGTTGAGCTCGGCTTCGAGCGCCTCGGTGCCGGTATCTTCGAGCTCGACGATCCGGTACTCCCAGTCGCCGAGATTCTCGATATCGGCCTGGACGCGCTCGACCGCCTCGTCCGAACCCTGGTCGAGCAGCCCGGCCAGCGATTCATAGGCCCACGACAGCTCTTCGAGCGCGCGCTGCGTCGCCGTCGGCGCCTGCTCGACCGGGGCTTCCTCTGCCGGCTGGGCGATACCATCGAGCGGGCGGACGCAAACGACGAGCCCAACGGCTCCAAGTCCGACGATCCGCCTGATGGTTCCCATACCTGCCAAACCTATCACAGTTCCGTCGCGGCCTCGCCTGCCGAACCTCCCGCCGGCGCGCTAAAGCTAGGTTCCGGCTCGATCGCGATGCCGGCCATGGCGCCTGCATCGGGCGCAAGCTCGGTCGGTCCCGGCGGCGCGCCGGTGACCTCGAGCGTGTAAGCGACGACATCGGCAAACTCCTGATCCGACAGCGAGCCCGGATTCATCGACGGCATTGCCGTCTGGGTATACTCGAACAAAGCCGCGAGCGACGCGCCGTTCCATTGGCGCAGGAACTTCGGGCCTGCAATCGGCGGCGCGGGAAGAAAATCCGGATCGTCGGGCGCCCCGTCGAGCTTGCGACCGTGGCAGCGGCCGCAGATCGATGGATAAATCAGCTCGCCCCTGCGGGCCTGGGCCTCGGTGTAGACGCCGTCCCAGATGCTCGTCGGCAGCCCCGCGGCCGCCGGCTCGTCGGCCGCGCCCGGCGGCGACGACACGGCGAGAAGAACGGCGGCCAGGCGCATCACGTGCATCAGGCCCATCGGGCGCATCAGGCCCACAGCTCCGCGTCGCTCGGACCGGGCTCGAGCTCGAGCTCGGCGCGAAGCGTCGTGTTCGCCGCCAGCTCGCCATCGAGCCTGAGCGGAAAGCAATCGCGCCCCGACACGAAAACGCGATACCGGCCCTGCGGAAGATCGAGCTCGGCCACGCCGTGCTCGTCGGTCAGGGCGCGATAAGGATGGACGACGACCTTCGCGCCCTGGACCGGCGCCTGGCTCCGCCGCTCGATCGCGATCACCGTCAGCCGGTAATGGGCCTCGGGCACAGCCCGGACGTTGAAGCCCGCGGTCACGGCATCGTGCGGCGCGGCTGCGGATTCGCCGGGTGGAGGCTGATCATGCGCGGAGTCGTTGTCCGGAGGCGCCCGACCGGCATACGCGTCAGCTGCTGCGATGACCTCGTAGCGATAAAGGCCCTCGGCAGCAGGCGCCGCGAGCTCGAGCTCGGCGCCGTAAAGCGCTTCGGTTCCGGGCCAGGCCGTGGCGCCGACAGCGACGCTCGCGAGCCTCCGACCTTCGCGATTCCGCACGTCGAGCGACCAGTTTTCGGGACGGCAGAGGCTTTCGCACTTGATGCCGAGCTTGATCGTAAACGTCGTGCCGCCGACGACGGCCGACGGCAGATCCCAGACGACGATGCTGCGCTTGTGGCTTGCCCCGGTCACAAGACTGCGATCAAGACCGCCGAGCGTCAGGCCTCCGGCTCCTGCGCTGCGTGCGTGCCGGCGATGAAGCCGTGCACGTGTCCCTTGCCGAGACCGTGCTTGCTGAACCCGCCGACCGCCTCGCCACCGGCATAAAGGCCCGGAATCGGCTCGCCCCGCATGTCGATGACCTGCTGCCTGCCGTTGCAGCGCAGCCCGCCGAAGGAATCGTGCCAGATGATCATGATCGCAAGCGCATGAAACGGCGGCCGCGCGATGCGATGCATCGGCGCTTCGGCCTCGCGCGCGAACTCCGGATCCTCGCCGGCATCGACGTAACCGTTCCACGTCTCGACGCTTTCTTCGAGATAACGGAGCGGCACGCGCTGGAACTCGTGCCCGGCTTCGATCTTGCGCGCGAGCTCAGGCGTAGTGTCGGCCGTGAAGTAATAACCGTTATCGGCAACGTGCGGATAGCGCAGCTCCCAGCCGGCGCGCTCGACGGCATCCTGGTCGAAGATCGCCCATAGCGGGCCGGAATAATAATCCGGCGGCTCGGAGCCTTCGTTGATCGCGAGCGCAGCGTCGAGTCCGCCCGGATAGGTGTACCTGCCGCCAACCCAGTCGGCGGCTGCATTGCGCCAGTCGCCCGGCGTGTGGTCGAGACCCGGGTTCTGAACGATGCCGCGGCCCGGATACTGACCGCCACCGGACCGCTGCGGCAACAGGATCTCGTTGAAGAAACGCTTGCCGACCTGGTTGACCGCGATGAACTCCTCGAAACCCGCCGAGCCGACATTGACGCCGGCCGAGCCCCGGTAGCCGAACGTCGGGTGCCCGGGATACATCGTCGTGTACGCGTCGCGCGTGCCGAGCCGCGTCGATATATGGAAGGTGAGCCCAGTCAGGTTCTGATGCATTCCGGCGAGATTCGCGCCGACGCGAAGACCGGCAATCAGCGCGCTCGCATCCTGACCGTGCGGCCCCTGCAAGGCCATACCGCTCGTAGGGAACGCAGGCTCCCGCAATGCCGGATAGAACATGCTCCTGACCTGCGGATTACCGGCGTGCCCGCCGCTCGCGAGAATCACGGCCTTGCGCGCGCGGATGTTGACGACCTCGCGGCGCTCGTCGACATTGCCGTTTTGCCAGTAGCTTTCCATGCGCTCGCCCGTATCCGGATGCAGGCGCGGCGAATAGTGCGCCTTGATGCCGACGATTCTTCCGCTGAACGGCTCCTCGCGGACGAGATCGTTGAAATGCCGGTGCAGCATGAACTGCACGCCCTTCTCGCGGGCCGAGAACTCGAGGCAACGCGACAGCGCCGCGCCGTTGCCGACGGCGCCGGGCGCCGCCGTCCTGCCGGAATTCGTCATCTGCACCGGCGCGAACGCGCTCGAGAGCTCCGCGTCGAGCTGTCCCGCGTCCTCGGCCGTCACCGTGCCGGCCTTGATGTCGGTCCTGTCGCCGAGCATCAGGAAAGCCGTTGCGCCGCGTGGGCGCGAGATGCCGCCGCCGACATGCGTGCCGTTGATGCGGCCAAAACGGACGTAGTTGTCGATCAGGAACTGACGCGTGGGGCCGCAGTTCTCGGCCCAGGCGCGAACCATCTCGCGCTCGTTGTAGCGATACGGATTCTCGCCGCGATTATCGGTGATCGACCAGTCGGTGAGGTCCGCAAACAGCAGGTCGACGCTGTCGTCGAGCTCCTCGGGCGCCTCGAGCGGCTCGGCCGTCAAGAATCCCTCCTTGTCGCCCGCTCCCCGCATATCGCGAACCTGAAGCGGATCGCCGCCCCCGAGCGAGACGAACGAGCCGCTGTGGATCATGCGGCCGCCGACGTCGAAGTTCTGGTCGACGACGAGCACGCTCGCGCCGAGATCGCGGGCCCGGATCGCGGCCGTGAGCCCGGCGCAACCGCCGCCGGCCACGACGACGTCGACATCGTAGTGCCATTCGAGGCCATCGGCGCCCGTCGAGGCGCCCTGAGCTTTCGCCGAATCGACATCGAGCAAGGCTGCAGCGCCGATGCCGGCGGCGCCGGTTGTGACGAAATCGCGGCGGCTGAAACTTTGCCGATCGCCGGGTTGCCGCGTCTTTCTTTTCTTCGCCATCTCGATCCCCCCGAATCGTCAGCTTATTCATTCTGGTCCGATAGCGAGATCGTTGCAACGGCCCGTCGGGCGGCGCCGCCCCGATTCGTCCCGGGCTGCGCGCGATGACGGCGGCGTCATCCCGCGCAACGTCTCACCAGTCGCAGCCCTCACATTCGGGCGATACGCCGTTCGTCTCGAGCACGTCGAATATCAGCTCGCGCCAGGTCTCGTTCGGCTCCCAAACCGTGTTCATGTCCGCCTTGGCTTCGGCGAGCGGCACGTTCTCGTGGAGGACGCGATAGAGAAAGCTGAAGGCGGAGGCCCGTGCATTGACCTGACAATGCAGCAGCGTCTTTTTGTCCGGATCGCGCTGCATGACGGCGGCAAAGCTCTCGTAATCGGTGATCGTCGGCGCGATCCAGACGACCGGAATCTGCACGTACTCCATGCCGAGATCCCTGACGATCCTGTCCTCGTTCGCAAGAGCGTTGCCGTCCGTCGAGAATGCGATGTAGATGACGCGCTCGAATCCCGCGTCCCTGGCAAGCCCGAGTTGCGCCTCGGTCGGCTGACCGGCGCTCGCGAACGTCGCCGAGTACTCGCGATAGTTAACGATGTCTTCGAGCGATTGCGCGAGGCCCGCGGCCGGGATCGCGCCGCCAGTCGCGATCAGAGTGAACAGAACCTGTGCGCGCATCCTCAACCTCCCCGGCCTCGTCCGACGCCGCTATCCGACACCGCGAAGCAACGCGGTAACGCGCGACGCTCGTTTCGCGCCGATGGTAGCACGCGCGCATGAGCCGCGGCCGACGGCCTGAGGCTTCGACGCCTAGGCAAACCACGCTTTACTGCGCCTCTCGCCGAGCCTATCTTCGCGCGCATGAGCCTAATCTTTCGACAGCTCCAGGACGCCGCGTCCTCGACCTACACGTACCTTCTCGGCGACCGGGGATCGCATTCCGCCGTTCTGATCGATCCGGTCTTCGAGCAGGCGCAACGGGACGCGGCGCTGATCGACGAGCTCGGCCTTACGCTCGAGTACACGCTCGACACGCACCTGCACGCCGACCACATCACGGCGGCGTGGCGGCTCAAGCGGATGCTCGGCAGCCGGATCGCGATCTCGGCCGCGGCCGGAACGAAAGGAGCCGACATCGAGCTCGAACCCGGCGACCGCCTGAGCTTCGGCCGGCGATCGCTCGAGGCCCTGGCCACGCCGGGCCATACGAGCGGCTGCATGAGCTTCGTGCTCGACGATAAGAGCATGGTCTTCACCGGCGATGCGCTCTTGATTCGCGGCGCCGGCCGCACCGACTTTCAGCAGGGCAATGCGAAAACGCTTTACCGCTCGGTGACGACGCAGCTCTTTTCGCTGCCTGACGAATGTGTCGTCTACCCGGCCCACGACTACAACGGCCAGACGGCAAGCAGCATCGATGAGGAAAAGCACTTCAACCCGCGGCTTGGCGGCGATCGCAACGAGGAGGATTTCGAGGGCTACATGAAGAATCTCGGCCTTGCGCATCCGAAGCGGATCGACGAGGCGCTGCCGGTCAATGCGGTCTGCGGGCGAATCCCGGCCGCCGAGCTGCCGGAAACGACCGGCTGGGCGCCGATCCGTCGAACCTTCGCCGGTATCGACGAGATCGATCCCGAGTGGGTGGCAACGCATCACGACAGCGCCCGGGTCATCGACGTGCGGGAGCCGTCGGAATACGCGGGGCCGTTGGGGCATATCGAAGGCGCCGACCTGATACCGCTCGGGGAGCTGGCCTCGCAGCTCGACGAGATCGGCCGCGAGCGGCCGATCGTCACCGTTTGCCGCTCCGGCGGCCGTTCGGCGCAGGCGCTCGTGTTGCTCAAGCGCGCCGGTTTCGATCAGGTCGCGAATCTGACCGGCGGCATGATCCGCTGGCATGAGCTCGGCCTGCCCGTCGCAGACGAAGCCTGACCGGCCGGCCCGTATACTGGTCGCCTCGCCCGCCCGACGGAGTGCGAAGTGACGCTGCAACGAGCCCTCGAACCGATTTTCAGAGCGGACATCCGTCCGCTTCTCGCAACCGCATGGCTCGCCTCGACCTGCGCCGGACAGGCGATCGCTCAAACCGCTGACACGTCGATGCAAAGGATCATGCTGCTGACGGGACAATCGAGCATTTATCACGATTGGCAACAGAGCAGCCGGATCATCGAGCGGATCCTCGACGAGACGGGCCTCTTCGACGTCGAAATCGTGACGACCCCCGCCGAGGGTGAGCCGATGGCAGGCTTCGCTCCGCGCTGGTCCGACTACGGCGCCATCGTCATGGACTACGACGGCGCAGCCTGGCCCGAGCCCGTGCGCGATGCCTTTCTTCGATACCTGTCCTCGGGCGGCGGGCTCGTGCTCGTGCACGCGGCGGATAACGCCTTCCCGGACTGGCCCGAGTTCCAGGCGATCGCCGGAGTCGGCGGCTGGCGCGGGCGCGACGAATCGGCCGGGCCGATGCTGCGCTGGCGGGACGGTCGTCAGGTGCTCGACACGGGACCGGGATCCGCGACGCATCCTCCGCAGCATGATTTCCAGATCGTGACGCGCGCGCCTGAGCATCCCGTCATGCGGGACCTGCCGCCGGTCTGGATGCAGGCGAACGACGAGCTATACAGCCGCCTGCGCGGCCCCGCGCGTCAGGTCACGATTCTCGCGACGGCGAAAGCGGACCCTCCGTTGCCGAACGCGACCGGCGAGCACGAGCCGATGCTGATGGCGATCGCCTACGGCGCGGGCCGCATCTTCCACACGACCCTCGGCCACGTCGGGCCTCGCGACGAGCCGCCCGTCGCCCCGATGAGCTCGGTCGGCTTCGTCGTCACGCTCCAGCGCGGCACCGAATGGGCCGCCACCGGCAACGTCACGCAACCCGTGCCGGCCGACTTCCCTGGACCCGACACCCCCTCGCTGCGCTACTGACGCCAAAGAGAACGCTAGTTCGGCGTCAGCTTGAAAAGCCCCCCGTTGCCGCCCCGGCTCCCATCCTCGATCGCCCAAATGGCGCCGTCCGGCCCTTGCGCGAGCCCGCGAATACGCATACCCATCTCGAAATGCCCGGCTTCGACCGCGCCGCCCTCCCCGTCGAACTCGATTCGCCGGATCGACTGAGACGACAAACCGCCGATGAAGGCGTCACCCTGCCACTCCGGAAATGCGTCGCCGTCGTAGAACAGCAGGCTCGACGGCGAGATCGACGGCACCCAGTAGACGGCGGCCGCGTTGAACTCAGGCCGCGTATCGTGATCCGGAATCGGGCCGCCGCCGTAGTTGACGCCGTTCGAGACGGTCGGCCAGCCGTAATTGGCACCGCGCTCGACACGATTGAGCTCATCGCCGCCCTGCGGGCCCATTTCGACGTTCCAGAGCTGACCCGACGCGTCGAACGCGAGGCCGAGCGGATTGCGATGACCGAGCGACCAGATCTCGGCCGTGACACCGCCCCGGTCGAAGAACGGATTGTCGTCCGGCACCGAGCCGTCGTGATTGAGGCGCACGATCTTGCCGAGATTCTCCTGCATGTCCTGTGCCGGCGTGCCCTGCTGGCGATCGCCGGAGCTGATCCAGAGGTAGCCGTCGCCGAACGCGATGCGCTGGCCGAAATGGCCGCGACCCGGAATCTCCTCCGACTGCCGCCAGATCACCTCGAAGCCAGCGAGCGCGCCACCGTCGTCGCCGAGCTCGAGTGTGGCGCGCGCGACGGCCGCCTGGCCCGGCGGCTCGCTGTAGCTTAAGTAGACGAGATTGTTCTCGCCGAAGTCCGGATGCAGGACGACGTCGCCGAAACCGCCCTGGCCGCTGTATGCGACCTCGGGGACTCCCGCGATGTCGGAGAGCGCCCCGCTTTCGACGTCGAGAATCTTCAGCTCGCCGGCCTTTTCCGTGACGAGCAGCCTGCCGTCGGGGAGAAAGGTCAGCGCCCAGGGATCCTCGAAGTCGGCGACCTCGGTGGTCGTGAAGACCGCGCTCTGCGCATTGAGCTCGGAATCGCAGGCGACGATTCCGGTCACGGCCATGGCAATCGCGAGAATTCGGTTCGAACGATTCATGCTCATCCCCTGTTGGTCTATCGGTCTGACCGGCGGCTCGAGTGACAAGTTCCTCGACCCCGACCACGCTTGTCAGCATCGGCGCCTTCGGGCCTAATGACATCCATGCCAGTCGACAATATCCGGCAAACGATTGCCGAGAACGGCTTCTTCTCGACCCTGAGCGACGACGGAATCGATTTTCTCGCAGCCAACGCGAAAGACAAGCGCCTTGCCGAAGGCAAGGTCCTGTTTCATCGCGCCGATGCGGCCAGGCAGTTCTATCTGCTCTCGACGGGGCATCTTTCGCTCGAGATTCCAGCCATCGAAGGACCGGCGCTTGAGCTCCAGGACATCGGACCCGGCGAGATCGCCGGGTGGTCGTGGCTGATTCCGCCGCACCGCTGGCATTTTCAGGCCCGGGCGCGCACGCCAATCGAGTATCTCGAATTCGATGGCGAGGCAGTTCTCGCGCACGCCGAAACCGACCCGCGATTCGGCTACGAGCTCGTCAAGCGGTTCTCGGCGCTGATGTCCGAAAGACTCGAGTTCGCGCGGCAAAAAATGATGGATGAATGGAAGCCGCTCGGCTTTGCCTGAGCCAGGGCACCGGAGAGAAAGCAGGCATGCGACGGAAGCTCGGAATGATCGTAACCCTGGTGGTCGCAGGCTTCGCGCTGCCGGCCCAATCCCAGCCGGACGGCACGCCGGCACGGCCGCCCGGTCTCGATGTAGCGCCGCTGCCCGAAGGGCCGATCCGCTACTCGACTGCCGAGGGTATGGACATCCGCGTCGTCGTCGTTGCGCGCGGGCTCGAATACCCCTGGAGCATCGCGTTTCTGCCGAATGGCGACAAGCTCGTCGTCGAGCGCGTCGGCCGGCTCAGGCTGATCCGCGGCGACGTGCTGCTGCCTGATCCCGTGACCGGGCTGCCCGAGGTTCGCGTTCAGGGGTTCGCGGGGCTCGGCGACGTCGCCGTACATCCCGATTTCGAGCAAAACGGCTTCGTCTATCTGACCTACAACAAGCCGTTGGGCGGCGATCGCGGCGCGCTCGCCGTCGCCCGCGGCGTCTGGCGCAACGACGTCCTCGACGACCTGACCGATATTTTCGTCACCGAGGAAGCCGGCGGCATCTCGAGAATGATCTTCGGGCAGGACAGCAAGCTTTACGTCAGCACCTTCGTCGGCCAGGAGTCGAACGCGCAGAACCCGAACGTGCACGGCGGCAAGGTGCTCCGGTTGAACGACGATGGCACGGTCCCGGACGACAACCCTTTCGTCGGCCGCGCGGACCACAAGCCCGAGGTATTCACGATGGGCCATCGAACGCCGTCCGGCCTCGCCGTGCACGAGCCGACGGGCGACATCTACGAGGTCGAGATGGGGCCTAATGGCGGCGACGAGGTCAATCGGCTCGTGCCGGGCGGCAACTACGGCTGGCCGCTCGTCAGTCTCGGCCGCGCCTATCCCGGCCCGTGGCAGTCGGAGAACTTCAACGGCGAGGGCATGGAGGATCCCGTCGTCTTCTGGATGCCGTCGATCTCGACGTCCGGTCTCGACTTCTATTCAGGCGACCGGCTCAGCGCCTGGCGCGGCGACCTGTTCGTCGGCGGCATGCGCTACGGCGAGATTTCCGGCACCGGCCAGCTCCATCGCATCCGCTTCAACGAGAACATGGAGGAGATCCGGCGCGAGCCCCTGCTGACCGATCTGCGGCATCGAATCCGCGACGTGCGGCAGGGGCCGGACGGCCTGCTGTACCTGCTGACCGATGCCGACGACGGCGCGGTGCTGCGCATCGAGCCGGCCGACTAGATCAGGCTGCGCGCTTCCCGCCGTCGCCGCCCTCGTCCTCAGCGCCCTTCGCGTGGCGGCAAGCGCCTCACGGCACCCTGAACTCGCCGAGGGGCGGCGGCGTCACGGCGACCTCGTCGGGGACTTCGAGCTGCGGAATCCAGTCGTACGGCAGCCGGTAGCCGCGATAGACGGCGTTCGACTGACGCGCGCCCGAAAACACCCCGTGCATGTATTCCCAGACGATGTCGCCCTCGGCCGTGACCTCGAACAGGCGCCCGCCCGCGCCTTCGGTGATCAGCGTGTTGCCGTTCGGCAAACGCTGCGCGCCGCTGATGTTCGTGCTGAAGAAGTTCGGGCCAGCGTAGGACCAGACGAGCTCGAGCGTCACCGGATCGATCTCGACGACGCGCGATGTCGCGCGCGCGTAGATGCCTGAGCCGCCCGGCGCGATTGGGCTCGGGCTGCCGTAACCGCTCGAGCCGCCGTTATCGAAGATCAGCATGTTGCCGGCGCCGGGCAACCCCTGCGGTATGAAGTGCGCATGATGCTGGCCGATGATCTGACGAATTCGCAGAAGCGCGGGCGTCGCGCTGAAATCGGGGCCCAACTGCCAGACGATATCGCCGTCGCGGTCGATGATCGCGACGATGCTCGACTGGCGGCTGCTGATGATGACGTTCTCCGGTGCGAAGCGCGCGTCGCCCGCGTCGAAGAACCGGTTCGGCCCGACGTAAGTCGCCGAGTTGATATGAAACCAGTCGTAGGCGCCGCGGCCGGGGCCGGCAGGCGTCGCAATCGACGTGCGCGCCGCGTCGCTGAACCTGAACGCATCGATGTGATCGCCGGCGATCCATTCCCAGACGATCTCGCCGGCGCCGTTCACCTCTATGATCCGGTCCTCCTCGATCTCTCTGCCGGGCGCGACTTTGTCGTTCATGCGCGTCGTATGCGTCAGCACGAGCGTATTGGCACCCGTGACGGCCGGCGTCGGGCCGGGCGAGTAATACCCCGCCGGGAAATCTTCGCGCTGCCAGTCGTGATGCTGGCGCAGCGACCAGATCGTCTCGCCGTCGCCGGTCTCGATACGCTCGTTGCGATTCAATTCCCAGACGACGTTGCCGTCGATATCCTTCCCGACGAGCCCGAGCGATTCCTGCTTCGGCGGGTTGGCGCCGACCGGTGCAATCACGTAGCCGCCCGGAAGAATCCGGGCCGGCCCGCCGGCCGAAAGCGTGTATCCGTCCCAGGACTTGACGACATTGCCGTTCATGTCGATGACGACGGCCGCGCCCTCGCCGAGCGGACTCAGCACCGTATAGCCGCCGAAGGCGCGATCCGGATCGTAAACGGTCGTGCCGGTCGGATAGACCGACGGCGCGGCCCAGGCGAGCGCAATTGTGAACGCGCAAACGGCGCCACCGATGACGCTGATGCGTCTCACCATCTTGCGTCTCACCATCTTCGACTCCTAATCGTCTGCAAGATACGCCGACAATGCCGCGAGATCCTCGTCGCTGATCTCGGTCTTGCGATAAAACGGCATCGTCGCGACACCGTTCCTGACATAGAGCTCGATCAGCGCCGGCGTCAGGTCGGTGCGATCCTCGAGAGGCGCCGGCAGCTCCCCGCGATACTTGAGCTCGAGCGAGCGCGTGCCGGGCGCGTTCTGCTCGGCGTTGCGATGACAGGCGTCGCACCAGTTGTTGAAGACCGCGGCACCGCGCTCCGACAACGTGCCGGCCGTCTCGCTGACGGCCGCCGTCCGACTCCACGCGGCGATCGGCGGGGTCTCGTCCTGTGCGCTTGCAGGCACGCTCGCAATCAGCGCGGCCAGCGCGATCGACGGCCTCATGCGCTGCCCTCACGCAAATGCCGCGGCCAGATGTCGTAGCGGCCCGCCGAGATCACGCCGCGCGGATCGATCGCATCCTTCAGCGTCTCGTGCAGGCGATGCAGCGCATGATCGTTGAAGTCGTAGATCGACATGCCGAGCTCTTGGAAATGAGCATGAATCCGGTAGATGTTCCAGCCGTTCTCGGCGCACTCGGTCACGAGACGCTCGAACAGGGCCCGCGATCGGCGATTGTCCTCGGCGTTGCGAAACGTCGGCACGGCATGGAAGCAGATCATCGCCCGCGCATGGAACATCATGCCGATGGCGGCCGACGGGGTCAGGCCGAGCTCGCCGTAGATCCTGCCGGTCAGATCGTAAAGGCCGATGAGCTCCTCGCCGCGCGGCCGGATCATCGGCGAGAAATCGAGATGGCCCTCGCTCGGCTGCTGGCCCGGCGCGTTGCGCGAGCCGAAGAGATTGAGCGACGGGATGCCGTACCTCGCCTTGTCGGGAACGGCTTCGGCTTCCTCATCGCTGAGGGGGAACGCGTAGCTCGCCGTCTCGCGGAACACCACTCCCGGGATCGCTCCGAGGCGATCCCGCACATGCTCCCATTGCGCGTCGATCACCTTCTGCGCGCCGTAGAGCACGAAGGTCGAGCTCCAGAACGGCCGATCGACCGAATCGGCATAGCGATTCCAGACGGCATCGGACGCCCCGCCCGACGTTCGAAGCCGCACGAGCTCCGGATCCGCCGAGCCGTTCATGACCGGACTTGCGACGCTCGTCTGCGACGGGATCGTGTGATCGCTCATCAGGCTGTGCAGGATGTCGACGAATGCGTGAACGTCCTCCCGCCGCGGTACCGTGATGCTGACCTGCTTCGCGGCCTCGGGCTCCTCCATGAGCCAGAAGCCCATCTTCGTGACGACGCCGAAGTTCGACTGCGAGAAGATGCCGTCGATCCAGGGCCCCATGCCATATTTGAAGAGCTGCCAGGTCGTCGCCTTCTCGTTCGCGCCCATGCCGGTGCGCACGAGCTCGCCTGTCGGCAGCACGATCTCCATTCCGCAATGCGCGTCGAAATGATCGCGATAATCGATACCCGTGTAACCGCCGCCGCGATCGAGCGCATTGCCGATGAGCCCGCCCCAGCCGGGATCGGCCGTGTCGATCCAGAGCCGGATGTTGTTTTGCCGCAGATACCGGTACATGTCGAAGTAGCTGACGCCAGGCTCGACGAGACAGGTCTTGTCGCGCTCGTCGACGTCGAGTATCCGGTTCATGCGCTTCAGATCGAGCACGACGCTGCCCGAATGGACGGGCGCCGAGCCGCCGTACGTCAGATTGCGGCCCGTCGAGATCGGATAGAGCGGCAACCTGAACTCGTTCGCGACACGAACGATATCCTGCACTTCCTCGACCGTGACCGGCGCGACGGCCGCCGACGCGTAACGTTCCTCGGCTTCGCCCCAGAGCGGCGAATAGGCATCGCGGTACAGCGCGACGTCCTCGTCCGTGCGAAATACCCAGTCGCGGCCGATGATCTCCTCGAGCCGCGCGAGTGCGTTGTCGAACTGACGTTGCGATAGTCCGGGCGGCGGATTCGGCATGGGTTATCCCCTCTTCGGTGCGAGGATCCAGGTCACGACGGTGTCGGCATCCGCGAGTCGCGGGTCTCGCAGATCGAGAAGATCCGGCTCGGCCACGTCGAGGCGATCGAGTGCTGCGGGACCCGCGGCCCGCGCCGCAAGCCCGAGCCCATAGCCCTGCGCCAGGTACTGAAAGCAAAAGAGCGTTGCTGCGCCGGTGAAGCCCGCGATCGCCTCGGGCCGCCTGCGTAGCGCCGGCTCGATCACGCTCATCCAGAGCCGTCCCGGATCGCCGGCGAAAACGTGCAGAGCCGCCGACTCGCGTCTGAAGCGCTCTGCCATGCGGGCCGCCGCCGGCAGGTTGGCGTCGACAATCCCGGCCGCAAGGCGAAGATGCAGTGCCGAGAAGGCCTCGCCCGCCGGCAACGCGCTCATTGCCGATAAGGCAAGACCGTTGCGCAGCACTTCACGTCGGCTCAGCATCGTCGGAGACTAACAGTATGGCCGAGGATGCCAAGCAGTTTAGCGCGTAAAAAAAGGATTCACTAGGATCGCCGATACGGCGCAATTCGAGGCTGCCACAGGACAAGACAGGACTCCGCTTCGATGGTAGATTCGAGCGCGACAGCGGTGCGCCGGCGACGCGGCGATGAGGCGATAATGAAGACGAAATCCCATTCGTATCGGCTGCTCGTGACTGTGGTTCTCGGAGCGGTGTGCCTGGGGTCGAGCCGGGCCCAGGATGAAATGCCAGCTGACGTCACGGTCATCGATGGCTTGATGTGGTCTCTGGATACCGGCGGCGTCTCTCCCTGGAGCGAAGCCGACGCCCACTGCGCGACGCTCGAGACCGGCGGCTTCAGCGACTGGCGGCTGCCGAGCCTCGTCGAGCTCGAGGCCCTGCACGATCCGGAGGCGCCGTCGTCGATTCGGGGGCCGTTCGAGCTCGACGACTGCTGCGCATGGAGCTCGACCAATCTCGAGGCGTTGCCGGCTGATCGGAAAGGAAACTTGCCGGCGCCTGGGGGACCCCCGAACAACTATTACTGGGGCTTCCTGTTCTCAGGCGGCATCAGCTATTACAGCAACTCACGCCAGATCGACGGCTTCGCGATGTGCGTCCGCGAGCCGGACGCCTGACGGCGATTATTCACCGCCGCGCAGCATTTCGAGTCCGGACCTTCGACGCCTTACCAGTAACCGATCATGCGGCCGGCGCCGAGAGCCGTCGCCCAGCAAGCCAGTGAAAAGCCGCCCGCGACCGCAAGCTGCAGCGTTTCGCCGGCGCTGAGCTCACGCTCAGCCCTCGCCCGCCATGCACGCATCCGGCTCACGACGACCACGTTGACGAGCCCGAGCGCGATCGCGGGAAACTTGATCAGGAAGAACGGATTGCCGTAGTACTCGCTGGCATTGAAGGTCAGCATGCAAACGCCGGTCGCAACGGCGAGCGCGAAGCCTGCGATTGCGAGCGGCACTGAGGGCCGCGAAATCGTCGCAAGCCCGATGCCGCGCCAGCATCCGAGCAGCCTGAGATCGAGCAAAAGCACGGATCCGAACAGCGTGCCGATGCCCGCGATGTGGCCGAGATTGAAAACGGCGTAGGTCCACACACCGGCCGAGCGAAGACTCATTCCAAGAGCCGAGCCCTCGAGCCAGCTCAGAAAAGCGAGCATGCAGTCAGGCTGAGGCGGTCGGACTACTGCCCGCCAGGCGACTCATTGCGCCCGACTCACTGCGGCGGATAGACGTCGTAGTTCGTGCCGTTGTGAGCGACGCGGCGAGTTTTCATCTCGAACCTCGCCGCATCGTCGCTGCGCATGCCGGTCAGCGTCACCTCGGCGCCGACGGCGAGTGTATCCTCGGCCAAACCAGCACGAGCTGTCCGCGGCGCGGGTGCGAGCGTGATGTCCCAGACCTGGCCCTCGGCATCGCGGACCTGCATCGTCGCGTGCGGCCCCGACAGATCGACCGGCGTTACCACGGTGCCGGTGACCTCGAACGCCTGGTTGTTGCCACTCCAGCCGTGATGTGCGGCAGCGGACGTCGATAGCAGTATGGCGGTGAAGCCCAAGCTCGATAGGAGTGCGCGCATCTTGATTCCTCTCCGAAGTGGATGCTCGTCCACTATACCTCAGCGACGTCGGCAGCATTTACACCAGGCTAGCGTCGAGCCCCGGGTGTGTTGAAAAAGCGACAATCAGCGTTTTGTTCCGAAGCGGCGGCAGCCCGCCTATTCGGTAAACCGAAGGGCCGCCGCTTGATTTCTGTCCATCACAAGTTTACTAATGTGTCGTTCATTACACACGAGGAATTCGGGGGGATTCTGATGCGTGCAATCGAATTCGGGCGCAAGGCCGCCCTGTCCCAGGCCATCCTTTTTGCTCTCGGCGCCACGGCCGTCGAGACCGACGCGCTTGCTCAGGATGTGCCGGCCGAGGACGCGCCGGCGCAGGAAACCGTCGTCGTCACCGGATCGCGCATCGTCCGACGCGACTTCGAGGCGCAGACGCCGATCGTCACGATCGAAGCCGAAACGTTCTCCGAGCGCGTCAATGTGGGCCTCGAGGCCGCGCTGAATCAGCTGCCGCAGTTCAACACGGCCGGCACGCAGGCCTCGAACAGTCCCGCGAATACACCTTTCCCTTCCGCATCCTCGGCTCCGGGAGCGGCCACTCTCGATCTTCGCGGCCTCGGCACGAACCGCAACCTGATCCTGGTCAACGGCCGGCGCGTGCAGCCGGTCAACGGCTTCCTCGTCGTCGACCTCAACACGATTCCCGCCGCGGCCATCGATCGCGTCGAGGTCATCACGGGCGGCGCAGCGGCCGTCTACGGCGCCGATGCGATTTCGGGCGTCGTCAATTTCATTCTCAAGGATGACTTCGAAGGCTTCGCGTTCAGCAGCCAGTACGGCGTCAGCGAGGAAGGCGACGGCGCCGAGGTGTCGATCAACGGCCTGTTCGGCACGGATTATGCCGGCGGCGCGGGCAACATCATGCTCGGCGCCGATTACAGCCGGCGCGAGATCATTTACGGCAGGGACCGCGCTGGCGCGTTCGCGGATGGTCCGATCCCGGCACGAACGCCGGTGGCATCGGCAGCTCGAACATCGCGCAGTATCAAGTGTCCGCTGCCAACGCGCCGCTAGGCGCGCCCGCCCGCCTCGGTGCGACCTACGGCATCGACGCCAACGGCAACATATTCGACCCACTGAATCCCCTGAACCCGAACATTCCCTATACGGGACCGCTCAACGACAGCTCGGGATTCAGGCTCAATCCGCCCACCAACGGCATTCAATCGCTCGGCTACAACGACTTCGAGAACAACTTCCTCCAGCTCCCGCTGGAACGCTACTCCGTCTTCAGTAACGCAGATTTCGCGCTGACGGACAATATCTCGCTGTTCGGCGAGATGCGCTTCTCGCAGGTCTACGCGAGCGCGCAAGGCTTCACGTCCGGTGTCTTCAACGTCTGGTCGCCGACGATTCCCTACAATCCGCAATACGACGATCCGGATTCGCCGGACTTCGGCAACGGGCCTGCGGGGTTCGCCCACCATCCCGTGTCCTCCGCGCTCGCGGATCTGCTGAATGCGCGCCCGGATAACGATGAGCCATGGATCTACGTCGGCGGCCTCGACTATCTCGAGAACTTCGAGACGCAGACGACGACGAACCTCTACCAGGTCGTCGGCGGCCCCGAAGGTGAGGCCAGGGTCAACGATCGAGACTGGTACTGGAATGCCTTCGCGTCGCACGGCAAGACGACCGTGAACGCACATCAGCCCGAAGGCTTTCCCTATCTGCCCAGACTACAAAACCTCTTCAACGCTGATCACTATGGCAGGGATTTCGACATCTCCTCGCTGCCGGGATTCTTCCCGCTGGCCGTGACGGGTCACTGCACGTCGGGCCTGCCGATATTCGATGAGAACGGAGACCCCAACAACACGCCGTTCGTGTCGAAGGACTGCTCGGACTATGTCGTTCTGCGCATGAATTCCGTGACGACGCTGACTCAGGATATCGTCGAGGCGACGGTCTCGGGCGGGCTCGCCGACCTGCCGGCGGGCGAAGTGCTGTTCGCGCTCGGCATCGGCAGCCGCGAGGAGGAGTTCGCCTTCGATCCGGACTCGGGCTTCAATGCCAACCAGGATTTCCCGAACGTCGTGCAAAACATCATTCTGCCGGTCACCGTCGACGGCACGACCGATGTCAAGGAGATCTTCGGCGAGATCGCGATTCCGCTCGTCAGCGACCGCAGGTCGTTCAGTCGTTCGAAGTCGTACCCGGCGTCCGCTTCTCGGAGTACAGCACGGTCGGGTCCGAGGAAACGTACAAGTTCCTGTTCGACTGGGACGTGAACGATCGCCTGCGGTTCCGCGGCGGGCGCCAGGTCGCGACCCGCGCGCCGAATGTCACGGAGCTCTTCACGCCTCTGGGCGGAAGCATCCTCGAATTCGGTGCGCAGGATGCCTGCGGCAACTGGCCGCAGACGTAGTCCTGGGGCAACATTGCCGGCAATCCGAACCGGTTCAACCTGCAGCTCCTGTGTCAGGAGCTCATGGTCCGGGACGGCGCGCCGCCGTCGCTCTATGAGCCTGGCCAGCCGAGCGCCAACGACTGGGCCTGGAACGTTTTCGGCGGCAACTTCAATTTCCCCATCACCATTGGAGTGACCGAAGGCAACCCGGACCTCGGATCGGAGACGGCCGAGACCTATACCTTCGGCATGGTCCTGAACTTCGACAGCGTGACGCTCGCGATCGATTTCTATGAGATCGAGCTCGCGAACGCCATCGAGACGCCGTCGCACGCAGCGGTCTACCAGCAGCGCCTGGATCCGGTTTACAACCCGCTGATCGCATCGGCGCCGGGTACCTACACGGGCGCCGAGCTCGCGGTCGCCAACCGGTTCTGCGACCTGATCAACCGCGAATATGTCGGCGGCACACCGTTGACCCCTGGCAACTTCGGAGCCGCGCGCACTTTCGACGCGCGCTACATCAACCAGGGTACGCTGACGTCCGAAGGTGTCGATATCCAGCTCGACTGGGGCAGGGACTTCGACAACGGCGGCGCGCTGAATCTGAGCCTGATCGCGAGCATCCTCGATGTCTTTTCGGAAGCGGCATTTCCGGGCGCGCTACCGATCGAGTTCACGGGCACACAGTCAAACTCATCGTTCGACTACCAGACCTTCGTCAGCGCGACCTACGCCAGTGGTCCATGGTCCGTCGGCATACGCTGGGCGCATATGCCGAGCCTGCTGCCGGTTCCCGGATCCAACCTGTCGACCAATTTCGGTGTCAATGCCCACGACGAGACGGACCTCTTCTCGAGCTGGTCATTCAACGACCGTTATCGCCTGCGGTTCGGCATCGATAATCTGTTCAACGAAGATCCGGCTGTCGTTGGCGCCACGACGGCGAACAATGCGCTCGGCTCGACGAGCAGCAATTACGATCAGTTCGGCCGTCGCTACTATGTCGGCCTGTCGATCTCGCTGTAAAGCTGCGGGAGTCGTCTCATGAGCACGCGCCTGCCGCTGCCGCTAGCCGTGGCGGCAGGCGCGCTCGTCTTATCGCAGCCTCGATTCGCTCAGGAGCGAGAGGACCTCACGATACCGGTTGGCGAATGTGTCACGATCGAGGACAGCCTCGAACGCTTCGCCTGCTACGAGCGCATGGTCGAGGTGGCCCGTGCCGGTGACGCAGCGCACGCCGAAACCGAGGTCGAAAAAGCCGATACGGCGATCGGTGCCGATGCCAACGAAGCTGCTCCGGCATCGACGGCAACTCCGGCCGGCGTAGCGGAGCCGGCTCGACCCGCCCCTCGACAAGCCGTCAGCGACGACAGCTTCGGCTTCCCCGTGGAAGCCGACAGGCCTGAGCGCGGATCACAGCCGGAGATCCGCAGCATAGTCGCTGCCGTCGAGGAATCGCGCCCGAACCTGCTGACCGTGACGCTCGAGAACGGGCAGATCTGGCGGCAGATGCAATCGCAACGATACAACCTGCGCGCCGGTCACCATGTCCGGATCTCCGGGACGCGCTGGGGGGATTCGTACCACCTTTCGGCCGACGAGCTCTACGGCTTCATCCAGGTCGAGCGCGTCAAATAGTTCGGGGTCAGACCCCATTTATCGTCTTTCGATAAATGGGGTCTGACCCCGTTATTCCTACTCGAAGCTGAAGATGTCGTCCTCTTCGGGCCGCTGCATGCCCTGCTCGAAGTACTGTTCCCAGATGTGCGCCCAGGGACGGTCGTACATGTCCGGCACCTCGTAGTCGATCACGTCGCCGGGTGCGACGGGCGTGGCGTAGCCCTCGATCGGGAAGATCGTCTGAACGCACTCGACGAAGACGTAAGGCACCGAGTCGGTGAACTCGCCCTGCTTCATCAGATTCCGCACGATGCGTATCGGCTCGACGAGCGCTTCCGGGTCGTAGAAGATCGCCTCGTGATTCAGGCCGACGAAGGTACCGTCCTCGTCCCTGATCGGCGTGTAGATCTCGATCGTCTGCATCAGGTTCGAGAACTCGAACGCCGCGTGCACCTTCCAGCCCTGAATGTTCGACGTCCAGGTGATCAGCACGTCATCGTCCCAGAAGCCGATGGTCTCGCCGTACCAGCGCGGCACGTCCTCACCGAGCCGCGGCACGACGCCGTCCAAGTTGAACTCGTGGCCGATGTGGATGTTCGTGATGAAGTTTCGCACGACGCCGGCGAGGATCTGCACGACGTTCGGCGTCACCATGATGTAGTGCTCCCAGACGGCGAACTCGTGCCAGCGCCGCATGAAGCCCTCCGGCCAGCAGTATTGAGACTGCCATTGAGGCGCATTCGTGCTGCCCTGATGGTAGGTCTCCTGAACCATTCGCGTTCGATATTCCTCGGTCAGAAGCGAGAGCGCGGTCGGCACCTGAAGGTGACGCATGCGGTACCAGTACTGGTTGTTCGGCGTGTTGCCGGGATGCGCGTAGACGCCGGTCCATTCGCCGGGAACCGTCGCATAGGTGTGCTCGGTCGGGCCGCCGCGGCTTCTCGTCTCCTCGAGCAGTGCGTTGTAGTGCGCCTCGGCTGCCTCGAACGAATAGGGGCTGACGATCGACTCGAGCGGATAGTCGCGATCGCAGTAACCCCACGGCGCCGTCTCCGGCGGGTCGTCGCCCATAATGTCGCCGCGATTCGCGCCCCACAGATCTTCGATGGCGGCGGGGCTGTTGCAGCGGTAGTAGCGGGGATCCATCCACAGCTCGCGATCGGCATAGAAATCGTCGCTCGTGAAAAGGTCTCGCTCGAGCGGCTCGATGCCGGGTGGCACGTCGCCGTTGGCCGCGGCGGCGATCAGGTCACCGACGACGAAATCGGTCGGACTGTCTCCGGAGGGCATGAAAGGCCGGGTCGCGCCCGTCAGCGGAAAATCGTTGGCGTCGTGCTCGAGCGGCGCGCCGCGGCCGACACTGTCGAAATCGAGCTCGACGAGCTGTTGCGCAAGCGTCGTCATGCCCGAGGAGGCGATCCCGAGCGCGGTCAGCGCCGCCAGTTGCTTTGGTCGCTTCCTCATCACGTTCTCTATGGTCCGCGGTTGAGCTCGATGATACGCGTCACGTCATGCAAGCTCTCGACCTCGTAGTCCGCATCCAGGCTGCCGGCCGTATGCGTGTCCTTCGAGAGCCGTCCCTCCGGGCGTCTGAGCCAAGCCGCGAGCATGCCCATCGCCATGGCGCCCTGAACGTCGAACACCGGAGCGGCGCAGTAGAGCACGTCGCGCATTTCCATGCCGGTCTTGCGCAGGACCCAGTTATAGGTGCGCGGGTTGGGCTTGGCGACTCCCGCCTCCTCGGTCGTCGCACAGAAATCCGGCTTGAAGCGCCTGAATTTCGAAACGTACATGTTGAGATACTTCGTCTCGACGTCCGAATAGATGAACACCTTGACCCCGAGCTTCTGCTGGTTGGTCAGTGCCTCCTCAGTATCTGCGAACAGCTCGACCTCGCCTTGCAGAGCGAGAAACGCCTCGACATCGTCGGGCGAGCCCGCGATACCGAACATGCGATAGGTATTCATCAGAGACTCGCGCGCGAGATCCGCAACCTGCGCATAGCGGTAGAACGCCGCCCGGCGATGCAGGCCCTCGAAATTCTTGACCCAGACTTCGACGAAGTCCTGCACGCCGACCCTGGCGTTACGCTTCTCAATGAGCTGCGATGCCGCCTTCTGCCATGCGCCGGCCCAGTCGAAGAGAGTCGTTTTGGAGTCGTAGAAAATTGCGCGTGGCCAGCGGCCGGTGATCGCCATCCGTGTGCCTCTTCAGAATCGATGCTCAAAACCGCGCGCATGATAACAGGCGCCAAACCGCCGCACGCGGCCGACGCAGGTCGCGACAGCCGTATCTCCCCGCGAGAGAGCCCCGCACGAGCCGAGCGCGGCGCGAGCGCGGCGCGAGCCCGACGGAGCGCGACGCGCCTAGCCGGCGGCGAGCATCTCCTGGACAGCCGTCGCTGCTTCCTTCGCCGCAGCGAGGTCGTTGTTGCCGATGGCGCTGCGGACCTGCCCCGCGATCTCCATCAGCTTCATTCGCAATTCGGCGTCCGACGTCTGCGGTATCGCGCCGCCCGCCGCCTGGCATGGATTGCCGGCGGACTGGTCGAAGCCTTCGCCCTCGGGTCCGACGAGGCAGTTCAGCGTGTGGTGCAGATGCCGATGCACGCCGTCGATGTCGCCGCTGTTTGCCGCAAGACCCGCGTGCTGGGCCGCCGTCGCGATCGCCTGCGGCCCGTCGGCCAGGCCCGGAACAGAAAGGAACGAGACGAGCCCTCCGAGAGCGAGGCCACTCGCAACAGTTTTCAGGATCTTCGCCATATTGTTCTCCCTGCCGCTAGTCTGTGCTCGGCGCGCCGATCCCGACCGACGTCACGCTGAGCTCCGATCCATCGGGCAGCGTCACGGCACCGCCGCTCGCGCGCAGGGCGCCGTCACGCGAGCGATAGCCGAGCACGGTGATCTCGGTGCCGGCAGGCAGCGAGTCGCGATTCCAGCCGCGGCGAATCAGCGCATTCGGCGCTCCGCCCTCGATCGCCCATTCCTGCACCTCGCCGCTGTCGGTCGTGACTTTCAGATAGATGAACGAATGCGGATTGGTGAACTCCATGCGGATCACTTCGCCGCGCAGCTGAATCGGCTGGTTGATGTCAAACTCCGCGGCGAATGAATGATGCGCCCGGGCCGGAACGGCCGTCGCCGTCGACAGCGCGACCAGCGCAAAGGCAGTGAGGGTTGAGCGTGACATCGGTGGTACCTCGTGTTTAGCGCGTTCCTGCGTCGGTCCCGGCAGGCCAGCGATTCATTGAGCCTCGTTCGGCGGAGGGCCGCCGGTGATCAGGTCTCCGTAGAGGAGCTGCTCGGAGTATTCCACGCAGTTGAACTCGAGCAGCCTTGCGTTGTCCTCGATGCGCCGATAGAGCGGCATCCGAATCGTCCACGGTCGCGAGAAGGTCTGCGGATCGTCAATCGTCGCCTCGTACTGCATGACGTGCTCGTCGATGAGCGTGTAGCGTTCGGTGACGATCATGGCGTTGCTGTGGTGATTACCCGCGCGATCGAACCACGTATCGGAGATATTCGAGTTCACCTCGATCACGAGCGTGTCGCCGACCCAGGAGCCGTTGGAGCGGCCCATCCAGCTGTCGACGGGCGCGATCTGGTGGTCCGTCATGAACACCGGACGATTGGCATTCGCATAGGTGTAGCTGAAAAGGAGGTCGCCGTCGCCCTGCACGATCTGAAACGGGTAAGGCATGTAGGTTGCGCGCGGGATGCCCGGCATGTAGCACTTGGCTTCGGGGTCTGCGGCCGGCCAGCCGGCGCGGTTCTCCTCGCGCTTGGCGAGCGCTTCGGACAGATAGGGAATCGTGCCGCCTTCGACGACGCTTTGCCCGGCCGGGATTGCCGCGATGGCGCCGAGCTGCCAGAACTCCTCGAGCTGCTCCGCGGAGTGGCCCTCGAGATTCCAGTAGGCCGTGTTCAGCGCCTGCCAGATACCGTTGAGGTTCGGCTTGCCGCCGATTCGCTCGGGCCGCTCGCGATCCTGAGCGAAACCCGCGGGGGCCGGCACCGCCATCGCGATGACGACGAGAAAACCTAGGGCTGCTGGAAGTCGGCGAAGCATCGGCCGTATTATAGCGGCATAGTCGGGCGCGGGAGGGAGAGGATGAAAAGCCGCATCGAGCATACCCTGAGCGGCAGGTTGGCTGATCTTTCGTGCCATGGTTGGCGATCGATTCCGCCGGTCGCGGGGCTCGCGCTGGCCTGCCTTTGGGTGACTGGAGCGCAGGCGCAGGATGGGGCGCGGTCCGGCCAGTACGTGCCGGCCGAGCAAACCGCCGCGGCCGTCTCGGACCCGGGCTGGGAAACGCCGCGCATGTCCTGGGGCGACCCCGACCTCGAAGGCACATTCACGAGCCGCGACATGAGCGGCGTGCCGATGGAGCGCGCTGCGCAATACAGCACGCAGCGAAGCCTGACGAACGAGCAGTTTCTCGAGCGCGCCGGCGGCGGTGGCGGCGGCCTCGGCGCCCTGCGGGGCGGCGAGGACTTCGAGGGCCGCGCGCGATTGCAGCTCAGCGCGCTCGACTCGGGCGAAACGGGCACGCGCAGATTCGGCTACACCTCCTACCTCATCGATCCGCCAGACGGGCGGATGCCGGCGCTGACGGCCGAGGGACGCGCGCGCCAGGCCGGACGGGGCGGCGGCGGTCAGGCCAACGGGCCTTTCTACACGATGGAGGATTTCTCCTATTACGACCGTTGCATCACGCGCGGCATCGTTGGCTCGATCATGCCCTCGCTCTACGGCGACGCCATGCGCATCGTGCAGTCGCCGACCGAGGTCGCAATCAGCTACGAGATGCTGCATGACACGCGGATCATCCCGCTCGACGAACGCCCGCCGGCCGATGATGGCGTGCGCCAGTACATGGGATCGTCAGTCGGGCACTTCGAAGGCGATACGCTCGTCGTCGAGACCACCAATCTCACGGAAGATGTCGGTCTCGGGCGTTATCTGACGAGCGAGGATGCCGTGCTGACGGAACGCTTCACCCGCATCGATCCCGACATGATCAACTATGTCGTGACAGTCGACGATCCGCATACGTACGAGCGACCCTGGACGCTTCGCATGACGCTGACGACCCAGCCGGACTACGAGATCCTCGAGTACTCCTGTCACGAAGGGAATTTCTTCGTCGCGAGCGCGCTTCGAGCCGAGAAGCGTTATCAGGAAAGTGTCGCCGAGGCGATCGCCAA
>DATKCK010000035.1:0-15905 GCA_035513215.1 Gammaproteobacteria bacterium | reverse complement strand
TCACTTCAGTGCCAGATCTCAAGAGAAAACTTATGCGCTACATCCGCAAATACAACGACTCACCGAAGCCCGTGAAGTGGGTCTACCGCGACCCCAACCATCGCATCACTACGGTTTCGACTGTTACAGGCCACTAGTCCTTGCGCGTCGTCAGCTTGAGCTCGAACCCGCGCGCCGCGAGGAACGCCTGCTCCTGAACGAGATCCGCGTGGGTCAGCGGGTTGGCGTCGAACCAGTGCTTCGGGAACCTGAGCTTGAGCGTGCCGTCGCCGCCGGAGAGCCGAATCTCGGGCCGCTCGGCATTGCTCCTGGCCCGGTTCAGAACGATCGCGAGCCTGAGCAGGACGATGAGCTTGAAAATCGGGCCGCGCCAATCGGCCTTGAGACTGTCGAGAGCCATGCCGTCGAACCGCCGCCGATGGTTGCCGACGAGGGCCGCGAGCACTTGCTGCTCGAGGCGTGCGAAACCTGGCAGATCGGCATTGGCAAGCAGATAGGCGCCGTGCAGATGATGCTTGGCATGCGCAATATCGAGCCCGACCTCGTGCAGCCGCGCCGCCCATCGCAGCAGTTGCGCGTGCCTGGAGTCGGTCAATCCCCAGGCCTTGGCAATGCTCTCCAGCAGGGACATCGCCGTTCGCTCGACACGATCGGCCTGCTCGGTATCGACGTGGAATCGCGACTGCAACCCGCGGATCGAGACCTCGCGCGCATCTTCGCGCAGTCGCCGCCCGACCATGTCGTAGAGCAGACCCTCGCGCAGAGCGCCGTCGCTGACGGCGAGCCTCTCGATCCTGAACTCGCGCATGAACTCGACGAGGATCGAGATGCCGCCGGCGAACACCGGCGCCCGGTCGGGCCCGAGCTCGGGCAGCGCAAGCTTGTCGATGTGGCGCGCCTCGATCATCCGCTCGATGACTTCCTCGAGCGCCTCGACGGTAATCCCGTCGTCCTCGAGCCCGAGCCCCGCGATCACGCTCTGGGCCGCCCGGATCGTGCCCGAGGAGCCGACGGCGAGATTCCAGCCGAGGCGCCTGAAACTCGCGGCGACGGGCCTGAGCTCCTGGCTGGCCGCAAGTCGCGCGCGCTGGAAACGCTTGGGCCCGAGGCGCCCGCCGTCGAAGAATTGCTGGCTCAGGCCCACGCAGCCGAGCGCCAGGCTCTCGAGCTCGCGCGGCTCGAACCCCTCGCCGATGATGAGCTCGGTGCTGCCGCCACCGATGTCGACAACGAGGTTGAGCCCCGCCGCGCCATCGACATGATGACTGACGCCGAGGTAGACGAGCCTCGCCTCCTCCATGCCGGAGATGACCTCGACGGGATGACCGAGCGCGTCCTCGGCGGCGCCTAAGAAGGCGTCGGCGTTGCGCGCCCTGCGCAACGTGTTCGTGCCGACGACACGGACCTGCTCCGCGTGCATGTCCCGAATCCGCTGGCCGAATCGTCGCAGACAGGCGAGCGCCCTGTCCTGACTCTCGTTGTCGAGGTGCCCGCCGCTCGTCAGCCCCGATGCGAGACGGACCATCTCCCGCAACCGGTCGACGATCGCGAGCTGCCCGTGCTGGGCTCTCGCAACGACCATATGAAAGCTGTTCGACCCTAAATCGACCGCGGCCATGACGTCCGCGAGCTCGTCGACTGGAAGGGGAGGCGTCGCGCTCAAGCCCGGTGTGGAACGATACCGTCAGACAGAAAAGGAGGAGCCGCAGCCGCAGGTCGTCGTCGCGTTCGGATTGCGGATGATGAACTGCGCGCCCATGAGATCTTCCCGGTAGTCGATCTCGGCGCCGGTCAGATACTGTACGCTCATCGGATCGACGAGCAGCGTCACCCCCTGGTTCTCGACCGACGTGTCGCCTTCCTGAACCTCCTCGTCGAAAGTGAACCCGTACTGGAATCCGGAGCAGCCGCCGCCCTGGATGTAGACCCGAAGCTTGAGACCCGGGTTACCTTCCTGCTCGATCAGTTGCCCGACCTTGTGCGCCGCCGCGTCCGTGAAAACCAGAACCTGCTCACCGGCATCCCATCTCGGCTCGCTCATAAACTCACTCTCCCACCACGTTGATTTTCGCTACTGGCGCCGGATCGGCCGCGCGCTCGAAGCGCTCTTCCTCCTCGTCCGACTGGGCGAGAATGCTCTGCGCATCGACCTCCTTCGCATCTCGCTGACTCGCTTCTCTTTCGTGAATCAGCTTGCCGTTGACCTCGGCGCCGATCGCCATTTCGATCAGGCTGTATTGTACGTTGCCGACGACGCGCGCCTTCCTGCCGAGCTCCACGCGCCGCGTTGCCTTGACATCGCCCTTGACCGTGCCGTGGAGCGTGACGTTCGCCACCATGACGGCGCCCTCGATGCAGCCGCGCTCGCTGAGGTTCAGCGTCGCGTTCTCGTCCCTGACGGATTTGACGTTGCCCTTGACGTAGCCGTCGATCAGGCAACCGCCCGTGAACTCGACATCGCCGTGCACGCGCGTGTCCTTGCCGACCAGCGTGGTGATCGCGGCGTCCGCGTGTCCCTTCTTTCTAAACATCCGTCATCCTCTGACCAGGCCCGGCCGCCCGAGCCTATCGGGCGACCTCGGCCCACGGAAAGCTCTGCACTATGGTCTCACCCCGGGGGCTCCCGGGCCAAACCTGAATCTCGAGCTCCGCGGGCGCAAAGCCCTGGGGCAAGCTTAAGCCCGTCTCGAGCGTCTGAAAGTAGCGGAATCCATACGGGATATCCGTGGCCCGGCTCTCGGTGCCGAGCGCGTCGAGACCGAGCTCGGCGGACTCGCCGTCGAGCGTCCCGCGCAACGTTGCCCGGACCGACCCCGTCACGCGGTCGTTGTGGACGATGGCCTGCACCAGCAGAACGCGCAGCATGTGGCTGGCCTCGCCCTCGCCGGCGACGACCTCGACATTCTGTATCCGAAGGCCCGCAACGCCGTCGCCCGGGGAAACGATACCTCGGTAGAAGGCGAGATCCTCTTCCTGTTCCTGGATCAGCACCTGAAGCTCGCCGAGATTGTCTTCGACGCTCGAGTAGGTTTCCTGGTCGATGTCACGCGAGGTCTCGAGGATCGCGACCTGCCGCTCTAGCTCGTCGATCCTTCGATTGCTTTCGGCCAGCGCGCTCTCGTAGCCGGCCGTTTGGCGCCGCGCATCGACCACCGAGTATCCGGACTGGAGCCGGCCGAGCTCGAAGCTGAGATAGAGGCTCGCGAGCGCGAGGACGACGACGATGATCGTCCTGGCGAGGCGCGCGCTCATGTTTCCCGCCAGCTCCGCGGCCAGGTGTCGGGCCTGGGCGGGGGCTCGGAATTCTGAAATGCGATGCCGGCGAGCTCCGACAAGGCTGCGATATAGACCTTGCGCTTGAAGTAGATGACCTCTTCGACCGGCTGCCAGTATTCGACCCAGCGGCACCGATCGAACTCGGGCTGACTCGTGGAGTCGAAGCACAGCTTCTCGGGATCCGATCTGAGGCTGAGCAGGAACCAGCGCTGTTTTTGCCCGATGCATCGAGGCTCGCTCCGGCGCACGTATTTCTTCGGCAGGTGGTAGCGGATCCAGCCGCGTGTCACACCGGCGAGCTCGACATCGTCGGGGCCGAGTCCCACCTCTTCGCCGAGCTCCCGGTACATCGCCTGCTCCGCGGACTCCCGGTGTCTGACGCCACCCTGGGGAAACTGCCAGCCGGACCGGCCGCGACGGCCGGCGATCAGCACGCGGTTGGCCTCATCCTTGAGGATGATCCCGACATTGGCGCGAAAACCTTTTTCGTCAATCCGGTCCATGGCTCACTCAGCGCTTCTTCTCGAGATACCGCCTTCCTGCATCCATCAGCGCAACGAAGCCCTGCTCGTCGCCGGTGGCAACCAGTGCCTGGATCCTTTCGGCAGCCTGCCGCAGGGCCTTGAGCGACGTATCACCATATTCATTGAGGGCCTGGATTTCAAAGTACAGGTGCGGATTATCGTAAGCCACGAGGCTCGCCACCTTGAGCTGGGCATCGAAAGTCGTGCTCGACATGTGCTTGAGCCTCGGCACGAGCTCTCCGCTCTCGGCGAGCGCCGTGAAGAACGCCAGATTCAGCGCATGCGAGAGACCGAGCACGTAGGCAATGAGCCGGTCGTGCTCCTCGAGGCTCATGTCGATTTGCTCGGCCATCGTTGCGCCGAACAGCCGCTTGGCTTCGGCAGTGGCCTCGGCCGAGCCGAGATCAACGAAAATGACGTGACGGCCGGACAAAAGCCGCGTGTCGGGGCCGAACATCGGGTGGATCGAGGTGACGCGGCAGCCGGCCGCGGCGAGCGCCAGCAGCCCTTCGCGCAGCGGCGTCTTCAGCGAGCCGATATCGAGAACGATGCCTTTCGGCTTTCGCTCGGCCAGATCCTCCAGTATCCCGGCCGTGACCTTGATCGGCGCCGCGACGATGACGAGATCGTGGTCGAGCTCGAGCTCGTGCCAGTCGGTCACGGCATCGGGCATGCCTTCGGGCGCATGCGGGTCGGCGATCTCGACGCCATAGCCCTGCGATCTCAGAAAGCGAACGAACCAGGCGCCCATCTGGCCCATTCCGCCGATGACGAGTACGCGCCTGCCCTCGCCTTCCGTGCCGGCGGCGACGCGGGTCTCCTCCTGCTGAGTCAGCGACGAGCGGATCATCAGCCGCATGATCTGCTCCGCGAGCTCGGGATCGAGACCGATCGACTCGGCGAGCTCGCACGCACCTTTCAAGACGTCACGCTCACGCTCATAATCGCGCGTTGGAACGCGATGGGCGATCTTGTGCGCGCCGACCTCGGCTACGATGTCGTGCCGTTCCTTCGCGAGCCGGATGAGGTCGCAATCGATTTGGGTGAGCCGCTGGCGCAGTTGATCCAGTTTCATGCCGACCTCCAAGCAGGGCGTTGTACTCGGCTTAGACGCAGGGCGCAACTAGAGACTGGTGTTTCCGGTTGCTACCCGAAGCGGGTAGCAACCGGAAACGTCGAAAGGAGGTCCGGAGCATGGCATTGGAACTCGTCAGCGAAGCGCGCTGTTTCGAAGGGCGCCAGTTGACCTACCGGCACGAATCGAAGGCCTGCGCCTGCGCCATGCGGTTTGCGGCCTACCTGCCGGCGGCCGCGGAGAAGGGTCCCGTGCCCGCGCTTTACTGGCTGTCGGGCCTGACCTGCACCGAGGAGAACTTCTCGGTCAAATCGGGCGCCCAGCGCTATGCGGCCGAGCTCGGGCTTGCCCTGATCGTCCCGGACACGAGCCCGCGCGGCGTCGACCTGCCGGGCGAGGACGAGTTCATCAACGTAGGCTCCGGCGCGGGCTTCTATCTGAACGCGACCGAGGCGCCCTGGTCCGCGCATTATCGGATGTACGACTACATCGCCGACGAGCTCGTCGCCGTAGCCAACGAGAACCTGCCGCTGGACCCCGAGCGCAAATCGATCAGCGGCCATTCGATGGGCGGGCACGGTGCGCTCGTGATCGGCACGCGCAACGCCGATGCCTATCGCTCGATCTCGGCCTTCTCTCCGATCAGCGCCGCGAGCAAGAGCGCCTGGGGCGAGCAGGCGTTCACGGCGTATCTCGGCGAGGACCGCTCGAGCTGGCTTGAGTACGATGCGGCGGCCGTGATCGGCGAGCAGCCGAGCCGGCATCGCCTGCTCGTCGATCAGGGCGCGGCCGACCCCTTCCTCGAGCAGCTCAGACCCGAGGAGCTCAGGAAGGCCTGCGAGGCATCGGGCCAGGCGCTCGACTATCGCGAGCGCAAAGGCTACGACCACGGGTATTTCTTCGTCGGCACCTTCATCGGCGAGCATCTGCGTTTTCACGCCGAGGCGCTCGCCTGAGCGAGAACCGGCTCGATGGAAGCGCTGCCGAGACCCGTGCCGCCCGATCCGCTGCCGCTGGCCCGCCGCTGGCTCGACGAGGCCGCCTCGCGCGGATCTAAAAACCCCTGGGCCATGGCGCTCGCCTCGGTCTCGGCTGGCGGGCGGCCTTCAGTGCGCTACGTGCTGTTGAAGGCCCTTTCCGACAGCGAAGGCTTCATCGTCTTCTATACGAACTACGCGTCGCGCAAGGCACTCGAGCTCGAATCGACGCGCGTCGCCGCGGCCGCGCTCTATTGGCCGGAAGCCGGCCGGCAGCTTCGCTTCGAAGGCGCCATCGAGCGATCGCCGGCCGCCGAGAGCGACGCGTACTTCGCCGCACGTCCGCGGCCGAGCCAGCTCAACGCCCGGGCCAGCGCCCAAAGCCGTCCCGTCGCGTCGCCCGACGCCGTCGGCCGGCAGATCGAAGCCGAGGCGCGGCGGTTCGAGCGCGAGCCCGCGATTCCCCGGCCAGAGGGCTGGGGCGGCTACCGGCTGCTGATCGAGGCACTCGAGTTCTGGGTCGAAGGCGCGGACCGATGTCACGAGCGGCTGCGCTACGAGCGCGCGGGCGGACCCTGGTCGGCCGCCTGGCTACAGCCGTAGCAGCGCCAATGCGGCGACTACCCCTGTTCCTGCTTCTGGTCGTAAGCGCGGCGCGCGCCGAAGTCGTCGACATCACCGAAGGCACCAATCTCTCGCTCGCTGCGGATCCTGCGAACGATCTGATCGTGCTCGACCTGCTAGGCGGGCTCTGGCGCCTGCCGATCGCGGGCGGCGGCGCAATACCGCTGCTGCCCGCGGGCAGCGGCGCCGCCCAGCCGCGCATCGATCCGACCGGCGAATCCGTCGTGTTCCAGCGCTGGCAGGACGGCCAGTGGGACGTCTGGCGCCTGACGCTCGCGACCGGGGCGATCGAGCCGCTGACCCGAACGGCGTTCGACGAGCGCGAGCCCGACTATTCCCCTGACGGCAGCCGCATCGTTTTCGCCGGCAACCAGTTCGGCAGCTACAGCCTGTTCTCGCTCGCTCTCGAATCCGGTGAGCTCGATCGGCTCACAGACGAGCCCGGCGATGCGCGTTTTCCGACTTTTGATGCCGCGGGCACGCTCGCCTATACGAGCATTGCTGGCGGCCGGTCCGCCATCCGGCGCTACACCGGAGCGCAACGCGGCGAGACGCTCGTCGAGAGTCAGCGCAGGCTCGATGCCCCGAGCTGGCGGCCCGGCGGCGGCGTCTTGCTCGTCAACGAGCGAGTCGAGGGCGAGAGCAGCAGTCTGGCGCTCTTCATCGACGCCGATGAGCCGATCTGGCGCCGGCTGACGAGTGCCGAGGACGTGTTCGTCGGCCGTGTCGCCTGGCTCTCTCCCGAGGAATACGTCTATGCCGCCGACGGCGCGCTCTGGCGCCGGGGCATCGCCTCGCAGACACGCAACCGGATATTCGTCTTTGCCGCCGTCGATGTCGAGAATACCGGCGCCGCGCCCGAAGTCGGGCCGCTCGATGCCGCGGGCCCTCATCCCGTCGGCGGCATCAACGGCCTGGTGACGCACGAGCCGACCGGACGCGCCGCTTTCACGGCGCTAGGCGATCTCTGGCTTGCCGAGGGGCAGGAGATCAGGCGGCTGACCGACGACGCATTCCTCGACACCGAGCCCCGCTTCACACCGGACGGCGAGTGGCTCGTCTTCGCAAGCGACCGTGGTGGCGATATGGAGATCTGGCGCTACCGGCTCGACTCCGGTCAGCTTTTGCAGGTTTCCGAGGAGTCCGGCCGCGCATTCGAGCCGCGGGTCTCCGGTGACGGACGCTACGTCGCCTGGCTCGCCGCGGACGGCGACAGTCGCTGGGACTCTTCGTCGCTGAGGCTCGTCGAGCTGGAGCGCCCGTTCGAATCCACGACGCTCGCTGGCGGCCTCTATTCCGCCACCGGGCTGGCCTGGCAGGGCCGCGATCTCAGGCTGTCGGCGAGCGATGCGGCCGGTACCGAGGCGTACCCGCATGTTTACGAGACGCCTGCCGGCGAGGCGCGCGCCGCCGCATCGCCCGAGCCCGATGCAGCGCTTCTCGAGATGCTCGACGGCGCCGAGGAGCTGCAATGGGACGTGGCCCCGGTCGAGGCACGCTACGTCATTCAGGCCGCCCGCCTTTTCGACGGAATCGGCAGCGACTACCGGTATCACGTCGACATTCACATCGAGGGCCAGCGGATCACCGACATCGTTCGCCGCGGTCGCTTGCCGCTGCCGGAGCGGGTCATCGACGCCGGCGAGCTCACCGTCGTGCCCGGGCTAATCGACGTCCACTCGCACCTCTCGAACGTCGCCGGAGCCGATCTCGGCAAGCGCTGGCTGCGATCCGGAATCACGACGGTGCGGGACGTCACTCCCGACTGGCGCGAGGCGCTCGAGAGGGCCGAGGCCTGGGCCAGCGGCCAGCTTCCGGGCCCGCGCCTCGTCGTCGCGCCGGTGACGCCGCCGCCGGCCGGGAGCCTGCCGGCGGGATCGCCGATCATCGCCGGCGACGGCCGGCCGGTCTTCGGCGGCTTCGCCCATGCGCTGGCCGATCAGTGGGCGCGCGAGGGGCGCGTACCTGCGCGTCTGTCGCCCGTGCTCGTCGGCGGCGATACGCCCGGCCTGCCGCGCGTGGCCCTGTCGACGCTCGGCCGAAGCTACGGCGATGTCATCGGTCAGATACAGGCCTCCGGCGCCTATTTCGCGACGGGCCTCGGCGCGCTCGACGCCGTGGCGCCGGCCCGAAGCCGGGGCGGACGAAACGACGGCTTCGACCGGATCATGCAGGACACGGGGCGAATCGCCATCGGCAGCGACGCGCCGGCAGTCGCCTACGGGCTCGGCTTTCACGACGAGCTTGCGCGGCTGGCCGGGCGCGGCGTGCCACCCGCCCAGGTTCTGCGCTACGCCACGGCCGGCGGTGCGATCGCGCTCGGCCTGTCGCTTCAGCTCGGCACGCTCGAGCCGGGGCGGCTGGCCGATCTCATCGTGATCGACGGCGACCCGCTGCGGAATCTGGGCGACCTGAAGCGAATCGAAGCGGTCGTGACCGGCGGCGTCTGGCGCGACGCCGACGCGCTTGTCGCCACACAGTGACATATGGGCGAAATCTGCGCACCCCCTAAAATCAAGAAGTTAAGAGGGTAAGATCAGGCATCGATTTAAGTTAATTATGTAAGATAACTGTCGGAATAGTTTACAAGACCGAGTCTAAATCTCGTCGGGTACGCCAGAAAGAGATAGCAAGTTACTGATTTTTATAAACAAATATTACGTGGCACGGCTCTTGCTATGAATACATTGCCTCTGCAAGGAGGCAGTGAGTGCGCAAACAGACAGAAAATCATGCCGAAATGCATAGGCTTCTGTTAGATTAAATTGATTAGAAGAAGAAGACAGAAGTAGAAGAAGAAAAGAAAACGGCTGTAATAAAAAAAATAGTGTGGTTCATAACCCGCGGGGTAATGATCAACAGCTAGGCCGCATACTTGAAACCGTAAACTCCGATAACAATAAGAGTCTGACCCGGCGTTCCCACCGCCGGGTTTTTCTTTTCTGGGCCCCGGAAAACCGACACTAACACTCCCGCGTCAGCCTTCGTCGAACATCTTCTGCATGATATGCACATCGAGCAGACAGCCGAATTTCCGCCCGACCTCGCGCATCGTCCCGATGATGACGAAACCGGCCTCCAGGTTGAGATGAATGCTCGCGGCGCTGTCCTCGGTCACGCGCGCGATCAGCGTATGAAACTCGAGCCGCCTCGCCTCCTCGATGATCTCCGCCTTGAGCCTTCGGCCGATTCCACGGCCGCGATGGCTCGAATGCACGTAGAGCGCCGTTTCGGCCGTCCCGTCGTAAGCAGCCCGGTCGGACCACGGTGACAGCGACGCGAAGCCGATGACCGCGCCGCCGACCTCGCCGACGAGGACCGGAAACCTGCCTGAATGTGCCTTGAGCCACTGCTCGCGCTCCTCGACGGACTTGGGCTCCAGGTCGAACGTCGCCGTCGTCGTCAGTATCGCCTCGTTGTAGATCTCCGCGATCGCGGCCGCGTCTGGCAGCGCGGCGCGGCGGATGACCAGGGACCCGTCATTGGCGGGCACGCCCGGCTTTAGGTCAGTCGCGTCCGACGCCATCCGGCCTTACTTCGATCGTCTGCGATATCCGAGCAGCCGCGCGGGCAGGAACAGGACCGCGCTGAGGAAAGCGAAAACGGCGTCGACGGTAATCCCGACCAGCCGAAACGGCAGGCAAAGCAGCCATACGACCGGCCACAAAATCAGCGCCAGCAGGGCGAGCGGCCAGCACAGGACGAAGAGGATGCACCAGCCGACGAGACCGAGAAAAGACTTCATCGCAACAGCCTCCCGCAACCGCGCATACGCGCGCCTCCTCGTCTCTCAGTGTCCCACAGATATCGTGGACACCAAAACCCGAATTACCGGCTGTGAAGAGACTACTCTCGCACGCCTCGAGATTGAACATACAACGTGAGTCCCTCGCGCTTGCAGACGCTCATCGTTTCCCCGTCTTTAGGCACGTAAGCTTCCAGACAGCGGGCCTTCCACTGTTCGCCGCGCAGGATCACGACGCCTCGAGGCACGCCGTCCACGACCTCGAAATCCCCATTCGCCCGGGCCGTCTCGCCGATGACTTCGTTCCTGAGCAGGTGCGGATACCGCTCCACGTGCTTCTCGTTCGAATGCGCGCCGAACCAGTCCGAGACGACCGAGGCCAGAACCAGGATCGCCAGGACGACCAGACCGGTGATCTGAAACGCCCGAGTGTCGGCCAGGATGAGCATCGCCGCCGCCATCAGCGCAGCGCCGGCGACGGCGATGCCCGCGATCATCCTCGGTAGCATGCGGTTTCCCGGCCGGTCGGAGCTGACATCGCCACAGAACGGACAATTTCGGCGATCGCGGAAATCTTCTCGATTCGCACGGGATAACAACGCTCAAGCCGCTTCACGCTGGAGATATAGCAATGACATTGGGACGTCGTTCTCGTCGATCGTGGCGGCCTCTACTACGTGGCTGAACCCGAGCTGCGTCGCAAGGGGCTTGAGCTGCTCCAAAGACGAAAGGGCGTTGGCGTTCGGCGGGTAAAAGAGCTTGATGCGACAGATTGTCTCGCGGCATTCTGCCTCGATCGTGACGAGGCTGATGCCACTGACCTGGGACACTTGATCGAAGATTCGCGATTCCATCAGTCTGGACCAATCGGTATCGGTGCCCTCCGTGCGGAATTGCAGCTCCATGTCCACAAGACCGGGTGCCTCGCCGGCCGCGTCGGGCGCTCGGACGATCAAATTCGTCTGACCTAACAACGGATCGATGCCCTCCACCAGCTCTCGCATGTCTTGCTCGGTCGGCGCGCCATTAGGGAAGTCGTCAGCACGCTCGGCTGGCAACACTGCCGCGGACGAAGGCTCGGACGGCGCGCGATACTCCTGCATGGCGCCAAGGGCCACACCCGTTTCGCTTCTTGCAACCACCACCGAATCACCCGGCGTGCCGTCGGTCTCCGACGGAACACCATCAGGCGAACCTCGCCACTGGTAAGTGATCGCGAGTGCAGCGATTAGCACTGCGACGACGGAGCCGATACGAACTGATCGCTTGATCACCGTGATTCTCCCCAAGGTCGTCGGGCAGCCGGCACAACGTCGAGCGCGATCCGGAAAATGAACTGCGTTCCGCCATCATGGCTCACAGCGTCGATCCTGGTCCAGCCTTCGCGCTCGAGCAGCGAAACAGCGCTCGCCGTGGCACAGTAGATTTCGCTGAAACGCAGGCGCTGCGCCTCCTCCTGCAGGGCTCCCAGAAGCAAGGCACCGATCCCCTCTCGTCGCCGTGATGGGATCACGTAACCGGCCGTCGCCCACGGTCCCACGTGTGCATAGCCGTCAATCGATGTCGCCTTGAGTGCTGCAATTCCTACCGGCGATGAGTCCTCATCGAGTGCGACCACACCGACCGGCAACTCTCCCGCTGGATTCGCGAACTCCAGGAGATCCGACCTGGCGTCGGCCTCCCTGTTGGTCCCATACCAATCGGGCCACTCAACTTCGAAGCACTGAGCGAAGAAGGGAACGAGGTCGGATCTTTGTCTTAGCGGAACTATGACTGGCATCGCACGTTCACGACACACTACAACGCAACTTCTCTCGTTCACTTCCCAAGGAGATCAGTCTGGCAAAGGGCGTGACGAGCTTCCTCCAATCGGCTCGGTTGGGCGTCACTGCGTAGAAACTCTCGCATCTCTCCATACACGATAACCCGTCGAGCGCAATTCGAAGAAGTCTGAGCAGGTCCCGTCGCCGAACTCGGAGCGCATCCGGTTGCGACGAGAAAGACAGCGATTCGTGCGACGTATCGACTCGATTGTAGACCGGCGTCAAAAATGTGAGCTCGAATTCGCGACATGTCAGTGCCGCCCAACGACAAGCGTCACACCGCTTCTCCCTTGGGCTCGTGAAAGTAATAGCACAACCCGTCCGGTGCGACGACGAAAAACACTTGGAACTTCTTGCCGCCCCGCTCATCGACGCGCCAATTTCCGACATTGGCACCCTTAGCCTCGAGCTCAACCTTCATGCCGCCAATGTTCGACACCAATACGGCTGCACCATCTTGTGCGGGATCGCCCCCGTTGATGGCGAAACCGATCCGCGTACCGTCACGCTCGAGAATGACTGTCGGAACCGGGTCATTAAAACGCTCAACTTCCAGCATGCCGAAGTGCTCGGAGTACCACTGCGAGGCCGCGTCGAGATCGGTGACCGGCAACGCCAAGACATCGTTCTGGTATGGGACTGCGGCTTTGAATCGAGGCATGCTCGTCATCTGCTCCTGCCCTTCTACTACGTCTCTGCGCTCCCGTGCCGTGCCACGCCTAACGCCTGGGATGAGCTGCAGGCAAAGGCGTCACGCCCTTTGCTCTTCTCTTTGCAAAGGGCGTCACACTTTTGCCTGGCAGCTCCATCCCATTGTTAGGTGGCCGACTCCTGTTCAACATTCCAGCTCGGAAAAACCAATACGGCCGGATGACACTTCAATGCCCTGGCAAGTTGCTTGGCACGCTCAACGCCCAAGTTGATCCGCTCGCGCTCAATCGCCGAGATGGTTGACTGAGGAATACCAGAAGCCTCCGCCAACTCATTCTGGCTCATCTCCTGGAGCTCCCGAAGAATTCTCACGGACTCGCCCGCAGATACGGCAATTTCGCGCTTTGCTCTTCGATACTCACTCATCACGGCTTCCTTCGATAGTCATGGGCCGTAACCGTCAAAACCTCGACCCGTATTTTGTTAGGCGGCACCTCAATGCACCGTCTTCTGCTTGGACCAGCGCTCGGCCAACAGCAGCGCTGAATCTCGATCTGGCCAAATCGTTTCCGCATCCGAGCGACCACACCGGCAAGGCGTGTGGGCGAGCTGGTCCTCCACCACCCGAAGTCTCGCCTCATCCCTCCCGGTACCAATCGGTACGTAGTAGGGAATGGCCTTCGCGAAATCTACCATCTGCCCTATGACTGAACGATCGCGTGTTCGCCCGACGAGCGCAACATTCATCGCCTGGACTTCCGCACGAATGAGATGCCCCTCGACGCCCAGGCGCTCCAACCGAGCTGCCACCATTCCGCTGATTCGACTTGGCAACGTTTTGACGTTGCGGGCTGGAGCTAACATGGCTAGAAGAGAATTAGAGCTCACCAGAAGGAGAAGCGGCTGACGGTCGAGGGTGATTCGATTGACGTACCAATCACCCAAGGCTGTATCGGAGACATCCGCATCACTCGCTGACTCCGGCAGCGTCTTGAGTACCTTCTGTGTTGCCCTCAATACGACCATCGTCCTACTACGGAGTCGAGCCGCCTAACGGCCGGGATGAGCTGCAGGCAAAAGCGGCGCGCCCTTTGCTCTTCTTCTTGCAAAGGGCGTGACGCTTTCGCCTGTCAGCTCCATCCCTTTGTTAGGCGGTGCGATGACACCAGTGCCATGGCTCATACTGATAACCATACGGATTATCGCGCGGGTAAGACAAGCTAAAACCGTACTTGCTTGCGTTCTCTGACAACCACCTGAACGCAGATGTCGCGTCAAACTCGGGCTCAAGGAGCGGTACTCCCGTTGTTCCGAGGTCGACGGCCAGACCCGAATGGTGCTCGCTATAGCCAGGTGGCGCGCAAACCTCAAGGATCTCTCCGATCGCCTTCCCAGACGTCAGTTTCCGGCGGATGATTTCCGCCTGACGCCTGATCGTGCGAAACGCCGAGACGATGAAAATGTCTTCACCGTCACTCACGAACTCTGATTTCATCTTCCGCCAGGCTCGGGCCACCTGCGGAGCAAGACGATGTTCGCGGCCATCCGCGCCGACTTCGGCTACCTCGACTGTCTCGGCCTCGATGTAAGGTTTCAAGCCGCGCGATCGAAGTGTCTCGGCTGATATTCCGAGCTCAGCCAAAAGACTCTCTGTTTGCGCTGCTACCACCTTCCTGGATTCCAAGGTTTCGACGAGCGGCTACCCAGCCGCCTAACGCTCCGCATGAGCGCGTGGCGAAGTGGCGCTTCCCTTGCACATGCAAGGGAAGTGACGCTTTGCCACGTCGGGTCCATCTGGTTGACACTCATTGAGGCCTCCTTCCCCGACTTCGGGTTTGGCAGGCAAAGCTACCATCCATGTTGTGTCCTCTCATGACTCAACCTGCGAGAAAGGAGACCTCGATGCGATTCTACACCCAGACCCACAGGCACTACTGCGGCATCGACCTGCATGCGCGCTCGATGTATCTGTGCATCCTCGACGCCGACGGCGAAGTCCTGCTGCATCGCAACATGAAGTCCACGCCCGAGGCATTCCTGAGTGCCGTGGCGCCGTATCGGGAAGAACTCGTCGTGCTGCGACGACGCAATCACCTGATGCGCAAGCGGGCCGATCTCTTGGCCCATATTCAGAACACGGCCAGCCAGTACAACCTGCCGCCGCTGGGCACGCGCGTCGACCGCAAGGGCGAGAGAGATTCGATCCCGGCGCATTTTCCGGACCCGGTCGTGCGCCGCTCCGTCGAGCTCGACCTCGCCCTCATCGCTCACTACGACGCGCTGCTCAACACGCTCGAGCAGGAGCTCACACTCCTGGCCAAAGGCCACGATGCCTTCGCCTATCAGCTGCTGCGCTCAATCCCCGGCGTCGGCCGGATCCTGAGCCTCGTCATGCTCTACGAGATCGAGGACATCGGCCGCTTCCCGCGGGTCCAGGAGTTCTTGTCGTATGCCCGCCTCGTCAAGGCGCAGAGAGAGTCCGCCGGCAAGGTCCACGGGCACAGCGGCAAGAAGATCGGCAATGCGCACCTGAAGTGGGCGTTCAGCGAGGCGGCCGTGCTGTTCCTGCGAAAGAATCCGGACAGACAGCGCCTCGTGGATCGGCTCGCGAAGAAACACGGCAAGGGCAAGGCCCTGTCGATCCTCGCGGCCAGGCTCGGGCGCACGGTCTACGTCATGCTCAAGCGCCGCGAGCCCGTTCGATCTGCCGAAGTTCTTCGCCCACAACTGACGATGGAGGGGACCGCGAAGCCAGACGCATAACTGGTGAGCTCATGGGCCTGAGCACGACAGCATGATCGACAGCATCGACAAGCCGCTTGCGTCACGAACGCGCGTCGATCCTGTGACCCGCGCCCGCTCACCTGTCCGATTGACTGGATCGCGGTCCCGCTCCGCCATCGGCATTCGCTATATCGTTGTCTGCCCCTCGCCGAAGCCCGCAACGAACTGGCTCCACTCGAGCCTGACGGTATGACTCGGAACGGATGAGGGCACGGAATCGTTTCCAGGCCGGTTGTCGACTTCGACGACCTTCGTCACAACGACGACAGGGCCTCGATAGGTGTTTGGTGCAGGCAGCGTCCTGACTCCGCAAGGGGAAACCAAGCCAGAGAACGATAGCGAATGCGAAGACGCAGCGAACGAAGACTCGCTGCCGAAACGCTATTGCCTATTGACAGGCGGAGGCCTCATAAGTGTTAGGTGGCA
>DATKCK010000034.1:0-5347 GCA_035513215.1 Gammaproteobacteria bacterium | reverse complement strand
GTCCGCGCCGAACCTGAAAGGGGTCTGACCCCATTTACCGTGACCCCATTTCTGACGCTAGCTCTCGAGGTGCTCGAGCTCGCGGATAAAGGCTTCGGGAATCAGCACGAGATCGGAGCCGTCTTCCTTGCAGGCGATTCTGACGTGTCCGCCGTCCTTGAGGATGCCGAACAGCAGCTCCTCGGCCAGCGGCCGCTTGATGTGCTCCTGAATGATACGGGCCATCGGCCGCGCGCCCATCGTCACGTCGTAGCCGCGCTCGGCGATCCACTGGCGCGCCGCCGGCTCGAGCTCGAGCGTGACCTCGTTCTTCTCGAGTTGGGCCTCGAGCTCGACGATGAGCTTGTCGACGACGCGCGCGACTGACTTCTGGTCGAGCGGCGCAAACTGGATGATCGAATCGAGCCGGTTTCTGAACTCCGGGGAGAAGAGCTTCTTCAGTACTTCCATGCCGTCCGACAAGTGATCCTGCGTCGTGAAGCCCACCGAGGTGCGGCTCATTTCCTGCGCGCCGGCGTTCGTGGTCATGACGATCGTGACGTGACGGAAGTCGGCCTTGCGGCCGTTGTTGTCGGTCAGCGTGCCGTGATCCATCACCTGAAGCAGCAGGTTGAAAACTTCCGGATGCGCCTTCTCGATCTCGTCGAGCAGCAGCACGCAGTGGGGGTTCTTCGTGATCTGCTCGGTCAGGAGCCCACCCTGATCGAAACCGACATAACCCGGTGGCGCGCCGATCAGGCGCGACACCGTATGGCGTTCCATGTACTCGGACATGTCGAAGCGGATGAGCTCGACGCCCATGATCAGCGCGAGCTGACGTGTCACCTCGGTCTTGCCGACGCCCGTCGGGCCCATGAACAGGAACGAGCCGATCGGCTTTTGCTCATCGCGCAGTCCCGAGCGCGCCATCTTGATCGCCGACGCGAGCGCCTCGATGGCCGGATCCTGGCCGAAGATCACGAGCTTCAGATCGCGCTCGAGCGTCCTCAGCGCATCGCGATCGGAAGCCGAGACGTTCTTCTCGGGAATTCTGGCCATCCGGGCGATGATGCGCTCGACCAGATCGACGTCGACGATTTTCGGCCTCTCGGCCTCGGGCTTCAAGCGGCAGTGCGCGCCGGCCTCGTCGATGACGTCGATCGCCTTGTCCGGCAGATGCCGGTCGTTGATGTGGCGGCTGGCGAGCTCCGCCGCCGCAACCAGGGCCTCGTCGGTGTAGGAAATGCCGTGGTGCTCCTCGAACCGGCTCTTGAGCCCCCTGAGTATCTCCACGGTCTCGGCGATCGTCGGCTCGACCACGTCGATCTTCTGGAACCGGCGTGCCAGCGCGTGATCCTTCTCGAATATCCCGCGAAACTCGGCGTAGGTCGTCGAGCCGATACAGCGCAGATCGCCGCTTGCGAGCACGGGCTTGATCAGGTTCGAGGCGTCCATGACGCCGCCCGAGGCCGCGCCCGCGCCGATCACCGTGTGGATCTCGTCGATAAAGAGAATGGCGCCCGTCTCCCGCTTGAGCTCGTTGACGACGCCTTTCAGGCGTTTCTCGAAATCGCCGCGATATTTCGTGCCAGCGATCAGCGCGCCCATATCGAGGGCATAGATCTTGCTGCCGCGCAGCACGTCGGGCACGCGGCCTTCGTGAATCAATCGCGCGAGTCCCTCGGCAAGCGCGGTCTTGCCGACGCCGGCCTCGCCGACGAAGAGCGGATTGTTCTTGCGCCGCCGGCACAGTATCTGCACCGTCCGCTCGATCTCGAGCTCGCGTCCGATCAGCGGATCGATCCTGCCAGCCGCGGCCTCCGCATTGAGGTTGGTCGTGAAACGCTCGAGCGCACTGGGCTCGGCACCCGGCCCGCCCTCTTCCTCTCCGGTTTCATCGCCGGCGCCGGCGCCTTCCTTGCGCACCTTGCGCACACGGTGCGAGAGGTATTGCGTTACGTCGAGACGCGTCACGTCCTGAAGCCCGAGCAGGTAGACCGCCTGCGACTGCTTCTCGCTGAAAATCGCGACCAGAACGTTGCCGGGCTGCACTTCCTTTCTGCCGCTTTGCTGGACGTGAAACAGCGCGCGTTGCAGGACGCGCTGGAATCCGAGCGTCGATTGCGGCTCGGCATCGTCATCGACATCGTGCGGCATGCGCGGCGTGGAATCGTCGATCGACTCGACGAGATCGCTCGCGAGCCGTTCTATGTCGGCACCGCACCCCTTCAGGATCTCGACGACCTGCGGCGTATCGAGCAAAGCCAGTAGCAGATGCTCGACGGTGATGAACTCGTGACGCTCATCGCGCGCGCGCTGATACGCTTCCTTGAGGCAGAATTCGAGCTCGGTCGACAACATCTCAGGTTTCTTCCATCGTGCAGAGCAAGGGGTGCTGATGCTGCTGGGCCAGGCCCGTCACCTGCGCCACCTTGGTCTCCGCAATCTCGTAAGTGTACACCCCGCAGATGCCTTTGCCCTGATGATGCACCTCGAGCATGATCCGCGTAGCCGTGCCGTGATCGAGGCCGAAAACGCTCTCGAGCACGCCGACGACGAATTCCATCGGCGTGTAATCGTCATTCAACAAAATAACGCGATAAAGGGGCGGCCGCTTGAGCTTCGGCCGCTGCTCCTCGAGCGCCGTTCCGCCGTCATTCGGCAACTGTAGTGTTTTCTCCGGCATCGAGTGAATTTTAATGGTCCAACATGGTCAATTAGAAGGGAAAATGGTGAGTGGTAGTCGCTTGTGAGACGCCCAAGGGCTGCCCTATGATGGGGCGCTGGGCAGGCCTCGCCCGGAAGTGGGAACCGATGGACCTAGCGAACAACCTCGCACAGTTGCGCGACCGGTCGCCCGAGCAATGGATTGCCCAGGCCAACCGCTACCTGCCGCCGATCGCCGTCGGCGTGCTCGTGCTGCTGATCGCGTTCAAAGCCGCCGACCTGACCTGGCGGCTGCTCGAATCGCCGTTGGCCCAGGACGAGGTCCCGCCGACGGTTCGCATCGCGATGACAACCGACGACCCGACCGCGGGCTCGGCGTCGTACGCGACGCTCGGGGGGTGGGAGCCTTTTGGCAGTGCGCCCGACGAAAGCGCCGTCGAGATACGGGCCGAGGTCGTGCTCGACGCGCCGGAGACGACGCTGAACCTGACGCTGATCGGCACAAACGTGGCGCAGACGCTGCCAGAGCCCGGCACGACGGTCATCATTCACGAGAAGGGCAGCGCGATTCTGATGAGCGGTCGCGGCGAGCAGAGGACCTACCGCAAGGGCGAGACGATCGAGAACGTCGGCAATGCGGCTCTGCATTCCATCTTCAACGACCGCGTCCTGCTCGATCGCGGCGGCGGCCGGCTCGAGGCGCTGCGCTATCAGGACATCGCCGGCGCGTCGCAGGCCAGCTCGCGTGTCGTCGGCGCACGCCCGCAGCTTACCGGAATCCGGCAGCCCGAGTCGTTGAGCGCCGCCGTCT
Organism: Gammaproteobacteria bacterium; assembly: GCA_035513215.1. Lineage (GTDB taxonomy): Bacteria > Pseudomonadota > Gammaproteobacteria > Steroidobacterales > Rariloculaceae > DATCZB01. The sequence continues at coordinate 1,890 of DATKCK010000034.1, read as the reverse complement.
CGATCGCCGACGCCGCGAGCGAAGCGGCCTCGCTGATCGGCGAGCACATGCAGGTTGCCATGCACACCGAGAACGGTCAGGCAATCGGCTTTCGCCTGCAGCCGCGCGGCGACGGCCGCGTGTTTGCCCAGCTCGGCCTCGAGCCGGGCGACGTCCTGACCCAGGTCAACGGCATCCTGCTCAACGACGTGCGCAACACAAGCCAGGTGCTACAGGCGCTCAGCGAAACGCAGCAGGCCAGCGTCACGATCCGCCGCAACGGCGCCGATCAGGCGCTGGTATTGAATGTCGGAGAGATTCAGCGGCTCGCCGAGTCGCTTCAGTAAAGGACTCGCTCATGAATGGCACGAAGCTTCGAAACCGCCTGCTTGCCGGAGCGCTCGGCGCCGCGCTCGCAATCCCGGCGCTCGCTCAGGACGAGCTCACGTTCATACCGAACTTCCGTGAGCCGACCGATATCCTCCAGGTCATCGACGTCGTCAACGAGGTGACGGGCCGGCGCATGATCCCGGATCCGCGCGTGCGCGGCATTCAGGTCATACTCTATAACTCCGACCCGATGACGGCCGACCAGGTCTGGCAGCTCTTTCTCGAGATGCTGCAAGGCTCGGGGCTCGTCGCGATCGAGACGACGAGTGGCGCCTGGCGCATCGTGCCGGAGCAGAATCTCCGAACCGAAGCGACGCCGACCGGCGGCACCGGCGCCGAGGTCGTCACGCGCCAGGTCACGGTCCAGAACGTCTCGGCGACGCAGCTCGTGCCGATTCTCCGGCCGATGATGTCGCAGGCGGCGCAGCTCGGCGCCATTCCGAACACGAATACCCTGATCATCGTCGACCGCGCCGACAATCTCGCGCGCATTGCCCGCGTGCTCGACATCGTCGATCAGGTCAACGCCCCCGAGATCGAGCTCGTCCCGCTACAGTACGCGGCGGCCGAGGACGTGACGCAGAAGCTCCAGCAGCTCGTGCAGGGACAGACGGCGACCGGCCTCGTCGGGCTGCAGGCGATCGCTGACGAGCGCACCAACAGCGTGCTGCTGACGGGCGCCTCGGGCCAGATCGCCAAGTACCGCCAGATGGTGCAGCAGCTCGACCGGCCCGCGACCCAGGGCGGCGGCTCACAGGTCCGCTATCTGAACTATGCCGACGCCGAAGATGTCGCGGCCAACCTCCAGGCCCAGTTCGGCGGCGCGCAGGTGACCGTAGATGCCGAGACGGCGGCCGATCCCACGGGCGGCAACGTCAGCGTCTGGGCCGACATCCCGACGAACTCGCTCGTCATGGCCGCGCCGTCGAGCGTCATGCGCGACATGCTCGCGATCGTCGACGCGCTCGACATTCCGCGCGCCCAGGTTCACGTCCAGGCCATCATCGTCGAGATGAGCGAGAATCGCGCGGCCCAGCTCGGGCTGACCTGGCTCGTCGACGGCTCGGGCGGCAATCAGGCCGCGGCGTTGACGAACTACAGCGTCGTCGGCGGCGGCATTCTGCGGCTCGCCCAGATCGGCACGGGCGGGGCGCTCGACCCGGGCCTGATTCCGGACGGCATCACGGCAGCCGTCGGCAGTATCAGCGACTCGGGCACGAGCTGGGCCGCCGTCGTCCAGGCGCTCGATTCCGATGCCGGGACGAACGTATTGCAGCTGCCAGAGCTCGTCGTGCTCGACAACGCCGAGGCCACGATCCACGTCGGCCAGGAAGTCCCGTTCCTGACCGGGCAATACGCGCAAACGGGCGCCGGCGGCGGCGGCGGCATCAATCCGTTCTCGACCGTGGACCGCCAGCCTGTCGGCACGACGCTGACGCTCACGCCGCGGATCAACGAAGGCACGGGCATGCGCCTGTCGATCACGCAGGAGGTTTCGAGCATCAGCTCGAGCGCCGTCGC
>DATKCK010000033.1:0-65569 GCA_035513215.1 Gammaproteobacteria bacterium | reverse complement strand
GCATCTTCAGTCGGCCTACGAAGGGATCACGGCGGATCTGCTTCCCGCGATCCGGCGGCGCTTCCGCGAGGTGAGCGGCATTGCAGCCATTCGCATCCACGGGGACTGTCATCCGGGGAATGTGCTATGGACCGACGACGGGCCGCATTTCGTCGATCTCGACGATTGCATGACCGGTCCGGCCGTGCAGGATCTTTGGCTTTTCCTGTCCGGATCTCGCGACGAGATGGCGGCACAGCTTGTCGATCTGCTCGAAGGCTACGGGCAGTTCGCCACCTTCGATGCGCGCGAGCTGCACCTCGTCGAATCGCTGCGGACGCTCAGGATGCTGCACTACGCCGCCTGGATCGCACGTCGCTGGGGCGATCCCGCCTTCCCGCGCGCCTTCCCCTGGTTTGCCGAGACGAGATATTGGGAGGACCACGTCCTCTCCCTGCGCGAGCAGCGAGCATTGCTCGACGAGCCTCCGCTGTCGATCTGACGGAGTGCGGCCGGGGTGCCGGGTGTTGGGGGTGCTCAGGCGAGTTCCGCAGCGCCTTCCGGGGACGGTAGATGCGTTTGGCTGGCAGAGACCCCGGCCTCAATGCCACCACACGCGAGGACTGTCTGAGCCGGAGCACCCCCAACACCCGGCGCCCCGGCCCCCAACCGCAGCATTCTTCGGTATGATTGAGGGCTACCGACGGCGGCCGAGATCGCCGTATCGCCATAGTTCCGCCGGGGGAGATTCGAATGGCAGACTTTGACCTCATCGGTAAAGACTTCACGCCACCCGACATCCGCGCCAAGGTCACGGGCACCGCCAGGTACGCGGAGGACTTTCGCGCCGACGGCATGCTGTTCTGCAAGCTGCTGACGAGCCCGATCCCGCACGCGCGCGTTACCGGTCTCGACACCTCGGAAGTCGAAGCGATGCCGGGCGTCATGGGAATTCTGCGCGCCTCCGAGGTCACGCCGGTGCAGGCGCCGCAGGAAACGATCCTGACCGACGAGCCGCTGTTCGTCGGCCAGCCGATTCTGGCCGTTGCCGCCGTCGACGAAGCGACGGCAGCCGCGGCCGTCGAGCGTCTCGAGCAGCTGATCAAATACGAGGTCCTCGATTTCACGGTCGATCCGCTCGAGAGCCTTTTCCCCGGTAGCAAGAATGCCCGCACCGACGGCAACGTCGCGGGTTTCGGCCAGATGCAGGACGTCAAATGGACGGCGCAGGACTTCGCCGCGGCCGGCGACGGGCGGCTGCCCGAGGGCCAGGCGACGACCGAGTGGTCCTATGGCGACGTCGACGCCGCCTTCGAAGCGGCCGATCTCGTACTCGACGAGACCTTCGTCACCCAGGGCATCTCGCATCACTCGATGGAGCCGCGCTCGTGCATGGCGTACTGGCAGAACGGCAAGTGCTACCTGCACGCATCGTGTCAGAGCCAGTCGTTCCCACTCGCCGACGCCGCGCGCATGGTGGGTCTCGAAGACCACCGGGATCTGGTTTTCATCGCCGAATACTGCGGTGGCGGCTTCGGCTCCAAGGGCGCGGCCTATCCGATCATGGCCGTGCCGGCGCTGATGTCGCGCAAGCTCAACAACCGCCCGGTGATGATGCGGATTTCCCGCCACGAGGAGTATTACCTCGGCTCCGCGAGGCACGGCTTCCAGGGCCGAATCCGGATGGGCTTTCGCGGCGACGGCAAGCTGACGGCCGCCGACCTCTTCATCATCCAGGAGAACGGGCCGAACCAGGGCTTCTCGGATTACACCTCGGCGGCCGAGGCCGTCTCGATCGTCTACACGCCGGGCGCGATGCGCTTTCGCGGGATTCCGGTCATGACCAACACGCCGCCGCGCGGACCGCAGCGCGGCCCGGGCCAAAACCAGATCGCGACGGCCATCGAACCTTTGCTCGACAAGGCCGCGCGTCAGCTCGGCGTCGACCCGCTCGAGATTCGAAAGCTCAACGCGCCCGACTCGCGCTGGCAGTACGGCCCGCGCCAGAGCGGTCTGACGAGCGCGTATCTGCGAGAGGCGCTCGACAGGGGCGCCGAGATGTTCAACTACGCCGAGCGCGTAACGCGAAACGGCGAGCGCAACGGGTCGAAGGTCCGCGCCGTCGGCGTCGGCACGGCCTATCACTCGGCGGGATTCCGCGGCGCCGACGGGCTCGTCGTCCTGACGCCCGAGGGCCGGCTCAACATTCATACGGGCGTCGGCAATCTCGGGACGTACTCGCATACGTCGACGGCGCGCGTTGTCGCCGAGTTCCTGAAGTGCGACTGGGAAAGCTGCACGGTCGTCCGGGGCGACAGCAGCCGGCATCTGCCCTGGACCTGGGGCCAGTTCGGCAGCAACACGTCGTTCACGACGACGCGCTCGAACTACGCGGCCGCGATGGACGCCGTCCACAAGCTCAAGGAAATCGCCGCCATGGATCTCGGCGGCGAGGTCGACGAGTTCGAGATCGGCGACCACCGCGTCTACAAGCGCGAGCAGCCGGATCAGTTTTTGACCTACGCGCAGGTCGCCCAGCGCGCGATCGAGCTCGGCGGCAGATTTTCGGGCGAAGAGGTGCCCGACATGCTCAACGACGTCACCAAAGCCGCGGCCGCGGGTGTTGCGGGAACGGGCCTCGTCGGCGTCGCCCAGGACCAGCTCGGCGGCGCCGCCACGGTGCCGGCGCTCGCCGCGGGCTTCATCGAGATCGAGCTCGATGTCGAAACCGGCAAGTACGAGATTCTCGATTACGTCGGCGTTTCCGATTGCGGCACGGTGATGCACCCGATGGGTCTTGCGACCCAGATCAAGGGCGGGGCCGTCATGGGTATCGGTCTCGCCGGCTACGAACGGCACATCTACGATCCGCAGAACGGCCTGCCCGGCAACGTCAATCTGCTGGATTCGAAGCTGCCTTCCTATCTCGACGTGCCGGCGACGATGCAGACTGCCGCCGTCGAGATCGGGGACCCGGACAATCCGGTCGGCGCGAAGGGGATGGGAGAGCCCGTGCAGGGCTGCGCGGCCGCCGCCCTGCTCTGTGCGATCTCCGAGGCGCTCGGCGGTCACGTCTTCAACCGCGTGCCGGTGATGCCCGACATGATCGTCAACGCGGCTTCGGGCAGGGAGCCGTCGCACCAGCCGCTCCAGGTCAACACGGCGTGACGGCCCGATCCCGGGGGAAAGCGATTTCAGTGGAGTCCTTCTGATGTCCGACAAGCACGAAACTCAGGGAATGTATCCGGAACCGGCATTCGATCGTGGAGGCGACGGGGGCGATGGCGCGGCTGCCCCGATCGCGAGCTTGAGAGCGTCGCGGCGGCAATTTATTAAAGGTGTCATTGCATCGGGCGCCGCCGTCTCGGGCGCCGGCGTTCTGATCGGCTGCTCCGGGGGCGACGGCGGTGCGAGCGCCGGCGGTGTCGAGCGCATGATCAGGCTCATGGTCAACGGCGTCGAGCGCACGGTCGATGTGCTGCCGAACGAGACGCTCGCGATGACGCTGCGCTACAAGCTCAATCTGACCGGCACCAAGCTTGGCTGCGATCGCGGTGAATGCGGCGCCTGTACGGTCCTCATCGACGACGTCGCGAGTTATGGCTGCTCGATGCTGACGCACTCGATCCGGGCCAAGGCGATCACGACGATCGAGGGACTCGAGGGTGCCGACGGCAGCCTGCACGCCGTGCAGCAGGCGATGATCGACGAGCTCGGTCCGCAGTGCGGGTTCTGCACGCCCGGCCAGGTCATGAGCGCGGTCGCGCTGCTCAGGTCCAATCCGAATCCGACGCGGGACCAGGTTCGCATGGCGCTGTCCGGCAATCTCTGCCGTTGCGGCGCTTACGACAACTACACGAACGCGGTGATGCGCGCGGCGCAAAACGCGGCGCAAAATATATAGAGGGGAGCAGACTCATGTCCAAAGACATGATGGCAGCATTCGAGCTTTATCAGCCGGATTCGGTCGACGGCGCAATCGAGCTGTTGCGCGAGGCAGGCGATAGCGGCTGGGCGCTCGCCGGCGGCAACGACAGCCTCGACTGGTTCAAGGATCGCGTCAAGCGGCCCGGCACGATAGTCGATCTCAGCGGTCTCGACGAGCTCAAAGGTGTCCGCGAGCTGCCGGACGGCGGCATCGAGATCGGCGCCCTGACGACGCTGACTGACGTCGAGAACGACGCGCTGATACGCGAGCGATATTCGCTGCTCGCCGACGCGGCGGGCCGCGTCGCGTCGCCGCAGATCCGCAACGTCGGCACGCTCGGCGGCAATCTCTGTCAGGACACGCGCTGCTGGTACTACCGGTACGGGGTCGATTGTTACCGCGCCGGCGGCGACAGCTGCTACGCCGACTCGCCGCAAGGCCAGAACCGCGAGCATTGCCTGTGGGGGGCGGATCGCTGTGTCGCCGTCTCGCCGTCGGACACGGCGCCCGCGATGGTCGCGCTCGATGCGCGCATGGTCGTCAGAAACGCCGACGGCGACCGCGAGGTTGCCGCCGAGGATTTCTTCATCGGTCCCGACATCGATATCGAGCGCATGACGATACTCGAGCCCGGCGAGATCCTGACGGCCGTCAGGCTGCCTGCCGAATGGGCGGGTGCCAGGTTCTATTTCGAGAAGGTCGCCGACCGCAATGTCTGGGACTTCGCGCTCGTCAGCATCGCCGCCGCGATGGTCGTCAATGGCGACACGATCGATCGGATCCGCATAGCGGCCGGCGCCGTAGAGTGCGTGCCGCGGCGCCTGTCGGCCGTCGAGAACGCGGCAACGGGTCAGCCGAAGAACGCAGCGACAGCGCAGGTGGCGGGGCAGGCCGCCATTCGCGGCGCGACGCCGTTGAACTTCAATCACTTCAAGATTCCCCTGCTGCAGAATCTCGTCACGCGCGCGATCCGCGATGCCTGACGAGACGGCGCAGGCCTGATTCTTGGAAGTCCTGCGTTACGGTCGCGACGTTTACGGGCGCACCGTGCTCGAAGGCATGTCTTGGGATCTGATCGGCGTCTTTTTCGGTCTCGGGCTCGCCGTGATCGTCGTTCATGCCGTCTATCGCTGGCTCTTTGCGCCGCGCAGTGAATCGGACTAGCTCGAGCGGCATGCAGGACAGAATCGTCCGGCACGCCCTGCCGGATCGCCTGATCCACTGGATCATCGCGGTCTGCACGCTCGTTCTGCTTGCGACGGCCTTTCTGCCCATCCTCGGCATCGAGTTCGCCTGGGTTGCGATCCATTGGTGGACGGGTCTCGTGCTGATCGCAGCCGTCGTCGTTCACATCGCGCGGTCGCTCGTTGCCAAGCGCTTGTCCAGGATCTGGATCCGCAGCCGCGATCTGCGCGACGCCTTGAGGATCGCGAGGGTGAATCTCAGGCTCGAATCAGGGCCGCTGCCGAAGTCGGGCAAATACTCCGTGGCGCAAAAGCTGATCCATCTGGCGTTCGCCGTCGTCGTCCTGGCTGCGAGCGCAAGCGGCGCGATTCTGATGGTCAAGGTCGATACGCCGTTTTGGGAGCGCGACCCCTACTGGCTTTCGGACGAGACCTGGGGCGTCGTCAACGTCGTCCACGGGCTCTCTGCGCTGCTCCTGATCACGATGGTGATGCTGCATGTCTACTTTGCGCTGCGGCCCGAGAAGCTGATGTTCCTGCGGGCCATGGTGCTCGGCTGGATCACCGGGAGAGAGTTCGATCGCGTCCACGACCCTGGCCGATGGCGGGTGAAGGAATGATGAAGCAGGAGCAACAGCGCGACGAGCTCGTTCGCGCAATCGATGCGATCGAGGGCGGGTACGAGTTCCTGCTTGCCTATGCCGCTCAGGGCAGGCATACGGACCGCGATGCGGCGGGGAGTCATGGCCCGCGAGCGAAACTTGAGGCCATGGCCGAGGCGCTCGCCGTGCTGCCGGGTCTTGCCAGAGACCTGGTCGCCGCGAGCGCCGAGTCGAACCGGGATTTCGACGCGTTCCTCGATGCGCTCGCCCGCGACTCGGCCGTGTCGCGAGCGGCCATTGGTCTCGTGCTGAGCAGGCGCGACATCAGCTCGCAGATCGTCGACAACCTCAACGCGTCGATTCACCTGCGCGCGCTGCTGACCGACGTTTTTCTGATCGACGAGGCGCTCAAACCGTGAGTGGGCTGCGGCGCGTACGACTTGCGGCGCAGTCGGCGATTTGTATATGCTGCCCGCAATCTAGGATCTGGCTGAAGAATTCGAGAAGGGCATAACATGAAGACGGGATCGAGCTTTCGGGGACTTTCGACGCTGATATTCGGTTTTACGGCGCTCGCGGCCTGCGGCGGCGGCGGTCCGAGCTACGATCCGGATACGCCCGAGGGTCAGGCGTATGAGTTCCGCCATTCCGTCATGCACGTGGCCGGCGTCAAAATGCAGCTCATCAATACGATGGCGCGCGAGCAGATCGAGATCGACGAGGCCGAGTTCGTGGATGCCGCCCGTGAGCTCGCAGTATTGGCGGCCATGATGCCCGAGGGGTTCGAGGAAGAGCTGACGGTTGCCGAAAGCCGCGCGGATCCGGCGATCTGGGAGAACAAGGCCGACTTCGACGAACGCATGGAGGCTGCGATCGAGGCCACGGCCAGGCTCGCGGAGACGGTCGAGACCGGTGGCTTCACCGCTGCGCAGGCACTCGTCGTCGCCTCACCCGGGCTCGCTTCGAACTGCAGCGGCTGCCATAACACTTACCGCCTCCCCGAGGAGGAGTAACTCCGCGGCGGACGGGCCGCTCGCGCGGTCGTTTGGCTACTGTAGCGTGCCTATTCGTTGAAACGACGCGCGGTCGTCGGATTTGACGACCTTTTCGATTCGTTTCGAATCCCGCATCACGCCGAGCGGCACCTCAACGCCAGCCTGGCCGATCCGCCAGACCTCGCGAAACATACTTGCGAGACCCGCGACGGGTTGATCGTTGACGCTCAGAATGACGTCGCCGGGCTTCAGGCCCGCGCGGTCCGCCGGACAGTCGCGATAGATGCCGACGATCGTCAACTGCTCGTCGTGGTCCTCGTGCACGAGTATGCCGAGCCATGGCTTGGGCGGCGAACGGCGGCGCCCGTACTGGCACATGTCGTCGACGATCGGCAGCAGCAGATCGATCGGGACGAACAGGTTGACTGTCTCCGCCTTGTCTTCGAGCTCGAAGCCCTGGATGACGAGCGAGCCGAGGCCGCAGACGCGCCCGTACTGGTCGATCAGCGCCGCGCCCGACCAGTTGTCGAACGCCGGCGCCGTGAAAATCGCTTCATCGAGCAGGTACTCCCAGCGGCCGGCAAATTCCTGCTTGGCGACGACCTCGGCCTCCATCGCGGAGTTCTCGCGGCCGGCGCCTGCGACCGTCACCGGATTGCCGACCGCCAGCGGCTGCGCGCTGCCGATCAGGGCCACGGGACCCTTGAGCGGCATCGACGGTTTGACCAGGCCGAAGCCGCTCTCGTAGTCGTACCCCACGACGAAGCCCGGCACCATGTGGCCGGCGATCGAGCCGATGAAGACCGATTCGGCTTCGTGCACAATATAGCCGATGGTGGCGATGAGCCCGTCCTCACGAATGCGCACGCCATGCCCCGTTCGTTCCGTGCCGAGCAGGCTCGCGCTCATGGCATCGTCGGGGATCAGGCTTTTGATCGAGACCATGGCGTCGGCTATCGGATTGCGCACTTTCGTCGTCATCGCTGCCCGTAAGGATAGCGCAACTGGATCAGCGCCGAAGGATCGCCCACCAGCGCGCAATATTGAGCAGGCTCTGTAATGCGCCTGAGACATAAGTCAGCGCCGCCGCGGTCAGGAGCTTCCTCGCGCGCGGCAGGTCCTCCCTGCGCAATATCGCTTCGCGCCGGATCAGGGGCAGCGCGCGCCTGAAGCTCGCGTCGAACTCGGTCGGCAGCGTCAGAGCGTGCACGGCTACGGCCGAGAGCAGCGTAACGAGGCCCGCCAGAAAGGTCAGTAGGCCGATGAAGCGGGTCGGTGGCACGAACGCGACGAAGGGCGAGAGCATCAGCATCGCGGCGCCGGCTTTCTCGATCGGGTTAACCCAGCGCACGAGACGTGTGCGCCAGCGAAGCGGCCGAAATCCCGACGCGTCCTGTAGCGCATGCCCGACCTCATGAGCGGCCACGGTCAGCGCCGTCAGCGAGCTGCCCGTGAAATTGTCGGGCGACAGCCGGACCGCCTTGTCGGCGGGGTCGTAATGATCGCCGCGTTCCGTCGATTCCGTCCGGACATGCTCGAGCCCCAGCGAATCGAGCAGCGCGCGGGCCGTCTCGCCGCCGGTTCGTTCGTATCGGTTCCGCGGAAAGTGATAGCGCCGCATGACGGCGCTGACCCAAAGCCCGGGCCCGATGATGATGGCGAGCGAGGCGACGACGATCAGGACGATATGCATCGGATAAGCATAGTCTCGGGGATCTTTTTGCCGCCAGTGGGAAATGCTTAACGTGTTATGCTGATTCGCAAGATGACGGACATCCGACGTTTCAGCGAATCGCTGCCGATGCTGCTCTTGCGCGCGCGCGAGACGGCCATGAGCCGCTTTCGGCCGATACTCAATGGCGCCGGCGTAACCGAGCAGCAATGGCGCGCGCTGCGCGCGCTGCACGAGCTCGGCGAGCTCACCGCGGCAGGGCTCGCCGCCGAGTGCGTCATCCTCGCCCCGAGCATGACGCGGATCATTCGCTACCTCTCCAACGAAGGGCTCGTCATCGCCAATCGCTCGAGGGACGATCAGCGGGCGCTCAAGCTTCGCATCTCGGCCAGGGGCAAGCGGCTCGTCGAGCGTCTGGCGCCGGAGATCGAGCGGGCTTATGCGGAGATTCGCGATCGGATGGAGCCTGATCATATGGGGGTGCTTTATCAGGAGCTTGGGCGGTTCATCGAGCGGATTGATGTGCACTCGACGCGGTAGGGTGGCGTCCCGGGCGGGCGCGTGGGGATGGGGGTGCTCCGGCTCAGACAGTCCTCGCGTGTGGTGGCATTGAGGTCGGAGTCTTTGCGGGCGGAACGCTTCTCGCGTTTACCTGGACGCCGTAGGGTCAGACCCCAAAGGGGTCTGACCCGAATCCCCCCAAAGGGGTCCGACCCGAATCGAGTCCGGCCCCGCGCACACGGTGCTACGGGTCCAGCGCCTCGTCCTCGACGCGATTCTCGAGCGTGCCGAGCTCGGGAACGTGGATTGTGACGACGTCGCCGTGCTTGAGGTACTTAGGGGGGTCGAAGCGGGCACCGGCGCCGGTCGGTGTCCCGGTGGCGATGATGTCGCCGGGCGCGAGCGGCATGAAGGTCGAGAGGTAGCTGATCAGGTAGTCGAACGGGAAGATCAGGTTCGAGGTCGTGTCGTCCTGACGCAGCTCGCCGTTGACGCGCGTCGTCAGGTGCAGCGGCGTATCGGGCGCCATGTCGTCCGGGGTCGTGATCCAGGGCCCCCAGGCGCCGGAGCGCTCGAAGTTCTTGCCCTGGGTGACGTTGAATCTGGCGTGGCGCAGCCAGTCACGGACGGAGCCTTCGTTCATCAGTGATAGGCCGGCCACGTGCTGCCAGGCAGCTTCGCGCGCGATGCGGCGACCGCGCCTGCCAATGACGAGGACGATCTCGCCTTCGTAGTCGAGCTGCTCGGACTCGGGCGGCCTGAAAATGGGCTGGTCGTGGCCGACGAGACTTTCGGGGGTGCGCATGAAGACGCTCGGGTACTTCGGCGCTTCGGAGTCGTCGCGGTACTCGGCGTTGCGATTGCCGTAATTGACGCCGATGCAGACGATCTTGCCCGGCCGCGCGATCGGCGGCAGGTACTCGATATCGTCGGGCGCGAAATCGGTTTCGGCCGCGTCCTCGTGCGCCCGCGCCCGCGAGAGGTCGCCGGCGATCAATTCCCCGAGCGAGCGCGCATTCTTCCCGAGCCGGGCGGAGAGGTCGACGATGCCGTCGTCCCGGGCGATGCCGAAGCGGTCGCGCCCGCCGGCGCGAAAGCTCAGCAGGCGCATCAGATGAGCCCGGCGCGCTCGAGCACGCCATCGAGCCGCGCTTCGAGCTCCGCTGTCGCCGGCATCATCGGCAAGCGATGCTCGTTCGACTCGAGAAGACCCATGCGCCGCATCATGTACTTGATTGGAATCGGGTTGGTGTCGAAGAAGACGGCCTGATTGATCTCGAACAGGTCCTGGTGCAGCTTGCGCGCGGTTGCCATGTCGCCCGACTCGACGGCCCGGCAGAGCTCGGCCAGGAGGTCCGGCCTCAGATTGCCGACGGCGTTCATGAGCCCGACGGCCCCGATCGCCATCATCGGAAAGCTGAGCTCCTCGAGCCCCACGAAGATCTTGAAGTCGGGCCCGAGCGCGTCGAGGCACTGCGACACGAATCCGAGATCGTTGACGGCATGCTTGATGCCGACGAAGTCCGGTGACTCGGCCCCGAGCGCCTTCAGCGTGTCGAGCGTGACGCCGACGGCCGTTCGTCCCGGAATGTGGTAGACCATCCACGGAATCCCGATCGAGCGCGTCAACTCGAGGTAATACGCCACCAGGCCGCGTTGCGGCGGGCGGATGTAATAGGGTGTGACGATCAAGAGCGCATCGGCGCCTGCGGCGGCTGCGTGCTCGGTCAGCGTCCGCGTCTCGGCGAGGGATTGGGATCCCGTCGCGGCCACGACCGGAATGCGCTTGCCGACCGTCTCGACGGCGAGCGTGACGAGTCGGTTGCGTTCCTCGACGGTCAGCGTCGAGGGCTCCGCCGTCGTGCCGTTGATCAGAACGCCATGCGAGCCCTCGCCGATCTGGCGCTCGATCAGCTCTCTAAAGCGCTCGTAGTCGACCTCGCCGTCGCGAAACGGCGTGATCAGCGGAGGAATCGAGCCTCTCAGCGCATCGCCGGGCATGGGTTTACCGCGGTCCGGGGGCGGGGCGGGATGCTGGCGGCCTCGTCGCACATAAGTTACCATGTTAACCTTTATATCTCTCGCCGCGCAACGTAGCTTCGGATCCTGAAGTGCCGCATCTGATCGTCGAATACTCGGCCAATCTCGAGTCCAGGTTCGATCTGGACGGCCTGCTCGATCGCCTGCACGAGGAGGCGATCGGTAGCGGCATGTTTCCGATCGGCGGGATTCGCATCCGGGCGTACAAAGCGCTCGACTATCGCATCGCCGATTGCGATCGGGAGAACGCGTTCGTGCACGTAACGGCGATCGTCGGCGCGGGACGGCCGCTCGACAGGCGCGAGCAGGTCTCGCGCCGGCTGTTCGAGGCGGTTTGCGATGTGCTCGGGCCGGTATCGGCGACGAGCCCGCTCGCGATTTCGTTTAACATGCGCGAATTCGACCCGGTGCTGAGCTTCAAGAAGAACAACCTGCATGAATACGTTCGAAAGCACCGCGAAGCATAAGCGGCCGGTCCCATGAGCGACGCATTGAATCGAAACATCGAGCGAGCCGCGGTTCATCTCGAGCGCTTCTCGGCTTCGCCGCTCGAGCATCGCATCGGCGGCCGCCCGGCCGCGCCGCGATCCGGGGCGTATTTCGACAACCGGTCGCCGGTCGACGACGCGCTACTCGGCAAGGTCGCCGCCGGAACGGCGGCCGACGTCGACGCCGCGGCAAGAGCCGCCGCGGAAGCGTTCGAGAGCTGGCGGCACCTCAAGGGCAGTGAGCGTCGCACGGTCCTGCACGGCATCGCCGACGCAATCGAGGCGAGGGCCGAGGAGATCGCGCTCGTCGAATCGTCGGATACGGGACAGCCGATCCGGTTCATGGGCGCGGCGGCCAAGCGCGGGGCCGAGAACTTCCGTTTCTTTGCCGACCGCGCGCCATCGGCGCGCGACGGGCTCGCCTTGCCTCAAGCCGAGCACCTGAACTACACGCTGCGCCAGCCCATCGGCCCCGTCGGCGTCATCACGCCCTGGAATACGCCGTTCATGCTGTCGACCTGGAAGATCGCGCCGGCTCTCGCGGCCGGCTGCACCGTCGTTCACAAGCCGGCGGAATGGAGCCCGCTGTCGGCGAACCTGCTCGCCGAGATCTGCGGATCGGCCGGGCTGCCCGACGGCGTGCTCAATGTCGTCCACGGCACCGGCGACGAGGCCGGCCGGGCCGTGACCGAGCATCCGGCGATTCGGGCGATCGCCTTCGTCGGCGAGTCCGCGACCGGCAGCTCGATCATGGCGCAGGGCGCTGCGACGCTGAAGCGCGTGCATTTCGAGCTCGGCGGCAAGAATCCCGTCATCGTTTTCGATGATGCCGATCTCGAGCGCGCGCTCGACGCGGCGAGCTTCATGATTTACAGCTTGAACGGCGAACGTTGCACGTCGTCGAGCCGTTTGCTGGTGGAAAAGAACATCGAGGCCGATGTCATCGCAGGCTTGCGTGAGCGTATCGGCGCGATCCGGATCGGTCACCCGCTCGATCCCGCAACGGATCTCGGCCCCCTGATCCATCCACGGCACGCCGAGAAGGTCGTGGGCTACTTCGACGTCGCGAAAGCCGAAGGGGCCGATATCGCGGCCGGCGGCCGGCGCGCCGCTGCCGGCGCGAACTACGTCGAGCCGACGCTTCTCGCCCGGGCGACGAACGAGATGCGCATCGCGCAGGAAGAAATATTCGGCCCGGTGCTGACCGTCATCCCGTTCGCCGGCGAGGCCGAGGCGCTCGCGCTCGCCAACGACGTGCCGTACGGGCTCGCAGCGTATCTGTGGACCCGTGATGTCGGGCGGGCCCATCGGTTAGCGGCAAAGCTCGACGCGGGCATGGTCTGGGTCAACTCTGAGAACAATCGTCATTTGCCGTCGCCTTTCGGCGGCATGAAGGCAAGCGGCATCGGCCGCGACGGCGGCGATTACAGCTTCGACTTCTATATGGAGACGAAGAACGTCTGTATCGCATTCGATACGCACAGGGTACCGCGGCTCGGCGCATGAGCCTGTATGCCGTGCAGAAGCTCCTGTATCAGCTCAATCGGGACGAGACCGTGCGCGCGCGATTCGAGTCGGGCCGCGATGCGCTGCTTGGCGAGTACAGCCTGACCGACGAGGAACGTGCCGCCATTGTCGAAGGGGACATTGGCCTCCTCTACGTCATCGGCGTCAACGGGCAGATACTGATGCACTATGCCGCCCTGATCGGGCAGGAATGGGACGAATATCTCGAGGCGATGCGCGAGGGCGTGCGCCGCCATGGGCCCGTTCGCGCCGGGCTCTACTCGCTGCTCGAGGATCGTTCCCGATGAGCCTCGTCTTTGCCGGAGTTTGCAGTCACGCGCCGGGCATCACCGGGCGTGCCGGCCGGGCCGATCCGGTCGTTCGCGATGCCTTCTATGCCAAGCTCGGCGAGATGCGCGAGCGGATCGAGGCGAGCCGCCCCGATGCCTTGATCGTCGTCGCGGCCGAGCACTTTGCGAACTTCTTCATGAACAACATGCCGGCCTACTGCATCGGCATGGCCGAGAGCTACTCGGGCCCGATCGAGGACGAGGAGTGGCTCGCGATACGGCGAACGAAGGTGCCGGGCGCCCCGAACCTGTCGCGGCGGCTGATCGAGGCCGTGCTGCCGTCCATCGACATCGCCTATGCCGAGGAATGGCAGTTCGATCACGGCATCATGGTGCCGCTGCATTTTCTGACGCCTCGCTACGATCTGCCCGTTATTCCGGTCAACATCAACTGCCAGGGTCCGCCGCTGACGCCGCTTGCACGCGCCTACGAGTTCGGGCGCACGCTGCGCCGTGCTTGCGATGCTCAGCCCGAGCGCATCGCGCTGATCGGCACGGGCGGCATCTCGCACTGGCCTGCGACACCGGATTCGGGAACGATCAACGAAGCATGGGATCGCGAGTTCCTCGAGCGTTTCGTCGCCAATCGCCGCGAGGAGCTCGTTGGCTACACGGACGAGGAGACCTTGCGCGACGCGGGGCAGGGCGGATTCGAGATCCGCACCTTCATCGCCGTCGCCGGCGCAACGGAGGGTGCGACCGGCGAGCTGATGTTCTACGCGCCGATTCCGATATTTGCCGTGGGCTGCACGGTCGCCACGATGGCCGTCGGCTGACCGCGGCTTCGACTGATGAACGCACCGGCGACCGAGCGCGCGACGTTTTCGATCCTGATTCCGTTCCTCGGCATGATTGCGGCGCTCGGGCCGTTGTCCAACGATCTTTACGTGCCGTCAATGTCGCTCGTCGCGGCGGGCCTCGACGTCACGGGCGCCGCCGTGCAGTTGACGATGAGCTCGCTCTTGATCGGCTTTTCTTTCGGCGCGCTGATCTACGGACCGCTGTCCGATCGCTTCGGGCGCAAGCCCGTCCTTTGTGTCGGACTTGCAATGTACGTGATCGCGGCCATGCTCGCGGCAATCTCGCCGACCCTGGCCTCGCTCGTCGGGGCGCGCGCACTGCAGGGTTTCGCCGCATCCGCCGGCATGGTGTTGTCGCGCGCGATCATTCTCGACCGCTGGCGCGGCGAGGAAGCATCGCGCGCCCTGTCCTGGGTCTCGATGTTCATGTTTTTCACGCCCGTGCTCGCGCCCCTGATCGGCGGCTATGTCGCGAGCTTCGATCACTGGCCGGCCGTGTTCTGGATGCAGGCCGGCGCCGGCGTTTTGTGCTTCGTCGTGACGCTTTTCATGCTGCCGCGCGTGAAGCGGGCGCTCTCGGGCAGCGTGCTCGCGAGCCTGCGCGCCTACGGTCCCATCTTCAGGGACGCCCAGGCCCTCGGCTACATGCTGTGCTCGGCGCTTGGATTCATCGGCGTCGTGGCCTTCGTCAGCACGGCTTCGTTCGTGTTCGTCGAGTTCTACGGGCTTTCGCCGCAGCAGTTCGGCATCGCCTTCTCGGTCGTCATGCTCGGCGGGTCGATCGGCGCCTACATCAACAGCCGCTACGTCGCCCATCTCGGCATCTCGCGAATGCTCGGATTCGGCACGGGTGCCGTCGGCATCGGGGGCGTGGCGGTGCTGCTGTCGGCCGTTGCCGGAGGCGGCGTCCTGGGTCTCGTCCTGGCCTTCATGGTCTATGTCTTCGGCATCGGTTCGGTCTTTGCGAACACGGTGGCGCGGACGCTGAGCCGGTATCCTGAAAGCATGGGCGCGGCCAGCTCGCTCTTCGGCGTCAATCAGTTCTTCATCGGGGGCGTGGTTGCGGCGCTGCTGAGCCGTGTCGTCGAGCCGTCCCCGATGCCGATGGCATGGATCGTTGCCGGATCCGGCTCGGCCTGCGCCGCCGTCTGGTGGCTCGGGCTCAGGCGCAGGGCGCCGGTCAAGGGCTGAGCATGGACATCGAAGCACTGCAACAGAAACTCAGAGAGTTTGCGGCCGAGCGCGACTGGGAACAGTTCCACAGCCCGAAGAATCTCGCGATGGCGCTCGCCGCCGAGGCCGGCGAGCTGATCGAGATCTTTCAATGGCAAAGCGAGACCGAATCCGCGAATCCCGATCCGGCGCAGAAGACAGCCGTCGCTCATGAGGTCGCCGATGTCCTGATCTATCTGCTCCGGCTCGCCGATCGTCTCGACATCGACCTCGACGTGGCCGTCAGCGACAAGATGAAGATCAATGCCGAGAAATATCCGGTCGCTTTGTCGAAGGGCAACGCGACCAAGGCCGATCGACGCGACTGAGCGCGACAGCCGGTGTTGAGCTACCAGCATGCCTATCACGCGGGCAGCGCCGCCGACGTGCACAAGCATATCGCGCTCGTCATGCTGCTCGGCCGCCTGCGGCGCAAGGACAAGCCCTTTAGCTATGTCGACAGCCACGCCGGTCGCGGCATCTATGATCTCTCGAGCGCTCAGGCGCGCAGGACCGGCGAGGCCGAGGCCGGCATCCTGCGTCTCGCCGCGGTTCCCGGTGGGCCTTCGCCCGTGCGCGACTATCTCGACCTCGTCGCGGGTTTCAACGAGCCCGGGCGTCTGCGCTACTACCCGGGTTCGGCTTCGGTCGCGCAGGCGCTCCTTCGTGCCGAGGACCGCGCGGTCCTGCTCGAGCTGCATCCGCAGGAGCTCACGGCACTGAAGCGCTCGATCGGCGAGGACAGGCGCGTCAGCGTTCATTCGCGCGACTGTTACGAAGGCCTGCCCGCGCTGCTGCCGCCGCCAATCCGCCGCGGTCTCGTGCTGATCGATCCGAGCTACGAGATCAAGGACGAATACGAAGGCATCGTGAGCCTGCTCCGCAAAGCCATCGGGCGCTGGGCGACTGGCGTGTACCTGCTCTGGTATCCGCTTCTCGCCGATGCCAGGCATTGGCGGCTGATCCGGCGGCTCGAAGCGCTTGGGCCACCGCGGACGCTGATCTCCGAGTGCCGCTTCGGCGCCCGCGTCACAGGCCTCGAGGGCTCCGGACTTGCCGTCGTCAATGCGCCGTGGCGATTCGACGCGGAGCTGGGCGACGCAATGCGGCATGTCGTCGCCGCGCTCGATGTCGATGGCTCGGGCACTGTCGAGCAACGCTGGCTCGCGCCGGTCGCGCAGGGTCCGTCGATGTCCGCCTGATCAGAGACCGAACAGCCTTGCGGCGTTCCCGCCCTCGACCCGTCGCGCGGACTTCGACGGCAGCCTCGCCGTGCGGTCGAGACAGCCCGGCATGTCGCCGATATTGTGCGGATAGTCCGATCCGAACAGCACGCGCTCGTCGCTGCCCGCCGCCTCGATACAAAGCCTGAGCGCCGCCTCGCTGTAGACGACGGCGTCGTAGTAGATGCGCCGCATGTATTCGCTAGGCGGCGTCGCCGTCTTGACGCTCGCGGCCGGCAGTTGCGCGTGGCAACGATCGAGCCGCGCAACGAGCCAGGGCAGGGCGCCGCCGCCGTGCGCCGCAATCAGCTTCAGACGCGAATGGCGGTCCAGGAAACCGTCGAGGAAGAGGCGCGCGAAGGCGATCGTCGTATCGAACGGAAATCCGGCGGCCGGCACGAGCCCGAAATCGGCGAGGCCGAGATCCGCGGCGCCGATCGGCGGGCCGGGATGCACGAGGACCGGCAGCGCGCGCCGGTCGATCTCGGCCCAGACGTCGGCAAACAGCGGATCCGTCAGATGCCGCCCGTCGATATTGGCGATGACCATGACGCCGACGGCGCCCGCTGCGACGGCTCGCGCGAGCTCGTCGACGGCCAGATCCGGATACTGCCAGGGCAGCGACGCGAGCCAGCGAATGCGTTCGGGCTTCAGCGTTTGCTGCTCCGCCATCGAGTCGTTGACGTTGCGGGCCGCTGCGAGGCTCGCATCGGCGTCGCCAAAAAAGGCATTCGGGCAGGTCAGCGAGACGATCGCGACGTCGACTTGGGCCCGGTCCATGTCGCGCAAGCGCTGCGAGTAGTCCCACATCGGCTCGGTCAGCGTGAAGAACGGCGCGCCGAAGCGCTGTATCGTCTCTTCCCCGGCCGCGTTCGTCACGCGCCGGTATTGTGGGGCGCCGTGCGCTTCGAGCAGCGCGAGATACTCCCGCGTCAACATGTGCGTGTGCACATCGATGACGGTCATCGGTATCGGTCTGCCCGGCGTTCTAGAAAATGGCGGCGCTGACGCCGTCGGGCGCCAGCACGAGATTCTCCCACAGGCTCGACGGGTCGTCGGTGAAGATGTGCCCGGGCTCGGACCGGAGCACGCGCCACCGGCCGGCCGCGACTTCCGAGGCTAGCTGGCCCGGGCCCCATTCCGCATGGCCGGCATAGAGCCGGATATTCGGACGATCCACTGCGCCCAGGTCGAGCTCGCTCAAAAGCTCGGGATTCGGGCTCAGGAAGATGCCGTCACCGAGCGACAGAGCCCGCTCCGGCGGGCCGTCGGCCTCGAACACCGTCAGGAGCTCGGCGGGCCCGACCGATCCGCCGAGATACAGCGCCCCGTCGTAGCTCACAAGCGCTTCGATCTCGGGAAACGCCTCGGCCGGCTCGACCCAGGTCGGGCGATTCAGGAAAACGGCGATCGAGCCCCCGTCCTGATGGATCAGGATCAGCAGCACCGTTTCCGCGAAATCCGGATCGACGACGTTCGAATCCGCGACGAGCAGCCGCCCCGGCGCCGGCGCCATCTGGCCGTGGGCCGGCGTGCCGATCGCAACGCAAAGAGCGAGGGCCGAAACTGCTCTGATCGAGCTCATTGCTGCGATGATACTGTTTTCCCGGGCACCGCGTTCGTCCGGCATCTTTGGGTTAAGATCGCGCACCCGCGCAAAGCATCCCGACCTGTCCAGAACCGATGCCCGACAAGACGCCAGTACGACGGATGCCTGCCGAGTGGTCGCTCCATCAGGCCACGTGGCTGTCGTGGCCGCACAATCCCGATACCTGGCCCGGCGTGCTCGACGCCGCCGAGACGGCGATGGCCGATGTCGTTACGGCGCTCGCGCCGCGTGAGCACATTCACATCAACGTCCAGGACGAAGCCCATGCCGGGCATGTCGCCGCGTTGCTGGGCGGCCGCGTTCCGCAGGACCGGATCAGTCTCGAGCGGATTCCGACCGACGACGCCTGGATCCGGGACTACGGAGCCATCGTCGTCCGCGACGACGACTCGCCGGCCGGGTTCGCGGCCGTCGATTTCGACTACAACGCCTGGGGCGGCAAGTACCCGCCCTACGATCGCGATTGCGCCGTGGCGGCGCAGATGGCCGACCGCCTCGGCCTGCCGCGCGTCTCGTCTTCGATGGTGCTCGAGGGCGGTTCGGTCGATGTCAACGGCGAGGGTCTTGCGCTCGTCACCGAGCAGTGTCTTCTGAATCTGAATCGCAATCCGTCGCTTGGACGCCGCGAGATCGAGGACCGGCTCGCCGCGCTCCTCGGCTCGAGCGATCTGATCTGGCTCGGGGAGGGAGTCATCGGCGATGATACCGACGGGCACATCGACAATCTCGCGCGCTTCGTTTCTCCCCGCCGCGTTCTGACCGTCGTGGCCGCGGATCCCGCCGACCCGAATCACGAGGCGCTGGCCGAGAACCGGCGCCGGCTCGATGCATGGAGGGATCGGAACGGCAAGGGTCTGGACGTCGGCGAGCTGCCGATGCCGCCTCCGGTCATGCACGACGGCAACCGCCTGCCCGCGAGCTACGCCAACTTCTACATCGCAAACGGCGTCGTGCTCGTTCCAGCATACGGCGGCGAGTCTGACCGGGTCGCAACCCGGATCGTCGCCGAGTGTTTCCCGGACCGGGAGATCGTGCCGATCGACTGCCGGGCGCTGATCGTCGGATTGGGCGCCTTGCATTGCCTGACACAGCAGATTCCCGTTATGGTGCTGGGCTTTGAGCACGAGAAGCAAAAGTAATCGAATCGATGGGCGAAATTTCCGCATTCCTGAAACACCATTACCGGCACTTCAACTCGGCGGCCGTAATCGACGCGGCGGAGGCCTATGCGCGTCATCTCGACGACGGCGGCTCGATGATGGTGACGCTGGCAGGCGCGATGAGCACGGCTGAGCTCGGCCTGTCGCTCGCGGAGATGATTCGCAGCGACAAGGTTCAGGCGATCACGTGCACGGGCGCCAACCTCGAGGAAGACGTATTCAACCTGGTTGCCCACGACCACTACGTGCGCCTGCCGCACTACCGCCAATTGAGTCCGGAGCAGGAAGAGGCACTGTTCGAGCAGCATCTCAATCGCGTCACCGACACCTGCATTCCGGAAGAGGAAGCGATGCGCCGCATCGAGCGCTTCATGCGCGCGCGCTGGCAGGCGGCCGACGCCTCGGGCGAGCGATATTTCCCGCACGAGTTCTTCTATGCGTCGCTGACGTCCGGCGAGCTCGAGCCTTATTACCAGATCGATCCGGCCGACAGCTGGCTCTTCGCGGCGGCCGAGCGGAATCTGCCGCTCTACGTGCCGGGCTGGGAGGATTCGACGCTCGGCAACATGTACGCGGCCGCCTGCATTCGTGGTCAGGTCAGGCAACCCGGAACGGTGCGCTCCGGCATCGAGTACATGATGGATCTCGCGCGCTGGTATCGGGAAAAGAGCGAACAGAGCCCGATCGGCTTCTTTCAGATCGGCGGCGGAATCGCGGGCGACTTTCCGATCTGCGTCGTGCCGATGATGGAGCAGGATCTCGGCTACGACGACGTCGAGCGCTGGGCCTATTTCTGCCAGATCAGCGATGCGACGACGAGCTATGGCGGTTATTCTGGCGCGGTGCCGAACGAGAAGATCACCTGGGGCAAGCTCGCGGCCTCGACGCCGAAGTTCGTCATCGAATCCGATGCGACGATCGTGGCGCCGCTCATTTTCGCGCTCGTGCTCGGGAAGTGAGATGGTAGCGAAGATCGAAGATCGCCCCGCCCAGACCTGGTCGATCGCCGAATCGATCGAGCTCTACCGAATCGAAAGCTGGGGCGATCCATACTTCTTCGTCAACGGGCTCGGCCATATGGCCGTCCGCTCGCTCGACGGCAAGGACACGGAGCTCGACATCCCGGCGATCGTCGCCGAGATCCGCCGCCGCGGCGTGCAGCTCCCGGCGCTGATCCGCTTCCAGGACATCCTGAGCGCTCAAGTTCGGCGGCTCAACGAGGCATTCTCGGCCGCGATCGCCGAGTGCGGCTACGGTAACGTCTATCGCGGCGTCTATCCGATCAAGGTCAACCAGCTCCACGAGGTGGTCGACGAGATACGCGACGCCGGCCGCCCGTACGGGCTCGGGCTCGAGTGCGGCTCGAAGGCCGAGTTGATCGCCACGCTGCCTCAGATGGACGACGACACGCTTCTGATATGCAACGGCGTCAAGGACCGCGCCATGCTGAGCCTGATGCTCGCCGGGCAACGCATCGGTCAGAACGTCGTGCCCGTCGTCGAGCGGGTGGCGGAGTTCGACGATCTTCTCGCGATCGCGAATCAGTCGGAGCTCCGGCTCGGCGTTCGGGTCAGGCTCGCGACGCGCGGCTCCGGGCGCTGGTCGGAGTCGTCGGGCTCGAACTCGAAATTCGGGCTCAGCATCTCGGAGCTCGTGCAGATGCTCGACGAGCTCGAGAGGCGAGGAATGAAGAAGAACCTCGTCCTGCTGCATTGCCATATCGGCAGCCAGATCGCCGATATACAGGTGCTGAAACAGGCGACCAAGGAAGTCACGCGAATCTATGCCGAGATAGCGCGGCGCGGCTTCGGCGTCAGCTATCTGGATCTCGGCGGCGGTCTCGGCGTCAACTATGACAAGGGACACTACGGCGAAGACGCGGGCATCAACTACAGCCTCCAGGAATACGCCAACGCGATCGTCTATACCGTCAACGAGCTCTGTGAGGCCAACGACGTTCCGGCACCGGTGCTCGTCACCGAGTCCGGGCGCGCGTTGACCGCGCACCATTCCGTGCTGATCGTTCCCGTGCTCGGCGCGCAGCAAAAATTCAAGGACGAGGAGCGGATCAGGCTAGCGGATGAGTCGCCCGAGCCGTTGCTGCGCCTCGAAGCGATCCTCGACTACATCGATTCGATCGATGCCGCCAACGAGCTGCTCGAGGCATATCACGACGCCAACGAGCTGCTCGAGGAGGTCCGGACGCTGTTCTCCCTCGGTTATCTCGATCTTGAGCAGCAGGCGCTCGGCGACAATATGTACTGGCGCGCGGCGTCGGTGATTTGTGCGAAGCTCAAGCTCGCGGCCGAGGAGGATTCGCCGGAGCTCGCCGAGCTCGAGCGGCTGCTGACGGATCAGTATCTCTGCGATTTCTCGGTCTTTCAGTCGATGCTCGACCACTGGGCCATCGGTCAGCCGTTCCCGATCGTCCCGATTGCGCGTCTCGATCAGAAGCCGGAAAGGCTCGCGCGGCTCGTCGATCTGACCTGCGACTCCGACGGCAAGGTCAGTCATTACGTCTCGAGCCTCGACGACACGAGCTACCTGCCGCTGCACGAGCTCGAAGCCGGCAGGGAGTATTACCTCGGCTTCTTTCTGATGGGCGCGTACGAGGACATCGTCGGCGACGCTCACAATCTTTTCGGCCGTGTCGCCGAGGCGCACGTCTACGCGGATCCCGACGAGCCCGGCAATTTCTGGATCGAGAAGGTCATTCCGGCGACGGCCGTGCAGGACATGCTGGCGCAGGTGCAGTACTTCCCGAACGATCTGCATCGGCGGATGAGCGAGCTCGTGCGGGCGCGAATCCGTGCCGGCGCCGTGCGGCCGCGCGAAGGTATGCGTATCCTCGACGAGTACATGGCCTGCTTCGCCAGCAATACCTATTGCGAAGTGCCGCCGGCCAACGACAACCCTAAATGAGCCCGAGAGATCGGAACGACCGTCTTGCCGTCGGCCTCGTGCAGATGGCGATGGCCGAGGAGGCAGAGGCCAACGACGCGACGGCCGAGCGCGGCATCCGCGAGGCGGCCGGGCAGGGCGCGCGCCTGATCTGCCTGCCCGAGCTCTATCGCGGCAGGTACTTCTGCCAGAGCGAGTCCGAAGCGCCGTTCGCGCTGGCCGAGCCCGTTCCCGGCCCGACGACCGGGAAGCTCGCGGCTCTCGCGAAGGAGCTCGACGTCTGCATCGTGGCGAGCCTGTTCGAGCGGCGCGCTGCCG
The DNA here is from genome assembly GCA_035513215.1 of Gammaproteobacteria bacterium. Taxonomy (GTDB): domain Bacteria; phylum Pseudomonadota; class Gammaproteobacteria; order Steroidobacterales; family Rariloculaceae; genus DATCZB01. Next base: position 43,101 of record DATKCK010000033.1, on the reverse strand, counting down.
GCATCTATCACAACACGGCGGCCGTAATCGAGGCGTCGGGCTATCTCGGCAAGTACCGCAAGATGCACATCCCCGACGATCCGCGCTACTACGAGAAGTACTATTTCACGCCCGGCGATCTCGGGTTCATCAGCTTCAATACCTCGGTCGGCTCTCTCGGGACGCTGATCTGCTGGGATCAGTGGTACCCGGAGGCCGCGCGTCTCACGGCGATGCAGGGCGCCGAGGTGCTCGTGTATCCGACGGCGATCGGCTGGCATCCGGAGGAAAGGGAGCTCCGCGGCCAGGCGCAGCTCGAATCCTGGCAGATCGTGCAGCGCAGTCATGCCGTCGCCAACGGCTGCTTCGTCATCGCCGTCAATCGCGTCGGGTTCGAGCCTGCGCCCGGCGGCGACGGCGGGATCGAGTTTTGGGGATCGAGCTTCGTCGTTGGGCCGGACGGGCAGATCGTCGCGCAGGCGCCGGCAGGGGAGTCCGCCGTCGTCACTGCCACGCTGGATCTCGGCGCGATCGAGCGGTCGCGGATCGCCTGGCCGTTCATGCGGGACCGGCGGATCGATGCTTACGGGAACCTGACTCGACGCTGGGCCGACGACGACGGGTAGCCCTGGGTCAGGCGTAGACCGGGGTCAGACCCCTTTTCCTTCGGAAAAGGGGTCTGACCCCAATTGACAGCGCCAATTGACAGCGTGTGCAGACTGCGACTAGAGTCGAACCTCTTCTGAGCCGCGCCCGTCGCGGCTTTTTCCGTTCTGGGCAATGACAACAGGCGTGTTGTCGCATCGTTCCTTTTGGGCGTCGGATTCCCCGGTGCCGTGGTATCAGAAGGAGTCAACGATGCTTGCCGAAGCGAAGCTGCAATCGATTATTTGGACGTCTCGAATCGACGAGGCGGGCGTCTTCTACCGGTATGTGCTCGGGCTGTCGTTTCAGGGGATGGCGGACGGAGCGCTGGTGTTCGACGTCGGCGGCGGCGCTCTGCGCGTGGCGCCCGTGCCGTCGACGACGCCGTCGGAGCATACGGTGCTCGTCGTGTTGTCGGTGGTAGAGTTTCCGCATCAGTGATAGCTGCTGCGGCACGCCCGTCGACACGAAGGCGCTCGAATCGCGTCAGCGCCGCGTGCCTGCGATCGTGCTCGGCATCAAGCGGCCACTTTCCTGATGATGGTGGTGGCGCGTTGATGAGCGGATCCCCTCCGGAGGACCTTTCTGATGATCCATCAGGCGAGCCAATGCGATAGATCGCGTCGCAACAAGACCTGTAATTGCGAGATGTCATCACGAAAGATGTCGGCGAGCTTCGATCGCAGCGCCGGGTCCATCGGTGGCGGTTTGTCCATATTGGAACGTCGAACCATGCGTGCCGCACGTCGGATCGGCTCCGGCGGTTGGATTCCTAGACGGCCGAGTGTCTTGGAAGCTGCGCGTATTGCGGCGTCAAAGCGTTTGAACTTCGGGATTCCACCGACGTTCCTGGCGTCGAGGTTCGGGGCGAACTCGGGGTCTACGTCGAGGAAGGCGAACAATTCCCTGACGACCTTTGCAGTATCCGATTTCATGTCGTCGAACAAGACGATCTTGATCTGCTCTCTGGGGAAGATGTTGAGATACCGGCAGAGGTTGGGGTACGCATGACTGCGATTGTCCGTAAAGTCGTCGAGCTCGTCGGCGAACGAGCCAACCTTATGTGCGCGGGCTCGCATCAGGTAGGACGAGTACACTCTTTCGATCGGATTGCGCAGGCTGACGATGAGCTTTGCGTGCGGAATGGTGGCCCGAATGTTCACGGCCGCAACCTCGCTCGGCATGTACTCAGGAGATGCCTCGCCTATTGCGGTTTCGGTCGTGACTGGTGCAAAGAGCTTCACATACTCGTCAAGCGTCCTGATCGGGCTGATCTTTCGAGTTTGGTGGGAGTGATACCGGGCATCGAACGAGAAGAATCTCGGCTCCTTCAGCGCCGGCATGAAAATCTGAGGGTGCTGGCGAAGGTAAGCATAGAGCGATGTCGTACCGGCCTTGTGCTCGCCGATGATGAGGAAATTGGGAAGCGTCATTTTACGCACTATAGGCTCCACAGGAGGGCCATTCCAGCGAAAAGACTATTGCTCTGCCTCGCCCTTATGGCTCCCACGCTCAGAACTCTCGGCGAGTGAAGGTGGATGCGGTGCTCGCCTGTGGGCTTCTTGTTCTGTTTCTGCGATCGGCGAAGCCGGGATCACCAGTTGTCGTCGAGCACGTGGCTCAGCAGCCCATCGGCAAGCTTCGGCTCGAACCAGGTCGACTTCGGCGGCATCAGAAGGCCCGCATCGGCAACGGTCATGAGGTCGCGCATCTGCGTCGGATAAAGCGCGAAGGCGACGGCCGCCTCGCCGCTATCGACACGCCGCTCGAGCGCTTCGAGCCCGCGCACGCCGCCGACGAAAGCGATGCGATCGTCGATACGCGGGTCGCCGATGCCCAATATCGGCGCGAGCAGCGTTTGCTGCAAGCGGCTGATATCGAGACGCGCGACGGGATCGTCGCCAGCGGGCGCCGACCTCGGCGTCAGCCGATACCAGCGGCCGCCGACGTACATGCCGTAGGTAGCCGGCTTCTCGGGCTTCGCGCGACCTTCGCACGGCGCGGCCTCGAAGGCCTCGGCGACGGCCTCGATGAAGTCGGCGACCGTGAGGCCATTGAGGTCCATGACGACACGGTTGTAGTCGAAGATCTGCATCTCGTCGTCCGGGAATGCCACGCTCAGGAAATAGTCGTGACTCCGATCGCGGCCGGATCGCGCGCGTCGGCGATTCTCGGCAACGCGAGCGGCCGCGGCGGCGCGGTGATGACCGTCGGCGATGTAGAGGTCGCCGAGCGCGTCGATCGCGCGAGTCAGGGCGTCGACGTCCGAATCGCGCTCGATGCGCCAGATGGCGTGCACGACTTCGTGCTGCCCGACGGCTTCGAGCAGCGCGGGCTTCGCGGCCGCTTCCTCGAGCATCGCGCCGACGCGCGGATCGGCCTTGTAGGCCAGCATCACGGGGCCGGTCTGCGCGTTCAGCGCCTCGATGTTGCGGACCCGGTCGTTCTCCTTGTCGGGCCGGGTCAGCTCGTGGCGGTGGATGCGGCTCGATTCATAGGCCTCGATCGAGGCGACGCCGGCGAGCCCGGTTTGCGTGTGCCGGCCGGCCGTCATGCGATAGACGTAGTAGCACGCCTTCCCCTCGCGCTCGAGCACGCTGTGCTCGATCAGCGCCTTCAGGTTGGCGGCGCCTTTGGTATAGACCGCGTCGCCATGCGGATCGGTGCCGGGCGGGAGATCGACCTCGGGACGTGAAATGCGCAGAAAGCTCTGCTGACGTCCGTCCGCGAGCGCGCGCGCTTCGTCCGTGTCGACGACGTCGTAGGGCGGCGCGATGACTGCCTGTGCCGTTTCCCGCCGCGGCCTCAACGCGGCGAAGGGGCGAACGAGATGCTTCATAGGTCCTTCTATGTCGTCAGCGGGCGGGCCCAGAGGTCGTAGGCGTCGGCATCGTCGACGACCGCGGTGAGCTGATCGCCGATCCGGATCTCATCGTCGAACGGCAAAAATACCTTGCCGTCGATCTCGGGCGCATCGCCGGCCGAGCGGCCGACGAGGCAATCCTCGTCGCGAGCGTCGATGATGACCTCGATCGTCTGCCCGATCCGGGCCGCGAGCTTCTCGCGGCTGATTGCCTGCTGCGCCGACATCAGACGGTGGAAGCGGTCCTCGGCGACGTCCGGAGGAACCATGTTCGGCAGCCCGTTCGCCGCGGCGCCCGCGACGGGCTCGTAGCGAAAGCAGCCGACGCGGTCGAGCCTGGCATCGTGCAGCCAGTCGAGCAGATAGTCGAAATCGTCCTCCGTCTCCCCGGGAAAGCCGACGATGAACGACGACCGCAGTGTGAGCCCCGGCACCACGTCGCGCCAGCGGCCGATGCGCTCGAGCGTCTCCGCTTCCGACGCCGGGCGGCGCATTGCGCGCAGCACCGCGGGGCTCGCGTGCTGGAACGGGATATCGAGATAGGGCAAGAGCCGCCCGTCCGCCATCAGCGGAATCAGCTCATCGACGTGCGGGTACGGGTAGACGTAGTGCAGCCGCACCCAGGCGCCGAGCTCGCCGAGCGCCTCGCAAAGCTCGGTGATGCGGGCCTTGACCCGGCGCCCATGCCACTCGCTCGCCGCGTAGCCGATATCGGCGCCATAGGCGCTCGTGTCCTGGGCGATGACGATCAGCTCCCTGACGCCGGCCCCGACGAGCGTTTCGGCCTCGTCGAGCACGTCGGCGGCGGCGCGGCTCGCGAGCCGGCCGCGCAGCTTCGGGATGATGCAGAAGCGGCAGTGATGATTGCAGCCCTCGGAGATCTTGAGGTAGGCGTAATGCCGGGGCGTCAGCCTGATCCCGCCGGGCGGTATCAGCTCGACGAACGGATCGTGCGGCGGCGGTGCGACTGCGTGCACGGCGTCGACGACGGCGTCGTAAGCCTGAGGGCCGGTCACGGCCAGCACACCGGGATGGCGGTCCCGGATCAGGTCGGCCTCGCGGCCGAGACAGCCGGTGACGATGACGCGGCCGTTCAGGGCTAAAGCCTCGCCAATGGCCGACAGGGACTCATCGCGCGCGCTGTCGAGGAAGCCGCAGGTGTTGACGACGACGACGTCTGCGCCGGCATAGTCGGATACGGTCAGATACCCCTCGGCCTTGAGCCGGCTCAGGATACGCTCGGAATCGACGAGGGCTTTCGGGCAGCCTAGGCTGACGAAGCCGACTTTGGGGCTCGAATGCATCGAGCCATTATCGCGTCGGGCTCAGGTAGCGGCAACGAAGCGCAAACGAAGCGTAGTTGCGGCCGGCGCCCCGTCAATCGAATTGCGAGCTGCACTCGTAGATGACCGGAATGTCGTTCTGGGCCGCGTAGCGCTTCGCAATGAAGACGGCGTCCTTGCGGCTCATTTTCTCGGCGTCGACGATGGTCAGGCAGGACCAACTGCCGCGGCCCTCCTCATCGGCGCTGTAGGCGAAGTGCTCGAGCGTCACGAGACGCGTCGAGGTCGCTTCGAGGTCGGCCGTGTAAAGACGCAGGAAGTTCGTCTCCGTATAGGTTTCGGTCGACCGCAGACTGGGACGTAAGCTTGCCATGCCCGAGACAGTGCAAGCCCTGTGCCAGCTTCGGCCGAACCCGTGTCGCGCAAAGGCCGGCCGACCTTATGTAAACCGACGCTGACGCGGCGTGTCACAAGCTGCGCCAGCGCGGCAGTCGCCGATTAGAGTGCTCGTGAAGAGCCTCACAGCAAACGCGCGGCGAGTCTGGTTGAATGAGGTCCGAGCCCTGAGTTTGTGAGACCGATCCCGCATGGATGACGGACCCATCAGCTTCTCGAGCCACAAGGAGAGCAGTGGACGCGCCATGCGGTTCATCGCCGAGTTCCTCAAGCGGGATTCGCCCAACAAGCTGACCGGTCTGCTACTGGCTCGCCTCGATGCCTTCAATCGGATCGGTGCGACCTTCGGCGAGCAGCGTTCCAGTGATTTCTGCGGTCACTACGCCGAGCAGCTCCGCGCCCTGCTGCCGCCCAATACGCCCGTCATCCGCCTGACCGAGAGGCGCTTCGCCGTGCTGCTCGCGCTCGACTCGATGACGACGATCATCGACATAGCCTCACGCCTGGCCGAGGAGCAGCCGCCGCAGTTTCATGACGGAGACGATAGGCTGTTCGTCGATCTGACCCTCGGCGTCGCGGTCTATCCCACGCACGCGGATGGGCCCGAAAGCCTGTTTCGCCGCGCGGAGCTCGCATTGAACGAAGCCAGCGCGAAGGACCTCAACTTCGAGATCTATCGGCCGGAAGCGACGCAGCAGCAGGTCGCGCTGTGGAAGTTCTCGAGCGATCTCGAGCGCGCCGTGAAGAGCGGCGGCATAGAGATCTATCTTCAGCCCAAGGTTCGAGTCGCCAACGGCGCGATGGTCGGGGCCGAGGTACTGATCCGCTGGCGCCAGGAGTCCGGCCGGCTCATCCTACCCGGCGAATTCGTGCCCATCGCCGAGCGTTCGGGCAGCATCGTGCCTTTAACCTGGCTCGTGTTCGACAAGGTCGCCGAGCTCGTCAACACCTGGCCGCATTTCGACGAAGAGTTCAAGATCGCGATCAACGTTTCCGCGCGCGTTATCGACCATATCGACTTCGCCCCGAGGCTCAATGCGCTCATCGAGGCCGTGTCGACGACCGGTGTCGGCCTGATCCTGGAGTTGACCGAGGAAAGCCTGATCTCCGACTACCACTCGGCACTGGGCCGGCTCAAGCGCATTCGAAGAGCGGGCGTGGAGCTCGCCATCGACGATTTCGGCAAGGGCTATTCGTCGCTGAGCTACCTCAAGGACATTCCGGCGACCGAGATCAAGATCGACAAATCGTTCATTTCGTCCGTCGTGTACGACGAAAAGGACCGCCACATCATCAAGGCGGCGACGGATCTCGCGCATGCGTTCAAGATGCGCGTCGTGGCCGAGGGCGTTGACGACGGCGAGACGATGAAACTCCTCGAGGGCCTCGGTTGCGAGTACGCCCAGGGCTTCTACATCGCGCGCCCGATGCGGGCCGACCTCCTGCTCGAATGGGCCAAAGCCTACAGCAGCGCTTCAACGAGCCTCTCCCAGACCTGTATCAGACTCCAGACGAACGCCGCCGAAGCCTGACCAGCCCGACCACGTTTCGAGGCGATAGAATGGACCGTCTCACAATCGACGGCCACCGCTAAACCCTATGCGCTTCGCGCTGGACCTCCTCTACCTGCTCGGCCTGCTACTCGCATCGCCGTGGCTCGCCTACCGGTTTGTCAGGACCGCGGGCTGGCGGCGCGATCTCCCGGCCAGGCTCGGGGGTGTCGAGGCGCCGCAGGGCGCCGTCTGGCTGCACGGTTCCTCGGTCGGAGAGGTCAGGCTCATCGCGCCCCTGGTCCGCTTGCTCGAGCAGCGGAATCTTCTTCTCATCGTCAGCAGTCACACGTCGACGGGCGTTCGCTCGGCGAAGATCGCCTATCCCGATCACTTCGTCTTTCGTCTGCCGTTCGATCTTTCCTTCGTCCAGCGCCGGCTGATGGCGAGAATCAGCCCCCGATTGCTGGTCATCGTCGAATCCGACCTGTGGCCGAATCACCTGCTCGCGGCCGAAAGCCGCGGCGTTCCGGTCGCCGTGATCAACGCGAAGCTGTCGGCGCGCTCGTTTCGGCTGCACCGGGCGTCGCGCATCGTGCCCCGGGCTCTGAGGCACGTGGCGCTGGTGGCGGCGCAAACCGGGGCGCATGCCGGCCGGTTCGAGAGTCTTGGCATCAGCCGCGACCGCATTGCAGTGACCGGCAATATGAAGTACGACCTGACGACGGGCGAGGCGGACCAGGCGTCACGCGCCGAGCTCAGGGCAGAGCTCGGGTTCGCGCTCGAAGCCCCCGTCATTATCGGCGGCAGCCTGCATCCGCGGGAGGACGAGGATCTGGTGGCGGCCTTTGGTGCGGTCGTCGACGTCTCACCGGACGCGAGGCTCGTCATCGTCCCGCGCTATCCGAATCAGGCCGCAGGCGTCATGCGCAACGTCGTGCAGGCGGGATACGCGGCGCTCGCCAGGAGCGAGCTCGGCCGGGGTCGACCGAACGCCCGAGGGCAAGTCGTCGTCGTCGACACGCTGGGTGAGCTCACGCGATTCTATGCCGCTTCGGATATCGCTTTCGTTGGCGGCAGCCTCTATTTCCGCGGCTCGAACAAGGGCGGGCACAACCTGATGGAGCCGGCCATACTCGGATTGCCCGTGCTGTTCGGTCCTTACACCTTCAGCTTCAGCGAGACGGTCTCCGACCTCCTGGCGGCCGACGCGGGAATCGAAGTGCGTGACCGCGACGAGCTGGCCGCCGCGCTGACCGCGCTCGTCGAATCTAAAACCAGGCGCATCGAAATGGGTCGGCGCGCGCAGCGAGTCGTCGTCGAAGGGCAGGGCGCATCGGAGCGCAACTTCGAGCTTTTGCTGCCCTTGCTGGAAGGCGTGCCCGCTTGCAGCGTTACCGCCGACACCGCACAATGCCGCCACCAGCCCCAAACCCGAATAGTAAATGAGTAAGAAGCACGTCACCGTCGGTAACATCGATTGCGGATCCGACGACCTGTTCCTGATCGCCGGACCCTGCGTCATCGAGGCCGAAGACCTGATGATGCGCACGGCCGAAAGGCTGAAGGGGATCTCCGCCGAGCTCGACGTTCCGCTGATCTTCAAGAGCTCGTTCTCTAAGGACAATCGCAGCTCTCTCGAGTACTACCAGGGGCCGGGTCTCGAGGAGGGCCTCAGGATTCTCGAGAAGATCAAGACGACCTTCGAGCTCCCGATCCTGACCGACATCCACTATCCGACGCAGGCGGCGCCCGCGGCCGAGGTCGTCGACGTGCTTCAGATTCCGGCTTATCTTTGCATGCAGACTGAGCTAGTGGTCGCCGCGGCGAAAACGGGCGCCGTCGTCAACGTGAAGCACGGGCAGTTCATAGCGCCCGACAACATGGCGAAACCCGTCAAGAAGATCGAGATGTCGGGCAACGATAAGATCATTCTGACCGAGCGCGGCTACACGTTCGGCTATAATGATCTGATCGTCGATCCGCGCAGCTTCATGCTGCTCGGTCAGATCGGTTACCCGGTCGTCTTCGACATCACGCACACGATTCGCAAGTACGGCATTCCGAGCAAGGATCCGCGCGGCGGCACTCGCGAGTTCCTGTCGGTGCTGTCGCGCGCCGGCGTCGCCGCCGGTATCGACGGCATCTTCATCGAGGCGCACCCGACGCCGCCCGAGGCGCTTTGCGATGCGGCGAGCCAGTATTATCTCGACGATCTCGCGGATTTCGTGCGTCCCTTGATCGACATTCACAATCTGGTCAAGAGCCAGGCCGTTAACGGCGGGGAAACCCGCCGGAACTGAGGGGCTTCAATGGATCTTTATCTGGACTCGGTCGACTTTGCCGAGATCGAAGCGGCGCTCGAGTTCGGTTTCGTCAAGGGTTTGACGACCACGCCGACCTTCATGCATCGGCACGGCATCACGGACATCGACGGCGCGATCGTCAAGCTCTCCGGGCTCGTGCCGGAGCTTCAGGTGGAGGCGCTGGGCGAAACGCCCGATGCGATTCTTGCCGAGGCCGACCGGATCCTCGGTCTGCCGCTCGAGAAGGAGCCGGTCTTCAAGGTCCCGATTTCCAATGCCGGCGTTACGGCCTGCCATCGTCTGACCGAAAAGGGTCATCGCGTCAACGTTCATCTGATCTACACGCTGAATCAAGCCTATATGGCGATGGAGGCCGGCGCAGCTTTCGTCTGCCCGCTGGCTGGCCGCCTGCAGGATCAGGGTCACGACGCGATCAGGCTTTATGAGCAGTGCGTCGACGTGATCGACCGGTACGGCTACCAGTCCAAGGTCATGTTTTCCTCGGTTCGATATCCCGAGCACGTGCGCCAGGCGATGCTCGCTGGCGTCCATGTCTGCACCATGCCGTTCAATGTCATGCAAAAGCTCTGCGAGAACACGCTGACCGAGGTCGGCACGCAGCAGTTCAGGGAGCACACGGCCCTGATGACGATGCGCGTCGATCAGCTCATCCGGCCGGAGAACCCGGTCTGCGAAGCGAGCGAGACCGTCAAGGGCGCCATGGTCAAGATGACCGAGTCGCGGCTCGGCGCCGTCACGATCGTCGACGAGCAGGGCTCGGTCATCGGCATCTTCACTGACGGCGATCTCAGGCGAAAGCTGCAATCGGGCGGGCGCGACATCCTCGACAGGTCGCTGGCCGATATCGGCTTTACGAAGGGTCCCGTGACAGTATCGCGCGCCGCTCTGCTCGACGAAGCCGTCAAGCTGATCAAGGAGAACGAGGTCGACAGCATCGTCGTCGTCGACGACACGGCGCCCTGCGGCGTTCTCGATATTCAGGATCTCGTCAAGCTCGGATTGCTCGGCCACGAGCATCTGTAGCGGGTGCCGGCGTGCGCCTCTGGTCGATCGCCGCCTATCTGCTCCTGCCCTATGCACTCGCGAGCCTCGTCTGGCGCGGGCTTCGCTATCCCGCCTATTGGCGCCGCTGGCCGGAGCGCTTCGGTTTCGTCCGGCCGATCCGTGACAGCAAGGTCGTCTGGCTCCATGCTGTCTCGGTCGGCGAGGTCCGCTCCGCGGCGCCGCTGATTTGCGCGATTGCCGACCGTCTGCCGCGGCATCGGATACTCGTCACGACGATGACGCCGACCGGCTCGGATCAGGTCGAGATGCTGTTCGGCAAGCGCGTGCTGCATGGCTTTCTGCCGTATGACTTTCCCGATGCCGTCGCGCGCTTTCTCGATCGCGTCGATCCGGTGCTCGCGATCATCGCCGAGACCGAGTTCTGGCCTAATCTGTTTCGCGCGTGCCGCAAGCGCGGCATTCCGCTGCACATCGTCAACGCGAGACTGTCGCTGTCGTCCTTTCGCGGTTATCTGTTCGCCAGCCGGACGGTGCGGGACATGTTCGCGTCGGCCGATCTGATCTGCGCCCAGTCATCGATCGATGCCCAGCGGCTCAGGAATCTCGGCGTCGACGATCGCCTGCTGAAGGTAACGGGCAATCTCAAGTTCGATTTCGAGGTGCCCGACACTGTGCTCGAAGAGGGCAGGCAGATCCGACAACAGTGGGGCGCGTCGCGTCCCGTGTTGATTGCCGGCAGCACGCACCACGGCGAGGAGTCGAAGATTCTCACCGCGTTCGCCGCGCTGCGCCGTCGTTACCCGGATCTCCTGCTCGTGCTGGTGCCGCGGCATCCGGAGAGATTCGCGGCCGTTGCGCGGCTCTGCCGCCGGCGCGGATTCGCGACTCAACGGCGAACGCGGGTGAGGGGGCCGCTGACTTCCGGGACGCACGTCCTGGTCGGGGACACGATGGGTGAGCTGCACAGGCTCTACGCAGCGTCCGACCTCGCGTTCGTCGGCGGCAGTCTCGTGCGGCGGGGCGGCCAGAATCCGCTGGAAGCCTGCACCGTCGGCGTCCCGGTCATTTTCGGCCCGCACATGTTCCATTTCGAAGAGATCAGCGCCCTGACGCTCGAGCGCGGCGCGGCACGCCAGGTACCGGACGCAAGGGCGCTCGTCGGCGCCGTTTCGTTCTATCTCGAGCAGCCGGCGCTGCGGCGCGCAGCCGGCGACGCGGCGCGGGCGCTTATCCGCGACAATCACGGCTCCCTCGAACGTACGCTCGATGCGATGAGCAGGCAGCTCGCCGCAACGGCCGCAGGCGCCGCGAGTCGGGAAGACATGGCGAAATCGCGTGCCTGATTCCATCGGGAAATCCCTGCACCTAAAGTGCCTGCCGGTCCTCGCGTTGGCGGTCTCGGCTCTCGCGTCGAGCGTCAGTGTCGCTTACGGCCCGCAGGGTCATCTGATCGCAGGCAGGGTGGCCGAGGGCCTGCTCTGTGAGCGCGCGGCGGCGACAATCTCGGATCTGGCGGACGGCGACAGCCTCGGCGAGATCGGGCTCTGGGCCGACGAGATTCGATCTCTCGGAACTTATGACCACGCCGGGCCCTGGCATTACATGAACATTGCCGACGGCGAGCGTCTGGCCGATTTCGGCCACCCGCCCGAAGGCGACGTGCTTTGGGCCATCGGTCACTTCTCGGAGCGGCTCGTCGACAGCACGCTGAGCCGACAGGAGCGCTTCGAGGCGCTCGCGTTTCTCGTGCATTTCGTCGTCGACATTCATCAGCCTCTGCACGTCGGTCTTGCCGAGGACCGCGGCGGCAACGCGATCGAGCTGCGCTACAACGGCGAGGAGACGAATCTGCATCGTCTCTGGGACACGCATGTCATCGAGTGGACCGGGCTTTCAGTTCGCGAGTACGCGAGGTCGCTCGGCAGCGCAGGGGCAGACGACGTCTCGCTCGATCCGATGGTCTGGGCGGCCGAGAGTCGTGCCTTGCGGTCGAGCGTCTATGCCTACGGCTCGGAGCGCCGCCGACCGCCGAGCAGCTATCTGAATGCCGCGGCCGATATCACCCGGGAAAGGCTGCGATTGGCTGCGCTGCGCCTCGCCGGTACTCTCAATACGATGCTCTGCTGAATTGCCGGATCGTCGCGAACGACCGGAATCCTGACGTTAACGGCCTGTTAGCTCTCAGGAGGGACCGGCAAAGTACGGCCACAAGAAAACATCCATGTGCAACGACCCGGGGTATGTCCGGATGGCAGTCTGACCGAGCTCCTCAGACCGTGATCCTGACGCCGTCGAAGGTGGTGAAGGTGAAGCCCTGGAACTTCTCGTTGTAGGTGGCGCGGTGGTCGCGGAGCAGGCTGATGGCCACCGCTTCTCCCAGCCGGAACGACTCGATGCCGTCGGTGCGGTAGTGCACGCCGGCGTGGTTCCGTCCGGTGGCGATGTTCGAGGCCAGCTTGTTCAGCTCGCCGCCCACGGTCAACCGCTCGCGGTCCGGCCCGGTGTATGGCAGCAGGCGCTGACCGGCGGGGTCGGGGACGACGGGGTCGGGCACGAGGAAGTCCTCGTCGAACAGCGCCTTCAGCATCGTCACGCACGCCCCGGCCACGGTGGCGTGCCCGGCGCCGTAGGCGGGATGAAGCGGCGAGCCTTCCGGATAGGCCATCGGCAGAAAGCCGGTGCCGTTCTGCCTGTAGATGCGGCGGAGCGCATCGGAGTTGAGCGCGTCGGGATGGACCGGATAGTCGGCCTGGCCGGTGGCGCGGAAGTGCACCCGCCCGGCAAACGCCTCCGGGCGTACCCGCCGGTGCACAAACCACTTCTGAAACCACACGGCCTTCAGCGCGCGTGTGGCCACCTCGCACAACAGCGTCTTGATGTGCGGCGCGCCGAAGGTGCCGAAGCCTTCCTGCGTGCGCGAATCGTTGTAGGGGTTGCCAGGGTTCAGCGGGCAGCCGATGCCGCCGCCGGTCGCGCGGTCGGAGCGGTCCGGTGGGGTCAGCAGAATCAGGCAAGCGTCGAAGTAGGCCTGGAAGAGCACGTCCACGTGGACCCACTGGCCCAGGTCGCGTCCGTTGCGGATGTAGCGGCGGAGCTGGTCGTAGCGGTCGGACAGTTGCGGCTCGACGCCGTTCTGCACGTCGTACCAGTCGGCGAAGCTGGTCATATAGTCCACGCCGGCCACCACCGTGCGCATCCTCCGCTCGACGAACTCGCCCCCGAAGGGCGCCGGCTTCAGCAGAAACTGCGAAACGTACGGCCCGGCGAGCGCGCCGGGCAGCGGGTCGCGGAACAGCACCTGCGGGGTCACCCGCCCGCCCTCGCGCGGACCGCGATAGTCGGAAATCCGCGAAAGATCGTCCGCCGCCGCGACCGCCAGCGGGTGGTGGTCGTAATCGGTGAAGTTGACGTCGCGCAGCAGCGCCATCCAGTAGTTTTCGACGATTTCCCCGGCCCGCCAGGCGCTGGCAAACTCCGGCGCGGGCGGCTGGGTGAACTGGTGCGAGTCGGTGCCCTGGAGATCGAACGCCATCCCCGCCTGCGGGTTCACCAGCCGGCGCTGGCGGGTGTGGTCAGGCGAGCCCATCGGAATCGACTCGAACAGGTCGGGGTCGCCGGTGGAAAGCGCCCCGAGCAGGGCGTCGTAGGCGGCGGGGTCCACTTCGCCGAGCGGGAGCGAGTGGGGCAGACCCTTCGAGAAACTGCCGATGCGATTGGCGAACGCCGCCTCGTCACCGTTCGAGACGTGCACCGGAAGAGGCACGGAGAAGCGGTTGAAGTCGGCGGCATCGATGCGCACCTGCCGGGCCAGGTCGGCGCGGTCGGCCGGGCCGAGCGGGCCGATCGGGTTTGCGTGCGCGCGGCTGCGCGGGGAATCCAGCAGCGGCTCCAGCCCCATCGTCGCGATCACCGTGGCGCTGCCCAGTCCGCCCACGCGGCCCAGAAAGCCGCGGCGGCTCAGGCCGCTCTTACGGCTGTCCTTGCCGTCGGGCGTGCCGGGGACCGTGCGGTCAGACTTCTGCTTCGATTTTTCCCGCACCTTACGCATCGTTGCCTCCGCGAGCTTGTCGTACTTAAAGCCCATATCGGTCATTTGAAATATGCTCTCTTGCGCGCGCTTTAATTCACACCCGGTGTCTTCGCACTGCGCTAACTTCCTGGCGCTCACGATACAAACTCTGGTTCGCATCGCGAGGCAAACGTTTACTGCGGGGCCTAACTATCATCCTTCGTCTTCGCCTCGCGCTATTGCTTGACGGTCGGCAGCTCCCGTCCCCTCTGAAGTCGCGCCACCGCGGACATTCTCAAGAATACGCCAGTACGGGAAAGCTGGGCTTCCTGACGACCTGGGAAGTCTCGTCCTGCCTGTGCTCACCCCTGAGGGCCGTTCCCTCTTTTCCGGAAAGTTCGAGCTTCGGCCGCAATATCCGCTTTACGATCGCATTCGGGACACTCGGCTTTCCGATGGAAAGGACGGCTCTCGGCCAACTCGAGACACACGGATCAGTTCAACCATTCACTCCGTCGGTATACGCAGCTTCAACTCTTCGATCCAGTTCGTAACGACATTGATGTCCGCACGCGCGTTCGCTGTCGTAGTCCGTTTGAGTAAAAGGAACCGTTGCCCGTCAGGCGAGATGTCATAAAGACGCCGTGTCTGAGGGATTAGCAGATAATCCTCAAGATCGAGCACAGCCTTCGGAGTCTCATTAACGAATGGAGCGTCGGTGCTTACGGCAACTTCCATCAAGCTCGTGGGTCCGAGAAAAAGCAGTGTGCGACCGTCCCGACTCCACACCGGTTCCATCCCTCCCTCGACGGAGACCGGCCACTTGTCCGCCTCGACATCGGGAAACGGCCGGACATAGATTTCAAACTGACCCGACTCATCCGACTCATAGGCGAGCCACAGCCCATTGGGCGACAAGGAAGGGCGGTCCTCGTTAAATTGGCTGGCGAGCAGAGGCCGGGGCTCGCTGTCGCCCCCCACCGTAACAATGCCGATGTCCGACCCCGACGGGCCAAAGCTTGCGGTGAAGATCAGCTCGTCGTCCCCCGCCCAAGCCCAGGGAATGCCGGCACTCTGAAGCAACGGTTCGGGCACGCCGGTACCATCGGCGTTCCGCAGGAATAGACCCGTCCGTCCCAGGGTCGAGTACGCAATCCGTGTCGAGTCCGGCGTCCAGAGCGGCAAGATCTGCAAGCCCGGCTCGAGGGTCAGGCGTCTGCGCCTGAGCTGCGCAAGCGACCACACCCAGATATCTACGTTCGACTGGCTGGCGTCCGAGGCGACATGCAAAGCTACCTGAGTACCATCGGGCGACACATTTGGGGCCGCGCAGTCGCATGGTTCGAATCCTAACGACTCCTCGTTACCGTCACGATCCACCCAGACGAGCGTATTCAACCCTCCCGCCGTGCTACTACCGGCGCGATAGACGAGCGTGCCGTCGCCCGAGATACCGTAGTTCGCTGCCGCCGTTTGATTGAAGTTGCCGCGCACGACTCCTTGCACGAGCGAGACGGTCGGGCCTGATACCGTTAGAGTCGCTGCATCGAAAGCAACCCCAAGGAGCCCGTCGCCGAGCGCGTAGATCAGGTGACCGGTCGAGACGTAATGCGCATCGCTGCCGCCGCGGATGAGCTCGGTCCGCTCCTTCGTCGAGAGCGACTGCACGACGATCTGCGCCTCATCCCAGTTGTCCGTTGTCGTCATGCTAAACAGCACGGAGTCACCGTCGGGCAGGAGCTCGGGACCGTAGAGCAGCTCCCCCTCCTGGGCCGGGATCACGAGCTCGGGATTCCCGCCATTGGCTGAGACCTGAAAAATGCCTTCCGGTTGGCCGTAGAGAATCGTACCGTCGGAACCCCAACTTGCCCCGGAAAGGTTCGTCGCTCCACCGGCGATCACGACGGGCGCGCCTCCGCTGAGCGCGACCTTCTTTAATTGACCACCGGCGGCGAAGGCAAAGTACGCCACGGATTGCCCGTCCGGAGAGAAAAACGGATTACTGAGGTTTTCCTCAGTTCCGGGTATCCGTCTTGCCTCCAGCTCGTCCATCGAACGGAGGTAGAGACCGTCCGTCGTGTTGTAGACGAAGTGCCGGCCGTCGGGGGACAACGCTACGACCGCCCGGCCTGGGTTGCGCAACGCCTGACCTTCCGGCACGAAATGGGTAAAACGATTGACCGGCGCGGGTGGAAGCTCGGGCGCCGATCTAATCGCCCAGCCGGCATAACCCAAGAGGAGACCACCAATCAGAAACGCCGCTACGACGCGGGTCGCGACCGCTCGCGCCGGGAGTATCGCTTGAAACACAGGTTGCACGGTGATGCCTTGCGGATCGCTCAAGACCTTTTCCACTTCGATGCGGACGTCGGCGATCGAGTGATACCGGTCGCGAACCTTTTTCTCCAGGCAGCGTTCGAGAAGGACTTTGAGCCGCGGAGGCAGGTTCTTCGGCAGCCTCGTCCAGTCGGGCTCCGTCCGCAGCACGTCGGCAAGGATGTGCGGCACCGATTCGCCCGAGAAAAGCGGCATGCCCGTGAGCATCTCGTAGAGCACGACACCGAAAGCCCAGATGTCGGCCCGCTGGTCTGTTACCTGACCGCTCGCCTGCTCCGGGCTCATGTAGCCGGCCGTGCCGAGAATCAGCCCCTGCTGGGTCATCGCAACAGACAGCGCGGGGGAATGCGCGGGACTCGCGGCGTTCGGATCGCCTGAGAAGGCTTTCGCAAGACCGAAGTCGAGGATCTTCACCACGCCATCGGGCGTGATCATGATGTTGGCGGGCTTGAGATCCCGATGCACGACCCCCTTGCCGTGCGCGGCCTCGAGCGCGCTCGCAATCTGCAGGCCAAGCTCAAGCGCCTGCTCCACCGGCAAGGCGCCGGATCTGAGCTTCGCCTCGAGCGACTGACCCTCGACGAGCTCCATGGCGATGAAGCGCGTGCCCTCATGCTCGTCGAGGCCGTAGACCGACGCAATGTGGGCATGATTGAGCGATGCGAGGAGTTTCGCTTCACGCTCGAAACGCGCGAGCCGGTCGGCGTCCGTCGCAAGCGCAGCCGGCAGCGTCTTGATCGCGACTTCGCGGCCGAGCTTCGTGTCGGTGGCCCGATACACCTCGCCCATCCCGCCGACACCGAGCTCACCGCTGATCTCGTAGGCGCCGATAACCGTGCCGGGCGCAAGCGCCATGACTAGAGCGACCCCTCGCTGACAGTCATCGTCTCGTTCCAGTTCTTAGTTCTTTTCCCCGGATTCTACGCGATCTGAGCTGATTCTGTAGGCTGAACGGACGACCGGACCGGGTCGAACTTTGCCGGCCAGCGTATACCAACCCACCGTCCCGAACAAATCAATAGCGGTCGCTCGAACGTCCCGGCCCGACCGTTAGAAGATCGGCTGTCGGACGCTGTCATTCCGCTAGATCTGGCGCGCTCACATGTACTCAAGCTGCATGATCGTCCGATTGAGGTCGATCTCGTTCATCCGGATCCCAGTGGTCTCAGCAAGACGCAAGCTGGGCTTCGGTGTTCTGTCGCTACTCCGTCCTGAGCGCATCGAGCGGCTCGAGCTCGGCCGCGTGGCGGGCCGGCAGGAAGCCCGCCAGGAGCCCGATGACGATGGCGATGGCTTCGGCCGCGGCCGCGTAGAGCACGGATATGCGAAGCGGCAGCCCCGGCACTGCAATCTGAACGATGAGCACGATGGCGAATCCGGCGGTGAGCCCGAGCAGGCCGCCGAGCCCGGAGAGCACGATGGCTTCGCTGAGGAAGAACCGCCAGATCCTTCTGCGCGTCGCGCCGATGGCCCGCAACAGTCCGATCTCGGCCGTACGCTCGCGCACCGCGATCGTCATAATCGTGAAAATGCCGACGCCGCCGACGAGAAGCGAAATGCCTCCGAGGGCGGCTACGCCGAGCGTCAACACGCCGACGACTGAGTCGAGCACGTCAAGCATCTGCTGCTGGGTCGTGATTGTGAAATCCTCGCTGCCGTGCCGCGCGACGAGTATGCGCGTGATCCCCGAAACCACCTCGTCGACGGGCGCGTTCTCGGCGTAGAGCACGTCGATCTCGAGCAGGCCTTCGCGATCGAAGAGCTCGAGGCCGCTCGCGGCCGGTATGTAGACGGCATCGTCGAGATCGAAGCCGAGCGTGATTCCCTTGCTCTCCATGACGCCGATGACGCGAAAGCGGCTGCCGCCGATCCGAATGCGGTCGCCGAGCGGATTCTCGCCGTCATAGAGCTCCGCGTGCACCCTGGATCCGATGACGGCCACGGAACGCGCGCGCTCGAGATCGTCGTGCGGCAGGAACTCTCCGATCGCGACATTGAATCTGAATGCCTCGTCGTAGTCCGGACCGACGGCGAAGACCGAGACCGAGCGCTCGCGCCCGCGGGCTTCGACCGAGGCCGAGCCCGCAACGACGGGAACGGAGTTCAGCACGTAGGGGGCTCGCATCAGCGCTTCGGCGTCGCCGAGGCTCAACGGCCTGACGGAATTGATGAAGCCAAAGCTGACGCCGAGCGTGCTTGCCTTGCCGGCCTGGATCTGGAGCGTCGTCGTGCCGAACTGCGTGAACTGCTCGACGACGTAGCGATTGACGCCCTCGCCGATCGAGGTCAACAGCACGACGGCCGTGACGCCGATGCCGATGCCGAGCGCGGTCAGGGAGCTGCGCATGCGATGCGCCGCGATCGAGTGTGCGGTGAAGCGAAAGAGGTCCGCGCGCAGCATGGCGGCTACTTCGTCAGTGCCTCGACCGGGTCGAGCATTGCGGCGCGCCTGGCCGGCAGAATGCCGAACACGAGGCCGCTCGCGACCGCTACGCCGACGCCCGCCGCGGCTGCCCAGTACGGCGCATGAAAGTCGATAATCGGATAGCTGACCCGTGCCGCGAAGGCCGCCGTCTGCCCGACCGCGTAGCCGATCAGGCCGCCGAGCAGCGACAGGCCGCTGGCTTCGGCGAGGAACAACGCGAGAATCTGGCGGCGTGTCGCGCCCAGGGCCTTGAGCAAGCCGACCTCCGACGTGCGCTGCGACACGGCAACGAGCATGACGTTCATGATCAGAATGCCGGCGACGATCAGGCTGATGCCCGCGATGCCGGCCAGCGCCGCCGTCACGACGCCGAAGATGTCGTTGAAGGTCGTCAGGATCGCGTCCTGCGTGATGACGGTGAAGTCCTCGTAGCCCTGATGCCTGCGCCTGACGATGTCGATGACATTGCGCCGCGCCGCCTCGATCCGGCTCGGGTCGGTCGTCTCGATCAGGATTCGGTAGAGAGAGGGCGAGTTGAAGAGCTGCTGGGCATTGGCGACTGGCACGACGACGAGCTCGTTGCTGTCGAAAAGACCCGTCTGGCCGGCTCCGGCCAGAACGCCGATGACGCGGCATCTCGTGTCGCCGATCCGGATCCATTCGCCGATCGGCTCGTTGCCGGCGAAGAGCTCGCCGGCAACGACGCTGCCGAGAACGCAGACGGGGTTAAGCGTGTCGAGGTCGGTCTGCGGAAGGAACCGGCCCGCGGCGAGCTGCCAGCTCTGGATATCCTGGAATACCGCGTTCGCGCCGATGACCGTCGTGTCGCGAACGCGGGAGCGATAGGATGCCGCGCCGGTTCCGATGACGATCGGCGTCACGCGCTCGACATAAGGGCTCTGATCGATAGCGATTGCATCATCGAGCGTCAGATCGCGCTCGGTCTCGCCGATCAGCATCCCGACCAGCCCGCCTCCCGACGTGTCGGACCGGCCCGGCAGCATCACGAGCATGTTCGTGCCGAGCTCGGCGAACTGGCCGGTGATATAGCGCCGCGCGCCTTCGGCGACCGCAGTCAGCGCGATGACCGAAGCGACGCCGATCGAGATCGCGAGCAGGAGCATCGACGAGCGCAGCGGGTAGCGGCGAATCGCCTGACCCGAGAGGCGCAAGACATCCGGAATCCTCACGTCGGCGATCTCCGCTCGTCGATCGCGATCCGGCCGTCGACCATCCCGATGCTGCGCTTCGCGCGCCCGCCGAGATTCGGGTCGTGGGTCACGATGAGCACCGCGAGGCCCTGCGCGTTCAGCGCTTCGAGGATCGCGACGATCTCGGCGCCGGATTTGGTATCGAGATTGCCGGTCGGCTCGTCCGCCAGCACCACGCTCGGGTGCATGACGATCGAGCGCGCGATGGCGACGCGCTGGCGCTCGCCGCCCGAAAGCTGATCGGGCCGGTGCGACATGCGTGGGCCGAGTCCCACCTTGTCGAGCATCTCGCTGGCGCGCTCTCGCCTGGCTTTCGGCGCCTTGCCCGCCAGCACCATCGGCAGCTCGACGTTCTCGAGCGCGGTCATGCGCGAGATCAGGTGAAACGACTGGAAGATGAATCCGATCTGCTGCTGCCGCAAGGCCGCGAGCTCGTCGTCATCGAGTTCCGCGACATTGCGGTCTTCGAGCTCATAGGTTCCGGCATCGGCGCGATCGAGCAGGCCGATGACGTTCAGCAGCGTCGACTTGCCGGAGCCGGAAGGTCCCATGATCGAGATGTACTCGCCGGGCCCAATGTCGAGATCGACCTTGTCGAGCGCGTGAACGACCTGGTCACCGACCGGATAGTCGCGGCAGATTCCACGCAGCCGGATCAAGCCGGACTTACTCCGGCTGGACGATGGCGCCGTCCTCGACGCCTTCGCGATCGACCGTGCTGACGATCCGGTCGCCTTCGGCCAAGCCGCTCGTGACCTCGGTGTATTCCCAGTTCGAGACGCCGATGCCGATCTCGCGATCCACGAGCGTGCCCGTTGCCGGGTCGTAAACGAAGACGCGGTTGCCGTCCCGGACGATCGAGCTCGGTACGCGCACCACGTCGTCGCGGCTGTCGAGTATGACCTCGACGTCGGCGCTGTACCCGGGCAGGAGCAGGCCCTCCTCGGGGTTGTCGAATTCGGCCTCGATCTCGACTGTGCGCGCCTGCCGTTCCAGATCGAGCACGTAGGGCGCAATGCGGCGCACCTGACCGGGGAAGCTGCGGTTGGGGAATGCGTCGAGATGGATATTCGCCGTCATGCCGGCACGGATCAGCGGCGCATCGATCTCGTCGATCGGCGCGCTGACATAAAGGCACGACGAATCGATCAGGTCGACGGTCGGCGGCGTTGGAATGCCGACCGGCGACGGCGTGACGAACTCGCCGAGCTCGCCGTTGATCTCTGCGATGACGCCGGCGAAGGGCGCGCGCAGCCGGGTCTTTTCGAGCTGCGCTCTGACCACGTCGACGCGGGCGTCGCTGACCTCGGCGTTGACGCGGGCCGCCGCGCAGGCGGCCCCCGTCGACTCGGCCCGGCCTTCGGCCCTGTCCGCCTCGTCCTCCGAGACCGCGCGCTCGAGAAAGAGTGCCGACAGGCGATTGGCCTCGCGCCGCGCGACGTCGGCCGTGACGCAGGCTTCCTGCGTACGCGCCTGCGCGGCGCGGGCTTCGCGCAAGGCCTGCTCGAGCTGTGCCTCGATGTCTTCGTTCCAGAGCTCGAGCAAGAGCTCGCCTTCCTCGACCTTCGATCCTTCGGCGACGGGCAGCGAGTTGATCTGGCCGCCGAGCGCGGGCGATAGGCCGGCGCGCCGGCAGGCATCGACCGTGCCCGCGCGGGTGTTCGCCACGGACGCGACGACCGGTCCACGCTCGACGCTTGCGATCCCGACGAGAACGGGCTCGGGCCTCAGGTACCACCAGACGCCGGCGCCGATGGCCAGCGCAATGACTGCGACGACAGCGAGCTTGCGCATGGCGCGCACTCTACCACGCGACGGGCCGGCGAGACGGTCGGGCACGCTCCGCCGGTCGCCATCCGGGGTGACCCGTCAAGCCTGCTTTTCGGCGAGATACTTCTCGGCGTCGAGCGCGGCCATGCAGCCGGAACCGGCCGACGTCACGGCCTGCCGATAGATTGGGTCGGCAACATCGCCCGCGGCGAAGACGCCTTCGACACTCGTCGCCGTTGCAAACGGGCTCGACTTGTCGAGCGCGATGTAACCGCCTTGCATTTCGAGCTGGCCGGCGAAGATGTCGGTATTCGGCTTGTGGCCGATCGCAATGAAGATGCCCTGGGCTTCGATCTCCCTCGCGCCGCCGGATTTCGTATGCGCAAGTCTTGCGCCGGTGACGCCGTTGTCGTCGCCGAGCACCTCGGCGAGCGTGTGATCCCAGAGAATCTCGACGTTGCCGCTGCGCGTCTTGTCGACCAGGCGATTGCTCAGAATCTTTTCGGCCCGGAACTCGTCGCGCCGGTGCACGACGGTCACTTTCGACGCGATGTTCGAGAGATACAGCGCCTCCTCGACCGCCGTGTTGCCGCCGCCGATCACGGCGACGGGCTGATTGCGGAAGAAGAAGCCGTCGCAGGTCGCACAGGCGGAAATCCCCTTGCCCTTGTAAGCCTCCTCGGACGGCAGCCCGAGGTACTTCGCCGAGGCGCCGGTCGCAACGATCACGGCGTCGGCCGTGAACGTGCCGCTGTCCGCCGTGAGCTCGAGCGGGCGCTTCGAGAAGGCGACGGCGTTGACGGTCTCGTAGATCAGCCGCGTCCCGAAACGTTCCGCCTGGCGCTTCATGCGCTCCATCAGCTCGGGACCCTGAACGCCCTCGGCATCGCCGGGCCAGTTGTCGACGTCGGTCGTCGTCGTCATTTGCCCGCCGACCTCGATGCCGGTGATAAGGACAGGCTCGAGCGCGGCTCGCGCGGCATAGATCGCGGCCGTATAGCCGGCCGGCCCGGAACCGATGATGATGAGTGGATAGTGAGTCGCGGTCATTCCTGCCCTCCCGAGGTCCGACGCGACCGGTGCACGTCAGCGTTCGAGGTGGCATTATCGCAGGCCTTGTCAAGTGCCTCCGGAGTTTCACTGATGCGGGTCGGATTGATGTCGGCCTTTCTCTTTACGATCGCGGTATCAGTCCCGGCGCCGGGCTTGGCTCAGGAATCGCAATCGGGCGCGCGCGAGCGCCCTGTCATCGGGCTCGTTCTTTCCGGCGGCGGTGCGCGCGGAGGCGCCCACCTCGGCGTCATCAAGGCCCTCGAGGAGTTGCGGGTGCCGGTCGACGTCGTCGCGGGCACGAGCATTGGCGCCGCTATCGGCGGACTCTATGCCAGCGGCATGACCGTCGCGGAGATCGAGGAATTCGTTTACGGCATCGACTGGGACGCGGCGTTCCTGAATGCGACGCCGCGGCGCCTCGAGTCTTTCCGGCGCAAGCGCGAGGATGAGCTGTTTCTGCTGGACCAGCGGCCCGGTCTCGATGGCGAAGGATTCTTGCTGCCGATCGGTGTGGTCCAGGGGCAGGTCATCGATACGGTCATGGCGCGCGTGACGCTGCCTGTCGCGCATGTACGCGATTTCGACGATCTCGCGCTGCCGTTCCGCGCCGTTGCCGGCGATATCGTGACCGGTGACGCCGTCGTTCTCCGCGGCGGCAATCTCGGCCGGGCGCTCAGAGCGAGCATGACCGTGCCGGCCGCGCTGACACCGATCGAAATTGACGGCCGGCTGCTCGTCGACGGCGGGATTGCCATGAATCTGCCGGTCGAGGTTGCGAGGGCCATCGGCGCCGAGCGCATCATTGCGGTCGATATCTCCGAGCAGCTGCATTCGCGCGAGGAGCTCCGATCGATCGTCAACGTGACCACACAGCTAACGAACCTGCTGACACGGCGCGGAACCTTCGACCAGATCGAGCAGCTCGAGGCCGGCGACATCCTGCTCGCGCCGGATTTCGCCGAGGAATACAGCTCCGTCAGCTTCGCGCGGTTGACGGAAACTATCGTGACAGGTTATGCGCTCACGATGGCACGCAGCGCGGAGTTTCTGCCCTACCAGTTGAGCCCGGAAGACTACGCCGCCTACAAGGCGGTTCAGCCCGATCCGAGAATCACCGACCTGCCCACGATTGACTTCATTCGTTTCGGCGACACGGCGCCGCTTGCAGAGAGCGTCATCGATGCCCGCGTCCAGGAGATCGAGGTCGGGCAGCCGCTCGATGTCGACGCTTTCGAAATCGCCCTGAATCGCGTTTACGGGCTCGGGCTCTATCAGAACGTCCGCTATGCTGTCGTGGACGACGGCACGAGCCGGGGGCTCGACTTCGATCTCATCGGCAAGAGCTGGGGCCCGAGCTACGTGCAGCTCGGCCTGCGCTATACCGCCGTGTCGGACGAGAACGCTCGCTTCGGGCTTGCGGCGAGCTATTTGCGCACCGGCGTCAACGAGAAGGGCGGCGAGTGGCGGGCGACGTTTCTGCTCGGCGAGGAACCGGGGCTCGAGATGGACTGGTATCAGCCGCTCGGCCCCAAAGCGCTGACCTTCGTGAATCCCGCGCTCGACTTCGGCTCGTCCCTGCGCAACGTCGTCGAGAATCGGGAGCTCGTTGCGGAGTTCAGGCTGCGCGAAGCGATGTTTGAATTCGGCGCCGGCCGTGAGTTTCTCGACTGGGGCGAGATGCGCGGCGGCCTTCGCGTCGGCGCCGGTGAAGCGGAGCTTCGCATCGGCGATCCGGCCGCCGTGCCGTTCGACAGCTTTCACCGCGGCGAGCTCTTCGCGCAATTCTCGATCGATACGCTCAATAGCTTGAGCTTTCCGCGCGAAGGAACCCTTGCAAGTCTCGAATGGCGCGGATCGAACGAAGGCGCGCTCGGCGCCGAAGATGACTACGATCAGCTACTTTTCAATTTGCAGCATGCGCGAACCTGGGGGCGGCACACGCTGTTGTCGTCGGTTCGGCACGAGGCCACGATCAGCGGCCAGACACCGCCCTTCGGGCTCTTCGATCTCGGTGGTTTTCGGGACCTGTCGGGACTGCACGCGGATGAGCTGACGGGCCAGCACGTCTCCCGGCTCGGCGCGAGCTATTACCGGCGTATCGGCGATCTCGCGCTGTTTCCTGCCTTCGTCGGCGTCAGCGCCGAGGTCGGCAACGCCTGGGCCAGCCGCAGCGACATCTCGCTCGGCGACTCGATCTGGGGCGGATCGCTCTGGGCCGGCGTCGATACGCCGGCAGGCCCCGTGTTTGTGGCCTGGGGCAGCGCCGAAGGCGGACAGGACGCGTTTTATCTGTTGCTGGGACGGCTGTTTTGAGCCGATTTGACATAAGCGGTTTCGCGGCCGTCACGCGCCGCGCGGGGTCGGCCCGTTACTGTGATCACCTCGGTGGCAGTCTGCGGCGCTCGGGCGTAGGGTCACGCCATCCGTACCGATTCGACTCGTCGAGCGCCATGTTTCGCATCGTTCTCCGTTCCCTGGTAATCGCGGGAGTTTTCTTGAGCGTCGCCGCCGTGCCGGCCGCCGCTCAGGTGCGCAGCTTCGACCGTCCGCAGCATCAGGGTTTCGATGTCAGCTATTGCGGCGCGGATTCAGGCTCCTGCGGGGAGCCAATGGCGACGGCCTGGTGCCTGTCGGTCGGCTACGAGCATGCGCGGGACTGGGCGGCCCGCGCCGGCATCGACGCGACGAGCCGCGCCGTCCGGCTCGACGACGGCGCGATCTGCGAAGGCGCTGCCTGCGAGTCTTTCGCGGCCATCACTTGCGGCCGTGAGGCGGAATCCTTTCCGATGCCGGTGCTCGGCGCGGCGGCAACGAACGCAACCGTTCTGTCGCCGAATCGCCGCCAGACTGAGCTTGTGCTCGAAGCCGCCGAATACGCCGTTCTGATGCCGGGCTGCGTGCAGCGTGAGGCCGGCGTTTTCGTCTGCGCATCGGAGCTCGAGTATCAGCATTGCCGAACTCTGATGATCTCCCGACTGGTGAATTCGTGCCGTGCCGATCTCGCTTTCGATGGCGGCTTCGCCGTGCCGCACGCCGCCGCCCCCGAAAGCTACGAGCTTGCGGTCGACTCGGATGCGAATGTTCGCGTCACGTTCGGCGATCGCGGGTTCGGGAGGATCAGGGGCGAAGCCGAGGTCGAGCTCGTGATGCACGTACCGACCGAGAGCGAAAGCGCGTGGTGTCTGCAACGCGACCGGTACGTCTATTTCCCGACGGGTCCAAAGGGCGGCTTGTCGGAGATCGGCGAGCCGGCCGACTGCGACGAGCCGATCGAATTCAGCTTCGAGGCGCACGAAGACGACCTGTTCCGCGCCTACGACCTTTGCGAGACCTTCGTGGCCTGGGGCATGGAGATCGAAGACTCCATCGATGTCCTCGTGGCAGGCCTTTTCGAGATCCGTTCGGCGAGCCCGGCTTTCGCCGCGGTTCACGGCGCCAACCGCGCCGTGATCGCGCCCTATGTCGAGATCGAAGCGCCGCTGACGATCGAGTGCCGCGTGCCTTAGCGCGTCCGCGCCAGCATCGGTTGTCCCGTGCCGCCGGTGTATCATGCCGGCCTGCGCACTACGGAGCTGATGGATGGCCGATCTCGAAGCGCTCGATCTGAAGCGCCTGTTTCACCCCAATACGAATCTTGCCGCCTACCACAAGAGCGGGCCGCTGGTGCTCGCGCGCGGCGAAGGCATCTTCGTCTGGGACAATCACGGTAAGCGATATATCGAAGGCATGGCGGGCCTGTGGTGCACGTCGCTCGGCTATGGCGAGGAGGAGCTCGCGAAAGCCGCCTACGATCAGATCAAGCAGCTTTCGTTTACGCATCTATTCGCCGGCAAGAGTCACGAGCCCGGGATTCTCCTTGCGGACAAGCTCGCCGGCATGGCGCCGTTCGACGCTTCGCGCGTTTTCTTCGGGAACTCCGGGTCCGACGGCAACGACACTCAGGTCAAACTGATCTGGTACTACCACAACGTCATCGGCAAGCCGAAGAAGAAAAAGATCATCGCCAGGCAGAAGGCATACCACGGCGTGACGATCGCGACGGCCGGACTCACGGGCCTGCCGCCGTTTCACAAGCATTTCGACGTGCCGCTCGACTTTATCAGGCACACGGATTGCCCGTATTACTACCGCAACGCCGAGCCCGGCGAGTCCGAGGAGGACTACGCAACGCGGCTCGCCGACAATCTCGAGCAGCTGATCCTCGCCGAGGATCCCGACACGGTCGGCGCCTTCATTGCGGAGCCCTTGATGGGCGTCGGCGGCGTATTGCTGCCGCCGGCGACCTACTTCCAGAAGATCCAGGCCGTGCTGCGCAAGTACGACATCCTGCTGATCGACGACGAGGTCATCTGCGGGTTCGGGCGAACCGGCAATCTCTGGGGCGCGCAAACGTTTCACATGAAGCCGACGACGGTGACGGCGGCCAAGGGTCTGTCTTCGGCATATCTGCCGATCAGCGCCGTCATCGTCCCGGAGTTTCTGTACGAGCCGATGGTCGAGCCGAGCGCCGAGGTCGGGCTGTTCGGCCACGGCTTCACCTACTCCGGCCACCCGGTCGCGGCGGCCGTCGCGCTCAGAACGCTCGAGATCTACGAGGAACGCAAGCTCTACGACCATATCCGCAAGCTGACGCCGAAGTTTCAGATGCTGCTCTCGGGTCTCGGCGATCATCCGCTCGTCGGCGAGGCGAGGGGCGTGGGACTCGTCGGCGCCTGCGAGCTCGTCGAGGATAAGCAAACGAAGCAGGCCTTCGACGCAAAGCACGCCGTCGGCGCCAAATGCATGGCGTTTTGCCAGCAGCACGGGCTGATCGTGCGCGCCATCGGCGACGCCGTCGCCGTCTGCCCGCCCTACATCGTCACCGACGAACAGGTCGAGGAGATATTCTCCCTGTTCGAGCGCGGGCTGAACGACACGCTCGACTGGGCGAAGAAGGAAGGACTCATCGACGCCTGACCGCCGTCAGCTGACTTAGAGTTGCCCGAAGGAGGCACCCAATGCTTTTCGTCGCGAGATTCACCGACCAGCCCGACATCGCCGAGCGCCGCGCCGAGCTCCTCGAATCGCATTTCGACTGGCTCGCCGCCAACGACGACAAGGTCCTGCTCGCGGGCTCCCTGCGCTCCGACGTCGGCGGCGACTCCCTCGGGGGCTTGTGGATCATCGACGCCGACAGCAAAGCCGCCGCCGAGCAGGTCTACCAGACCGACCCGTTCTTCGCCAACGGCCTGCGCGCCAAGGTCGACCTCTTCCACTACGTCAAAGCCCATCCGAACAAGACCGCAGTGATCAAGGACACCGGCGCCTGAAGGTCTGTAGGGTGGGTGCTCAGGCGAGTTCCGCAGCGCCGTCCACGAACGCCGGATGCGTTTAGCCCATAAAGACTCCGCCCCACCGCCACCACACGCGAGGACTGTCTGAGCCGGAGCACCCACCCTACAGACCTTCAGGCGCCGGTGTCCTTCGACGTCAACCCGCAGGTACCGGTGTCCTTCGACCTCAACGCGTCCGAACGTGCTCGATGGGTTCGCGCATTCGCAGCTCATAAAGGTCGGGCCGGCGGTCCCGCAGCGGCCGGACCGAGCCGAGCTCGCGCTGGATCGCGAGCGCATTGAGGTCGAGATCGTAGATCACGACGGTCTCGGAGTTCGGGTCGGCCTCGGCCGCCGTCGCGCGCGGCGGAAATGCCACGTCGCTCGGCGTGAAAATCGCCGCCTGGCCGTAATTGATCAGGAAGCTTCTGACCTGCGGCAGATTGCCGATGTTGCCGGCGATGACGGTGTAGATCCAGTTTTCGACCGAGCGCGCCTGCGCGCAGTACTTCACGCGCAAGTAGGACTTGAGCTCGTCGGTGCTGAACGGCACGAACAGGACTTCCGCTCCGGCCAGCGTCAGCATGCGCGGGATCTCCGGAAACTCGATGTCGTAGCAGACCTGAATCGCGATTCTGGCGAGCCCTGTGTCGAAAACGCGGACTCCGGACCCGGGCGTTATCCCGAAGTGCTGGCGCTCGGCGGGCGTCACGTGCAGCTTGTCCTGCGTGTAGACGCGTCCGCTCGGCGTTACGAGATGCGCGACGTTGTAGAGCCGGCCGTCGCGCTGCACGGGATGAGACCCGGCAATGATATGCAGCGCGCACTTCTTGGCCATTCGCCTGAAGAGGTCCAGGTATTTGTCCGTGTAGGTCGACAGCTCCTCGATCGCCGCTTTCGTTTCGAGCGTCGGATCCATGATCGAGAAGAGCTGGCACGTGAAGAGCTCGGGGAAGAGCAGAAAGTGGCAGTGATACTCGTCGGCGGTCGAGCAGAAGAACTCGACCTGGCGCTCGAAATCTTCCCACGAGCTCAGCGGGCGCATCCTGTATTGGGCCGCGCAGACGCGCACGCGCCGGACGGGATGCGATATCGGGGCGGCTGCGATCCTTCGCTTTTCCGACCTGTAATCGGGGTTCGCGAGCTCGATGAAAGTTGCGTAGTCGAGACTCGCCGCGTCCTGCAGGTAATCGAGGTGGACGGCTCGCACGCTATAACCTGCTTTGAGGTGCGCGTTCAGAGCCGAGTCCTTGAGCTCGCCGGCGACGACCTTTGCCACGTACTCCTCGGCGGTCATGCGGCCGGCATGGTTGCGATATCCGGGTATGCGCCCGCCGGCGACCATGCGCCGCAGATTGAAGCGCTTCAGGATCCGCTTGCGGCCTTCGTAAAGCTGGCCGGCGACGCCCGTGCCGCGGTAATCCGGATGTACCGCGATATCGGCGCCGTAAAGCGTGTCGCCGCTCGGCGTGTGCGTCGAGAACGTGCCGGAGCCCGTGATCTCCGAATAGTTGTGCCAGTTCGCATCGTCGAGCTGCACGATCAGCGACGACGCGTAGCCGACGATCTTGCCGTCGATCTCGGCGAGAGTCTGGCCGTCCGGGAAGGCCGCAAGCTGCAAACCGTAGTCTCGTGCCGTGCAGAGCGATTCGTACGGGAAATCGCGATACGCGGCCCGCTGGCAGGCGACGATGCCCTTGATGTCGGCTTGCGTCCAGCGTCGAATCTTGACACGCGGCCCGCGCCGTGACGGCTTCTTCTCCTTCGACTGCCTGGTCTTCTTCATCGGCGTTCTGGCTCCAGAGTGCATGGCGACGGTCGTGCCGTCGGCGTCTTTCGGCTAGTATCAACGGCGCGCAAGCCCCGGTAAACGCGAGTTTCACCTGTCCGAGCGCGACGCAGCCGCCCTCCTGGCCTCCAGCACTCATCTGCTCGGTAAGGGTGACGAGGTTCGCGACAACCTCGGCGAGGTCTTAAGGCCCGGCAAGGCGAGCTTCACGGAATCGCAGGCGCGTTCCGCATGTGCGATGCTCGAGGAGATCGCGGCCGTCGGCGGCAGCGCGACGGCATTGCAGGGGGAGATCGTCGAGCGCGTCAGGGCGGAGCTCTTGCCGCCGGTCGAGGCGGAGTCTGATTGGCAATAGACCGGGGATGGCAGCATGACCGCAAGAGTCTCGGGAATTCGGCAGATCGCCGTGACCGTGTCGGACGTCGAGCAGGCGCTCGAATTTTACCGGGACTTGCTGGGGCTCGAGTTTCTTTTCGCTCCGAACGCCGACCTCGCGTTCGTTCAGGCTGGCGATGTCCGCATCATGCTGTCCACGCCGCAGGGGGCGGGCAGCGTCGGAGCGAACTCGATCCTCTATTTCCAGATCGAGGATATCGAGGCGGCCTTCGGCGATTTCGTGGCCCGCGGCGCGCGCGAGGAGCGGGCGCCGGCGCTCGCGGCGCAGATGCCGGATCACGAGCTTTGGGTCGGTTTCCTCAGGGATCCCGACGGCAACCTCGTCGGCGTGCTCGAAGAGAAGCGATGATAGCGGGATGAGAGTCGATGCCGTTCGCCGGTTCGCGCTGTCGCTGCCGGAGGCGACCGAAGAGCCGCACTTCCACTACACGTCGTTTCGTATCGGAGGCAAGATCTTCGCGACGATGCCGCCGGGCAACGATCTGTTGCATGTGTTCGTGCCGGAAGAGGATCGGGAAGCGGCGACCGCCGCACATCCGGATATCTGTGAATCCCTGCACTGGGGCAAGCGCGTCGTCGGCGTCAGAGTCGAGCTCACGAAGGCGAGCGCATCGCTCGTAGAAGATCTACTGCGCGCCGCCTACGACAGCAAGTCGCAGAAGCGCAAGCAGTGAAAGCGCCGGGGCCGCCGCGGCTCTTCGTGGCCTTGCCGCTGCCGGAGCCTGTCACCGAAGCGCTGTCGGGCATTCGGCCGAGCCCGCGGGACGGCGTCAGGCCGATCGGCGCGGCCGACATGCATCTGACGCTGCACTTTCTCGGCCACCGGGATGTCGAGCCCGTGCGTCGGGCCCTTGCGGCTGTCCGCCAGCCGGCATTCGCGCTCCGGCTCGGCCGGCCGGGCCATTTCTCGCTGCCGGGCCGAAAGACGATCCTGTGGGTGGGCATCGAGCCGTCGGACGCGCTCGTTGGGCTCCATCGAGCCACCGCCGAGGCGCTGGCGACCCTGGGTTTTACGGCCGAGACGCGCCCCTATCGGCCCCATGTCACGGTGGCGCGGATGGCGTCGAGGCTGCCCGAAACGCTTGTCGATACTCTCGAAGCCTGTCTTGCCGGCCCGGAATCGGCCGAATTCGAGTGTTCCCGTTTCGCGCTGTATCAGAGCGAGACTCGCCCCGACGGCGCGCGCTACTGTGTGCTCGAGTCCTTTCCGTTGCTTCCTCGCGACTGAGACCCGGGCATCGGCGGCGGCGATTTCCGGTATCATCTGCGCCTTTCAATTTCATGCGGTGCTCGCCGATGGGCTTTTCGACCAAGCAGGTGCATGCCGGTGTCAGGCCGGATCCGATCACCGGATCGATACTGACCCCGATCTACCAGTCGACGACCTTCGTGCAGGAGTCGGTCGACCAGTATCTTTCCAAGGGCTACTCCTATTCGCGCTCCGGAAATCCGACGGTGGCCGCGCTCGAGGAGAAAATCGCGGTGCTCGAGTCAGGCGCCGCCTGCACTTGCTATGCGACGGGCATGGCCGCAATTCAGGCCGTGATTCAGGCGACGCTCTCGGCCGGCGATCACGCGATAATCTCGGACGTCGCCTACGGCGGCACGTATCGGCTCTGCACGACGGTTTATGCCCGCTACGGCGTCGAATTCTCGTTCGTCGACACGTCGAAGCCCGAAGCCGTCCGGGCCGCCGTCAGGGACAACACGAAGCTGATACTCACCGAAACGCCGGCCAACCCCACGCTCAAGCTGACCGACATCCGTGCGATATCGGATATCGCGAATGAGCGCGGCATCGTTCATGCCGTCGACAACACGTTTCTGACGCCGTATTACCAGCGTCCGCTCGATCTCGGAGCCAATATGTCGGTGCATAGCACGACGAAGTACTTCGACGGTCACAACGCAACGGTCGGCGGCGCCGTCGTCGCCGACAGCAAGGCGCTCGATAAGAAGGTCCGCTACGTGCAGAATGCGGCCGGCGTCATCATGTCGCCCTGGGTCGCCTGGCTCACGCTACAGGGGACGAAAACGCTTTCGATTCGCATGGAGCGGCAATCGGCGAATGCGATGGCGATTGCCGAGTTTCTCGAGTCGCATCCGAAGGTCACCACCGTGCGATACCCGGGACTTCCGTCTTTCCCGCAGCACGCGCTTGCGAAATCCCAGGCCGGAGGTTTCGGCGCGATGCTGTGGTTCGACGTCGAGGGCGGCGTGGCCGCGGGCAAGAAGCTCATGGACTCGGTCGAGCTTTGCACGCTGGCAGAGAACCTGGGCTCGGTCGAGACGCTGATCACGCACCCCGTCACGATGACGCACGCCGATGTCGAGGAAGCCGAGCGCAAGCGTGTCGGCATCACCGACGGCCTGGTCCGGCTCTCGGTCGGCATCGAGGACGTCGAGGACCTGATCGCCGATCTCGGCGCGGCGCTAGAGAAGATCTGACGCGCGCGATGCCGCGCGTCAGCCGGATCTTCGTCTACCCGATCAAGTCCTGCCGCGGTATCGAGGTCTCGTCGGCCGAGCTGACCTGGCGCGGGCTCGACCGGGACCGGCGCTACATGCTGGTCGACTCGGCCGGACGGTTTCTGAGTCAGCGGCGTCATCCTCGAATGGCCCTGATCGAGACCGCCATGACGGACGAGGGCTTGCGGGTCACGGCGCCGGGCCGCGAGCCCCTGCTGCTGCCCGCGACGCTCGAAGGCCCCACGCTCGAGAACTGCGTCGTCAGAATCTGGTCGGACACCGTCGAAGCGACGCTTGCGGCCGCCGGCGTCAATATCTGGTTCTCGGAGTTCATGGGTTTCGCCTGCGGGCTCGTCTATCTTGCCGATCATCAGCATCGCTCCGTGCAGCACGAGGCGGCGCAATTCGACGACGAGGTCGGCTTTGCCGACAGCGCGCCGCTGCTGCTGATCTCGGACGCCTCGCTCGACGAGCTGAACCGCCGTCTCGATGCGCCCGTCGGGATCGAGCGCTTCAGGCCCAATCTCGTTGTCACGGCCGATACGCCGCATGCCGAGGACGATTGGCGCTCGATCGGCATCGGCGCCGCGCGGCTCGACGTCGCCTGGCCGTGCTCGCGCTGCGTGCTGACGACCGTCGATCCCAGAACGGGCGAAAAGCACCCGAACGGCGAGCCGCTCCGGACCCTCGAGCGCTATCGCCGACGGGACGCCAAAGTCTATTACGGCCAGAATCTCATTCCGCGCGCGCTCGGAATCGTCCGCACCGGCGATGAGTGCACGATCGATGAGATAATCGGGCCATGAAGAAGGAAACCCGCGTCACGCATCAGCCGGACGTCGAGCTGCCCGACGGCAACCGCTCGCTGCTCAGCCCGATCTATCAATCGGTCAAGTTCACGTTTCCGACGATCGCTGAATCGTTGACGGCCGAGGCCCGGTCGTCCGGTTTCGAGTACACGCGTGACTCGAACCCGACGACGCGTCAGCTCGAGCTACTCTGCGCCGAGCTGCAGGATCGGGACGACGCCATTGCCGTCGGCACGGGCATGGCTTCGATCTGGCTTGCGCTGCTCGGGAATCTCACGGCCGGGGACCGGCTCGTCATCTTCGTCGAGTCCTACCGGCCGACGCGCGTGGCCGCGCGCAAGTTTCTGCCGCGCTACGGCATCGCGTTCGACATGGTCAGCCTGCACGATCCCGAGGCCCTCGAGGATGCGCTCGGGAAAGACGACACCAAGGCGATCCTTTTCGAATCGCCGACGAATCCGATGCTACAGATTCCCGATATCGAGGCGATTCTGGAGCTCGCGAGGAAGCACGGCGTCGTTACGATTCTCGACAATACCTTCGCCGGCCTGCACAACCACGGCCAGTATCCGGTCGATTTCTTCGTCCACAGCCTGACGAAATTCGCCGGTGGCCACGGCGATGTCATGGGCGGCGCCGTCATTGCGTCGGCCGACCGGATTCGGTTCCTGAAGCCGCTGGCCGTCAATATGGGGGCGACGCTCGACCCGGGCGCGGCCTCCGCGATCCTGCGGGGCTTAAGAACCTACTACCTTCGGTACGAGCGCCACTGCCGCAACGCAAAGGCACTGGCCGAGTATCTCGAGACGCGCGCCGAGGTCGAGCGCGTGCTCTATCCGGGCCTTCAGAGTCATCCGGATCACGCGCTCGCGGCCAAGCAGATGCACGATTTCGGCGGCGTGCTGGCGTTTTCGCTGAAGGATGCCGACCGCGACAGGACCTGGGCCTTCATCGATGCGTTGAAGCTCCATGTCACGGCGTCGAGTCTCGGGTCCACCGATTCGCTGGCGGCGCCGGTGCAGCTCTACTTCGCCTCGGATCTGAGCGAGGCGGAACAGTCAGCCGCTCAGATCGACGAGTCGATGGTGCGGCTCGCCGTCGGGATCGAGCACATCGACGATCTCATCGCCGACGTCGCTCAGGCGCTCGACGCGGTTTTCGCCTGAGGCCTTTCACCCGGGCCGGGGACCCGTCAATGGGGAATCGGCTTCCTCGTTCGCCCGGTCGCGAGCGCCGCCCCCCAGGCCATCGGATTAGTGACCTGGTTCGCGTTAGAATGGCGGCTTGCAGGGAAATCGCCTGAGGAGAAAAACAATGGCTCGTTTTCTGGTCGCTGCGTTGGTCTTAGCCTTGCCTTTGGCTGGTGCAAATGCCCAGTTCGGGAGTCCGACTCACGAGTTTCGAGTCGCCACGGTCGTCGAGGGGCTACAGAATCCCTGGAGCATGGCGTGGCTGCCGAACGGCGACATGCTGGTGACGGAGCGCGGCGGCACGATCCGCACCGTTCGCAACGGCGAGCTTCTGCCCGAGCCGATGGCCAACGTGCCGGCCGTCAAGGCGTCCGGTCAGGGCGGGCTCTTCGATATCGTTCTGCATCCGGACTACGACGACAACGGCTGGGTCTATATCAGCTTCGCCAAACCGGACGCCGACAACAACGAAGCGACGACGACGGTCATTCGGGCGCGCATCCGGGACAATGCGCTCGTCGACATCGAAGAGCTCTACGAAGCCGACGCCTGGATCAACTCGGCCGGGCACTACGGCGGTCGCATCGCATTCGACGACGAAGGCTACATGTACGTCTCGTCCGGCGAGCGAATGGAACCGACCAACATCCCGGATCTGTCGATGCATCGGGCACAGAAGACCGACGATCATTTCGGCGTCATCGTGCGCCTGCACGACGATGGCAGCGTGCCCGACGACAATCCTTTCGTCGGCATGGGCGGCTATAAGCCCGAAATCTGGAGCTATGGTCATCGCAATCCCCAGGGGCTCGCTTTCGACAGCGAAACCGGCATCCTCTGGGAGAGCGAGCACGCGCCGCAGGGCGGGGACGAGCTCAATGTCATTCTGCCCGGCAAGAACTACGGCTGGCCCGTCATCGGCTATGGCGCCAACTACGGGTCGGGAACCGAGATTCACGCGACTCGGAACAAGGAAGGCATGGAGGAGCCGGCCGCGTTCTGGGTGCCGTCGATCGCGCCGTCGGGGCTCATGATCTACCACGGCGACAGGTTTCCGAACTGGGTCGGCAACGTCTTCGTCGGTGGCCTTTCCGCCGATCACGGCCGTGTCTCGCGCGTATCCGTCAACAACGGCATCGTCACCGGGCGCCAGCCTCTGTTGCTGCAGGAGTACCGCGTTCGCGACGTGCGCGAAGGGCCGGACGGCTATATCTACATCGCCGTCGACAGCCGCGGCACGACCGAGACGACGCCGATCGTTCGCCTCGAGCCCGTCGAGTAGCGTTGGGGTCAGACCCCGTTCCGGAGGAATGGGGTCTGACCCGTTCAGCTTTCTCGCGGTCGGGGCGGCTCGCGCGCCGATCGTTGGATGCGCGACACGCCGGAAGAGAAAAGGGGTCTGACACCGTTTAGAGGAACTCGCGGTCCTTGACGACGCGCAGCGCGAGATTCTCGCTTTCCATCGTGATGACCTCGGACTGGTCGACACGGACGCAGGCGCCGGCATAGCGTCCGGCGGCGGAGAAGGTGCTGATCTGCACGTTGTAGCCGCCCGCTTGCGGCAGCTTGAAGCGCTGCTGGTAGACCTGATCGCGATCGTCGAATCTTCCGGTCGTCTCGGCGCGCAGGTTCTCGTGCCGGTCGTAGATGCTGATGTTGGCGCCGCCGCGCCCGACGATCGGCTTGACGACGTATCCGGCTTGCCTGAGCTCGTCCGTCAGCTCGTACGAGGTATCGAGAAGGTACGGGTATTCCGGGAACATCGACCAGAGCACCGGAAGTATGGCTTTGTTGCTCGGGATCAGCGTCCAGAGCGGCTCGTAGACCATGACGTCCTTGCGCAGCAGGACGTCGACGAGCCGTGGCGGTCGGGACGGAATCTGCCCGTCCGAGTCGCTTCTCAGCTCGATTTCGGCGTCCTCGAATTCCTCGCGCAACTGATCGAGCGCCGTTTCCCAGGCCCAGGTCTTCCAGACCCACTTGACGCGCACGCCGTTCGCATCGGCGATGCCGCCGTCGGGTTCCCAGCGCAGGCCCGAGACGCCATAGATGATCTTGCTTTCGATACCCGCCTCCTGCATCGCTTCCTGCATGAAGAGCGCGTGGTAGGTCTCCTCGGGATCGCGGTCCTGCATGATGTGCAGCACGTCGTCGACGTCGCTGTGACGCCAGGCGCCGGCCAAGAGCTCGCGCAGATCCTCGCCCGCATCCTCACCCTCGTCGCAGCCGTAGTGCTCGGCCCACTTGCCCTGGATCTTGCCGGCTTCCATGTGACACGAGGCCGAGTCGCAGTTGTACTCGTACACCTTGAGGCCGCGATCGGACAGGCTGAAGTCGAAACGCCCCGTGATCATCTGATTGCGCCGGTTGTCCCAGGACTGATGGATCTTCGGCCACAGCGCCTGCGGAATCCGGAACGGCGCGAGGCGTGAGTCGTCGGAGAGCACATAGTTCGTCGCGTGCATGAAGAGCGCATGCAGCTCGTTCGTCGCGCGGCGGAGCTCGGCCAACGCCGTCTCGGAGATTCGGTAGTACTTCAGATGGTTGCGAGGCTCCGAGTTCAGCTGATGGCCTTCCATGAACTCAACGTATGCCGCCTCGTCGTCGTTCGCGACGTTGAGCCACGGCGCGTCGCCGTCGGCGGGCGCCCGGACCTCGCGCGCCTCGATTTTGAAGATCTCCGGATTCGGCGGCTCGATGCGCTCGGCATGCGAGTCGTCGTCGGTTTGAATCACCCACCCGAGAATCTCGCCGCCGGCGCTTTCGAGCCAGTAGTTACCTTCCGGCGTAGTCTCGGCCTTGATCCGGCGCGCGTAGCTCTGGCCTTCGGGCCAGGGGCGGTCACCGAAGTTCTGCTCGGCGACACGGACATGGTCGGCCGTGACCTCGGTGACGATCGCGACGTGACCCGTTGTTTCAAATTCGCCGCCTTCGGACCAGATCAGCAGGCACCCGGGCGCAGGCCAGCGTCGCGAGCCGTTGCGGAAGGACTTGAGCGGCAGCAGCCGGTTTTCGCGAACGAGCCTGACCGTCGTCAGCCTGAAGATGTCGTAGGCCATCGCGATGTCGTCGAAGACGTAGCCGAAAGTGCGATAGAGCCAGCGTCTCGCGAATTCCACACACTGCCATTTGTGTCCCATGTAGACGTCGTCGACGTAGCTGCGGTAGGCCTGGCGCGTCGGCAGCTCCTCGTCGTCGGCCGATGCATAGTCGCTCGAGTAGACGGGCACGTCACCGGGCGCCGTGCCGATGATCGTGCCGAAGGGCGCTGGTGCCGGCTTCGTCTCAGCCGCCATCTACCGCGTGCCCGAGCCCGTCCGCCGCGCGCGGGCGACTTTCTTCGCCGAGCGCCGGGAGCTGAGCTCCGCGATCGCGATGACCTCGGTGCCGGGCAAGGCGCGCGCATGATCGGCGATGCCGAGCACGTAGCCCGGCTTTCGTGCCCTGAGCGTCTCCTCGAGCGTCCCGACGGCGCTGAAGACCTGCGCGACTTTCTGATCCGCCTCGATCTCGTCTCCGGGCGTGACGGCGAAGCGCACGATGCCGCTCGAGGTGCAATGCGGTCGGCTCGTGTAGCCGAGCACGCCTCGGGGTGACGGCTCGGGCGCCGACCGCGCGAGCGTCTCGGGCAGCATTCCGAACCTGGCGAGGACGCCAAGCATCGCCTTCTTGCCCGCGTCGATGCCGGCTTCGACGATGCCGTTGGCGCCGCCGGCCTCGAGCGTGAATGCGCCGATGCCGGCCGCGACGAGCGCGCCGGTCAGCGTGCGCGATACCTCGCGCGTCGCCTTCGGTTCCTGCACGATCAAAAGGCCCGTCGCCGCGGCGAGCTCGACCGTCCGGCGCCGCAGCTTCTTGAACCGGAAGAGCGCGGGCGGTTCCACGATCACGTAGGGGACCGACTGGATCCAGTCGTTGTGCAGATCGACGACGAGATCGGGCTCGGTCTTCGCGATCAGGTCGAACAGGCGTCGCGCGATTCGCTCTCCCATCGTGCCTTTAAGGTCGCCGGGAAAGCAGCGGTTCAGGTCCTCGCGGTCGGGATTGATGTAGCGCGAGACGTTCTCGAAGCCCATCGAGTTGATCAGCGGCAAGGCGTGAATGACGCCTTTCGTCAGACCGGCTTGACGGACAGCCTTGAAAACCTCGTGAACGATGACGGTGCCGCCCGGCTCGTCGCCATGGATGCAGGCGGCGAGCCAGATCGTCGGGCCGGGTTCTTTGCTGTCGAGCGTCAGCACGGGAATGCGGCGCTGAATGATGTCCGTCATTCCGCTGACGTCGATGAGACGCCTCGATACCTTGGCCATGGCCGTCGGGCTTGCGGGAAGCGGCGCTGGCGCGCGGTCGGTCAGTGCGCGGACTTCCGCCCGCCGACGACGGCGCCGAGCGCGAGGCGTTCTTCGCAGGCTTTCAGGATGTCGGTCAGCATGCCGCGGTAATCGATGCCGCCGAACTCGGCCATGCGCGCGAGGTGCCCGTCCCAGCACCAGCCGGGATTCGGATTCACCTCGAGCAGCCGCGGCGTGCCGTTGTTGTCGAGCCGCCAGTCGAAGCGCGCGTAATCGCGGCAGCCGAGCCGCTCGAAGAGCTTGAGGCAGCTCGCGGTCAGGAACCCGATCGTATCCTGGGGCAGCTCGGCGACGATCGATTTGATGCTCGTGAAATAGATCGACGACGTGTCCCACTTGGCTTCGTAGCCGCAAATTTTCGGCATGCCGTCCGGGATGGCCGAGTAGTCTTCCTCGATGATCGGCAGCACCTGGTAGGCGTCGGGCGGGTTGCCGATGATGCCGACGCTGAGGTCCTTGCCGGTCAGGAACTGCTCGACGAGAACTGGCTCGTCGAAGCCGACGATGTGGCGGACATGAGCGATCGCCTGCTCGAGCTGGTTGACGTCATAGCAGACGCTCGCCGTCGTGATGCCGACGCTCGAGTCGCCGAAGTTCGGCTTGACGATCAGCGGAAACTCGAGCGGCAGATTGATGAACCCGGTGTCCTCGGGCATGACCGTGAACGCGGCCGGCAC
The DNA here is from genome assembly GCA_035513215.1 of Gammaproteobacteria bacterium. Lineage (GTDB taxonomy): Bacteria > Pseudomonadota > Gammaproteobacteria > Steroidobacterales > Rariloculaceae > DATCZB01. The sequence continues at coordinate 3,314 of DATKCK010000033.1, read as the reverse complement.
GGGAATGTCGAGCTCGGCCGCGACGCCGCGCACCAGCGATTTGTCGTAGCAGTAGGCGAGGCACTGCGGGTCACCGCCCGTGTACCTGATGCCGAGCACCTCGAGCAGAGCCGGCACGTGCAGCTCTTTGGTCGCCTCGTTATTGAAGCCTTCGTCACAGAGGTTCAGGACGAAGTCGATGCTCTTGGCGTTCTTCTGCAGCGTCTCTATCAGGCTCGAGTGATCGTCGACATAGCTGAACTCGTACTCGTCGAGGCCGCCGAGCGCCTTCTTCAATTCGTTGATCGTATGGAAATCGTCCTGATCGAATTGCCCGCCCGGCTTGACGGAGTCCTGCCGGCGATGATCGCCGAGGGCAACCACGACATTGCGGACCCGCTGCTTCTCCTTGACGGGCGCCGGCTCTTTCTTGCCGGATCGCGCGGTCAGCACGATTCGCTGCGCCATCATGCCGAGGTCCTGATTACGCTTCGACAGCGTCGAGATACGGCTCGATTCGCGCGGCTCGAAGCCCGCGCTCGCGATCAGGTCGCGCAGCTCTGCCTCGTTGTAAAGACGTTCGGCGTAGAACTGATCGGCCACGACACCCTTGCTCGTGTGCGTGATGACCTCGCGCGAGATCAGGCGGTCCTTGGATTTCGACAGCGACCGCTCGCGGCAGACGAAATAGTGCTTGTCGATCCATTCCCAGCTGCGCGCCTCGAAGTTCTGGCGCAGGTAATCGCCGTCGGTGAAGTCGATCAGCAGTTGCCCGCCCGGGACCAGCAGGCGGCGGATCTCGCGCAGCACGGCAATGTCGTCGTCGATGGTCTCGAAGTACCCGAAGCTGTTGCCGGCCACGTAGACGATGTCGAAGGAGTCGTCGGGAAAGCGAAGCTTTCTCGCGTCACCCTCGCGCAACACGGCGGAGAAGCCCTGCTGGCGGAACACGCGCTTGGCGCGAGCGATGAGGTAGTGCGAGCGGTCGACGCCCGTCAGCTTGGTGAAGCCGCGGCGCGCGAGCTCGAGCACGTGCCGGCCCTGGCCACAGCAAAGGTCGAGAAACCGGCTGTCCTTCGTCGTCTCGAGCATCGCCAGAAACGCATCGATCTCGGTGGCCGTGATCTCGGGATCGTCGACGACGTCGCCGTCGGTCCTCAGGTAGTTGGCGTTGAAGATGTGCCGCCACCAGTCGGCCTTGACATAGCTCTCGAGATCCTCGACCGGCCCGATCGTGGCCTTGACCGGTTTCGAGCTTTCGTTCTTGCTGCGCTTGGCGCCGGCCGGACTCGACGAAGGTGTGGCGTCAGTCGGGCGGCTCCGCCCAACCGTGGCTTGTGACATGACTAGACTCTCCCTTTTACGGAGTGTTGATTGCGAAAGATAACGCCAATCGGGAGTCCGGGGGAACTCCGCGGACGACCGGTCTCACGCGCGCTCCTCGATCGGAACATACTCGCGGATGACGGGCCCCGTGTAAACCTGCCTCGGCCGGTCGATGCGCGCACCCGCATTGGCCGAGACCTCGCGCCAATGGGCGATCCAGCCGGGCAGGCGGCCGATGGCGAACATGACGGTGAACATGTTGGTCGGGATGCCGATCGCGCGCATGATGATGCCGCTGTAGTAGTCGACGTTGGGATAGAGACGCCGCTCGACGAAGTAGGGGTCCTTCAGCGCGACTTCCTCGAGCCGTGTGGCCAGCTCGAGCAGAGGGTCGTCGATCCCGAGCTTGGTCAGCATCTTGTCGCAGGCCGTCTTCAGGATTTTCGCTCGCGGGTCGAAATTCTTGTAGACACGATGTCCGAACCCCATCAGGCGGACGTTCGAGTCCTTCTTCTTCACGCGCGCAATGAATTTCTCGAGCTTCTCCCCGCTTTCGAGAAGCTGGCTCAGCATCTCGATCACAGCGACGTTGGCGCCACCGTGCAGCGGCCCCCAGAGCGCGCAGACGCCGGCCGCGACCGACGCGTAAAGGCTCGCGCGGGACGAGGCGACCATGCGAACGGTCGACGTCGAGCAGTTCTGCTCGTGGTCGGCATGCAGTATCAGCAGCCTGTCGAGCGCGGTGACGACGGTCTCGTCGGCCTCGTAGAGCTCGTAGGGCTTGGAGAACATCATGTGCAGGAAGTTGGCCGTGTATCTCAGCTTCGAGCGCGGATAGATCATCGGCATGCCGATCGACTTGCGATAGCTCGCGGCCGCGATCGTCCGGATCTTGCTCATGAGGCGGGCGGCGCCTTCCATGAAGTGGCCGTCGTCCTCGGCGCGCATGATGTCGGGCTGGAAACAGCCGACGGCATTGATCATGGCCGACAGGATCGCCATCGGCGGCGCATTCGGCGGGAAGCCGTCGAAGTGATGCCGCATGTCCTCGTGAATGTACTCGTGCCGGGTCAGGTGCTGCCGGAACTCGGCAAGCTGAGCGGATGTCGGCAGCTCGCCGAAGATCAGAAGATATGCCGTCTCGATGAACGTCGACTTCGTGGCCAGCACCTCGATGAGGTAGCCGCGGTACTTGAGGATGCCTTTCTCGCCGTTGACGTAGGTGATGGCGCTCGAGCACGAGCCGGTATTGCCGAATCCCGTATCGAGCGTGATGAGCCCGGATTTCTCCCTGAGGCTGTGGATGTCGATTGCCTTCTCGTTCTGCGTGCCGATGACGATGGGCAGCGCGAAGCTGTGTCCGTTGTAGCGCAGGGTCGCTTTGTCGCTCATTTTTCGAGGCTCCGGGTCTGCCGGTTCGCGGCAGGAAACTATCTTGATATCGAAGTATCTTAAAATTTATCTTGTTGTCAAGTAGTTTGATATCAAAATAAGATCCTGATACAGTGCGCGCCCATGACCAAGGACACCGTCGATCGGCTATTGCAGCAATGGCGCTCGGAGCGGCCCGATCTCGACGTCTCCAGGCTTGGTCTCGCGATTCGCATCGAGATGCTGGCCAAGCTCATGCGCCGGGAGACGGAGCGGAGCCTCGCCAAGCTTGCGCTCAAGCCCTGGGAGTACGACGTGTTGTCGGCGCTCAGGCGCCAGGGCGAGCCATACGAGCTGCCGGCGACGGAGCTCGCCAAGGCGTCGCTTCTGACCTCGGGCGCGATGACGACGCGGATCGATCATCTCGAAAGCCGCGAGCTCGTCCGGCGCGAGCCCGACCCCGACGACCGCCGCGGCGTCCGGGTCAGCCTGACGAGGCAGGGCCTCGCCCTGATCGACAAGGCGATCCAGGCCAGGCTCTCGGCCGCCGAGACCGGCATCGGCTGCCTGACGCGCAAGGAACGCCTCTCCGCCGACGCCGCGCTGCGCAAGCTCCTGCTCGCCCAACTGTAAATGGT
>DATKCK010000032.1:0-15499 GCA_035513215.1 Gammaproteobacteria bacterium | reverse complement strand
CGAACGCGACCCCCTCGCCTCCATGCTTCTCCGCCATCACCTTCGTCAACGCCGCCGTCAACGTCGTCTTGCCATGATCCACATGACCAATCGTCCCCACATTTACATGCGGCTTCGTTCGCTCAAATTTTGACTTCGACACTCGCTTGTTCCCTTTCTAAGGTTCGAATCAGATCAATTACGCGAATCGATGATCGGCCCAGCTACGCTGGCCGGCACTTCCGCGTAATGCGAAAACTCCATCGTATAGGTCGCGCGGCCCTGGCTCATCGATCGAAGCTGCGTCGCATAGCCGAACATCTCTGCCAGCGGCACTTCGGCCCGCACGATCTTTCCGGCCGGCGCATCTTCGAGTCCCTGAAGGATGCCCCGGCGCCGGCTCAGGTCGCCATTGACGTCGCCCATATAGTCCTCGGGCGTGACGATCTCGACCTTCATGACAGGCTCCAGGAGCACGGGCCCGGCTTTGGCCACGCCCGCCTTGAACGCCATCGAACCCGCAATTTTGAACGCGATCTCGCTCGAGTCAACATCGTGGTAGGAACCGTCGTAAAGCGTGACCTTGCAGTCGACGACCGGGTAGCCCGCCAGGACGCCGCCCTGCGTCTGCTCTCGAACGCCCTTGTCGACTGCCGGGATGTACTCCTTCGGCACGACGCCGCCGACGATGCCGTTCTCGAACTTGTAGCCGCTGCCGGGCGGTAAAGGCTCGATGCGGAGAAACACGTGCCCGTACTGGCCGCGCCCGCCGGACTGGCGCACGAACTTGCCTTCCTGCTCGACGGTCTTGCGAATCGTTTCGCGATAGGCGACCTGGGGCTTGCCGACATTGGCGTCGACGCTGAACTCCCGCCGCATCCGATCGACGATGACGTCCAGATGCAGCTCTCCCATGCCGGATATGATCGTCTGCCCGGACTCCTCGTCCGTGCGCACGCGGAACGACGGGTCCTCCTTGGCCAGCTTGCTGAGCGCCATGCCCATCCTTTCCTGATCGGCCTTCGTCTTGGGCTCGACGGCCACGGCTATGACGGGATCCGGGAAATCCATTCTCTCGAGCGTGATCGGGACCTTCGGGTCGACGAGGCTGTCGCCGGTGGTGACGTCCTTGAGCCCGACTGCCGCCGCGATGTCGCCGGCGCGAACCTCCTTGAGCTCCTCGCGGTCGTTGGCATGCATTTGCAGTATTCGCCCGATGCGCTCGCGCTTGCCCTTGACCGGGTTGAACACGGTGTCGCCCGACGCGAGCACGCCCGAATAGACGCGGAAGAAAGTCAGGTTGCCGACGTAGGGATCAGTCGCGATCTTGAACGCCAGCGCGGCAAACGGGGCATCGTCGCTCGAGGGGCGCTCGCCTTCCGATCCGTCGTCGAGCACGCCGCGAATCGCCGGCACCTCGGGCGGGGACGGCAGATAGTCGAGCACTGCATCGAGCACGGCCTGAACGCCCTTGTTCTTGAATGCCGAGCCGCAGGTCACGGGTGTGATCTCGTTCTTGAGACAGCGGGCGCGAATTCCCCGTTTGATCTCGGCTTCGCTCAGCGTTCCGCTCTCGAGATACGTTTCGAGCAGCCCCTCGTCGCCTTCGGCGGCCGCTTCGACGAGCGCTTCGCGATATTTCACGGCTTCGGCCCTGAGCTCGTCGGGAATCTCGAGCTCCTCGAACTTGACCCCCAGCGTCTCGTCGTCCCATTCGATCCGCTTCATCCTGACCAGATCGATCACGCCCTTGAACTTCTCCTCGGCGCCGATCGGTATCTGCAGCGCAACGGGGTTGCCGTTGATGCGCTCACGGATCTGCCTGACGACACGAAAGAAATCCGCGCCTGCCCGGTCCATCTTGTTGACGAAGGCGAGTCTCGGGACGCTGTACTTGGTCGCCTGACGCCAGACCGTCTCCGACTGCGGCTCGACGCCGCCGACCGCGCAGAACACGGCCACCGCGCCGTCGAGAACACGCAGGCTACGCTCGACCTCGATGGTGAAATCGACGTGCCCCGGCGTGTCGATGATGTTGATGCGATGCTCGGGCCGCGACTTGTCCATGCCGGACCAGAAGCAGGTGGTCGCCGCCGACGTGATCGTTATGCCGCGTTCCTGCTCCTGCTCCATCCAGTCCATGACGGCCGCGCCGTCATGGACCTCGCCCATCTTGTGGGAAACGCCGGTATAGAAAAGGATGCGCTCAGTCGTCGTCGTCTTGCCGGCATCGATGTGCGCCATGATGCCGATATTGCGATATCGCTCGAGGGGAGTCTTTCTCGGCATGGCATCGCCTTAGGCGCATCTCACCACCGGTAATGGGCAAAAGCCCGGTTGGCATCAGCCATGCGGTGCGTGTCTTCACGCTTCTTGACGGCCGAGCCGCGATTCTCGGCAGCATCCATCAGCTCATGGGCGAGCCGGTACGCCATCGACTTCTCGGAACGGCCTCGTGCCGCATCGATCGCCCAGCGCATCGCCAGCGTCTCGCGGCGCGTGGCACGCACCTCGACGGGAACCTGATAGGTCGCGCCGCCGACGCGGCGCGACTTGACCTCGACGGCGGGCTTTATGTTCTCCAGCGCCTGGCTCAGAAGCTCGAGCGCATACTGGTCATCGTTGCCCGACTTCTCGGCGATCCGGTCGAGCGCGCCGTAGACAATGCTCTCGGCGACCGACTTCTTCCCGCTGCGCATGACCATGTTGACGAACTTGGCCAGCATGTCGTTGCCGTACTTGGGATCCGGCAAGACGTTGCGGCGTGGAGCTTGACTGCGTCTGGACATGGCGGCTTAAGCTCCCTCAACCCTTCGGCCGCTTGGCGCCGTACTTCGACCGACCCTTCCTGCGGTCGCCGACGCCGGCGCAATCGAGCGTGCCGCGAACGGTGTGATAGCGGACACCCGGCAAATCCTTGACGCGCCCGCCGCGAATCAGCACGACCGAGTGCTCCTGAAGGTTGTGACCTTCGCCCCCGATGTAGCTCGTGACCTCGAAACCGTTCGTCAGGCGCACGCGCGCGACCTTACGCATTGCCGAATTGGGCTTCTTCGGCGTCGTCGTGTACACACGCGTGCAGACGCCGCGTTTTTGGGGTGATGCGGCCAGCGCGGGCACGTTGCTCTTCGCTCGCTTGGTCGAGCGCGGCTTGCGCACCAATTGGTTGGTTGTCGACATCGTCGGCTTCGATTCCTCATCAAAAAAACAGGCCCACTGCCGTCGGAGCGAATGGGCTTTGCTGGCGCCGCCGCTCGGCGGCTGGCGGCCTTTGTTATCCGGGCGGAGGCCGCCCGACTGAGCCGGCAGAGTCTAGGGGCGCCACCGGGCGCCGTCAACCGCCGTTGGCACCGGCAGGGGTCCACCGGCAGGGGTCAGACCCCTTTTCCGTTCGAGTCGAACGGAAAAGGGGTCTGACCCGGATTACGCCGGATTACGCTCTGACCCGGATTCCGCTGATCCCCGTCGGCCTACTCTGCGGAGGTCGTATCCTCCGCGTCGGCCGTCTCGGTCGCTTCGGTCGAATCGGAATCGGCCTCGCCGCCTGCGTCGCCCTGCGCGGCCGACTCGGCGGCCAGGCGCTTCGCTTCGCTCGCCGCCTGAGAGGCCTCGAGCTCCTTGAGCTCGTGCGACAGGATTTCTTCCTGTGTCTGGCGTCGATCCTCGTGATAGGCGAAGCCGGTGCCCGCCGGGATCAGGCGGCCGACGATGACGTTCTCCTTGAGCCCGCGCAAATCGTCGCGCAATCCGCGCACGGCCGCCTCGGTCAGCACGCGCGTCGTTTCCTGGAACGAGGCGGCCGATATGAACGACTCCGTCGCCAGCGACGCCTTCGTGATCCCGAGCAGAACCGGGTCGTAGGTTGCCGGCCTGCCGTCGCGGGCCTCGACCTCGGCATTGATCTCGAGCAGGCGTGAGCGGTCGATCTGCTCCCCGCGAAGCAGCCTCGTGTCGCCCGCATCCGTGATCTCGGCCTTGCGCAGCATCTGGCGCACGATGACCTCGATGTGCTTGTCGTTGATCTTGACGCCCTGCAGACGATAGACGTCCTGAATCTCGCGCACCAGGTAATCGGCCAGGGCCGCCACACCCTGCAGACGCAGGATGTCGTGCGGATTCGGCTCGCCGTCGGCGATGACCTCGCCGCGCAGCACCGTCTCGCCCTCGAAGACATTGAGGTGCCGCCACTTCGGTATCAGCTCCTCGTGCTGCTCGCCGTCGTCATCCGTGATCACGAGCCGGCGCTTGCCCTTCGTCTCCTTGCCGAAGCTGACCGTTCCCGAGAACTCGGCCATGATCGCGGGCTCCTTCGGCCGCCGGGCCTCGAAGAGATCCGCGACCCTCGGCAGGCCGCCCGTGATGTCGCGTGTCTTCGACGACTCGTGAGGGAGCCTCGCGATGACGTCACCGACCTTGACCACGGCACCGGAATCCATGCTGACGACGGCGCCGGCCGGCAGCGTGTAAGCGGCCGGAATGTCCGTATTCGGGAACGTGATGGACTTGCCGTCCTTGGTCAAAAGGCGGGCCGTCGGGCGGTACTGCGTCGTGCCGCGCTGAGCCGCGTCGAGAACGACGATGCTCGTCAGACCTGTCATCTCATCGACCTGGGACGTCACGGTCACGCCGTCGACGAAATCCTCGAACTGCAGTATTCCGCCGACCTCGGTCACGACCGGGTGCGTGTGCGGATCCCAGCTGGCGACGAGCTGACCGCCCTGGACCGCATCGCCGTCGCCGGCGCCGAGCGTCGCGCCGTAGGGCACCTTATAGCGCTCGCGCTCGCGTCCGAACTCGTCGATCAGGGCAATCTCGCCGGACCGCGAGGTCGCGATCAACCGCCCTGTCGCCTCCTGCTGGACGGTCTTGATGTTGATACAGCGGAGCGTGCCCGAGCTCTTGACCTCGATGCTGTCGACCGCGGCGGACCGCGATGCCGCGCCGCCGATGTGGAAGGTGCGCATCGTGAGCTGCGTGCCGGGCTCGCCGATCGACTGAGCCGCGATGACGCCGACCGCTTCGCCGCGGTTGACGCGTTCGCCGCGGGCCAGATCACGCCCATAGCACTGCGAGCAAACGCCGTAGCGTGTCTGGCAGGTAATCGGCGAGCGAACCTGCACCTGATCGATCGAATACTGCTCGAGAACGCGGACCGCCTGCTCGTCGAGCAATGAGCCCGCCTCGACGACGACCTCCTTCGAGCCTGGCGGCGTCACGTCCATCGCAACCACGCGTCCGAGCACACGTTCCCGCAAGGGTTCGACGATATCGCCGCCTTCGACGAGAGGCGTCATCAACAGGCCGAGACTCGTGCCGCAGTCGCCCTCCGTCACGACGAGATCCTGCGCCACGTCGACGAGGCGCCGCGTCAGATAACCCGAGTTCGCGGTCTTCAGCGCCGTATCGGCCAGACCCTTGCGCGCGCCGTGCGTCGAGATGAAGTACTGCAGAACGTCGAGCCCCTCGCGGAAGTTCGCCGTGATCGGCGTCTCGATGATCGAGCCGTCGGGCTTGGCCATGAGGCCGCGCATGCCCGCAAGCTGCCGGATCTGCGCCGCCGAGCCCCTGGCGCCTGAGTCGGCCATCATGTAGATCGAATTGAACGATTCCTGCTGCGCTTCCTTACCGTCGGCCGCGATGACGTTCTCGACCCCGAGCTTCTCCATCATCGCCTTGGCGACCTGGTCGTTGGTTCGCGACCAGATATCGACGACCTTGTTGTAGCGCTCGCCGTCGGTGACGAGACCGGCCGCGTACTGATCCTGGATGTCCTTGACTTCTTCCTCGGCCAGCTCGAGGATTTCCTTCTTCTGATCCGGCACGACCATGTCGTCGACGCCGAAGGAAACGCCGGCCTTGGTCGCATAATGAAAGCCCGTGTACATGAGCTGGTCGGCGAATACGACGGTCTCCTTTAGGCCGAGCTCGCGATAGCAGGCATTGATCACGCCCGAGATCGCGCGCTTGTTCATCGGCTTGTTTATGGTGTCGAACGAGAGGCCTTCGGGCAGGATCTCGGACAATAGCGCCCGGCCGACAGTCGTGTTGACGAGCTTCGAGACGGTCTCGCCGTTCACGCTCTCCGTCACCCTTACCCTGACCTTGGCCTGGAGGTCGACGGCGCTGGCCTCATAGGCCCGATGCACCTCGTCGAGCCCGGCGAACAGCATGCCTTCGCCGCGTGCGTTGATGCGCTCGCGAGTCAGGTAGTAGATGCCGAGCACGACGTCCTGCGACGGGACGATGATGGGTTCGCCATTGGCCGGCGACAGAATGTTGTTGCTCGACATCATCAGCGCGCGCGCCTCGAGCTGCGCCTCAATCGACAGCGGCACGTGCACGGCCATCTGGTCGCCGTCGAAGTCGGCATTGAACGCCGTGCAGACGAGCGGATGCAGCTGGATGGCCTTGCCCTCGATCAACACCGGCTCGAACGCCTGGATGCCGAGCCTGTGCAACGTCGGCGCGCGGTTCAGGAGGACGGGGTGCTCGCGGATGACTTCTTCCAGAATGTCCCAGACCTCGGGGCCTTCGCGCTCGACGAGACGCTTGGCCGCCTTGATCGTCGTCGCCTCGCCGCGAAGCTGAAGCTTCGAGAAGATGAACGGCTTGAAGAGCTCGAGCGCGAGCTTCTTGGGCAAGCCGCACTGGTGCAGCTTGAGCGTCGGGCCGACGACGATGACGGACCGGCCCGAGTAATCGACGCGCTTGCCGAGCAGATTCTGACGGAATCGCCCCTGCTTGCCCTTGATCATGTCGGCCAGCGACTTCAGCGGTCGTTTGTTGGTGCCCGTGATCGCTCGGCCGCGGCGCCCGTTGTCGAGCAGCGCGTCGACCGATTCCTGGAGCATGCGCTTCTCGTTGCGCACGATGATGTCGGGCGCGTTGAGCTCGAGCAGCCGGCTCAGGCGGTTGTTGCGGTTGATGACGCGGCGATAGAGATCGTTGAGATCCGATGTCGCGAATCGGCCGCCGTCGAGCGGCACGAGCGGACGCAGATCCGGGGGCAGCACCGGCAACACCGTCATGATCATCCATTCGGGCTTGTTGGACGATTCGATGAACGACTCGAGCAGCTTGAGCCGCTTCGACAGCCGCTTGATCTTGGTCTCGGAGTTCGTTCGCGAGATTTCCTCGCGCACCCTCGTGACTTCGCTGGCGAGGTCGATGCCGAGCAGAAGGTCGCGCACGGCCTCGGCTCCCATGCGCGCATCGAACTCGTCGCCATACTGCTCGATCGCCTCGAGATAGACCTCATCGGTCAGCAGCTGACCGCGCTCGAGCGGCGTCATCCCGGGATCCACCACGACGAAAGCCTCGAAGTAAAGGATCCGCTCGATCTCGCGCAGCGTCATGTCGAGCATGAGCCCGATGCGCGACGGCAGCGACTTGAGGAACCAGATGTGAGCGACGGGGCTCGCGAGCTCTATGTGGCCCATTCGTTCGCGCCGAACCTTGGTCTGCGTCACCTCGACGCCGCATTTTTCGCAGACGACGCCGCGGTGCTTGAGCCTCTTGTACTTCCCGCAGAGGCATTCGTAATCCTTCACCGGCCCGAAAATCTTGGCGCAGAAAAGCCCGTCCCGCTCCGGCTTGAACGTGCGGTAGTTGATAGTCTCGGGCTTCTTGACCTCGCCGTAGGACCACGAGCGGATCATCTCCGGCGACGCGAGCCCGATGCGGATCAGGTCGAAGTCTTCCACCACGTTTTGCTGCCTGAACAACCTGAGCAGATCTTTCATCACACCACCTATCTATATGTTCGCTTTCCGACTTTCGCCCGATCGCTGGATCAGGCCTTCAGGTCGAGATCGATATTGATCCCGAGCGAACGAATTTCCTTGACCAGCACGTTGAACGATTCCGGCATGCCCGCGTGCATCTCGTGCGTTCCATCCACGATGTTCTTGTACATCTTGGTCCGCCCCTGCACGTCGTCCGACTTGACGGTCAGCATCTCCTGGAGCGTGTACGAAGCGCCATACGCCTCGAGCGCCCAGACTTCCATTTCGCCGAAACGCTGCCCGCCGAACTGCGCCTTGCCGCCGAGCGGCTGCTGCGTCACGAGGCTGTACGGCCCCGTGGAGCGGGCGTGCATCTTGTCGTCGACGAGGTGATTGAGCTTCAGCATGTACATGTAGCCGACCGTGACCGGCCGATCGAAGGGAAGGCCGGTGCGTCCGTCGTAAAGCGTCGCCTGCCCCGACCGCGGCAATCCCGCGAGCTCGAGCAGGTTCTTTATCTCGCTCTCGTGCGCGCCGTCGAAAACCGGGGTCGCGATCGGCACGCCACCTTTCAGGTTGGATGCGAGCTCGATGATCTCCTCGTCGCTCAGCGAGCCGAGATCGGCCTTCTGCCCGCCGCTCTTGTTGTAGATCTCGTTCAGAAATCCCTTGAGCTTGGCCACGCTTTCCTCCTGCGCGAGCATCTCGCCGATCTTCTCGCCGAGGCCCTTCGCCGCCCAGCCGAGGTGTGTCTCCAGCACCTGGCCGACGTTCATGCGCGAAGGGACGCCGAGCGGATTCAGCACGATGTCGACGGGCGTTCCGTCTTCCATGTAAGGCATGTCCTCGACGGGAACGATCGTCGAGATCACGCCCTTGTTGCCGTGCCGTCCCGCCATCTTGTCGCCGGGCTGGATGCGCCGCTTGACGGCCAGGTAGACCTTGACCATCTTCAGGACGCCGGGCGCCAGGTCGTCGCCAGCCGTTATCTTGTTCTTCTTCTCCTGGAACCTGCGCTCGAACTCCTCGCGCTGGTGACGCAGCCTCTCGGCTCCCTGCTCGAGCTGCGCATTGGCCTCGTCGTTCTTGACGCGAACGGAGAACCACTTCTCGCGCGGCAGCTCATCGAGGTAGACGCGGGTCACCTTGCTGCCTGCCTTCAGGCCGTCCGGTCCACCGGCGGCGACCTTGTTGACGAGCAGCTTCTCGATGCGCTGATAGATGTCCTCCTCGAGAATGCGAAGCTGATCGTCGAGATCCTTGCGCACCGACTCGAGCTCCATTCGCTCGATGGCGAGCGCCCTCGAATCCTTCTCGACGCCGTCACGCGTGAACACGCGAACGTCGATGACCGTGCCGTCCATGCCGGGCGGCACGCGCAGCGAGGTGTCTTTGACGTCGGAAGCCTTCTCGCCGAAGATGGCCCTGAGCAGCTTCTCCTCCGGCGTAAGCTGCGTCTCGCCCTTCGGCGTCACCTTGCCGACGAGAATGTCGCCGGCTTTGACCTCGGCGCCGATGAACGCTATCCCCGACTCGTCGAGCTTGGTCAGCGCGGCATCGCCGACGTTCGGGATATCGCCGGAGACCTCTTCCGGACCGAGCTTGGTGTCGCGAGCGATACAGGTCAGCTCCTCGATATGGATCGTCGTGAAGCGGTCTTCCTCGACGACGCGCTCCGAGATCAGAATCGAATCCTCGAAGTTGTAGCCGTTCCACGGCATGAATGCGACGAGCAGGTTCTGGCCGAGCGCGAGCTCGCCCATGCTCGTCGACGGCCCGTCGGCCAGCACGTCGCCCTTCTCGATCTGATCGCCCGCCTTGACGAGCGGGCGCTGATTGATGCAGGTGTTCTGATTCGAGCGCGTGTACTTGGTTAGATTGTAGATGTCGACGCCCGCCTCGCCGGCCACGGTCTCCTCGTCCTTGACGCGGACGACGATTCGCGAAGCATCGACCGAATCCACCGTGCCGCCGCGCGTCGCGACGACCGTGACGCCGGAATCGACCGCGACGGCGCGCTCCATGCCCGTGCCGACGAGCGGCGTCTCCGTGCGCAGCGTCGGGACGGCCTGGCGCTGCATGTTCGAGCCCATCAGCGCCCGGTTGGCGTCGTCATGCTCGAGGAACGGTATCAGGGAGGCGGCAACCGAGACGATCTGCTTCGGCGACACGTCCATGTACTCGATCCGGTCGACCGGAAACAGCGCGAACTCGTTGAGATGGCGGCACGACACGAGGTCGTCGACGAACGCGCCCTTACCGTCGAGATTGGCGTTGGCCTGGGCGATGACGTACTGGCCTTCTTCGATCGCGGACAGGTAGTCGATCTGCTGCGACACCTTGCTGTTGACGACCTTGCGATACGGCGTCTCGAGGAAACCGTACTCGTTGGTCCGGGCATAGACGGCCAGTGAGTTGATGAGCCCGATATTCGGACCTTCGGGCGTCTCGATCGGGCAGACGCGGCCATAGTGGGTCGGATGCACGTCGCGCACCTCGAAACCGGCGCGTTCGCGCGTGAGACCGCCCGGGCCGAGCGCCGAGACGCGCCGCTTGTGCGTGACCTCCGACAGCGGGTTGTTCTGGTCCATGAACTGCGACAGCTGACTCGAGCCGAAGAACTCCTTGACTGCCGCGGCGACGGGCTTGGCGTTGATCATCTCCTGCGGCATCAGACCCTCGGACTCGGCCAGCGTCAGCCGCTCCTTGACGGCCCGCTCGACCCTGACGAGCCCGATCCGGAAGGCGTTCTCCGCCATCTCGCCGACCGACCGGATGCGCCGGTTACCGAGATGGTCGATGTCGTCCACCGTGCCGTTGCCGTTGCGGATGTCGATCAGCGTCCTCAGGACGTCGATGATGTCCTGCTTGTCGAGCGTTCCCGCGCCCGTGATCGAATCGCGGCCGACGCGGCGATTGAATTTCATGCGGCCGACAGCAGAGAGATCGTACCGCTCGCCGTTGAAGAACAGGTTCTGGAACAAATTCTCGGCCGCGTCCTTGGTCGGCGGCTCACCGGGGCGCATCATGCGATAGATCTCGACCAGCGCCTCGAGCTTCGACGTCGTCGAATCGATTCTAAGCGTGTTCGAGATGAAGGGTCCGCGGTCGAGATCGTTGACGTAGAGCGTCTCGATCTTCTTGATGCCGGTGTCGGCGATCTTCTCGACGAGCTCCTTGCTCAGCTCCTCGTTGGCGCTGGCGATGAGCTCACCGGATCCCGTGTCGACGATATCATGCGCGAGCACCTTGCCGGCCAGAAATTCCGGTGGCACGTCGAGATGCTTCACATTGGCCTTCTCGAGCTCGCGCACATGCCGCAGCGTGATGCGCCTTTCCCTCTCGACGATGACCTTGCGGCCGGCTTTGATGTCGAACGTCGCGGTCTCGCCTCGCAGCCGCTCAGGGTGGAGCTTCAGCGTGATGCCCTTCTGACTGATCGTGAATTCGTTCTTCTCGAAAAAGGTGTCGAGAATCTCCTCGTTCGTGTACTCGAGCGCGCGCAGCAGGATGCTGACCGGGAGCTTGCGGCGCCGGTCGATGCGAACGAAGACGCAATCCTTCGGATCGAACTCGAAATCGAGCCATGACCCGCGATAAGGAATGACGCGCGCCGAAAACAGCAGCTTGCCGGACGAGTGGGACTTACCCTTGTCGTGATCGAAGAATACGCCCGGGGAGCGGTGTAGCTGCGAGACGATGACGCGTTCGGTGCCGTTGATCACGAAAGTGCCATGATCCGTCATCAGCGGCATCTCGCCGAGATAGACCTCCTGCTCGCGGATGTCCTTGACGTTCTTCTTCGATCCCGCGGTTTCCTTGTCGTAGATCACGAGCCGAACGAGGACGCGCAGCGGCGCGGCATAGGTCAGGCCGCGAAGCTGGCATTCCTTGACGTCGAAGACGGGCTCACCGAGCCGATAGGAAACGTACTCGAGCGCGGCGTTGCCCGAGTAGCTGACGATCGGAAAAACACTCTTGAACGCGGCATGCAGTCCCTGATCCTCGCGCTGCGCAGGCTCCACGCCGTCCTGAAGGAACTGCTCATAGGAGTCGAGCTGTATCGACAGGAGGTAGGGCACGTCCAGAACGGCGGGAAGCTTGCCGAAATTCTTCCGAATCCGCTTCTTCTCGGTAAACGAATAAGCCATTGAGTGCTACTCCGATCTCTATGTCTGCAAAACCGGCGTTGCCGCCGGCGCTTGCGGGACGAGCGTCATCCTCGCTCCCGCGATTCCCACAGAAAGGAGAGCCTGCCCAAATTCGGGCAGGCCCGCTGTGCTACCACGCCTCTGCGCCAAGTCACTTGATTTCGACTTTGGCGCCGGCTTCCTCGAGCTGCTTCTTGATTCCCTCGGCCTCTTCCTTCGGCACGCCTTCCTTGATCGGGCTCGGCGCGCTTTCGACGAGATCCTTGGCTTCCTTCAGACCAAGACCCGTGAGGGTCCTGACGACCTTGATGACGGCGACCTTGTTCTCGCCGAATGAGGACATCACGACGTCGAACTCGGTCTGCTCCTCGGCCGCGGCTTCGGGTGCGGCCGCGCCGCCTCCGGCCGCGACGGCGACCGGCGCGGCGGCCGAGACGCCCCACTTCTCCTCCAGAGCCCTGACGAGCTCGACGACCTCCATGATCGGCTTCTCGCTGAGCGCCTCGATCAATTCTTCGTTGCTAAGTGCCATTTCCTGATTCTCCAAACGATAGGTTGTTAGCTTCTACGCCGCCTGCTCGCCGCGTTGCGCCAGCGTGCGCGCGAGCATCGCAGCCGGCTCGACGAGCGTGCGCACGAGCTGCGACATCGGCGCCATCAGCGTCCCGAGCAGTCTGGCCCTTGCCTCGTCCAGGGTCGGCAGCGCCGCCACGCGATCGAGATCGGCGGCCGAGTAGAGCTCGCCTCCGAGCGCGACGGCGATGGCGACCAGCTTCTCGTGGTCTTTGGCGAAGCCCTTGATAACCCTGGCCGCGGCGCCCGGATCCTCGCGCGAGAACGCGAGAATCAGCGGGCCGCTGAGACTGGGCTTCAGGCATTCGAATGCCGTGCCCTCGATGGCGCGCTTGGCGAGCGTGTTCTTGACGACTTTCACGTAGACGTCTGACTTGCGCGCCTGCGCGCGCAGCTCGGTCATCTCGCCGACCGACAGTCCGCGGTACTCGGCGGCAACAGCCGACTGCGCGGAAGCCGCCACCCGACTGACCTCGTCCACCAGCGCTCGCTTTGCGTCGATACTAAGTGGCATCACACCTCCTGGTAAGGCGTCATACTCCGCATGGCCCGCAAGGGCCGGCGGTCCCTTTTGACAGTGCGCCTCACCCGATCAGTCGGAGTCAGGTAACACCATCTGCGCAGGCGGCTTTGAGGCCATTACCCCTCGGAGTCAGCGACTCTTCGGGACCTGCGGTCTTCGATGCCGTCTACCGGCTACGAAATCATGCTGCTTCACCGCCAGCCGCGGCGACGCTGGCCCGGTCGATCTGCAAACCCGGACCCATCGTCGATGAAACATAGACGTTCTTCATATAGACCCCCTTGGCGGAAGCAGGTTTCGCCTTGTCGAGGTCTGCGAGCAGCACGGCCAGGTTTTCCCTGAGCGCGCCCGGCTCGAAAGTCACGTTGCCGATCTGGCAATGAATCGTCCCGGCGCGGTCCGTGCGATAGCGCACCTGGCCGGACTTGGCGTTCCTGACCGCGCCCGCGACGTCGGGGCTGACGGTGCCGACCTTGGGGTTCGGCATCAGGCCGCGCGGGCCGAGTATCTGGCCGAGCTTGCCGACGACGCGCATCGCGTCCGGGCTCGCGATGACGACATCGAAATCGAGCTCGCCGGCCTGCACGCGCTCCGCCAGATCATCCATGCCGACGATGTCGGCGCCGGCTTCCCTGGCCGCGTCGGCATTCGCACCCTGCGCGAAGACGGCGACGCGCACGGTCTTGCCCGTGCCGTGCGGCAAGACCGTCGAGCCGCGCACGACCTGATCGGATTTCTTCGGATCGACGCCGAGATTGATCGCGACGTCGACCGATTCGGCGAACTTGGCGCTGGCCATGCTCCTGATCAGCGCAAAGGCCTCGTCCGCGGCATAGATCCTGCCGCGCTCGAACGCCTCGTTCTGTTTCTTCCTGACCTTGCTTTGTCTCGCCATGCTCAAAGGCCCTCCACGTCGAGGCCCATGCTACGCGCGCTGCCGGCAATGATCTTGACGGCCGCGTTGAGATCCGCGGCGTTCAGATCCGGCTCCTTGATCTTCGCGATCTCCTCGAGCTGCGCGCGCGTGACCTTGCCGACCTTGACCGAGTTCGGCGTGCCGCTGCCCTTCGCAATGCCGGCGGCTTTGCGCAGCAGAATCGACGCCGGAGGCGTCTTGGTAATGAACGTGAAGCTGCGGTCGCTGTAGACCGTGATCACGACCGGCACCGGCATGCCCTGCTCCATGCCCTGCGTCTGGGCATTGAAAGCCTTGCAGAACTCCATGATGTTGACGCCGTGCTGACCGAGCGCCGGACCGACGGGTGGGCTCGGGTTGGCCTGCCCGGCCGGCACCTGCAGCTTGATATAGGTTTCGATCTTTCTCGCCATCGCTCTACCCTTGTGCCCTTACGCCTTCTCGACCTGCCCGAAATCCAGATCCACCGGCGTCGATCGGCCGAGGATCTGCACGGCGACGCGGACCTTGCTCTTTTCGTAGTTCACCTGCTCGACGACGCCGTTGAAGTCGTTGAACGGCCCTTCGATGACCCTGACGACCTCGCCCGGCTCGAATAGCACCTTCGGTCTCGGCTTGTCGGCGCCTTCCTGAACGCGGTTCAGAATCGCGTCGGCTTCGCGCTCGCTGATCGGGGCCGGCTTGTCGCTCGAGCCGCCGATGAAACCGAGCACCTTCGGCACTTCCTTGACCAGATGCCAGGTCTCGTCGTCCATCTCCATCTTGACGAGGACGTAGCCGGGAAAGAACTTGCGCTCGCTCCTGAGCTTCTGCCCGTCCCGCATCTCGACGACCTCTTCGGTCGGCACGAGAATGTCGCCGAACTTGCCCTCGAGCCCGTATCGCTTGATCCGCTCCTCGAGCGAGCTCTTCACCTTGTGCTCGTAGTTCGAGTAAGCGTGCACGACATACCATTGCTGCGCCATGCTCATACCCCTCGAACGAACGTGATGAACCAGCGCAGGAACAGATCCAGCAAGAAGAAGAAAGTGCCCATGATCGTCGCGAAGACGAGCACGATCAGCGTCGTCTGCATCGTCTCCTCGCGCGTCGGCCAGACCACCTTTCTGAGCTCCACGCGCGAGCCCTGGACGAAGGCCCAGAGCGTTTTGCCCTGGGCCGACTGAAGCGCGACCCAGACCGCGAGGATAAACGCGATCAGGACACCGACCGATCGCAGCAGAGCCGACTCTTGCGCATAGTAATAGTACGCAAAGATACTGCCGACGAGTACCACTACCGACACGAGCAGCAATACCGTATCCAAGATAGTCGGCTTTGAATCTACTTTCGCGTCCATTTCCCCTGGACTCCATCAGTTCCGTCTTCGCCGCCGAGGCCCCGCCGGGGCCTGGCAGGCCAGGAGGGAATCGAACCCCCAACCTGCGGTTTTGGAGACCGCCGCTCTGCCAATTGAGCTACTGGCCTTTATGTATTGGGGTCAGTGCATATATTGGGGTCAGACCCCATTTCTTCAAGAAATGGGGTCTGACCCCGAATACCCTAGTCGATGATCTTCGAGACCACGCCGGCGCCGACCGTGCGGCCGCCCTCGCGTATCGCGAACCGGAGGCCCTCTTCCATCGCGATCGGC
>DATKCK010000031.1:0-25030 GCA_035513215.1 Gammaproteobacteria bacterium | reverse complement strand
CGAACTTCGCGCTCACGGGGCCTGCTGTTCTACCGCATGCTTGAACAGGCGCTCGTGACCGAGCCGGTCACCTATGCGCAAATCGCCCGAAAGGCAGAACACAACATGTAGGGGTTGATGGAGCTAAGTGGATACCCCTTAAATCTATACAGGGCAGCTCCCACGCTGACGACCTTCGACCACGCCATCCAGGCGCTCAAGGACATCGTCAACGAGTCTCCCCAACAGGTTGACTCCAAGCTCCTCATCCAAGAAATCGACATCCTCGCGTCGAAGCTCATCGCGTACAGCGCGGTCGACCTGAGCGAAGCCGACCTCGACGTCGCCCTTGGCGCCACGCCGAGTGGCGACCAACTGACCACGAGTTAGAGAAAGCGCACCCTCACGCGCTTTCTCGAGCAGCGGCGCCGACGGTGTCTCTTCTCCGCCGTCGGTGCTGCACTTCTTTCAATGTCATCTCCCTGGTGACCGGCTGGGACTGTCGACGGACGGTCCCGGCCAACTTCACTCGCCAGGGCAGATCAACCAATCAATCAACCAGGGAACCAATCATGACGAATGACGAACTTTTATCGCTGCCACGCACACGCGCTGAAGCGAAGGCCGCCGGCTCGATGTTCTACTATAAGGGCGAGCCCTGCACACATGGACACTTGTCTGAGCGGTACGCGAGCGACGGCAAGTGCGTGACGTGCCGTAAGGCGCGCAACGCGAAGCACCGCGAGGAGAACCCCGAGGCGTACCGCGAGTCCGGCCGGAAGAGCGACCGGAAAGAGTATGCGCGCCGTGAGAAACTCGGCCTGTGCGCCCAGAGGGGCTGCATAGAGCTGCGGCAGGAGCACCACGTCTACTGCCCCAAGCACGCCGCGCGCCGCGGCGTCCGCACCCGCATCCGCAACTGGCTCCGTCGCAGATTGCCCTTACCGACGCGCCCCGAGCCGACCCATTGTGAGTGTTGCGGAAAGCTCCCGCGGCGCCGCCGCGGTTACCGCCACTGCCTCAATTTAGACCACTGTCACATAACCGGCGCGTTTCGCGGCTGGATTTGCGACTCCTGTAACAGGAAACTCGGCAGCAAGAAGGGCACCCACACCTTCTACGATTGCTTTGAAGGCATCATCCTGTCCAAGTCTCACCGCGTGTCGAAGGGCGCGGGGACAAACTACTTGCTCGACTACCTGCAAGCCTGCGAGCCGCTTGGCAACGTCAAGGACGACATCAACAAGGTCCCGCCCTCGACTCGCGAGCAATTCGAGGAGTTCCTCCGCACCACCACCGCCACCGAGGAGACTGAATGAGAACCTACACAGCCCGCTGCACACTCTGCACGGGACCGTTCGAACTGCCCGAGGGTACTCACCAGCCCTTCTGCGGCCCCTGCTTATCGGCCGGCTCCCACGACTCCGCCGAGCGAAGGGAGCGAATCGCCCGAGGCGACACCAACTTGAGGGCAGGCGAGCTGACGAAGAGCGAAAGCGAGCGCCTCACCGCCGCGGAAGCCCAACGCAACGCAGCCCGCTCCTCATGGAGCCCGACCCTCGACGCCGCGCCCGTCGTTATCGACGTCGGCCGACGGAAGTGGCGACCATGAGCGTCCGCACCTGCCCGACCTGCGAACTCGACAAGCCCGTCGGCGACTTCCTGAAGAGACCGCACCCGCACGGCCCGGATCAATGTCGAAGCTGCCGACGCGCAGCCCGGAGGCGATGGGAAGCCGAAGCGGCGGCCATGGCCCGTGAGCGAGAGCCGTTCAACGAGCACGACATCCCGCTGCTGGCAGACGACCTGCCCGTCGACTGGGACGTAGACCTGTGATCGAGCTATCGCCATCGGACCTCCGGGCCCTCCTCCAACACGGGAAGACCGTAGAGGCTCAGGAGGTCCGTCTACGTCTCGCCGAAGACGGGCTTCGATGGTGCTCAGCCTGCCATCAAGTCCTCGAGGGGTCGGCGTTCGCTCGCCACTCTGGACGCAGCAGGATGTCAGGCCGCCTGCGAAACATCTGCGCATCCTGCGCGCCCCTGCTCCGCCCTGGAGCAGGCAATCGGACTGCTACTCCCTGCTACTCCGAGACCACACAGACACCATGAAAGCCTTATAGATACTGGGCCTCAGAGGTACCCGGTGCTCATGCGTTGAGCCTGCCGCGCGAGCCGAGCACCAGGTGCAGAAAGAACGGCGCGCCGATCAGCGCCGTGACGACGCCGAGCTTGAGCTCGGGTCCCGGCGGCATCAGACGGATCGCGACATCGGCGGCGAGCGTGATCAGGGCGCCGCCGAGAAAGCTCGGCAGCAGCAGCCGGCTCGGCCTGAAGCCGACCCAGGGTCGGAGCAGGTGCGGCACGACGAGGCCGACGAAGGCGACGACGCCCGTGACGGCAACGGCCGCGCCGACCGCGAGCGCCGACCCCGCGATCACGAGCCAGAGCGTCTGCCTGACGCTGAAGCCGAGGCTCGTCGCCGTGTCCTCGCCGAGAATCAGGGCATCGAGACCGCGGGCCGCGGCGACGACCAGCGCCCATCCCGGCACGGCCAGCGGCAGCATGAGCCAGACGTGGGCCATGCTGCGGTCGGCCAGCGAGCCGAACATCCAGAACAGGATCTCGAGCGCGGCATAGGGGCTCGGCGCGAAACTGAGTGCGAGCGAGGTCAGCGCGGCGGCGAGCGCATTGATGCCGACGCCGGCGAGGATCAGCCTGACGAGATCGACGGCCCGGCCCGCGAGCGCGTAGAGAATCGCGAGCGCCGCCAGGGCGCCCGCGACGGCGCCGGCCGCCAGCAGCATCGAGTCCGAGTCCGCGAAGCCGAAATAGAAGACGATGACGGCGCCGAAGGCGGCGCCGCTCGAGACGCCGAGGATGCCGGGCTCGGCCAAAGGATTCCGCATGAGCCCCTGTAGCGCCGCGCCGCAAAGGCCGAGCGTGCCGCCGACCAGCGCGCCGAGCAGCGCACGCGGCAGCCGGATCTCCGCGAGGATCGTCGCGGCGAGGTCCTCGGCGCCGAGGCCGAAGGTCGGGCCGCCGCTGCCGCGTCCGACGAAGAGCGACAGCGGCAGGGCGAGCGCGAGCCCGATCGCGAGCAGGATCGCAACGGCGGCAGGTCGGCCTGGCTCGGTGCTCTCGTTCAACGCGGCGCCATCTGCTCGAGCAGCAACTCGGCCGCGGCGAGGCTCTCAGGCGCGCCGCAGGCGAAGTAGCGGGCCGGCACCTCGAGTCGCGTCGCGCCGGCGATCGAGGCGAGGCCCGGATGCGAGAAGAAGCTGTTCGCGAGCGAGGCCTCGCTCTCGCGGTAGCTCGTCATGATGATGACCTCGGGTTTCGTCGCGAGCAGAGTCTCGATCGAGAGGCTGCCCCAGCGGTCGAGGTTGGCGACGACGTTGTCGAGCCCGGCGAGCCCGATGAGTTCGTTTGCGAGCGTGTTGCGCCCGACCGTGAAACCGCCGGCCCGAACAACGACGGCCGAGCGGGTGCGCGCATCGCGCCTTTCGCGCATCGCGCCGACGCGCGCGCGCATCGAAGCGGTGGCCGCCCCGGCTTCGCGGTCGCGTCCGATCGCCGCGCCGACCGCGCGCAGATTGCGCTCGACGTCATCGAGGCTCGCCGCGGGCTCGATCTCGACGATCGTCGACCCGAGCCGGCGCAGCAGCGAGCGCGTGAATGGGCTCGTCTGGCTGCCGGCAATGACGACATCGGCGCCGATCGCCATCAGCTCCTCGGCCGAACCGTAGTTGAGCGGGTAAACGGAGGCCTGGTTCGCGAGCATCGATTCCTCGGGATCGGCCGAGAGCCAGCTCAGTGAGCGTATCTGCGCGGGATCGGCGACGCTCAGCACGAGCTGGTCCGTGCAGAGGTTGATCGAGGCGACCGACGGCAGCTCGGCGCAGGCCAAACGAGGTAGCAACAGGAACAGGCTAAGATAAGCGGCGGCATGAGCCGGGGCGAGCTGCGATCGGCGGCGATAGGAAGGCATTCTGATCTACTACTCCGTGCAACTGGCCGATCCCGATCGGCATCATTTTATCGTTGAATGCCGGCTCGCAAATCCCGCTTCCCGTCAGGCTTTCACGCTGCCGTCGTGGATTCCCGGCAGCTATTTGCTGCGCGAGTTCGCGCGCCACGTGGTCGCGATCGACGCCCGCGACGACGAAGGCCCGGTTGCACTCGAGCAGGAAGCCAAGGGTACCTGGGTGGCCGGGGAAAGTGTCGGCGCGCTCGTGCTGCGCGCGACGATTCATGCCTTCGATCTCTCGGTCCGCGGCGCCTACTTCGATCGCGAACGCGCGTTCCTCAACGGCACGGCGCTTTTTTTCGAGCCTGATGGCCGCGCGGGCGAGGCGATCGAGCTCACAATCGACCGGCCCCCGCACGCGTCCGACTGGCAGGTCGCGACGGCGATGACGCCGGCCGACATCGATCCGCGGGGTTTCGGCCGCTATCGCGCCGCCGACTACGGCGAGCTCATCGATCACCCGTTCGAGATCGGGAGGCTCACGGTCGTGAAATTCGAGGCGGCCGACGTCCCGCACCGCCTCGTCATCGCCGGGCGCTTCGACACCGACCTCGATCGCGTCGCGACGGATCTCGCGCAGCTTTGCACGGCGCAGATCGATTTCTTCGGCAGGCCGGCGCCGTTTACGAGCTACGCCTTTCTCGGGCTTGCAGTCGGCGACGGTTACGGCGGGCTCGAGCATCGCGCGTCGTCGAGCCTGATTTTCAGGCGTACGGATCTGCCGAGGCCCGGCGACCCCGGGATGCCGCGCGGCTACCAGCGTTTTCTCGGGCTTTGCAGCCACGAGTATTTTCATAGCTGGCACATCAAGCGGACGAAGCCCGCCGCGTTCATGCCTTACGCGCTCGACCGGCGCAATCCGACGCGCCTGCTCTGGGTCTTCGAGGGCATCACGAGCTATTACCAGGAGCGCTTCTTGCTGCTCTCGGGGCTGCTCGGCGCCGAAGCCCATCTGCGTCGCCTGGCAGAGAGCCTGACGCGCGTCTATCGCGTGCCCGGACGGTATCGGCAGACGCTCGAGCAATCGAGCTTCAATGCCTGGGACCGTCTCTACAAGCCGCATCTTAATAGCGCCAATCAGGACGTGAGCTACTACGGCAAGGGCGCGCTCGTCGCGCTTGCGCTCGATCTTGCGCTGCGGTCCGCCGAGCCGCCGCGCGCGACGCTCGACCACATCGTGCTCGAGCTCTGGCGACGCTTCGGCAGCCGGGACATCGGCCTGCCCGAGGACGGATTCGAGACGCTCGCGATCGAGCTCGGCGGCGACGGGATCCGCGACTTGCTGTCGGTTGCGACGCGCGGTACGGCCGACCCCGATCTCAGGACGCTTTTCGACAGGTTCGGCCTCCGATTCGAATTGCGGCAGGCCGAAGGCCCGCGCGACGCGGGCGGCACGCCGGCCAGCCAGGAAACGCCGCGGCCCGCGCTCGGCGCCGGCTTCGAAGCGCACGGCGCCGGGCTCAGGCTGACGACCGTTTTCGACGGCCAGCCGGCGGAAGCCGCAGGTCTCGCGCCGGGCGATATCATGGTGGCGCTCGATCGCATTCAGGCGACGGGCGACTCGATTGCGGAGATTCTCGCTCGTTACGATGAAGGGGATGAGATCGAGGTCAGTTTTTTTCGCGGCGACGTGCTGTCGGAAACGCGCCTCACCGTCGCTCCCGCACCCCGCGACACCTGCTTCATCGCAATCGACGATGACGCGCCGGGCGATGCGCTCGCGCGCCGCCGCGCCTGGCTCGGTGACGGCTGAATGATCGAGCTTGGTTTAAAGTTCACGCTGGCCTATTTGGTCGGGGGGGTCATGGGCGCGCTCGTCATCGGGCGGTTTCGCGGCGGTATCGACATCCGCACGATGGGCAGCGGCAACGCCGGCGGCACGAACGCGCTCAGGACGCAGGGCAAGGCCTTTGCCGCGGGCGTCATGCTCGTCGATATCGGCAAGGGTATCCTGGCCGCGTGGCTGATTCCCCGGCTCGACTTCCCGCCGGTCGCGATCGACGCCGGCGTCGATCGCGAGCTCGTGCTGCATGCTGTCGCGTTCGGCGCCATCCTCGGGCACGTGTTCCCGATCTGGTTCGGCTTCCAGGGTGGCAAGGGTGGCGCCACGGCCGCGGGTCTCGTCGTTTACCTCGCGCCGGGTCTCGGTCTTGCCGTCATCGGCCTGTGGCTCGCCATCGTTTTTCTCACCGGCTTCGTCGGCCTCGCAACGATCAGCGCGACGCTCGCAGCGGCGGCCTGGCTCGGCGTTTTTGCCCTGCCGGAGCGCGCGACGCTGTTCGGCTTCGCCTGTCTCGTCGCGGCGCTCACGCTCTACACGCACCGCGGCAACATCGCGCGGATGGCGCAGGGCAAGGAGTCGCGATTCAGCCGGTTCTTCGGCCTCGGCCCGCGGTAGCAAACGTGCTGCCGGACTCGACTGTCGACTGCATCGATGTTGCCGGGCTCGAATCGGCCCTGACCGAAGCCGCGCGCGCGCGCATCGAATCGATCGAGCACGCGCTCGTGCTCGAATCGACGAACCGGCATCTGCTCGACGGGCGCCCGCCCGAGACCGGCAGGATGCGCGTCGCGATCGCCGAGTTTCAGACGGCGGGCCGTGGCCGCCGCGGCCGGCGCTGGACGATGCCGGCCGGCGCCGGGGTCGCGCTCTCGGTCTCGTGGCGTTTCGCGGTGATGCCGGCGGGCTTCTCCGCGCTTAGTCTCGCCGTCGGCGCCGCCGCGCGGCGCGCCATCGCCGATGCCGCGGCACTCGAGGTCGGACTCAAGTGGCCGAACGACCTCATCGTCGATGGCGGCAAGCTCGGCGGCATTCTCGTCGAGCTCGACCGGCTGCCCGACGGCGCCTGTCACGTCGTCGCCGGCATCGGCATCAACGCCGGGCTGCCGCCGGCCGTGCTCGCGACCGTCAGCGACGCTCCGGGCGGCGCGCGCGATCTCGCCGGCGCCACGCGGGGCCTGCCCGTCGACCGCACCGCCGTCGCCCGCGCGCTGATCGAGCGGCTCGCGGAGCTCTTTGCCGCTTACGCGGCGACGGGCTTTGCGCCCTATCGCGCCGAATGGCTCGCCGCTCACGTGCTCGACGGCGCATCGATCGAGCTCGAGAGCGCATCGGGGACGGCTTACGGGACGGTTCGCGGTATAGGGCCCGACGGCGCGCTGCTCGTCGAGAACGAATCGGGGGAGACGCTCCGCGTCGTCTCCGGCGACGTCACGGTCAGGCTCTGCGATGCTCGCGATTGACTGCGGCAATTCGCGGATCAAGTGGGCGCGGTTCGAGGCAGGCCGAGCGCGCGATGCGGGGCACACGAGCCTGCGCGGCGGCGCGGACCCCTGGGCACTGCTCGGCGCCGCGCTCGCCGGCCCGATCGATCGCGTGCTCGTCGCAAACGTCGCCGGCCCCGAGGTCGCGGGGCGCATCGACGCGGCCGTGCGCTCCCGGCTCGGTTTCGCGCCGGAGTTCGTGCAGGTCGAAGCGCGCGCCCATGGCATCGAGTGCGCGTATCGCGAGCCTGCAACGCTCGGCGTCGATCGCTGGCTCGCGATGATCGCGGCAAGGCGGCTGGTCGAGGGGCCGCTTGCCGTCGTCTCGGCAGGCACGGCGCTGACCTTCGATGCCGTCGATGCCGGCGGCCGCCACCTCGGCGGCCTGATCCTGCCGGGCGACCGCCTGATGATCGAAGCCCTGGTCCGCCACACGAGCCAGATCCCGATCGTCACCGAGGCGAGCGGGCCCGCTGCCGGTCTCGATCTGCTCGGCCGCTCGACGGCCGTGGCCGTCGCTCACGGCACGCGCGTCGCGCTCGCCGCCGCCGTCGACCGGGCCGTCGCGACGGTCGCGCGCGCGCTCGCGGCAGACGTCGCGCTGATCGTTACGGGCGGTAACGCGGACGGGATTGCCGCATGGCTCGCATCCGAGGGCGAAGTCAGGGCAGACTTGGTGCTCGATGGCCTGGCCGCCATCGCCGAAGACGAGAAATGACCGTGCTGCGTAGCCTTTTCCTGCTGCTCGTGCTCGTGAACCTCGGCCTGCTCGCGGTGTTCGCGTGGTTCGTCACCGAGCCCGCCCCGCGCCAGGCTTACGACGGGCCGACAATCACGCTGCTGCGCGAGCTCGACCCGGCTACGATGCGCCGCGACAACGCGCCGGCCGCGCTCGCGCCGCGAACCGAGACCGCCGCTGCCGAAGCAGTCGCTGCCGGCGGCGCCGATCGGGCGGACCCGGGCGACGCCGCAGCTTCCGCCCGCGACGCCGAGATCGCCGCGGCGGATTTCGGGCTCGCCGCGCCCGGGCCGGAAGCGGCGGGCTGCATCTCGGTCGGCCCGTTCGCGCTCCCGACCGAGGCCGATGTGGCGAGCGAAGCGCTGACGGCCGAAGGCTTCGCGCCGCGCCGCACGACGCGCGAGACCGAAGTCTGGGACGGCTACTGGGTCTTCATCGAGACGATCGAAGGCCAGGCCGAGGCGCGTGCGATCGCGGCCGATCTCGCCGAGAACGGGATCAGCGATACGCAGGTCATCGCGAGCTCCGATCGCGGCACGCTGTTGTCGATCGGCGTGTTTTCGGATATCGCGCGCGCCGCCGCGCAGGCCGATCGGGTCAACGACGTCGGCTACGCGGCGACGATCGCCGACAGCATGCGGACGACGCAGACACACTGGCTCGACGTCGAGGTGACGAGCGAGGAATCGATCGGTCTCGATACGCTGGCCGAGCCCGGGCGCATCAGCCGGCTCGAGCAGCGCGCCTGTGTCGTCGACGAAGCGACTGATTGACAATAAGCCCAGTCGCTATAATGGCGCCGCGCCGGCATAGCTCAGTTGGTAGAGCAGGGGTTTTGTAAACCTCAGGTCCGCGGTTCGAGTCCGTGTGCCGGCACCATCGATAATCAGGGAGAACAACGATGATCGGCTACGTCACAATCGGCACGAATGATCTTGACAGGGCTACCGGGTTCTACGATGAGTTGCTGGGCTTTTTCGGCGCCAAGCGCTTCATGGAGAACGACAGGCTCGTAGCGTGGAGCGCCGGCGAGCATTCGCCCGGCGTCGGCGTCTGCAAGCCTTTCGACGGCAAGGCCGCGTCGGTCGGCAACGGCATGATGGTCTCACTGATGGCCTCGGGGCCCGAGCAGGTCAAGACCGTTCATGCCCGCGCGCTGGAGCTCGGCGCCACCGACGAGGGCGCGCCGGGCCAGCGATTCGGCCAGTTCTACGGCGCTTACTTTCGCGATCTCGACGGCAACAAGCTTTGCACCTTCTGCATGCTGCCCGAGGGCGCGACGGCCGACTGATGGCGGACAGGGCGATCGAGGATCGACGGCATCTCGATACGGTCGTCGACCTCGTCGTCGGCCCGCGGCCGAGGTCCCTCGAGGGCTTCACGGTCAACCGCGTCTGGCCGACGGCGCGCCGGCGCCTGATCGGGCCGTTCATCTTTCTCGATCATCTTGAGCCCTGCGATCTGGTGCCGGGCAAGGGCTTCGACGTGCCGCCGCACCCGCACATCGGGCTCGCGACCGTGACCTGGCTTTTCGAAGGCGAGCTGATGCATGCCGACAGTCTCGGCGTGAGGCAGGCGATCCGTCCCGGGGAGCTCAACTGGATGACGGCCGGCCGCGGCATCGCGCACTCGGAACGATCGACCGACGCCGAGCGGGCGCGGGCAAGCCGGCTGCACGGCGCCCAGGCCTGGGTCGCGCTGCCGGAAGCCGCCGAGATCGCAGAGCCGACCTTCGAGCATGTCGCGGCGAACGACCTGCCGGCCGTCGAGCGCGATGGCGCAAGACTCAGCCTAATCGCAGGCGAAGCCTACGGCGCGAGGTCGCCCGTCCGAACGGCGTCGCCGCTCTTCTATCTCGAGGCCAGGCTCGAGCCCGGCGCCGCGCTCGACTTTCCGCCCGAGCTCGGTGAGCGCGGCATTTATATCGTTGACGGCGCGATCAAGATCGACGGCGACGACTACGACGCCGGCTGCCTGCTGGCGCTGGCCAACGAGCGCGCCTGCGAGATCCGGGCTTGGGAGGCCGCGACGCTGATGCTGCTCGGCGGGGCGCCGCTCGCAGGCCCTCGCGCGATCTGGTGGAACTTCGTCGCGAGTGACGAAGCGCGGATCGAAGCCGCGAAGCACGACTGGGCGGCCGACCGGTTTCCGAAAATACCGGGCGACGACGAGCGCATGCCGCTGCCGGCCTGACAAACCGGCGCCGCGCCTGCCAAGGTCAGTCGCGCGAGCGGCGCCCGAAACGCAGCTCGATAACGCGCAGAAAGCCGACCCGCCTCAAGTCCTCGATGGTCGGAAAGACCGCTTCGGCCGGGTCCACATTGTCGGGATCATAGAGATAGAGAAACGTCACGTCGATCCGGTCGTTCGGATCGGGTTCCTCCTCCTCGCGAAAGCTCGTACCGAGATCGGGCAGGCGAAAATCCGTCTGCCCGCCCGCGACGACGGCTTCGAGCATGTCTTCGCGTTCCTCGGGCGCGGGCTCGAGCCGCGCGTCGGCCGGCGATGACTCGACGCGCGGCGGGACCGTCAGATCGGGCTCGGATGTCTCGTCCCGCGCCTCGGTCTCTTCCGTCAGAGCCTGAGCCTGAGCTTCCGTCAGAGCCTCGGTCCGAGCCTCGTCGTCCTGGGCCCGCGCCGTGCCGGAAACCGCGACGCCGAGCAGGCATGCCGTTGCAATCAGTCTCGCCATTGAAGCGTCTTGAACCAGTATTGATGCGTTGACGGCAGCCAGGTGTCGGCTTCGCGCGCTTCGATCCAGGCATCGAGGAAGAAGACGAAATCCGGATCGCCCTTCGTCACCGCGAAAGCGCTGCGCGTCTCGAGCAGGGGCCGGTTGATGGGCACGTCGACCTCGTCGGGGTACTCGAGCGCAAGGAAGCTAGGGATCGGCTCTTCGTCGAGATAGACGTCGACGTCGCCGGCGACGAGGGCGTCGCTCGCCTCGGCCTCCGAGCGAAAGGTCTCGAGGCCGGCGAGAGGCAGGACGCGCCGCGCCAGCTCCTGGCCGACGGATTCGCCGACGACGCCGATCGTGTACGCGGGATCGTTGAGCTCCTCGAGCCGCTCGACCATGGCCGTCGTCGCGACGTTGGTCGCGATGCCGATGCCGCCCGTGGCATAGGGGCGGCTGAAGTTCACGTGCAATGCGCGCTCGGGCGTGACCGTGAGCCCGGCGGCGATCAGATCGATCTCTCCCGCCTCGAGCGCGCGAATCAGCGCGTCGTAGTCATAGCGCAGGAATCGGACTTCGACCTCCATGTCGGCGGCGAGACGCTTCGCGACGTCGATCTCGAAGCCCTCGAGCTCGCCGTCGTCGCTGCGCATCGCCCATGGTGCCGCGATCGTCACGCCGACACGGAGCTCGCCCCGGCTCAGGGCCTGTTGCAGCGTGCCGGCGCAAGCGACGGCGCCGCCGAGGAGCCCGAGTGAAGCGACGATCAGAGCCGACAGGCGTTTGGCAGGCATGGGCACTCCCTTTCGATTAGCTGATCAGACCGACGACGGCGCCGGTCGAGCAGGTGGCGAGCGTCCCGGCCACGATCGACTTCATCCCGAGCGATACGACTTCCCTGCGTCGCTCCGGCACGAGCACCTTGAAGCCGCCAATCATGATGCCGAGACTACCGAAATTCGCCATTCCGCATAGTGAATAACTTGTAATTAGATAGCTGCGCTCGCTCAGAGTGCCCGCCGGCAGCTCCGACAGAGCGACATAAGCCCAAGGCCGATGAAGCCCTGGTATCGACTCATGCGCGCGGCAGGCGGATGGCGTCGACCCGCTACAATGCTACCCGATCTTAGGCGCGTCATTGGCGGGAGACATGGATCCGAGCGTCGAGCGGAAGCGGTGGTCAAGCCGCGCGAGGTGGATTGCCGCAGGCTTCGTCGGCGCCTTCGCCGCCAGCGTCTTTACCGTCATCTACACGGGACTCAACGTCGAAGGCACGAGCGCGGAATTCGACGCGGGCTTTCGG
This sequence comes from Gammaproteobacteria bacterium, assembly GCA_035513215.1. Taxonomy (GTDB): domain Bacteria; phylum Pseudomonadota; class Gammaproteobacteria; order Steroidobacterales; family Rariloculaceae; genus DATCZB01. Next base: position 13,042 of record DATKCK010000031.1, on the reverse strand, counting down.
TCGGTCACGCTCGCGCCGGGCGAAAGGCGCACGATCGAGCTCGTGTTCGATTCGCCCGCCGCCCATCCGGAGTCGACGCTCGAGCTCACGCTGCCGCCCATGCTCGAGCTCGCGACGCCGAACGGCGCGCGGCGGTCCGTCGCGGTCGTGCCCGGCAGCAACCGCTTCCCCGTTGAGATCAGGGCCCGGGAAACGGGCAGCGGCTACATCGTGGCCCGCGTAGAGGCCGACGCTCCGGTCGGCCTCTACCGCGTGTTCGTCACCGTGACGGACGAGTGAGGCGCTAGAACGAGCGCGCGAGCCTCGCCCGCGTTCGACCCTGCGGGTCGATGCTGGCGGACTGCCGGTCCGTCGATCGGACCCACTGCCGCCCGTCGCTGCGGCAGGCCGCGTCGGCGACGGCGCATGCGAGCCACCAGTATTCGCCGTTCGGCGCCCGCGTGATCTCGAGCCGGCCCGCGGACAGCACGTCGGCCGTGCCCGCGCTTTCGGGGTCGCGGCAAACCCAGAGGTTACGGTCGCGGCCCGTTCCCGCCGCGCAGCTATAGACGAAAAGCGGCTCGTCGCAGGCGTTGGCGAGACTGACACCGACCTCGGCGCCGAAGGTGTAACTCGAGTCTTCCTGAATGCAGCGGTTGCGGCGGGTCTCGGTCGCGGCGACTGAGCGCGCGGCGGCGTCGGCGCTCGCGCCGCCGGCGCCCGGCCGGAGCGAGAACAAAGCGTTCCCGAGCGTGAACTCGACGCGCTCGGTTACGGTCTGCGGCCCGTCGGCGGGCAGCGTATAGCGCCACCGGCTGACCGCCGCGAGCGCGGCGTCCTCGAAGACGCCTTCGGGCTCGGCGGCGACGACCTCGGGATCGCTGACGCGGCCGTCGGCATCGACCTCGAAGCGAACCTCGACGAAACCCTCGACGCCGGAGGCGAGCGCTGCGGGCGGGTAGGCCGGCGAAACGCCGATCAGACGCGAGACTTCGCCGTCGGCAACGAGACCCGCGCCGAATTCCTCGCTTGCGGCGGCGGCCGAGTTGTCGAAGCAGATCTGACAGGTCTGGACGATCACGGACGATGGGCCGCCTGCGCCGCCGGGGCGGTCTTCTCTCGCCGCGCCGTCGAGAACGAGCGTCACGAACGGCGTGCCGTCGACGACGTAGTCGACGCGCGAGCATTGCGCGGTGTTGCTCGTGACGTCGATGAAGCTGCCGGAGACGGCGGCCTGCGCCTGGCAATTGCCGACGATGCGCGTGCAGTCGCAGCGCGACTGGGCGAGCGCGTTGCTGCCGAAAACGAGCGCCGCAAGCGCGGCGATACCTGCCCTGGACTGAAGTCGCATGCCGCTTTCGCTCCTCTGTCTTCTTGGCCGAGACAGTTCAACGCAGTTTAGCTCAAGTCCGCGCGCGGCGCGTCCCGCCCGGCGATTATGTCTAATCGATGACGAACTCGAGACGCGTGGACGATCGCTTCGGTATCGGGCGGCCCATGAAGACGACGGGCTCGAAGCGCCAGCCCTCGACGGCCGCGACGGCCTCCTGACGGAAGTACCGGTCGTGCGAGGCGTCGGTCACGGTCACATTCTCGGTCTCGCCTTCGGGAGAGACGAAAAACTCGATCTCGACCCAGCCTTCGATGCCGCGATCGAGGGCGGCCGGCGGAAACTCGGGCGGCGTCGCGCGCACGGGGTTGAGCTCCGAGGCGGGGAGCAGCCGCTCCGTCTCGGTCTCGATCAGGTACTGCGTCAGGCGATCCTGCGCGCGTGCCACGAGCTCGGGATTGGCCAGAGGCGCGGCCGAATCGATCCAGGTTTGCGCCGCTCTCGTGTCGCGCGCTTCGATCGCCTGCGCCGAGCGGTCGAGCATCTCCGTCATGAGCATGTCGCGGGCCGCGGTCGAGAGCTCGTGCCCGGGCGCGGTGGCGAGCATCTCGCTGACGATATCGACGGCGCTCGTGCCGACCGGCCGAAGCACCGCGTTTTGCGCCATCGCCGCGCGGACGGCCTCGTGCATGTCGGGAATCGGGTCGACCGGCTCGGGTTCCTCGGCGACGAGCTCGGGCTCGGCCGCGGCGGGCGGGGCCTGCGGCTCCGCCGGGGTCGTCGCAATCACGATCTCGGCCGCTAGCGCGAGCGCGCCCTCGTGATCCGGGAATCTCTCGGTGACCGTCGCGACGACCGCGTCGGCGTCGGCAAAGCGCCCCTGCTCGAGCGCCGTGACGCCGCGTTGCAGCAAGGCTGCCGCCACCTGCTCGAGGCCCGCTCGCGCCTCGGCGTTATCGGGCTCGCCGGCCGCGATCCGGCCGTACAGCGTCCACGCGCTGTACTCGGGAGGCTCGGTCAGCATGCCCGCCTCGAGCGCCATCCGGGCCGTGTGCAGCGGGTCCGCTGCCGCGCGGGCCGAGGCCACGGAGCTTGCCCTGGGCTCGGCCGGCGCCGGGGCGACCTCGGGCTCGGTGATCGCCATCGCCTCGAGCGCGACGGGCGCCGGCTGCGACCAGGGCGCCTCGACGACGAGCCAGGCGGCGCCCATCAGAACCACAACACCGGCCGCGAGCCACAACAGCTTGTCCCCGGCCTGTTCGTTCGGGCTCGTCATCGCGCGACCTATGCGGAAGCCCAGAGCCGGCGCACGTTCCTGAGCTTCGCCATGACTCCGCCGACGAGGCCGCTCTCATCCGACGCCTCGATCTTGTAGCGCTGGACCATGTCGGGATTCTTCAGCAGCATCCGGTGGTGCTTCAGCGCGGCCTGGAGGCTGACCGCACAGCGCCCCGGCGACAAGGGCTTGCGCAGGAAGCGGAAGATCTGGCCGTGGTTGATGAGCCAGACCATGTCGAGAACGTCGCGGTGCAGGGACACGGCGATCGTCACGAGCTCCGGCAGGTGTTCCTTGAGCCTCGCCGTCATCGACTGGATCGTCGCCTTGTCGTCGGAGATATCGGTCAGCAGCACGCCGGGCCGGTGCTCGGTCAGAATCTTGACGACCTTGACGATGTTCGTCGCCGAGTAGACGGGCAGGCGGCCGCGGACGGCGTGCTGCACGGTGCTAAGCACCTCTTCGTCGGTCGTGAATACGACGATGCCGAGGCCCTGAGCGAGACGCTCGCGGCTGGCTGCGCTCGCGGCGGCCGCTGGGACCCCGACGGACATCAGCGGCGGCCGCGGCTCCGCTGGCGTCGTCTCGGGCACCAGATCGGCCACCGGCTCCGGCTCGGGCTCGGGGGCCGAAGCCGGGCGCTGCTGCGCGACCTTGACGGCAAGCGCGACCGTGTTGCGAAGCTGATCCGGCGGGCAGGGCTTGGTCAGAAAGCGGAAGACTTCTCCGTCGTTGATCGAGCCTTCGACGGCGTCGAGGTCGGCATAACCGGTCAGGAGAATCCTGACCGTTCGCGGCGACATCGAGCGAACCTGGGTCAGCACTTCGACGCCCGTCATCTGCGGCATGCGGTGATCGGCGACGATGACGTCGATGTCCGCGTTGCCGATGATGTCGAGGGCTTCCTTGCCGCTGTTGGCAAGGTGCAGATCGAATTCGCGCCGGAACATGATCCGCATCGAGTTCAGGACGCGCTGCTCGTCGTCGACGAACAGCACCTGAGGCTTCCTCGCGGCAGGCGTCATCGCGACCGCCATCTAGACGGCCTCCGCCAACCACGCGTCGGCGACGGCATCGCACTCGACCTCGCCCACGTCCGGCTCGTTCTCGTGCTTGATCGGCAGCACGACCGCGAACGTCGAGCCCTTGCCGACTTTCGAATCGACGAGCAGCTCGCCGCCGTGGCTGCGCACGATCTCGTCGACGATCGAAAGGCCGAGGCCCGTGCCTGTGCCGACTTCCTTGGTCGTGAAGAACGGATCGCGGATCTTTGCGAGATTCTCCTCGGGAATGCCGCAGCCCGTGTCGGAGATGGCGATGACGATGTGGCTGTCGCCCTTGAGTTTGGTCGAGATGACGATTTCTCCGTGGTCCTCGATAGCCTGCGCCGCATTGGTGATCAGATTGAGGAAGACCTGGTTGATCTTCGAAGGCGAGCACTCGATCCTGGGGATCTCGCCGTAGAACTTTCTGACCTCGGCCTTGTGTTTGACGATGTTGCGCGCGATGTTCAGTGTCTTGTCGAGACCGGCGTTGACGTCGAAGCTGTCGACCGGAGCGCGATCGAGCCGGCTGAAGTCCTTCAGGCTCTGCGCCATCTCGGTGAGATCGGCGAGCCCCTCGATGCTGTCGCGATTCAGGTCGACGATTTCCTCGACGGATGCCTCGAGCTCGAGCTCGCGGAGCAGGAGCTTGAGCTTCTTCAGGCCCTGGATCAGACGCGCCTGATACTCGGAGCGATCGTCGAAGTCCGACGGGTTCAGGGACAGGGCCTCGGCGCTCCTTTGCACGTACTCCTGAAGCGCCGCAATCCGCTCCTGGATCAGGCTCGCGTTGTTGGCGAGGTAGAGCAAAGGCGTGTTGATCTCGTGACTGATCCCCGCCACGAGCTGGCCGAGCGAGGACATCTTCTCCGCCTGCACGAGCTGCACCTGAGACTCCTTGAGCTCGGCGAGCGCGTTGCTCAAGTCCTCGGTGCGCTCGTGCACGCGCTGCTCGAGCGACTCGTTGAGCAGGGCGAGCTCTTCGTTGGCGCGATTGAGCTCCCGGTAGCTGCCGCTCAGGCGAAACCCGATCACGCCGACACTCAAAAGCATGACGACGGCGTAGATCGAGAGCATGGTCCGCGCGCTTTCCGCGCTCGACGTCGCGCTCTGGTAGGCGGAGGCCGCGGCGAGATTCAGCGCATCGGCGTTCGCGATCAGCGAGACCGAACCGAGCTGCGTGAGGCGGCTTCGAATATCGTCCTTGGCCGCGAGGATCGACGTGACTGCCGCGAGCAGCGGCCCGCTCAGGTTGCCGACCGTGGCGTCGATGCGCTGATCACGAGTCAGACTCGTCAGCAAGCGGCGGATCTCGTACTCGCCGATGGGCCTGTCGGAGCCCGCGAACTCGATCGTTTCGGCGACAAGCTGAAACAGATCGGCGGCGACTCGAGCCTGTCCGAGCTCGCGAAGCTGCCGGACGACATCTGCGCCGCTATCGCGAAGCAGCGTCAGATTGTCGAAGTACTGCGCTTGCTCGTCGAGCAGCGTCGTCGTCAGCTCGTCGACCGTCACCATCGTGGTCTTCACCCGCTCGAGGTGGTTTTGCATTCCTTCGCGCTGAAGCGAGTTGCCGGGGATCAGTGCGACCGACCGCGACAGAATCTCGGGGCTCGCGACGATACGCTGATGCAGGGCGACCGCGGCTTCGCCGGGCGCCTGACTCGACTGCCAGGCCGTCTCGAGCGAGTTGACGAGAGTCACGAGCTCGTCGTCGAGCCGCTTGATGTCAGAGTCGAGCGTATACCGCGCGATATGGGTCTCGAGCGGAATCGAACGCGACTTGATTGCGGCGCCGACGAGCAGAGCCAGCGCGGCCAGGCCAAGTACGATCACGGTGAGCGTGCGCTTCATGCCGCGGAATTGACTTAATGAGAACCTCCTAAGCCTAGCGATTGAGCCGAAATGGGGCAGTGATAGGAGTCACAGAGGCTGAGACGAGCCTTCAGGCGCTGTCGTTATGTTCAACGAAATCAAGCATTAGGGATGTTCGCCCGCAATCGGGCCGACATTTGATTATGATCGGCCCCCGATGGAAGCCGTATCCGGTCGCTGGAACAAGCTCAAGGCGGAGCTTCGGGGCAACGTCGGCCGCGCAATCGCCGATTATCGGATGATCGCCGACGGCGATCGCGTCATGGTCTGCGTCTCGGGCGGCAAGGACTCGTTCACGCTGCTCGACATGCTGCTCTCTCTGAAGCGCCGGGCGCCGATCCGGTTCGACCTCGTCGCCGTCAATCTCGACCAGAAGCAGCCCGGATTTCCCGCCGACGTTCTGCCGGCGTATTTCGAATCGATCGGCGTGAAGTACCGCATCGTCGAGGAAGATACCTACTCGATCGTCAAGAGGGTCATCGAGCCGGGCAAGACGATGTGCGGTCTGTGCTCGAGGCTCCGTCGCGGTGTGCTGTATCGCGTGGCAAGCGAGATCGGAGCCGACAAGATCGCGCTCGGACACCATCGTGACGACATCGTCGAGACGATGTTTCTGAACCTATTCTACGGCGGGCGTCTCAAGGCGATGCCGCCGAAGCTCGTCAGCGACGACGGCAGGCACATCGTCGTTCGTCCGCTCGCCTACTGTGCCGAGAGCGAGATCGTCCGCTACGCGAAGAAGCGCGATTTCCCGATCATCCCCTGCACCCTCTGCGGCTCACAGGAGAACCTGAAGCGGCGCGAGATCAAGCGGATGCTTTCGGAGTGGGAGACGGAGGATCCGGGCCGGACGGCTCGGCTCTTCAGGGCGCTTAAGAACGTGACGCCGAGCCATCTGGCGGATCGATCGATCTACGATTTCGAGGGGCTCGAGACTCTCGTCGATCAGGCCGAGCTCGCCGACAGCGCGTAGTTTTTCTCGCGGGCCTTCGCGAGCTGCTGCTCGACGATCTCGACGAGCTCGCGGGCGCTCGTGATCCGGTCGTCGGGGTTCTTGGCGAGCAGCCGCGAGATCAGATGCTGATACTGCGCGAGCGGCTCCGGAAGCGTCGGAATCGGCGACTCGCCGTGCCCCGCGAGGATCTCGGCCGCGCCGCTGCCGGTATAGGGCTTCTCGCCCGTCAGCATCTGGTAGAGGATGACGCCGAGCGCGTAGAGATCCGTGCGCTCGTCCGTCGGGTCGCCCTTGGCCTGCTCGGGGCTCATGTAATAGGGCGTGCCGCTGATCGCCTCGCCGGCGGAGACCGGCAGCGAGGACGACTTCGATATGCCGAAATCGATCAGCGCGACCGTGCCGTCGGTACGCAGCATGATGTTCCCGGGCTTCAGGTCCCGATGCACGACGCCGGCCATATGGATGATCGACAGCGCCTGAGCGATCTCCATCGCAATCCTGAATGCATCGGCCACGGGCAGCGGCTCGCGCAGCTGGCTGCCGAGGTGTCCCTGCTCGAAATACTCCATCGCGATGTAGCAATACTGGGCCGTAACGCGAAAATCGTAGATCTCGGCGACCGCGGGATCGTCGATGTCGTGCAGAATCTTGAACTCGTCGATGAAGCGCGCGAACCGCGTGTCCCGGCTCAGCGAACCCCGGCCGCGATTCAGGACCTTGATCACGACCTCCTTGCGCTGCTCGGCGCTGAAGGCCGTATGAATCGACGAGTTCTCGTTGGTCGCGAGGCAGCGGCGCAGGTCGTAGCCGAACAGTCGCGGGGCGCCTTCGGTTCCGGCGCCCCAGAGAAAGGGCTTGCGCGCGACGAGCGCGCGCTGGACCGCCGCCGTGACCTGCTCGCGGCCGAACAGGCTCTTCGGCAGGTAATCGAAGGCGCCGGCCTTGATGGCCTGCACGGCGCTGAACTCGCTGCCGCTCGCCGTCAGCAGAATGATCGGCGGCACGGCGGGATCGGCCGTCAGTGCGCGCAGCGCGCGCAGCGAAGGGTTCGCGGTCGAGCCGTCCTTGCGGAGATCGCATCCGGCGAGCACGACATCGAAGGAGCGGAACCGTTCGCTGTCGAACGCCACATCCTCGAGCGCCGATGCGATCGATTGCACCGACGCGCCCGACCAGCCCTTGACCATGAACCGCTGCAACTGGCTTGCGATCTTGCGGTCGGCCTCGAGGATCAGTATTCGCGGCGAGTTGACGTTGGCATCGGACACAATTACCGCGACGCTAACAGCCGCGCGCTCGCGCCGCAGTGACGGGATTCACAGCATCGGCGCGATCAGTCCATGCTCGCGCGCTCCGCGCGATCGCGAACCTCGATCAGCACCGCCGGCAGTTCCCGCTTCAGCGTATTGCGGACGAACAGCGGCGGGACCGGAAAGCCGGGCTTGAGCGTCATCGAGTGCATCAGAATAATGGGCTGGTCCTTGCGCTCGATCAGCGACCAGGCGCCTTCCATGCGGTCGATCGGCCCGCTGATGTGGCTGACTTCGATCCGGTGCGGCGGGAAATACTCGAGCTCGAAAACGTGCTCGAATCTCGGCAGGAAGAACGCTGGCTTGACGGTCTGCTCGAAGAGCTCGCAATCGCAGTCGTCGATGGCGGCGAGTCGCCGGCAGGCCACGACATGGGGCACGAATTCCGGCGAGATCTCGCAGGCCGTGAGCAGCTCCCAGATCGATTGCCAGTCGGCGTCGATGGCTATCGCGAGGTCGATGCGGACCGTCCCGCGGCCGGCCTTCGACGTCTTAAGGACGATCTCGCCGGCGTCGAGAGCCTGCCAGTCGATCCACTCGTCATCCGCCGGCTGCGCGAGGGCCCGATTCGCGAGCGCGGCGAGTGAAAGCAGCAGAATTGCGGTGCGGCTATGAGTCATCGTCCTCGACGACACGATTGCGCAGGATGCCTAATCTTGAGATTTCGACGTCGATCGTGTCGCCCGGTTTCATCCACAGCGGTGGCTTGCGTCCCGCGCCGACACCGCCAGGCGTGCCGGTCGCAATGACGTCACCCGGCACGAGCTCGGTCCAGATCGAGATGTACTCGATGAGCTCGCCGATGCCGAAGATCAGCTCGCCCGTGCTCTCTTTCTGAACGACCTCGCCGTTGAGCCGCGTCGTCAGATCGAGCGCCGCGGGGTCGGGGATCTCGTCACGAGTCACCATCCAGGGCCCGAAGGCGCCGCTGCCGACGAAGTTCTTGCCGGGCGTGTACTGGCCGCTATGGCGCTGATAGTCGCGAATGCTGCCGTCGTTGAAGCACGCGAATCCCGCGACATGGTCGATCGCGTCGTGCCTCGACACGCGTCGTGCGCGCTTGCCGATGATCACGGCGAACTCGCCTTCGAAATCGTATTGCTCCGACTCGCGCGGCCTGACAAGCTCGTCCTGGTGGCCGACGAGGCTACTCGGGAACCTGACGAAGATCACCGGATGGGGAGGCAGCTCGCGGCCCATCTCGAGCATGTGCGGCTTGTAGTTGATCCCGACGCAAAGGAATCTCGCCGCGGGATTGGCGATGACGGGGAGATGCCGCACCTCGTCGAGCCGGTAATCGGCCGGCCTTCGCGCCTGATCCTCGAGCTTCCCGAGGCCGCCGGTCTGCAACAGCTCGAACAGATCCGGCGTGCCCGAGCGCGCGCCGCAATCGACGACGCCGTCGCCGACCACGAGACCGACGCTCCGCTTCCCTTCGGCTATGAAGCTAAGAATGCGCATCGACTGCCCTTCGGGCGTTCTCCTCGTTCAGGCCGGAGATCGCCTCGGCGAGCGGCATGACGGACTGCTCGTTGCTGCCGAGCCTGCGAATCGAAACCGTTTCCTCGGACATCTCACGTTTGCCGACGGCCATGAGCGCCGGCACCTTGGCGAGGCTGTGCTCGCGAACCTTGTAGTTGATCTTCTCGTTGCGCAGATCGCAAGCGACGCGGATTCCGGCGGCGCGCAGCTCCCGCGCAACGCGTTCGGCATAGGGGTCGGCGTCCGATGTGATCGTCGCGATGACAACCTGCTCGGGCGCGAGCCAGAACGGCAGCGCGCCTGCGAAATGCTCGAGCAGAATGCCGATGAAGCGCTCGAGCGAGCCGAAGATCGCACGGTGCAGCAGCACCGGCGTGTGCTTTTGTCCGTCCTCGCCGATAAAAGTGGCGCCGAGCCGGCCGGGCAGGTTCAGATCCACCTGCAAGGTGCCGCACTGCCAGTCGCGGCCGATCGCATCGCGCAGCACGAACTCGATCTTGGGGCCGTAGAAGGCGCCTTCGCCGCGGTTCAGGCTGTAGTCCAGCCCGAGGCTCTGCATCGCGCTCTCGAGCGCGGCCTCGGCGCGATCCCAGACGGCATCGTCGCCGACGCGCTTTTCGGGCCGGTCGGCGAACTTGATGATGACGTTGTCGAAGCCGAAATCGCGGTAAATGCCGAGCAACAGATCGCAGACGGCGCCCGTCTCCTGAGTAATCTGCTCCTCGGTGCAGAATATGTGGGCATCGTCCTGCGTGAAGGCCCGCACGCGCATCAGTCCGTGCAGCGCGCCGGACGGCTCGTAGCGATGAACCTTGCCGAACTCGGCCAGCCGGTATGGGAGATCTCGATAGCTGCGAAGATCGCTGCGAAAGACCTGCACGTGTCCCGGGCAGTTCATCGGCTTGACGGCCAGCACGCGCTCGTCCTCCGTCCGGCTCGTGAACATGTTCTCGCCGAAGGTCTCCCAGTGTCCCGATGCTTCCCACAGCGAGCGGTCCATCAGCTCGGGCGTATTGACCTCCCGGTAACCCGCGGCGGTCTGTTTCGCCCTGAGGTGGCCGACGAGAAGCTGAAACAGCGTCCAGCCCTTGGGGTGCCAGAACGCGGCGCCGACGGCCTCGTCCTGGAAATGGAACAAATCCATCTGCCGGCCGATGCGGCGGTGATCGCGCCGCTCGGCTTCCTCGAGCCGGTGCAGATAGGCCTTGAGCTGCTTCGGATCCGCCCAGGCAGTCCCGTAGATGCGCTGCAGCATCTCGTTGCGCGAGTCGCCGCGCCAGTAGGCGCCGGCGAGCTTGGTCAGCTTGAATGCCTTGCCGAGGCGTCCGGTCGAGGGCAGGTGCGGTCCGCGGCAAAGATCGATGAACTCGCCCTGCCGATAAAGCGTGATCGGATCCGCCGCGGGAATGCCGGCAATGATATCGGCCTTGTATATCTCGCCGGCTTCGCGAAAGAAGGCGACGGCCTTCTCGCGATTCCAGACCTCGCGGACGATCGTCTCGTCGCGATCGACGATCTCGCGCATGCGCTCCTCGATGCGCTCGAGATCCGCGGGTGTGAAAGGCGTCTGGCGCGCGAAATCGTAGTAGAACCCGTCCTGAATCGACGGGCCGATCGTCACCTGCGCCTCGGGATAAAGTTCCTTGACGGCCTCGGCCATGACATGGGCCGCGTCGTGACGCAGCAGGTCGAGCCCGATCTCGGAGTCGCGCGTCACGATCTCGATCGCGGCATCGCGGTCGATCTCGCGCGTTAAGTCCCTGAGCTCGCCGTCGACCGCGATGGCGACGGCCGCCTTGGCCAGGCCCGCGCCGATATCGGCCGCAACCGAGAGCCCGGTGACGGGATCGGCGTAACTGCGGACAGTGCCGTCGGGCAGCTTCAGTTGCGGCATCGAAGGGGCATCGCTTGCGTCGAGCGGCGCATTGTACGCTATGCTTCGACGTCAGGCGCTCATGCGCACCGCTTCCGGGAGCCGCCGTGAACGAGCTGGAAATCGCGCAATTTCCGTGCCTCAGCGACAACTACGGATTCCTGCTGCACGACCCGCAGACCGGCCTCACTGCCGCGATCGATACGCCCGATGCCGCGGCGATTCTTGCCGAGCTCGATCGGCATGGCTGGCGCCTGAGTCACATCCTCAACACGCATCACCATGCCGACCATGGAGGATTCCGGGCATCGATCTCGGTGTCGGCGAGGGCGACTCGGTGCCCTTCGGCGATCATCGAATCGAGGTATTCGAGACGCCGGGACATACGCGCGGGCATATCGTCTACTTCGTACCCGGCGTCAAGGCCGCCTTCGTCGGCGACACGCTGTTCGCGATGGGTTGCGGCCGGCCGTTCGAGGGCAGCCCGGCAGAGATGTGGGACTCACTGCAGAAGATCCTGCGCTGGCCCGACGACACTCGAATCTACTGCGCGCACGAATACACGCTGACGAACGCGCAATTCGCGCTGACTGTCGAACCCGGGAACGTGGCGCTCGTCGCGCGGGCGCGCGAGATCGCTGAGCTGCGGCGCGCCGGGCGGCCGACGGTGCCGACAGTGCTCGCGCTCGAGAAGGAGACGAATCCGTTCCTGCGTCCGACGAGCCCTGCGCTCGCGAGGACGATCGGTCTCGCCGATGCCGATACGGTCAGTGTGTTCGCGCGAACGCGCGAGCTCAAGGATTCTATGAGGCGCGCTGGGCGATCGGGCGAACCTGCGATCGGCCCTGCATCATCAACCCGGCGCCACGTTCGGAGATGTGAGCGACGACAGCCTTGCGCCGGTGCAGTCTGACGGTGTCGCCGAGGTCTACGGCGAAGACGAGATTGACGACCGTACCGGCGGGGAGTCCGAGTGCCTTGATCTCGAGAAAGACGCCCATGGCGGAGAGGTTCCTGGCGCGGCAGCGAATCGGGCCGGCTCCGGGCACCGCCAGGTAGACGGTCGTCGAGACCTTGTTTCTTTCTAGTAAGCGGCGCTCCATCGACGGTTCACCCCCGGCAGTCTTTTGATCGTTATGGTGCGCTAGCATGCCGTCGAAATCGCCGAATGCCAACTCCCGGGTCGATCCCGGCGGCGCGGTCCTATCCCGTGCTGTTGCGAGAAGGACTTAACTATCAGGCTGTTACGGGCGCGAGCATTATGTCGAAGCTCGGGCGCGAGCGAGTCGCGAAATCGCGTTTCGACCGCCGCTAACAGACTGAAGCGGCAGGCTATTCGCCCGGGGGCGGCTGTTGACAGTCCCGGGATCAAATCTGACAATACGCCGCTTGTGTCCGCGGAGGGGTACCCAAGCGGTCAACGGGGGCAGACTGTAAATCTGCTGGCTTTGCCTTCGTAGGTTCGAATCCTACCCCCTCCACCATTCTGGAGGGGGATCAGCAGCGGCGGGTGTAGTTCAATGGTAGAACCTCAGCCTTCCAAGCTGATGATGTGGGTTCGATTCCCATCACCCGCTCCAGGCACACGAGGACGTCTTTGGGATTGCCCGCCGGCTGGCGTAACAACGATGCACAGGGCCCGGAAAATGGCGCCAGCGCCGGTTTTCCGCCCACATAGCTCAGTGGTAGAGCACTTCCTTGGTAAGGAAGAGGTCACCGGTTCAAGTCCGGTTGTGGGCTCCATAAGCATAAAAGAGAGTACTTAGGAGCATCTTCGATGTCGAAGTCAAAATTTGAGCGAACGAAGCCGCATGTAAATGTGGGGACGATTGGTCATGTGGATCATGGCAAGACGACGTTGACGGCGGCGTTGACGAAGGTGATGGCGGAGAAGCATGGAGGCGAGGGGGTCGCGTTCG
>DATKCK010000030.1:0-32561 GCA_035513215.1 Gammaproteobacteria bacterium | reverse complement strand
CAGCGCCGGGTACTTGCCCAGCGTCAGCTTCTCGTACTTGCCGTTGAGGCGATACCTGTATCGCCACGCGATACCGCCGGTCGGAAACACCTCGACGTACAGGCCGCGGCCGTCAGTCACGGTGTACGGCTTTTCCCTCGGCTTCAGCGCCTTCAGGGCGGTGTCGGTCAACGCCATCGTGGTCTCCGTATGTCCAAGTAGCCTCCCTGACGGGTCTAGAGCCTTACTTGGACACATACTTGGACATACAAATCGATGGCTGCCAGTGTAGACCGACAGATCGGATAAGACAAATAAATACAGTATTTATAGATAGTTAAAGGATATCCATGGCCCTCGGCAGACGCCCCTGGAACTGGCCCTACTTGCCGATGCAGAAGCTGGAAAAAATCTCTCCGAGCAGATCGTCGCTCGTATGCTCACCGGTCAGCTCGTCGAGATGCGATTGCGCGGCCTTGAGCTCCTCGGCCGCGAGCTCCAGTTGAGTCGTCAACAGGGGCCCGGCGGCCGCGATGCGCTCACGCGCGCTTGCGAGCGCATCGACGTGCCGGCGTCGCGCGCTGAAGGCGCTTTCAACGGCTTCGTCGAGTCCGGCGACCTGCTTCAGATGCCTCACCACCGCTTCCGTGCCGGCACCCGACCTGGCCGACAGGGCGAGAACGGCGCCGCCGTCCTCGAACCGCACGGGCTCGCCATCGACGAGATCGATCTTGTTGAGCAAGATACTGAATGGTGTGCTCGCAGGGATTGCCCGACGCGCGTTAATTTGCGCCGACTCGATGCCGTCACGGATGTCCGCCACCCAGAGCACGTGATCGGCGTCGGCGATCTCGGCCCGGGCGCGGCGAATGCCCTCGCCTTCGATCAGATCCTCGGTCTCGCGTAAGCCCGCCATATCGACGAGCGTCAGCGAGACGCCGCCCAGGTCGACGGTCTCCCTGATCGTGTCGCGCGTCGTGCCCGGTTGCTCGGTCACGATCGCGGCATCGCTGCCGGCAAGGCAATTGAGCAGGCTCGACTTGCCGGCGTTCGGCAGCCCGGCGATGGCCACGTGCAGACCGTCGCTGAGCTTTCTGCCGTGCGACGCCTCGTGCAGGACCTCATCGATCGCCCGGCCGAGACTCCGCCAGCGCCGCTCGAGCTCGTCGTTCGCCGCATGATCGATATCCTCGTCGGGGAAATCGAGCCAGCTCTCGCACAGGACCCTCAAGGCCGTCAGCTCCTGCTGCAATTCCGAGACACGGGCCGAGAACCGTCCGGCGAGCGAGCGCCCGGCTGCCTTCACGGCCGCGCGCGAGCCGCTCGCGATCAGGTCGGCGATCGCTTCGGCCTGAGTCAGGTCGAGCTTGTCATTGAGAAACGCGCGCAGCGAGAACTCGCCGGCCTGGGCTGGCCTCGCGCCCTGGGCGCAGACCGTCTCGAGCAACCAGTCGATGACGACGGGCGAGCCGTGGCACTGAAGCTCGACGACGTCCTCTCCGGTGAAAGAGGCCGGCCCGGGAAAATACAACGCGATGCCTTCGTCGATCAGCTCCCCGTCCGCGGCGCGAAACCGGCAGAACTCGGCACGACGGGGCGTCAGCGATTTCCGGCAGGCCTTCTCGGCAATCTCGAGCGCGCGCCGACCGGAGATCCGCACGATGCCGATGGCAGCCTGCCCGGCCGCGGTCGCCGCCGCGGCGATCGTGTCGCCGCCTAGCCTTCCCTCGCCACCAGCTGGTTGATTCGCCATTGCTGCGCGATCGAGACGACCGTGTTGGTCAGCCAGTAGAGCACGAGGCCCGCCGGGAAAAAGGCGAAGAGCACGCCGAAGACGAACGGCATGATCTGCATCACGCGCGCCTGAACCGGATCGGGGGGTGCGGGATTGAGGCGCATCTGAAACGCCATCGCGCCGATCATCAGGGCCGGCAGGATGAAGAACGGATCGCGCACCGACAGATCCTGGATCCACAGAACGAACGGCGCCTGGCGCATCTCGACGCTTTCGATCAGCACCCAGTAGAACGCGAAGAAGAACGGCATCTGGATCAGGATCGGTAGGCAGCCCGCGGCCGGATTAACCTTCTCTTTCTTGTACAGCGCCATCATCTCCCGGCTCAAGGCCTGGCGGTCGTCCTTGTGCTTCTCCTGGAGCGCCTTCATGCGTGGAGCGAGCTTGCGCATCTTGGCCATCGAGCGGCCGCTCGTCGCCGTCAGCTTGTAAAAGACGAGCTTGATCAGAAACGTCGTGATGATGATCGACAGTCCCCAGTTCCCGACCCAGCCATGGATCAGGTCGAGCACCCAGAACAGCGGCTGCGAAAGCACCGTCAGCACGCCGTAGTCCACCGTGAGCCTGAGCTCCCGCCCGGGCGCCGCGGCAGCCAACTGGTCCTGCAGCTTCGGTCCGACGAAAAGCCTGACCGGATAACGGAATTCCCCGCCCGGGGCCACCGACGTGCCGGGACCGAGTGCCTGAAGGCGATAGCTGTCGCCGTCGACCGCTCTGGCTTCGTACGCCGTCGCTTCGTCCGTCATCGGCACGATGGCGGCGAGAAAATGGTGCTGGATGCTCGCCACCCAGCCGTTCGGCACCGTCTGATCGACGGGATCTCGCTGCAGATCCTCGAAGTCGATCTTCTCGTACTGGTCGCCGTCGTAGATCACGGGCCCCGTGAACGAATACGAATCAACCGACAGGTAGCTTCGATCGGCGGGATTGTGCCGCCGGCGCATCTGCGCGTACGCGCGTGTCGGCCAGGGATCGGCGCCCTCGTTCTGCGCGACGAGCTCGAGATCAACGGCGTATTGCCCGCGCCGGAAGGTGTAGACCTTCTCGGCGCCGACCCCGGCAGGCCCCGACCAGCGCAGCCGGACCTCGAGCGAGTCGCTGCCCTCGGCAAGAACGTAGCTGTCGCTGTCGGCCTGAAACGTCGCCTCGTGGGTCGGCGCCGGCGCGTCGCGCTGCGAGACGAGCCCGGTCTGGAAAACCCAGCGGTTCCCGGGCGTGTAATCGAGCAGACGCATCGGAACGTCGGGCGTCTCCTTGTCGACCGGGTATTCCGGCAGGTCGGCTCTGACGATGTCGCCGCCGTCGAGATCGATGACGAGATCGAGGACGTCGGTCCGCACGGAAATGCGGCGCGCGGGTGCGGCTTGCGTTTCGGCAGGCGCAACCTCCGGCACACCGGTCGCCGGATCGCCGATCACCGGCACATCGCCATCGCCGATGGCGCCCGGCACATCGCTGGATGTTTGCTGGGCCGGCTGGTCGGCCGGGGCCGCGGGCACGGTCTCCGGCCGGTTCTCGTCGACCCAGGTCGTGTAGCTGATCCAGATCGCCGCCAGGAGGCCGAACCACAGGACGAAGCGAATTCTGTCCATTGTTAGATTTTCGCTCGTTCGCTCAGCCGAACGAAGTGCCGGTCGAGACTGTCTCGGATGGCCGGATTCGGTGCATCGAGCGCGTCTTTCCTGGCCATGACGACATAATCGAGCGGCGCGAGCGTGAGCTGCCGGAACGACTCGCGGGCCAGGCGCCGCAAGCGATTTCTGTCGATAGCGCGCGGTGCGACCCGCCGCGCGATCGCAAGTCCGAGCCTGGCCTCGGACAAGCCGTTGAGTCTTGCAAGCACTGTGAAGAAGCGATCCGACGAGCGGTCCGCGCCGCCGAAGACACGCGAATAGTCCTTAGCCGTCCGGAGTCTGCGCGCGCGCGGAAACGCTGTGCTCACGGCTGCCACGCGACACGGATCTCGTCGCGCGCTGGCGTCAGGGACAGAGCTTGGCCCGCCCCTTGGCGCGCCGCTTGTTGAGCACCTTGCGTCCGCCGCGCGTCGCCATGCGGGCGCGAAACCCATGCGTGCGCTTGCGGCGTAACTTGCTCGGCTGGTACGTTCTCTTCATAAACCACTGGCTCGCGATGGAAAAAGCGCTTGCAAAAACAGATAGATGCGCGGCGCGTAAAGAGCCGGGAACTTTACGTGCACGCTTGTTTTCTGTCAACCACGGCGGCTTGTGGATAAGTATCCTCGCCTCGTATTAGACTGCGATTTCTTCGTCGCAAGACCTTTTACTTGGCCGTAACAAGAACACCGTGGCAGAGAACTCGGCGGCAAACCCGTCCCTTTGGAAACAGTGTCTTCACGCTCTCGAGGGCGAGCTTCCGGAGCAGGATTTCAACACCTGGATCAGGCCGTTACAGGCCATCGAGTCGGCCGACGAGCTGAAGCTGCTGGCCCCGAATCGTTTCGTCGTCAACTGGATCGAAAAACACAGTCTCGAGCGCCTGAAGCGCTATTGCCGGCGCTACAAGCCGGATCGGGAAACCAGGATCACGATCGAGGTCGGTGGACAGCCTTCGGCGGCCGCGCCGATAGCCAACGGCAGCGAAGCGAGGCCCGCGCGTTCGTTGAGCTCGAGCCGTCTGAACCGCAGCTTCACGTTCGCGAACTTCGTCGAGGGCAAGAGCAACCAGCTCGCCCGCGCGGCAGCCAATCAGGTCGGCACGAACCCGGGCCGCGCCTACAACCCGCTTTTCATCTACGGCGGCGTCGGGCTCGGCAAGACCCACCTGATGCATGCTGTCGGCAATCTGATCGTCGACCGGGACCCCCGTGCCAAAGTCACCTATATTCACTCGGAGCGCTTCGTCTCCGACATGGTCAGCGCGCTCCAGCACAACCGGATCGCCGACTTCAAGCGCGTCTACCGCACCCTCGATGCGCTGTTGATCGACGACATCCAGTTTTTTGCCGGCAAGGAACGCTCTCAGGAGGAATTCTTCCATACATTCAATGCCTTGCTCGAAGGTCAGCGCCAGGTAATCCTGACCTGCGACCGCTATCCGAAGGAGGTCGAAGGTCTCGAGGAGCGGCTCAAGTCGCGGTTCGGCTGGGGCCTGACGGTCTCGATCGAGCCGCCGGAGCTCGAAACGAGCGTCGCAATCCTGATGAGCAAGGCGAACGCGGTCGGGACGCGGCTTCCCGAGGAGGTCGCGTTCTTCATCGCGCAGCGGATTCGCTCCAATGTCCGCGAGCTCGAAGGCGCGCTACGCCGCGTCATCGCCACGGCCGACTTCACGGGGCGCGCCATCGACCTCGAGTTCACGAAGGAAGCGCTGAAGGACCTGCTCGCCTCTCAGGACAGGCTCGTCACGATCGACAACATTCAGAAAACGGTCGCGGAATATTTCAAGATCCGCCTCAGCGATCTGCTGTCGAAGCGCCGCAGCCGCTCGATCGCGCGCCCGAGGCAAATCGCGATGGCGCTCGCCAAGGACCTGACGCGTCACAGTCTGCCGGAGATCGGCGACGCCTTCGGCGGCCGCGATCATACGACCGTGTTGCATGCCTGCCGCCGGGTCAGCGAGCTCAGGGAAACGGAAGCGCGGGTCGGGGAGGACTATCACAACCTGTACAGAACGTTGACCACATAGATGTGGACAACGCGTGGATTGTTTTTTACACGATTCTTATGCACAGGGGAGCCACAGCCACAAGGCCGGTGCCACGGACGTTTTTTCCTTCTCAACCTACTGATAATTCTCGAGAAAAATAGCTTTTCCACCGTTTTTTGGAATGCTAACTACAACAGGTTTTCTTATATGACAGGACTTTTGTGAGATGAAGTTCAACGGATCCCGGGAGTCGATACTCAAGCCCCTCCAGGCCGTCATCGGTGTCGTCGAGCGTCGACAGACGATGGCTATCCTTTCGCATGTGCTGTTGCGAACCGAGGGCAAGACACTCAACGTGACGGCGACGGATCTCGAGGTGGAGCTCGTCGCCGAGACCGCGGTCGACAGCGCGACGGCCGGCGAGGTCACGGTGCCGGGTCGCAAGCTTTACGAAATCTGCCGCGCCTTGCCGGAAGGCTGCAGGGTCGAGGTCAGCCAGAGCGGCGATCGACTGACGCTCAAGGCGGGCCGCAGCCGGTTCACGCTGTCGACGCTGGCAGCCAGCGACTTTCCGATCGTCGAAGGCATCACCGGCGAGCACAGCCTCAAGGTCGGCCAGAAAGACCTTCACTGGCTGATCGAGAAAACGCAGTTCTCGATGGCGCAGCAGGACGTGCGCTATTACCTGAACGGCCTGCTGCTCGAGACCGAAGGCAAGACGCTGCGGGCAGTCGCGACGGACGGCCACCGACTGGCGCTGGCCGAAGTCGAGCTTGCGGCGGCGGCGGGCAAGAACGGGCAGGTCATCGTGCCGCGCAAGGGCGTGCTCGAGCTCAACCGGCTGCTGGACGGCGAGGACGACCTCAGCGTCGTCCTCGGGTCCAATCACATTCGCGTCGACTGCGATGGAGTGCGACTGACATCCAAGCTTATCGATGGGCGCTTTCCGGACTACGAGCGGGTCATCCCGAGCAAGGCGCCAAACGTGATCAAGGCCGATCGGGAGCTGTTGCGGCACGCGTTGCAACGGACCGGGATCCTGTCCAACGAGAAGTATCGCGGTGTCCGGCTCGAGCTCGACAGCGGCACCGTGACGATATCGGCCAACAACCCGGAGCAGGAGGAAGCGACTGAGACGGTCGAGCTCCAGTACCAGGGTGACAAGATTGAAATTGGCTTTAATGTCAACTACTTACTGGAAGCGCTGGCGGCGGCCGACAGCGGCGAGGTCGAGCTCCATGTGACCGACGGGAACTCGAGCTGTCTGATCATTTCGCCGGGGGTTGATCGCGTGAAATACGTCGTCATGCCGATGAGGCTTTAGTGTCCTGTCGCGCGATTGGCGATGCCGGCCGTCTCGCGGCCGCGGCCGGCTTGGGCTAGGCGGAAAGCGTTCGGCGTCGGCTGCGATGGGCCTCGAGCACCTTCGAATCGACGGGGTGCGTTGCCTCGGTGAAGTCGCGGTCGATCTGGATCCGGAACGGAACTACCTCTGGGGGCCGAACGGGGCCGGCAAGACGAGCTGTCTCGAGGCGATCTATCTGCTGGCCCGCGGCCGCTCGTTTCGGTCGCGTCAGACAGCCCGGCTCGTCCGGCGCGGCCGTGACAGGCTCAGTGTTTTCGGCCGCGTGCGGGACGCCGAGGGCCGAACGCGTCGGCTCGGCGTCGAATTCGCCGGGGGCCGACTGACGAGCCATCTCGATGGCGAGGCCGTCAAAAGCCAGGCGGAGATGCTGCGGATGTTTCCGGTCCACGTCATCGATCCCCGCCTGCATCAGCTCGTCGAAGCCGGGCCGAGCGAGCGCCGTCGCTACGTCGATTCGGGCGTGTTCCACGTGGAACATCGATTTCTCGACGACTGGCGCCATTACCGGCGTGTGCTCGGCCAGCGCAATGCGGCGCTCAAGGCACGCGGTGCAACGGCCGAAATCGACGTCTGGAGCGAGCCTTTTCTCGCGGCCGCGGGCGCCGTCCACGCGTCCCGGGCCGCCTATGTCTGGCGGCTTGCGGCGATCGCGGCCGATCAGGCCAGGGCGCTTTTAGGCCACGAGCTCAAGCTGAGCTATCGCCCGGGGTGGCGGGGCGGGATCAGCCTCGACGAGGCGCTCGAGGAGCACCGGGATGGAGACCGCGCGGCGGGATTTACGCAGGTGGGACCGCATCGGGCCGATCTGCGGCTCGAGTTCGACGTTGGCGGCGTCCGCGAGACGGCATCGCGCGGGCAGCAGAAGCTCGTCGCGGCCGCGCTGGTCATAGCCCAAGTCAGCTTGTTCGAGGAGCGCACGGGCCGCAGCAGCACAGTGCTGATCGACGACGCTTCGGCCGAGCTCGACGAACGATCACAGTCACGGCTCAAGGCCGCTCTCGACAGCCTCCGCTCTCAGCAGGTTCTGACCGGGTTGACGGTCGAGGCGCTGCGGCCGGATCCCGGTTTCCCGGTGTTCCACGTGGAACAAGGCAGGATCCATCCGGTGGTATAATCAGCCGTTCTCTTTCGCGCCTCCCAGAGCATGGCCCAAGACAGCTATAATTCCAGTAATATCAAGGTCTTAAAAGGCCTTGACGCGGTGCGCAAGCGCCCCGGCATGTACATCGGGGATACCGACGATGGAACCGGCCTGCACCACATGGTTTTCGAGGTCGTCGACAACTCGATCGACGAGGCGCTGGCCGGCTATTGCCGGGAGGTTTCCGTCACGATACACGCCGACGAGTCGGTGACGGTCACGGACGACGGCCGCGGGATCCCCGTCGATCTGCACCCCGAGGAAGGCCGCTCGGCGGCCGAGGTCATCATGACCGTGCTGCATGCGGGCGGCAAATTCGATGACAATTCCTACAAGGTCTCGGGCGGCCTGCACGGCGTCGGCGTTTCGGTCGTCAACGCGCTTTCCGAGGAGCTCGTGCTGACGATCTATCGCAGCGGCAAAGTCTGGCAGCAGCGGTATCGGATGGGGACGCCGGCGGCGCCGATCGCCGCCATCGGCGAGACCGAGAAGACCGGCACGACGATCCGCTTCAAGCCGAGCTCGGAGATCTTCTCGAATCTCGATTTCGAGTATGAGGTGCTTTCGAAACGGTTGCGGGAGCTGTCCTTCCTGAATTCCGGGGTCCGGATCCGGCTGACCGACGAGCGCGAATCGCGCAGTGAGATCCACGAGTATGCCGGCGGTATTCGGGCTTTCGTCGCCCACCTCAACCGGAACAAGACGCCGATCCACCCGAGCATCGTTCACTTTACTGAAACGCGCGATCCAGTCCAGGTCGAGGTCGCGCTGCAGTGGAACGACGGCTACCAGGAAGGCATGTTCTGCTACACCAACACCGTTCCGCAGCGCGACGGCGGCACGCATCTCGCCGGATTCAGGGCAGCGCTGACGCGCACGCTCAACACCTACATCGAAAGCGAAGGTGCCGGCAAGAAGGCCAAGGTCTCGACCTCGGGCGACGATGCCCGCGAGGGCCTGACGGCCGTGCTCTCGGTCAAGCTGCCGGACCCGAAGTTCTCGTCGCAGACGAAGGACAAGCTCGTCTCATCGGAGGTCAAGGGCGCCGTCGAATCGGTCGTGGCGAGCCAGCTCGAGGCCTTCCTGCTCGAGCATCCGGCCGAGGCCAAGGCCATCGTCGGCAAGATCATCGAAGCGGCGCGGGCGCGCGAGGCGGCACGCAAGGCACGCGAGATGACGCGCCGCAAGGGCGCGCTCGACGTCGCGGGCCTGCCCGGCAAGCTCGCCGACTGCCAGGAGAAGGACCCCGCGCTGTCGGAGCTTTTTCTCGTCGAGGGCGATTCGGCCGGTGGCTCGGCCAAGCAGGGGCGCGACCGCCGCACGCAGGCTGTGCTGCCGCTCAAGGGCAAGATCCTGAACGTCGAGAAAGCCCGCTTCGACAAGATGCTACAGTCGGCCGAGGTCGGCACCCTGATCACGGCGCTCGGATGTGGCATCGGACGTACCGAGTTCGATCCGGACAAGCTGCGTTACCACCGCATCATCATCATGACCGATGCCGACGTCGACGGCTCGCACATTCGGACGCTGCTCCTGACGTTCTTCTACCGGCAGATGCCGGAGCTGATCGAGCGCGGCCACATCTACATCGGCCAGCCGCCGCTGTACAAGCTCAAGCGGGGCAAGAAAGAATATTATGTTAAAGACGAGGCCGAGCTGAATGCGCTGCTGCTGTCGAGCGCGATCGACGGCGCAACGCTTCATACGGGCGGCGATGGTCCGCCGCTCGAGGCCGAGACGCTCGGCACGCTCGCGCGCGAGTACATGCAGGTCAAGGCGATCATCCAGCGCTGGGGCCGCCGCTACGATTCTGCCGTCCTCGACGCGATGATCTGGCTGCCGGCCGTCGCGGCCGGCGAGCTCGGCGACGCCGAGGCGATGCAGGCGTGGTGTGCGGCGCTCGAGGGCCGACTCGGCGCGAGCAACGGCACGCGCCCGAAATACCGCATCACGTACCAGTCCGACACCGAGGCGACGATTACCGTGAGCCGCGAATATCACGGCGTATCGACGACACGCGTCATCCACGAGGGCTTCTTCCGCTCGCCGGAGTACCAGCGCATCACTGCAATCGGCACGAAGTTCAAGGATCTGCTGCATCCTGGCGCCTGGGTCGAGCGCGGCAGCGAGCGCCGCGACATCGCGAGCGTGCCCGAAGCCATCGATTGGCTGATGGCCAGGGCGAAGCAGGGCCAGACGATCCAGCGCTACAAGGGCCTCGGCGAGATGAATCCCGAGCAGCTGTGGGAGACGACGATCAATCCCGAGACGCGGCGGCTCATGCAGGTCAGGATCGAGGATGCCATCGCGGCCGACGAGGTGTTCACGACGCTGATGGGGGACAACGTTGAGCCGCGGCGGGAGTTTATCGAGCGCAATGCGCTCTCGGTGGCGAATCTCGACGTTTAGCCTTTCGTCAGTTCATTCCTGCCGAGGCGAGAAATCAGTCGCTCTCGCAGGCCGGGCGTGCGAGCACGGGGGCGCTCCGGCTCAGACAGTCCTCGCGCGGGTTGCCTAAGGCTCTAAGTCCTTTTTCGAGGAGCGACTCTGACGCGAGTCGAGGGGCGCTGCGGAACTCGCCTGAGCACCCCCGTGCTCGCACACCCGGCCTGCGCATGGGTGTGTTTTGGCGGATTGGAACCGGTCAGAAGCGCCCCTAAGGCGATTTCGGCATTTGGGCGATTTGGGATTCGATCCAGGACTGGACCTCGGCGTTGATTTCGCGGGGGTCGCGGCCTGCGGTGTCGATGGGGTCGCCGACGACGACCTCGATCGTGCCTGGTCGCTTCAATACGCTGCGTCTCGGCCAGTAATGGCCGGAGTTGTGGGCGACCGGGACGATCGGGCGGCCGGCTGCCCCGGCGAGCAGGGCCCCGCTCATGCCGTAGCGGCGGGTTTGACCGGCCGGAACGCGCGTGCCCTCGGGGAAGATGACGACCCAGAGGCCCTCGGCGAGGCGTGCCTGGCCGTGGCGGATAACCTGTTCCACGGCGGTCCGGCCGCCTTTGCGGTCGATCGGGATCGGTTTGAGGCAGAAGATCGCCCAACCCAGGATCGGCGCCCAGATGAGCTCCTGCTTCAGCACCCACGTCTGCCGCGGAAACAGTACGAACTGGGCGATCGTTTCCCACGACGAGGAATGCTTCATCAGGATCACGGCGTTTTGCTCCGGCAGCCGCTCGAGTCCGCGAACGGAATACCCAAGGCCGCAGAGCCGGTGCAGCAGCGTCAGCATCGCGCGGCTCCAGAGAACGACGGCGCCGTACATGGCGCGGTAACCGAAGGCGCGCACGAGCATGGCGACCGGGCCGTAGAGCACGACGGAGACGAAGAGCGCGGTCGTGAAGACGATCGATCCGAGCCAGCGCCGCACGCTCAGTCTCCGGCTTCGCCGATCAGTTGTCTCGCCGCCGCGGCGAGATCGGCATAGCGCTCGACCCCGGCAGTTACCGGATCCGGATCGGCCGCGCCGACGAGAATCGGCCTCGCGCCCGCGGCCCGGGCCGCTTCGACATCCGATGCCTTGTCGCAGATGAACGGCGCCCCCGCCAGGGCCAGACCGAGCGCCTCGGCTGCCTGATGCAGCAGGCCCGGCCGGGGCTTGCGGCAGTGGCAGCCTTCGTCGGGCCGATGCGGGCAGTGAAAGACACCGGCGATCCTGCCGCCAGCCGCTTCGACGGCCGCGCGCATCGCCTCGTGAATGGCCGCGAGCGTTCGCTCCGTGAAGAATCCGCGGCCGATACCCGACTGGTTCGTCACCACGGCGACGGCGAAGCCCGCGCGGGTCAGGTCGGCGAGCGCCTCGAGGCTGCCCGGGAGCGGCTGCCATTCCGCGACGCTCTTGATGTACTCAACCGAGTCACGGTTGATGACGCCGTCGCGATCGATCAGAACGAGCCGCGCCGCGCGCTTCGCCAAGGCCTAGCTCCCGATCCGGTCGGTCAGATAATCGACGAGCCGGTCGGACGCGATCCGCTCCTGCGTGCAGCCGTCGCGTTCGCGAACGGTCACCGTGTCGTCGGTCAGCGTGTCGCCGTCGACCGTGATGCAAAACGGCGTCCCGGCCTCGTCCTGGCGCCGGTAGCGCCGTCCGATGGCGCCCTTCTCGTCGTACATGACATGGAAGCGCCGGCGCAGAGTGGCGGCAATGGCGCGCGCCCTCTCGGGCATGCCTTCCTTGCGGACGAGCGGGAACACGGCAGCCTTGAACGGGGCGAGCCGCGGATGGAGCCTGAGCACCGTGCGCTTCTCGCCGCCGACCTCGTCCTCGGCATAGGCATCGCAGAGAAAGGCGAGCGTCGCACGATCGGCACCGGCCGAGGGCTCGATGACATAGGGCAGGAAACGCTTCGACGCCTCGTCGGCGGCCTGATCGTCGAAATAGCTCAGATCCTTGCCGCTCCACTCGGAGTGCCGTCCGAGGTCGAAGTCGGTGCGATTGGCGATCCCCTCGAGCTCGCTCTGGCCGAAAGGGAACCGGTATTCGACGTCGGCGCAGGCAGCCGCATAGTGGGCGAGCTCGTCGGGCTCGTGCTCGCGCAGCACGAGCCGGTCGGAGTGAAGGCCGAGGTCGAGGTACCAGCGGTACCGGCGCCTGACCCAATAGTCGTACCAGGATGCGGCCTCCTCGGGACGGCAGAAGAACTCGATCTCCATCTGCTCGAACTCGCGCGAGCGAAACGTGAAATTGCGTGGGTTGATCTCGTTGCGAAACGCCTTGCCGATCTGCCCGATGCCGAAGGGCAGCCTGACGCGGGACGTGTCGACGACATTCCTGAAGTTGACGAAGATGCCCTGCGCGGTCTCGGGGCGCAGATACGCGACGCTCGACTTGTCCTCGAGTGCGCCGACGTGGGTCTTGAACATCAGGTTGAAGGCGCGCGGCGCCGTCAGCGTGCCCGGCTTCGACGCCGCCGGCGCCCAGGTCTTCGCCCGCAGCGCATCGTCCGTCAGTGCGCCGGCAATCGGCGCGATCGCCATCGTCCTGCCGCGACCTTCGGCCTTCTCGATCCTGCCGATCTGCTTTCGGTGCGGCGCCGTCAGCTCCTCGCTGCCGGTCTTGCCGGCCTCGCCCGGCGAGGCGAACAGCGCTTCGTCGAAGCGCGAGACGCCGCCGTCCTCGGAAACGAATTCGAGCGCGAAGACGACGAGCTGGTCGGCGCGATAACGCGACTTGGTCTCCCGGTCGTCGACCATCGGGTCGTTGAAGCCGCCGACATGCCCGCTCGCCTCCCAGACCCTCGGATTCATCAGCAGCGCGGAGTCGAGGCCGACCATGCCGTAAGCGCCGGGCGCCCCCTGCGGCACTTCGAGCTCGTCGTGATGGGCAATCATGTCGTCCCACCAGGCCTGCTTGATGTTGCGCTTGAGCTCGACGCCGAGCGGCCCGTAGTCCCAGGCGCCGTTGAGCCCGCCGTAAATTTCGCTCGACGGGAAGATGAAGCCGCGTCGCTTGGCGAGCGAGACGAGCTTGTCCATCAGGTCCATTGAATATGCCTCGACGGCGCTACTTCAGGAGCGCGCAAGTATAGCGAGGTCGTGTCCGGGCGCCGCCCTGGACTGCCCGCACCGCAATAGTGCATCATCCGCTCGGCGGCGCCTCATGTGGGGGCGCCCGGCGGCGGAAAAGAGCAATAAACAGCCCCGAACCCATTGATCGGTGGATTTCCGCAGCTGGCACAAAATGTGCACTCATGGTGCAAAAACAAGCGCCCTGGCATCGGCGACGGGAGACGCGCGCGATGCGTTCGGGTGCTAAGACGCAAGACAAAACAACAGTAACGGAGGAATCCTCATGTCGCCAGCCGACGTTTTGAATCTCATCAAGGAAAAGGGCGTCACCTTCGTCGACCTGCGCCTGACCGACACGCGTGGCAAGGAACAGCACGTGACCGTGCCTGCGCACACGGTCGACGACAGCTTCTTCGAGGACGGCAAAATGTTCGACGGGTCCTCGATCGCCGGCTGGAAGGGGATTCAGGAGTCCGACATGATCCTGATGCCGGACTGCGCCACGGCCGTCATGGATGTGTTCACCGAGGAGCCGACGCTCAACATCGTCTGCGACGTGCTGGAACCGTCGACCGGTCAGGGCTATGAACGCGATCCGCGCTCGCTCGCGAAACGCGCCGAGTCCTACCTGCGCTCGACCGGTATCGCCGACGAGGCCTACTTCGGTCCCGAGAATGAGTTTTTCGTCTTCGACGATGTCCGCTGGGGCATCGAGATGCACAAGACCTTCTATCAGATCGGCTCGGCCGAGGGCGCCTGGCACTCCGGCGTCGAGTCGGACGAACCCAATATCGGCCATCGGCCGAAGGTGAAGGGCGGCTACTTCCCCGTGCCGCCCGTCGATTCGCTGCACGACATCCGCTCGGCGATGTGTCTCGCGCTCGAGGAGATGGGACTCGTCACCGAAGTCCACCATCACGAGGTCGCGACGGCCGGGCAGAACGAGATCGGCATCAGGTTCGGTACGCTCGTGTGCAAGGCCGACGGCGTGCAGACGCTGAAGTACGTCGTCATGAACGTCGCCCACAGCTACGGCAAGACGGCGACCTTCATGCCGAAGCCGCTCGTCGGCGACAACGGCAACGGCATGCACGTGCATCAGTCGCTGGCCAAGGGCGGCAAGAACCTCTTCACGGGCGACAGCTATGGCGGCTTGTCGGAGACGGCGCTTTACTACATCGGCGGCATCATCAAGCACGCCAAGGCGCTGAACGCTTTTACGAATGCGACGACGAACAGCTACAAGCGGCTCGTCAAGGGATTCGAGGCGCCGACACTGATCGCGTATTCGGCCCGCAACCGCTCGGCTTCGATTCGAATTCCGTTCGTCGCGAATCCGAAGGCGCGGCGCATCGAGGTCAGGTTCCCCGATTCGACGGCGAATCCCTATTTGGCGTTCGCCGCGATGCTGATGGCGGGTCTCGACGGCATTCAGAACAAGATCCTGCCCGGCGATCCGATGGACAAGGACCTCTATGATCTCGAGCCCGAGGAGGAAAAGGCCATTCCGACGGTCTGCTTCTCGCTGCAGCAGGCTCTGGATTCGCTCGATGCCGATCGCGACTTCCTGAAGGCCGGCGACGTATTCAACGATTCGTTGCTCGACGCCTACATCGCGCTGAAGACGGAGGAGATCACGCGGCTGCAAATGTCGACTCACCCGGTCGAGTTCGACATGTACTACAGCCTCTGATCGTCGCGTATCGAAGCCAGATTAGGTTAAAAAGCGCGGCCGGGCGTGGTTCAAGAAACCGCGCCCGCCGCGTTGGTCCCGATGCGCGATCGGCGGTAAGATAGGAGCATGCTCAAGTGCCTGATCGCTCTGACATCTTTGTTCTCGGCGGCCGCCGTGGCACAGCCTGTCTGGACCTGGGTGGACGACGAAGGCCGCCGGCACTACTCGGACCGCCCGGTCGAAGGCGCGACCCGAATCGAGCTGTCCGCGCCCCAGACCTTCGAAGGCGCGGTGCCGGCGCCGGCGAGCCCGTCGTCGGGCGCGCAGGCAGCGCAGCAGACTGTCGGCTACACGACCTTCGAGATCCTGAGCCCCGCGCCGCAGGAAACGCTGTTCAACACCGGCTCGACGATGACCGTCGAGCTGGCGACCGTTCCGGCCCTGCGACCGGCGCACCGGATCGAGGTCGAGTACGACGGCGAGCGGCTGCCGCTCAGCACGCGCTCGCTGGCGATCACGGTGACGGATGTGTTTCGGGGCGAGCACACGCTCGGCGCCGTGATCGTCGATGCCGGCGGCGCGCAGATCGCACGCGCGGCGCCGGTGACGTTCTTCGTGCAGCAGACGAGCTCCCAGCAGCCGGCACCACAGACCGTTTCACCGGCGTTTCCGCCTACGCGTCCGCCGGTTACGCGTCCCCGGCAGGGGGGGAACTAAGCTCCCGCTCGAAAGGCGCCTCGCGTCCACCGAGCGCCGACAAGATCCTCGGCGGCCTCGGCATCGCCGTCATCGCGCTCGACGAGCATCTCGTCGTCACCTATTTCAACCTCGCCGCGCAGGACCTTTTCGGCCTCAGCGAGCGCCAGGCAATCGGACACGGTCTCGCCGACGTCGTTGCGAGGTCGGACGAGCTCATCGAGCTTTGCGAGCGGACGATGAAGCAGGGGCTGACGATCGGGCTGCGGGCGCTCAAGGTGCGCGCGGCCGGCCGTGAGCTCAGCCTCGACTGCCGCGCGGCGCCGCTCGATCGCGGTGTCCTGCTCGAGCTGCACGACCAGGCGCGGGAAAGAAAGATCATGCGCGAAAGCCAGCTAGCCGCGGGGCAGCGCGTTTCCCGGCAGATCGTTCGCCAGCTCGCTCACGAAGTGAAAAACCCGCTCGGCGGAATGCGCGGTGCCGCGCAGCTCCTCGAGCGCAAGCTCGGTAGCGGCGAGCTCAGAAAGTACACGGACATCATCATCGCCGAGGCCGACCGGCTGGCCGCGCTCGTCGACCGGGTGCTGCGTGTCGGTGGCGCCCGGCGCGAGGAAGACCTGAACCCGCATCAGCTGACCGAGCGCATCGCCGAGCTGATCGAAGCCGAGGCGCCCGAAGGGATCGAGCTCGTTCGCGATTACGATCCGAGCCTGCCGCCGGTCAGAGTCGATCGGGACCAGCTCGTGCAGGCCCTGTTGAACGTCGCCCGCAACGCGCTTCAGGCGGTCGGCGCCGCCGGTCGAATCGTGATCCGCACGCGAGTCCTGACGAATGTCGTCATCGGCGGCCGCCAGCATCGTCTCGTCGACTCGATAGAGATCGAGGACTCCGGGCCAGGCGTTCCCGAGGACTTGCAGGAAAATGTCTTTTTCCCGCTCGTGACGAGCAAGCCCGACGGGTCCGGGATCGGCCTGACGATCGCCCAGGAGCTCGTCAGCGGCAACGGCGGATTGCTCGAGTTCGACAGCCGGCCCGGGCAGACCGTCTTTCGGATCCATCTGCCGGTCGCGCTGCCGGGCCGCGACGCCGGGGGTCGCGACTGATGGCGACTCCCGGACTGATGGTCTGGATCGTCGACGACGACGAGTCGGTCCGCTGGGTGCTCGAGGAAGCGCTGAAGCAGGCGAACATGTTTCCGCGCTGCTTCGAGTCCGCCGGGGCGTTCTTTCGGGCGCTCGAGGGGGCGAAGCCCGACGTCGTCGTGACCGACATTCGCATGCCCGACATGACGGGGCTCGAGCTGATCGAGAAGATGCACGCGGCCGAGCCCGATATCCCGGCCATCGTCATCACGGCGCATTCCGATCTCGAGAGCGCGGTGGCGGCGTATAAGAGCGGCGCCTTCGAGTATCTGCCAAAGCCGTTCGACGTCGACGAGGCCGTGGAGCTCGTCTCGCGCGCGGCGCGCCAGCGCTCCAAGCTCAAGCCCGACGAGCTTGCCGTCGCGCGCGCGAAGACGATCATCGGCAAGGCGCCTGCCATGCAGGAGGTCTTCAAGGCGATCGGTCGCCTCTCGCGCGCGAGCATGACGGTGCTGATCACGGGCGAGTCGGGGACGGGCAAGGAGCTCGTCGCGCGCGCGCTGCACGAGAACTCACCGCGCGCGGACAGGGTCTTCGTCGCGTTGAACACATCGGCGATCGCGTCGGAGCTGCTCGAGTCAGAGCTCTTCGGTCACGAGAAGGGCGCGTTTACCGGCGCCACGGAGCGGCGCATCGGCCGCTTCGAGCAGGCCGACGACGGGACGCTCTTCCTCGACGAGATCGGCGACATGTCGCCGGCGCTGCAGACGCGCCTGTTGCGCGTCCTGGCCGAGGGCGAGTTCTTCCGTGTCGGCGGGCAGGCGCCGATTCACGTCGACGTCCGCGTCATCGCGGCGACGCATCAGGATCTTTCCAAACGGGTCGAGGAAGGCCGGTTTCGCGAGGACCTGTACCACCGGCTCAACGTCATGCGAATCGAGGTGCCGCCGCTCAGGCAGCGGCGCGAGGACATCGTGGAGCTCGCGCGTTTCTATCTCGAGCTTGCGGCCAACGAGCTTGGCGTTGCGACGAAGTCGCTGAGCGAAGGCGCGGCCTCGCACTTTCTGACCTACGACTGGCCGGGCAATGTCCGCGAGCTCGTCAACCTCTGCCGGCGCCTGACGGTCACGGCCGCCGGCCGAGAGATCGTCGTGCAGGACCTGCCGGCCGAGCTCGGCGCGGCCGGCTCCCGCGAAGCAACGGACTGGACCGCCGGGCTCGAGCAATGGGCCGAGGACCGCATCGCTCACGATTCGTCGTCGCCGCTGCTGAAGGAGGCCATGCCGGCGTTCGAGCGGACGCTGATCCGCATCGCGCTCAAGCGGGCGCGCGGGAAGCGGCTCGAGGCCGCGAAGCTGCTCGGCTGGGGGCGCAACACGCTGACTCGCAAGATCAAAGAGCTTGGGATCGAGGGCTCGGATTGACGGGAGCGGTCGTGCTCACACGGCCTTTGCGCGCTGACGGCGAGCCTCGATGTCCGAGAGGATCAACTCGGCGAGCTCCAGCGCTGCCTGGCCGTCGCGGCCGGTGACGACGCAGTCCCCGCCCGTTCGGATCGCGGCCAGGAAGGAGTCGATCTCGGCGGCGAGGGCATCGCCTTTCTCGAGGTTCCAGGACTCCTGGTCGAGGGGAGACTCGCCCTCTTCCCAGGTGCCGCGGCTGCGGACTTTTTGCACGATGCCGCGGCCGAAGTCGATCGAGACGTATTGCTGGTCCTGCCAGACGCGGAACTTGCGCTCGGAGCGCGTCGATGCGCGCGAGGCCGTGACGTTTGCGATGGCGCCGCAGGCGAACTCGATCCGCGCGTTGGCGACGTCGACGGTCTCCGTCAGCGCGGCGATGCCGACGGCCGAGACGCGCGCCGGCGTGTCGTCGACGAGAGAGAGGATGACGTCGAGGTCGTGGATCATGAGATCGAGCACGACGTTGACGTCGGCGCCGCGCTGGGTGAAGGGCGCGAGGCGGTGGCATTCGATGAAGCTCGGGCGGTCGAGTCCCTCGCGGGCGGCCAGCAGCGCCGGATTGAAGCGCTCGATGTGCCCGACCTGAAGCTTGAGTCCGCGCGTCTCGGCGAGCGCCGTGAGCTCGGCCGCTTCGGTGCTCGTGACGGTCATCGGTTTCTCGACGAGCACGTGGATGCCGTGCTCGAGGAAATGCTTGCTGAGCGCGTGATGGGCCGGCGTGCTCGCCGCGATGCTGACGGCATCGACAGCTTTCGCCAGCTCGTGGTAGTCGGCAAAGAACTTCGTGCCGGTCTCCTGCGCGACCGTGCGGCCCGCGGTCTCGTTGAGGTCGCAGACGCCGACGAGCTCGGCATCCGCGGCACGCGCGTACTTCTGCGCGTGATAGCGGCCGAGGTACCCGACACCGACCACGCCGACGCGTATCCGGCTCACGCGCGTGCCACTCCGCGCTCGGAGCCGGCGATGAACGCGAGCAGATGAGCGATCGGCTCGTCCTGCTCGCACTCCGAGCGGATGCGGTTAGCGACGTCTTCGATCGTCGTCTTTCGCTCGAGCGCGATGCGAATGGCCTTCTCGATGTTCTTTCTCTGGGCGAGGTTGAAGCCCGCGCGCTTGAGTCCGACACGATTGACGGCCTTCGGGGTCGCCCAGTGACCCTCGGCGATCGTATACGGCAGGATGTCCTTGTTCGCGAACGCGCCCCCGACGAGAAAGCTGTAGGCGCCGATGCGAACGAATTGCGTGACGCCGACGAGCCCGCTCAGAAGCGCATGATGCTCGACCGTGACGTGCCCGGCGAGCTGCGTGCCGTTCGTGATCACGACGTGATCGGCCACCTGGCAATCGTGACCCAGGTGCGCGAAGGCCATGATGAAATTGTTGTCGCCGATTCGCGTCGTGCCGCCGCCCTTGACGGTCCCGAGGCTGATGCTGACGTATTCGCCGATGCGGTTCCCGTTGCCAATGACGAGCTCCGTCTTTCCGTCGCCGTAGCTGTAATCCTGCGCCGGCCCGCCGAGCACGGCGCCGCACTGGACGAGATTCTTCTCGCCGATCGTGACCTGGCCGTAGACGCTGCCGATGCGCGCATGCGACTCGACGACGGTGTCAGCACCGATGCTCACGCGGCCTTCGATGACGCAGAAGGGCCCTATCTCGGCCGTCGATGCGATGTCGGCATCCGCCGATACGATCGCGGTGGCGTGAATACCCACGCAGAACTCTCGTTGTGACAGCAACTGCGCGCATTAAACCAGAGCGCGCGTCGGCTCGGCCAGCAGCCGGCGGCGGTCGGCTGAACGCTCGTGCATAATCGCAGGCGCAATGCCAGCCAACCTGAGTCCCGAATACAAGAAGGCCGAGCAGGCATACCGCGCAGCGAGCGATGAGCGCGAACGGCTGGATTGTCTCAAGGAAATGCTGAGGGCAATCCCCAAGCACAAGGGCACGGAGCACCTCCAGGCAGACATCAAGAGCCGCATCAAGGCGCTGACCGAGGAGCTGTCGGGCCCGAAGAAGGGTGGCAAGCGGTCGGGCCCGGTGCATTCGATCCGCCCCGAAGGGGCGGCCCAGGTTGCGCTTCTCGGCCCGCCGAACGGCGGCAAGTCGAGCCTGCACACGAAGCTCACGGGGTCGCGGGCGCAGGTCAGTCCCTATCCCCATTCGACGCAGGAACCTTTGGCCGGCATGCTCCCTTATGCCGATATCAATTTTCAGCTCATCGACCTTCCGGCGATTTCGGAAGACTACGTCGCGCCATGGATTCAGACGGCACTGCAACCGGCCGATGCCGCGCTGCTCGTCGTCGATCTCTCCGATCCGGCATCGCCCGAGGCGATCAGCCTCGTGCTCGAGAAGCTCAAGCAGAAAAAGGTAACGCTGACGGCGCAGTGGCCGGCCGGCGAAATCGCCAGGCCGAGCGCGGACGAAGGTGAAGACGGCGAGGACCGCGAAGATGATCCGTTCCGTATCCGCCTGCCGGCGCTGCTCATCGCGAACAAGTCGGATCTCGCGGCTGGCCCCGAGGACCTAGAGGCGCTCGCCGAGCTGGCCGGTGTCGGTTTTCCGCGGCTCGTGGTATCGGCGGAAACGGGCGAAGCACTCGATGGCATCGCCGAGTTTCTGTTCGAGCATCTCGGGATCGTCCGTGTCTATACCAAGATGCCCGGCAAGCCGCCCGAGCAGGACAAGCCGTTCACGGTGCGCCGCGGCGCGACGGTGCTCGATGTGGCCCAGCTCGTGCACCGTGATATCGCGGGGGCGTTGCGGTACGCCCGGGCCTGGGGGAAGCGGGTCTATGACGGGCAGCAGGTCGGGCCGGAGCATCTTGTGGCGGACGGGGACA
The DNA here is from genome assembly GCA_035513215.1 of Gammaproteobacteria bacterium. Taxonomy (GTDB): domain Bacteria; phylum Pseudomonadota; class Gammaproteobacteria; order Steroidobacterales; family Rariloculaceae; genus DATCZB01. The sequence continues at coordinate 11,402 of DATKCK010000030.1, read as the reverse complement.
TCGTCGAATTGCACATGCGGTAGACGACGTTAGCCGCTGACGGCTTTGTCGGGGACTTCGCCCGTGTCGAGGGCGCCGACGAGGTCGGCGACGGAGTCGAATCCCTCGCGGTCGAGATAGGCGGCGATGCCGGAATTGAGCTTCTTGACGACGAGCGGGTCGTAGAAGAGCGCGGTGCCGACGCCGACGGCCGTCGAGCCCGCGAGGATGAACTCGAGCGCATCGTTCGCCGTCTCGATTCCGCCCTGCCCGATGATCGGGATGTCGTCTCGGGCCGCCTCGGCGTAGGCTTGATACACCTTGAGCAGCGCAATGGGGCGAATCGCGGGTCCCGAAAGGCCGCCCTGAACGTTGCCGATGATCGGCTTGCGCTCGTCGACGTCGATCGCCATGCCCATCAGCGTGTTGATGACGGCGAGAGCGTCCGTGCCAGCGTCGATGCAGGCGCGGGCGTTGGCGGCAATGTCGGTCTGGTTCGGGGAGAGTTTCGTTATAAGCGGCTTCGTCGTCACGGCCCGGCAGGCGGCGACGACCTCGGCCGACATGTCCGGGTAGTTGCCGAAAGCAACGCCGCCCTCCTTGACGTTCGGGCAGGAGATGTTGATCTCGATCGCGTCGATCGGAGACTGGTCGAAGATGCGCGTGACCTCGACATACTCCTCGACGGTCGATCCCGAGACGTTCGCGAAGAACTTCGTCTCGGAGAAATCGAGACGCGGAAGAATGTCGTCGACGACGGCGCGTGCGCCGGGGTTCTGCAGGCCGATCGCGTTCAGCATGCCGGCCGGCGTTTCCCAGATGCGATGGGGCTCGTTGCCGAGACGCGCCTTGAGCGTCGTGCCCTTGAGCACGATGGCCCCGACGTCGCGGTTACTGAACCCTTTGACGCGGGTATATTCTTCGCCGAAGCCGACGCAGCCGGACAGGAGAACGACCGGAGACCTGAGCGTGAGACCGCAGAAGCTGACGGGCAGGTCGACGTTCGAATCCACGGGGCGATTATCGTGTTCCAACTGATCCTCTATCAACCGGAAATCCCGCCGAACACGGGCAACGTCATCAGACTCTGCGCCAATGTCGGCGCGACCCTGCACCTCGTGCATCCGCTCGGCTTCGTCATCGACGAGGCCAGGGTCAGGCGCGCAGGGCTCGACTACCGCGAGCTTGCACGTGTCTTCGAGCACGAAGATCTCGAGAGCTGTCTCGGGTCGCTGGGCGAGTCCCGCGTCTTCGCGCTGACGACGAGAGCCGGGCGCTCGTTCTTCGAAGCCTCGTTCGTCAAAGGCGACGCCTTCTTGCTCGGCCCCGAGACGCGCGGGTTGCCGCAGGCAGTGCTCGACAGCCTGCCGCCGGATCGCCTTCTCAGGCTCCCGCTCGTCCCCGGCAATCGCAGCCTGAATCTCTCCAACGCAGCCGCCGTGACGCTCTACGAGGCCTGGCGCCAGCAGAGCTTCGCCGGCGGAAGCTGAGTGGGGTCAGACCCCTTTTCACGAGACCCCTTTGCACGAAACGACTCGATGTGATAGCGGGGTCTCAACGAACCCATAAAAGGGGGCGACCAGACTCGTCAGAGAACTGCGTCGATGGCGCTTTGATAGTCCGCGAACGGGCGGCTCCCGGCGAGCTCGGCAAGGACCTCCTTGGTTCGGCCGTCGAGTACGAGGACCACACCGCTCGCACCCCTGTACCGGTCCCACAGCCCGTCGAGGCCGATACGCTCCGCCTCGATCCTGCTCCTTTCGATCGTCGCATCGCTTGTTGAGTCGAATACGAAGAGCTTCACGCGATCGGCATACGTCGTGTCGATTTGCGCCCATTCGGCCTTGGTCAGCATGCAGACGGGACACCACCTGGCATGGAGCTTTACGACGTAGGGCCTCGAGCTGTCCCCCATCGTCGCAGCGGAAACCGGCGTCACGGTCGGTGCGGCATTGCCGACGAAAAGCAGCCCGGCGACAGCCACGAGGACCAGGAGGAAAGCGAGCGAGCCGCCGAGGATTTTACGGAACATAGGCTGGTCATTCTGCGCTTCGCGCGCCCGGATGCCAATGCGGCCCATCAAAGGGGAAACCAAGCGGGGTCTGAAACTGAATGGGGTCTGACCCAATTAGTGGAGCCAATTAGTGCTCGCGCATGATCGGGCGCGTCATCAGAGCCGCGACGGCGTCGCCTGGAGCGAGGGCTTCGTAGAGGACGCGATAGACCTGCTCGGCGATCGGCATGTCGATGCCTTTTCGCGCGGCGACGCCATGCACGGCGCGCGCCGCGTAATAGCCCTCGACGACCTGGCCGATCCCGTCGCGCGCCTCGCTCTGCGGAACGCCGCGGGCCAGCGCGAGCCCGAAGCGCCGGTTGCGCGATTGATCGTCGGTGCATGTCAGAACGAGATCGCCCATGCCGGCGAGGCCCATGAAGGTCTCCTTGCGCGCACCGAGCTTGATCCCGAGCCGTGTCATCTCGGCCAGGCCGCGTGTCAGGAGGGCGATACGCGTGTTGGCGCCGAAGCCGAGTCCGTCGGAAAGGCCGGCGCCTATCGCATAGATGTTCTTGGTTGCGCCGCCGACCTCGACGCCGATGACATCGTCGGAGAGATAGGCGCGAAACGTGTCGGTGGTGATGGCCACGGCAAGCCGATGCGCGTAGGACTCGGTCGCGGAGGCGATTGTCATTGCGCTCGGCAGCTCGCGCGCGACCTCGGCGGCGAAGGTCGGCCCCGACAGCACAGCCGTCGGCAGGTTCTCGGACATCGTCTCGGCGACGACCTGATGCGGCAGCAGGCCCGTCGCGGTCTCGAAGCCTTTCGTCGCCCAGCAAAGGCCGGCGAACCCGACACCCGTAGAGGCAATAGCCTCGAGTGTCTCGCGAAAACCCTGGCTCGGAACGGCGATGACGACGTCATCCGCCGCGGCCAGCGCGGTTGTCAGGTCGTCCGTGACGTCGAGCTGGTCGGGAAAGTCGACGCCCTCGAGATACTTGCGATTCGAGCGTGACCTGGCCATCGCCCGAAGCTCCTGCTCGTCCCTGCCCCAGAGCGTCGTCTTGCGCCCCGAGCGGCTGAACTGAATCGCAAGCGCCGTGCCCCATGAGCCGGCGCCGATCACCGCGATCCGGTCGACAGACTTAATGCGTCTCTCCGCCGCCCGGCGCCCCTCCGTCGCTCGACGTCCCGGCGCCGCCCGTCGATATTCCGGCCGCCGCTGCGTCGGCCGGCGCCGAGCCCGGCATCTGGACCTGAAGCGGCTGGCCGGCGCCGGCGTCGGCCTGGCGCTGCTGGAGCGCCTGTGCGTAGAGAGCATCGAAGTTGATCGGCTGCAGCAACAGCTGCGGGAAGCCGCCCTTCGACGCAATCTCTGCCACGGCCTCGCGCGCGAACGGATACAGCGTGCCGGGACAAAAGCTGCCGATCAGCGCGGCGCGTTCCTGGTCGGTGTAGCCGCTGATCGTAAAAACGCCGGCCTGCACGATTTCGATCAGAAACAGGGTCTGGTCACCGTCCTTGGACTCGATCGTCAGCGTCAGCGTCACTTCGTAATGGTTGCCGTCGATTTGCCGATTGCCCGAGCCGATATTGAGTTGGGTGTTGGCCTTGCGTTGCAGCGTGAAGACCTCGGGCGCCTTGGGAGACTCGAAGGACATGTCCTTGATGTAGATTTTCTGCAGCATAAGCTGCCTGTCGTTGCCGGCTTGCGGCTGCTGATCGTTTCTGGCTTGCGCCGGTTCGTCTGCCATTGTCCTTGTCTCTCCTATTTGATGAGCGGGAGGTTGTCTGTGCGCCAGGCAGCGAGGCCGCCCTGCAGGCTGAAGGCCGAATCGTACCCGGCCTTGCGCAGGATGTCGGCTGCGCGTCGCGCGATGACGCCGTTGTCGCAAACTGTGAGCAGGAGCTTGTCCTTCTTCTTCTTCACGGCGTCGGGCTTGGTCGCAAGGTCGGTCAGCGGAACGTTCTTCGCGTTGACGATGTGTCCGGTCTGAAAGTCCTCGGGCGGCCGGACGTCGATGATGGCGGCGCCGCGATTGATCAGCTGCACGGCCATGCCGGTCGATACCTGAGCGATTCCGCGGGTCTTGAGCCGAACCTCGTAAGCGAGCACGGCGACGAGGAAGGCGACGACGACGCTCGCGAGTATCGGATGGGAATTGGCGAAGGCGACGAGTTCGCCCATCGAAAGCCCCGGGCCAGCTGCATGAGGGCGGGCATTATAGCAGCGGCATCGGCACGCAAATCGTGGCGTTTGGGCATACACTCTCTGCCCGATGAGGGCTTCGGTTCGAAGATTCGCGGTGGTCACGATCTGGCTGGCGGCAGCGTCGGCGTCGACCTCCGGCGCCGCGCAGGAGCGCTCCGCGGCGGAGCTCGAACGGCTGCGCAGCGAGATCGCGCGACTCGAACGCGAGGTCGAACGACAGATCGGCCGCCGGGACGACGGCATGGCGGCGCTCAAGACGATCGAGCTTTCGCTCGCGGAGACGGAAAGCCGGCTCGCATCGCTCGGCGAGTCGATCGACGCGCGATCGCAGCGCCGCGACGAAATCGCCGAGGAGCGCGCGGTGGCCGCGAGCCGGCTCGACGGCGAGCAGGACGCGCTCGCCGAGCAGGTCAGGATGAGCTACATGACCGGGCGGCAGGAGCTCGTCAAGCTGTTGCTCAGTCAGGAGAATCCGGCCGATCTTGGCCGCATGCTCGTCTATTACGATTATCTGAACCGGCATCGCAGCGACAGGATCGCCGCGGTCGATATCGAGATCGCGCGGCTCGACGAGCTCGCGCGCGAGAACGAAGCCGTCACGCTCGAGCTCGAGCGGCTGCGTGAGGCCGAGCAGGCCGAAGCGGCGAAGCTCGGTCGCGAGCGGGCCGAGCGCGAAGCGCTCGTCGCGGAGCTCGACGCCTCGATTCAAGGAGCAGAGCAACGCATCGAGCGAATGCGAGCCGAAGAAACGGAGCTGAACGAGACGATCGCGCGGCTCGCGAGAATCGTCGAGGGCTTTCCGGTCTCGAGCGACGCGCCGTTCTCCGAGCAGCGCGGCCAGCTCCGCTGGCCAATCGACGGTCGCATCGCGGCCGGGTTCGGCGACTACCGGGAGAGCTCGGGTCGAGTTCGCTGGAACGGCGTGGTCCTCGAGGCCGAGGCCGGCACCGAGGTCCGGGCCGTCTACAACGGCCGCGTCATTTACTCGGACTGGCTGACTCACATGGGGCTCGTGCTGATCCTCGATCATGGCGACGGCTACTGGACGCTGTACGGGCATAATGCCGCGCTGCTCAGCGAGATCGGCGACTGGGTGACCCCGGGCGAGGTGATCGCCGAGGTCGGCAACACGGGCGGCCAGGGCGGCACCGGGCTCTATTTCAGCCTGCTGAAGGACGGCGACCCGGTCGATCCGACCGCCTGGATTCGCTAGCGCCGCCGAGGTGCCGGGCTCCGGCAGCCTGTGCTATCGTTGACGGCAAGGGAAGACCGGGGGAAGAGCAACCACATGTCCCTGAAAGTGCGCAGCATTCTCGTGCTCGTCATAGGCACCGTGCTCGGCCTCACCGTGTCCATCTCGAGCTCGATGCTCGCCGAGCGCGAGCAGGCGCCCGTGTCGACCTTCGACGCGCTCGAGGATGACAGTCTTGCCCTGCTCACCGAGGCGATCGCGCGCGTGCGCAACGAGTACGTCGACCAGATCGACGAGGAGACGCTTGTCGAGAACGCGATCCGCGGCATGCTCGAGGGGCTCGACCAGCATTCCCGCTATCTCGATAACCGCCAGTACGAGGACATTCGGATCGCGACGACCGGAACCTACACCGGCGTCGGTCTCGATGTGGATATTCGCGACGGCAAGTTGACGGTCATCGCGGCGGTCGACAATGCGCCGGCAGCAAAGGCCGGCATCCTCGCCGGCGACATCGTCGTTTCCGTCGACGACGTGCCCGTCGGCGACAACGGGCTCGAAGCCGCCGTCAACCGGATGCGGGGCCGTCCGGGCACCGAGGTCAGGCTCGGCGTCAGCCGCGGCGCGAACGAGGACCTGTTCAACTTCTCGCTGACGCGAACAGCGATCCGGGTCCAGACCGTGCGCAGCGAGTATCTGGCCGGCGGCTTCGGCTACATCCGAGTCAGCGGATTCTCGGACAGCACGCTCGCCGAGCTCGAGACCGCGGCAAGCTCGCTGACGCAAGGCGGCGAGCGCACGCTCAGCGGGGTCGTGCTCGATCTCAGGGACAACCCGGGCGGCGTGCTCGACGCGGCCATCGGTGTCGCCGACCAGTTTCTCGAGGGCGGTCTGATCGTGCGCGGCGACGGACGGATTCGACAGGCTCGCTTCGAGCAGTACGCGAGTCCCGGCGATCCGTTCGAGTCCGTGCCGCTGGCCGTGCTGATCAACCGGGGCTCGGCGTCCGGCTCCGAGATCGTTGCCGGCGCGCTCAAGGATCACGGACGCGCGGATCTCATCGGGCAGCGAAGCTACGGCAAGGGGTCGGTGCAAAGCGTCGTTCCGCTCGGGGCCGGCAGCGCGATCAAGCTCACGACGGCGCATTACTTCACGCCGTCGGGAACCACGATCAACGGTCTCGGCATCGAGCCCGACGTGACCGTCCGACCCAGCGATGCGCGCCGCCAGTACGGCGGCACCGACGACGCCGTGACGATTGCCGAAGACCCCCAGCTCGAGCACGCCCTGAAGTCACTCGGTTACGAAGCGATCGCGCTAAGCCAAGCGGAGTGACATGAGCGGCCCAGATCCGCGGGTCCGCAACCAGGAAATCGAGCAGGCCCAGCTTCGCGGCTTCGCGCGCAGCTTCTCCGAGATCGAGTGGCTGCTCCTGATCCTCGTCACGCTCTACCTCTTCGTCACCCGCCCCGATGCCGCCCGCGACGTCGTCGTCGTCGGGATTCTCGTGGCGTTCGCGGTATTCATCATCGTGTTCCGGTATTCGAGCTTTCTGGCCACGCGCATGGTGGCGAAGATCGGCGTCGAGATCCTCGTCATGATCGCGTTCCTGACCGCCGTGCTCGCCGTCAGCGGCAGCGAGCGTGCCGCCCTGACGAACCTCTACCTGCTGCCGATCATCACGGCCGCACTTGCGCTCGGCCGGCGCGCGACCACTCTGGTGCTCGTGCTGATCATCGTTTGTTATCTGCTGTTGCAGGCGCTGGAGCAGGGCTACGGCGCGCTCGATGCGGCATTCGCGACCGAGGTCGCGAGCGTGCTCGGCCCCTTCGTGCTCGTCGCGTTTCTGACGATCCTGCTGGCCGAGAACATTCATATCGCCAAGGAGCGGATCCGGGCGCTGGCCGATCATGACGAGCTGACGGCCCTGTACAACATGCGCGCCTTCAACAAGCTCGCGCAACGGCATGCGGAGCTCGCGCGGCAGGCGCAGGGCAACTACGCCGTGCTGATGATCGACATCAAGGGGCTCAAGTCGATTAACGACGGCTTCGGTAACGAAGCCGGCGACAAGGCCATTCGGCTCGTGACCGACGCGCTCGTAAGGCTCACGCGCACGAGCGATATCGTCGCGCGTTACGGCGGCGATGAGTTTGCCGCGCTGCTCGCCAATGCCGATCCTGTCATCGCGCGGGAGGTCGCGCAGCGAATCCGCAACGTCGTCTTCGCGACGACGCTCGAGGTCGACTCCCGGATCGTCCGCGTGCAGGTCGGCGTAGGCATCGGCTGCATGCCCGACGATGGCGGAACGCTCCAGGAGGTCATGGCGGCGGCCGGCCGCGATCTGTATAAAGACAAGGAGGGCCGCGAGAAGCCCTCGGGCCGCCTGGTCATACAAAAGCGTTGATATGCGTGAGCGAAAAGGGTTTCCGTTCTGGGGCGCGATCGCACTGCCGGCCGGCCTGCTCTGGGGCGTGATCGTCGGCGGCGCGATCGGCTATGCCTTCGGTAACGTCGTGATCGGCGCGGCGATCGGCGCCGCCATCGGGATCGGCGTGGGCTTGAGCCTGCTGGCAGCGGCCATCGTCGTCGTTTCGGCCGATCTGTAGAAGGCGGCACGCATGCTGTCGGTCGCCGGACGCGCCATCGGCCTGCTCGCAGGCGGGGCGACAGCCGCCCTCTGGATCGCGATCATCTGGTTTCCGGTCGGCGGTTTCATGCTCGACGGCGGCACGGCCATCGGCGGGATTGCCGTCGCGTATGGCCTTTTCGCCGCCCTGGTCGGTCTCGTGGCGGCCATCGCATCCTGGCACGGGCATGCAGCCGTCATTTTCGTTTGCTTCGTGCTGTCCTTCTTCGGTGTCGGTGCATTCTCGCTCAATGTGGACCACTGGTTCCGGATCTTCGGCATTCTGGACCTGTTCCTTCTCGTCGCGAGCGTTATGATCTGGGCTTCTGCACGCGGGAAGGAAACCAGTTCATGAAGCGGGTTGCGACGACGATCGGTCTGATCGGGCTCCTCGCCGGCGTGCCGGCACCGGCCGACGAGGCCGGTGTCGCGCGGCTCGAGGCCGCGCGGGCGCTCTGGCAGGCGACACAGTCCGGCGACTATCGCTACGGCTACCAGAAGTACTGCGACTGCAACCGCGACGAGCCGCCGGTGACCGTGGTGACGGTGACGAATGGCGAGGTCGAGAACGTCTACCACCTGCATGGCGATTCCGATCGCGAGGTGCCGGCACGCGACGGCAGCCTCGATCTGTACTGGACCGTCGACGATCTCTTCGACAAGCTCGCAGGCGCCTACGCGCGCGATGCCGTCGTTCGGGCCGAGTATGAGCCCGATTTCGGTTATCCGACGTCGCTGTATATCGATTACGACTTAGGCGTAGTCGGTGACGAAACCGATCTGCGCCTGACGCAATTCGAGCCGCGCTAGCAAGTGTCATCGGACCGCTGGCTCGTTCTGCTCGGTGCGCTGCTCTTTGTCGTTTCGTTGTCCATGCCTGCGATCGAAGGCTCGGGAATCCCGACGCAGTCCGGCATGGATGTGCTGCGCCAGGGCGCCGGCGGCTGGCGCGACGGTGTCGTTGCGTGGTATGCGAATCCCGTGCTCGGCCTGACATTCGTGCTGGGCTGGATCCGGCGTTACCGGCTCGCCCTCGGAGCTGCTGCGCTTGGCCTGCTGCTCGCCGTCTCGAGCTTCACCGCAGCATCGGTTGCCGAGAGCGCGGGGCGCAGCGTCCCGGCCTTCGGCTTCGCCGTCGGCTTCTATCTGTGGCTCCTGGCCTTCATCGCGGCCGCGGCCGCGCCGCTCACCGGGATATATGCCGCTCACCGGGATATATAAGGTATCCGCCGGCGGGAATTCCCGCTGAGAGCCCGAGATGCGGGCATTTCGGCCGGGCGCGGCATTGACCCGTACCCTGCGCGAGCTTAGAGTCGGTTGGTGCATTTGGCACTTGGCTCCGGCTGGGTATCTTTCTATCAAGCGCGATAACTAGCAAGAGATCGAACGAGCCCACCGGTCTAGCGCTTGATTTCACGCCGTTGATTGAGCTGCTAGCTGTTTAAGACGGCGTGAGACACTTTGATGAATATCTATGTTGGCAACTTGTCCTACGGGATGAGTGAAGATGAGCTGCGAGAGGCGTTTTCGGCTTACGGCGATGTCTCATCGGTCAAGATCCTTTCGGATCGAGAGACCGGTCGTTCGCGGGGGTTCGGCTTCGTAGAGATGCCGAACCAGGCCGAGGGCGAGGCGGCCATCGCAGAGCTCAACGGCAAGGAACTCGGAGGACGCACGCTTCGAATCAATGAAGCGCGACCCCGAGAGCAGCGTTAAGCTCACTGCCTTACAGGACCTGCTGCCTCACAACCATTGTTTTGGTTGTGGTCCGCACAACCCCGACGGCCTGCGCATAAAAAGCTACTGGTCGGGGAGCGAATCGAGCGTGGCCCGATTCACGCCCGAGCCCTACCATTGCGCCGGACCCTCGCATTTCGTCAACGGCGGCATCCTCGCCACGATCATCGATTGCCATTGCATCTGCACGGCCGCCGGCTGGGCCTATCGCGACGCGGGCCGCGAGATCGGGACGGGCGCCGACTTCTATTACGCGACGTCGAAGCTCGCGCTCGAGTATCGGCGGCCGACGCCGATGCACACGGAGCTCGCGCTCGAAGCACGCGTCATCGGTCTGACGGACCGGACTTATGTCTTATCGTGCGCACTTCAGGCCAGAGGCAAGATCTGCGTCGAGGCGACCGTCGAGGCGACACGGGTCCCGGAGAGCTGGATACGCGGCCGGCGCGAGACGGCGTAGATTCGCTCGCTATAATGGGCCGATAACAAGAAGGATGAACCTTCAGGCAATGATCTACGTCAAATGGACCCGGACGGAGCTTGCGACGCTCAAGATGCCCGCGCTATACACTGAAGTCGACGAGGACGGGTGGGTGCAGCGCGAGTTCGTCGTCGGCCACGACGGCACGGTGGCCGAGCAGTGCGTGCCCTCGCTCCAGCAGCCCGGCTGGTTCGGCCTGGCGCGCCTGGCAGCGCCGATGCTTAAGAGCAACGTCACGAAAGCGGAATTCGAGTCGCTCTGGCGATCTGGCGTCCGCCGCTTCAAAGAGTCATAGACGCGCCCGTAGCTCAGCTGGATAGAGCGCTGCCCTCCGGAGGCAGAGGTCAGGGGTTCGAATCCCTTCGGGCGCGCCATTTTGCTTTGGGTGCTATGTCTCGCTAAGGACATTGGGCTCGGAGCGCTTATCTGAGACAACCGCGTCGTACGGCTGGCTGCCGATAAGGTGGGTAATCTCGACTTCGGAACTCGCGCGGTAGAATGAGTGCGCAAATAGCGCGATCGGCAAAGCCTCGTCCATCAGTTGCGGCGCGAAGAATCTTCCTTCCCGCGCTGCTACGCGAAGCTCGCGTGAAGCCCTAAACCGATCTGCCGCCGCAAAAACCCAAGGCAACATCTCCGCCGCTGTGCGCGGAGTTTCTAGTTCCTCTTTGGTAAGAATTGGTTCCACTGGCAAGGGCGAACCTTAACACCAGCTTAAGCTCAATGGGAAAGATGCTGAGTAACTTCGCGGGAGCCGATACGCCAACGAGCTGCCCGAGGCGATCGGGACGCTGATCGTCAGACTCAAGCGCGAGAAGCCGAGCTGGGGCGCCGCCAAGATTCCAGGACCGGCCGAAGCGAAAATACGCGGACGTGTGTTGTCCCGGTCGCACAGGGCATATCGTGGCTCGAACGACCGACCGGTTCGGCGACGAGCGCGGTCACTCCGATATCACCGCGGATGAGTGACCCGCATTGTCGGTAGTGGAGGCGCTCAGTTATCGGCGAAGGCCCCGAGTACGTAGGACGTCGATCGGCCGAGGCTGTGTCAAAAGAGCCTCCTGAGACCGGATTTATCGATTTGATCGGACTCTCGCGCAGTTTTTGATCCTGCGAGCTGAGAGCGTCGTGTTGGCGCCGAAATTCTCAGTGTGATCTTGCAAAGGATCGTCTCGG
>DATKCK010000029.1:0-86034 GCA_035513215.1 Gammaproteobacteria bacterium | reverse complement strand
CCGGCGAACTTCGCGCTCACGGGGCCTGCTGTTCTACCGCATGCTTGAACAGGCGCTCGTGACCGAGCCGGTCACCTATGCGCAAATCGCCCGAAAGGCAGAACACAACATGTAGGGGTTGATGGAGCTAAGTGGATACCCCTTTACTATATACAGTTATCTAATCGATTTCCAGTTCAATTTCAGAGGGTTAGGATAAAAAACATGACCTAACGAAGTCCGACAGTCCCCTTGAATTCAATCTCCATATCATCCCGCACCGGCACGTAGCCGATCCTGCGATAGATCGAATTCGAGGTCGGGTTGTCGAGGTCCGTATACAGGCAGCAAAACGTTTTCCCCGACGACAAGAGCATCTGCGACAGCGCCGAGACCGACGCCGTCGCGTATCCCTTTCGCCGATACGCCGGCGGCGTGTACACAGCCGATATGCAAGCCCCTCTCGGCGTATCGCGCCCCGCGGCTACGATGCTCCTCGGCCCGGCATCTTCCCAAAGAAAGAACTTGCGCTCCTCGAGCAGCGGCAGCACGAAATTCTCGGCGGGAATCGTGATTCCGGCATCTCGTGCAAAGCCCCGCATCCATTCGAGAATCAACGCCTCATCGGATTTGTCCATGCGCCGGAGCGCGCCTGCCGGCACATCGCCGATCGCCTCGACCGACTTCAGGACGTGGATCCGCGTACGGAACTTGATACGCCACGGGCCGCCGTACCGGTCGCACCATCCTTCGGCGAAGGCTCGGGCGACGTCGCGCGGGCCGACGACGCCAGGCAGTTCCGCATAGACATCTGCAATGTCGCCGATCACGAGAGGCATCGCGCCGGGCGGCATGCGGGAAACGCTCGGCGGAAAAGGCGGCGTGCGAAAGACAGCGCCGACGAGCTTTTCGCCGTCGAGCACCGTGGCCCAGTATTCCGCGCCCTCGACAATGAGACGCCGATCCCGGCTCCGGCGGGCGATCCCCAGTATCAGGTTATTCTCAGGCTCCGACTCGAGAAGCCAGGATTCCGAGCGCCTCAGAAACGCCCCGCCATCGACGTATCGCTCGATTCTCACGGGATCGATACTCGAAATCGATTTTACGCGCGCCCGGCCGTCGCCACAGCCGCCTGCTCCACCTTTGCCCATGTATCGCGCAGCGTCACGACGCGATTGAACACAGGCCTTCCCTGCGCGCTGAGCTTCGGATCGACATAGAAGTACCCGTTCCGCTCGAACTGAAACCGCTCGCCGACTTTCGCATCGACTAGCGAAGGCTCGACCATCGCATCCTCGACGATACTCAACGATGCCTCGTTGAGCTCGTCCTCGATCGAATCGGCAACGCCGGGGCTCGGCGCCTTGAACAGCCGGTCGTAAAGCCTGACTTCGGCTCCCTTCGAGTGAGCCGCCGACACCCAGTGAATCGTCCCCTTGACCTTGCGTTCGGCGTCCTTCCCGGTGCCGCTCCGAGTATCGGGATCGTACGAACAGTAAACCGCGGTCGCGCGCCCCGAGGCATCCTTCTCGACGCGCTCACATCGGACGATGTAAGCATAACGCAGCCTCACCTCGCCGCCCGGTTTCAGCCGAAAGAACTTCCGCGGCGCATCCTCCATGAAATCGTCGCGCTCGATCCAAAGCTCGCGCGAGAACGGAACCGCCCGCTCGCCGAGCTCCGGCCGGTTCGGATGATTCGCCGCCGTCATCTGCTCGACCTGCCCTTCGGGATAGTTCTTGATGACGACCTTCAGCGGATCGAGCACGGCAAACCGCCGCTCGGCACTCTCGTTGAGGTCGTCGCGAATCGCGCTCTCGAGCGCCCCGAGCTCGATCAGGTTGTCCTTCCTCGTCACGCCGACGCGCCGCATGAACTCGCGGATCGATTCGGGCGTGTAACCGCGCCGCCTGAATCCCGCAATCGTCGGCATGCGCGGGTCGTCCCAGCCGTCGACCCGGCCTTCGTCGACGAGCCTTTTCAACAAGCGCTTGCTCATGACGGTGTACATCAGATTGAAGCGCGAGAACTCCGTCTGCTCCGGCCGGTGCAGCACGGACGTGTTCTCGACGAGCCAGTCGTACAACGGGCGATGATCCTCGAACTCGAGCGAGCACAGCGAATGCGTCGTGCCTTCGATCGCGTCCGACAGCGTATGCGCGAAGTCGTACATCGGATAGATGCACCAGGCGTCGCCGGTCCGCTGATGCGGCACGTGACGAATGCGATAGAGCGTTGGATCGCGGAGGTTGATGTTCGGCGACGCCATGTCGATCTTCGCCCGCAGCACGCACTCGCCGTCGCCGAACTCGCCGGCGCGCATCCTCTCGAACAGTGCGAGATTCTCCTCGCGCGACCGGCTGCGATAGGTGCTGTCGACGCCGGGCTCCGTCAGCGTTCCGCGATTGGCGCGTATCTCCTCGGCCGACTGATGATCGACATAGGCAAGGCCCTGCCCGATCAGCTCGACGGCGAACCCGTAGAGCTCTTCGAAATAGTCCGAGGCGTGACGCAGGTTCTCGCCCCAGTCAAAGCCGAGCCAGCGCACGTCGTCCATGATGGCATCGACGTATTCCCTGTCTTCCTTCGCCGGATTCGTATCGTCGAACCGCAGATAACAGGTGCCGCCGAACTCTCCGGCGATGCCGAAGTTGATGCAGATCGCCTTGGCATGACCGATATGCAGATAGCCGTTCGGCTCGGGCGGAAAGCGCGTCTGCACGCGGCCGCCATGCTTGCCCGCGGCAACGTCCGCGGCGATCATCTGGCGAAGAAAATCGGCGCCTGGCTTACGTTCGGAATCCATGGGCGCGCATTGTCGGTCAAAGCGCTCGCCGAAAACAATTGAGCGACTTGACGCCCACGCGCTTGGCGTCAGAATCACGGAATGAAACGACGCGCATTGCTTTACGGAAGCCTCGGCGCCGTCGCCGCTTGCGCGCCGGCCGGCGACGGCAGCTCAGAGCGGAGCTCGAGCGAGACCCATAGCTGGCGCATGGTCACGTCATGGCCGCCGAACTTTCCGGGCTTCGGCGCATCGGCGAATCGCCTCGCCGAGAGGATCGGCGAGCTATCCGACGGGCGCATCGATATCGAGGTGTATGCTGCGGGCGACCTGCTGCCGGCATTCGAGGTCTTCGATGCCGTCGCGCGCGGCACGATGCAGATGGGTCACAGCTCGCCGACCTATTGGCGCGGAACCCTGCCCGCCGCGCCGATCTTCTCGAGCGTGCCTTTCGGCATGCTGGCCGACGAGCACCAGGCATGGATGGACCACGGCGGCGGACTCGAGCTCTGGCGCGAAATCTACGGCGCGCAGGGCATCGTGCCGTTCATCGCCGGCAACACGGGCGCGCAAATGGGCGGCTGGTTCAAGCGCGAGATCAACTCGGTCGCCGATCTCGAGGGCCTGAAGATGCGAATCTCGGGGTTCGGCGGCGAAGTCATTCAGCGCACAGGCGCCGTGGCCGTGAGCCTGCCGGGTGCCGAGATCTATACCTCGCTCTCGACCGGCGTGATCGATGCGACGGAATGGAACGGCCCGTTCAACGACATGGCCTTCGGATTGCACGAGGTCGCAGGCTTCTACTATTACCCGGGCTGGCACGAGCCGTCCGGCGTGCTCGAGGCGCTCGTCTCGGCCGACGCTTACGAGTCGCTGTCGCCGCACCTGAAGCGCGTGATCGAGGCGGCCTGCCGCACCGAGGCCGACTACGTTGTCGCCGAGTTCGCGGCGCGCAACCAGCAGGCGCTCCGAACGCTGGTCGACGAGCATGGCGTCCAGGTCCGGCGCTTTCCGGACGAGGTGCTCGCGACGCTGCGGCGCGTAAGCCTCGAGGTCATGGACGAGCTCGCGGCCGCCGATGCCGACCTCGGCCGGGTCTACGCCTCGTATCGCGCCTATGCGGAAGCGATCGGCGCCTGGCACGAGATCAGCGAAGGCGCGCATAGCGGGATACGCCGCAGCTGAGGCGATCGACGAGGCACAACGATGAAAAGACGCGCACGACGATTCTCTTTCGCAGTAACGGTCGGTGTCCTGGCGACCGGCGCCGCCTGCACGATCAATCCCGTCACGGGCCAGCGCCAGCTCGCGCTCGTCTCGGCCGAGGACGAGGTCGCGATCGGCAGCCAGCAGTATTTCCCTTCGCAGCAGATGCAAGGCGGCGAGTATCTGCGCGATCCCGCGCTCTCGAGCTACGTCAGCGACGTCGGCCGGCGGCTCGGCGACGCCAGCGATCGCGCGCTGCCGTACGAGTTCGTCGTGCTGAACAACTCCGTGCCGAATGCCTGGGCGCTGCCGGGCGGCAAGATCGCGATCAACCGCGGGCTCTTGCTCGAGCTTCAGTCCGAGGCCGAGCTCGCCGCCGTGCTCGGACATGAGGTTGTTCACGCGGCCGCGAGACACAGCGCGCAGGCGATGCAGCGCGGCCTCTTGCTCCAGGGCGCCATACTGATCGCGGCGATCGGATCGCGCGACAACGACTATTCCCAGCTCGTCGTCGGCGCCGCGGGTCTCGGCGCTCAGCTCATCAATATGCGCCACGGCCGCGAGGCCGAGCTCGAGGCCGACGATTACGGCATGCAGTACATGTCGCGTGCCGGGTACGACCCCGGCGCCGCGATCGACCTGCAGCAGACCTTCGTGCGGCTCTCCGAAGGGCGTGACAGCGGCGGCTGGCTTGCCGGACTCTTCGCGAGCCATCCGCCGTCGGTCGAGCGCGTCGAGCAGAACCGGGCGACGGCCGCGACGCTGCCGGCGGGCGGCACGCTCGGCCGCGAGGCCTATACGAACGCAACGGCAAACCTTCGCCGCGACGCGCCGGGCTACGAGTCGCTCGACGCCGCGATGCAGGCGCTCGCCGACGGCGATCTCGCGCTCGCGAGACGCGAGGCCGAAGCCGCCGAATCGCGGATCGCCGACGAGGCGCACGTGCACGGGCTTATCGGCGACATCGAGATGGCCGACGGCCGACCCGGGCAGGCTCTCTCGCGATACGAGGAGGCGCTCCGCCGCAACGATCGCTTCTTCCATTTTCATCTCGGCAAGGGCAATGCGCACCTCGCGCTCGATCAGATCGCCGCGGCCGAGTCCGCCTACCAGGCCAGCACCGGGCTCCTGCCGACCGGAGGCGCCTATCTCGGTCTCGGCCGCATCGCCGAGGGGCGCGGCAATATCGCGCTCGCGCTCGAGAACTACGGCCTGGCGGCCGGAGCGTCGGGACAGACCGGCGCACAGGCGCGCGCGGCAGGCGTTCGGCTCGACCTGCCGCAGAACCCGGAACGCTACCTCGCCGTCGCGACCGGCCTCGACGCGAACGGCCGGCTGCTCATCGAGATCCGGAACCAGACCGAGCTCGAGATCGCAGGTATCGAGCTTGCCGTCGGCTACGTCGGCGGCGGTCAGGCCAGGCTCGTGCGCCGCACGCTCGAGGGCACGATCGAGGGCGGTGCCGTGCGGCGGTACGCGACCGGGCTCGGGCCGTTTGCCTCGAGCGCGGACTATGACGTTGCGATCGAGACGGCCCGCATCGTCCAGGGCAGATGACGACCGTCGCCGAGGCCTGGGCGCTCGTCGCCGGGCATATGCCGCGGCGGCCGGTCGAGCACGTACCGATCGGCGCTACCGTCGGCCGCATTCTCGCGGCAGCCGTCGAAGCCGAGCGCGACCAGCCGCCGTTCGATCGCGTGACGATGGACGGCATCGCGATCGCGAGCGAAGCCTGGGCCAGAGGCCTCAGATCGTTTCCGATCGCGGCCGTGCAGGCGGCGGGCCAGCCGGCATCGCGCCGCCGTTCGCCGGACGCCTGCGTTCGCGTCATGACGGGGGCCGTCAGACCTGAGGGCACGGACGCCGTCATTCCGATCGAGCGGGTCCGAATCGCCGACGGTGTCGCGCTCGTCGACGATGAAACCTTCGTCGAGCCGGGAAGGTTCATTCACGCTCAGGGCAGCGACCGGCAACGCGGCGACGTCGTGCTCGAGCCCGGCATCAGGATCGGACCGGCCGAGATCGCGGTGCTTGCGAGCGCCGGGCGCGCCGAGGTCGCGACGTCGAAGCGGGCCCGAATCGCCGTGATCTCGACCGGAGATGAGCTCGTCGCCGTCGACGCGCCGCGCATCGAGCCCTATCAGATCCGCTCGAGCAACGATCTCGCCATCGTGGCGAGCCTTGAGCGCGCGAGCCTTGCCGAGTGCAGCCGGACGACGCTGCCCGACGATCCGAAGCGCATTCTCGAGTCCGTCAGCGAGCTGCACGACGCCAACGACATGCTGATTCTGAGCGGCGGCGTATCGATGGGCGAGTTCGATTTCGTGCCGGCCGTGCTCGCGCAGCTCGAGGCACGCGTCGTCTTTCACCGGATCGAGCAGAAGCCGGGCAAGCCGATGTGGTTCGGCTTGAGCGGACAAGGCAAGCCGATCTTCGCCCTGCCGGGCAACCCGGTGTCGACACTGCTCTGCATGACCCGCTATGTCGTCCCCGCTCTGCGCCTGGCCGCGGGCGTCCCGGCGCCACCGGCCGAGCTCGCCGTCCTGGGCGCCGACGTCGAGGGCCCCAAGGCGCTGACCTATTTTGTGCCTGTCGTGCTTGGCTGGTCCGAGGACGGCGTCGAGCTGGCCCTGCCGAAGCCGACGAACACGTCAGGCGACTTTTCGAGCCTCGCGGCCACCGACGGCTTCATCGAGCTGCCGGCCGGTCGGGCCGTTCACGAACGAGGCAGCACCGGCCGCGTCTGGCGCTGGTAAGCTTGGCCCCGCGGGTCGTGGGGAACACAGTGGTTCGGGGGAGAACAATCATGAGAACACGCTCGATGATCGTCGCAAGCTTGCTCGGTGTGATGGCTTTAGGCGCCGGAGCGGGCGCGCAGCCGATCCTCGACCCGGGCGACGGCCCATGGACGTTCGGCGACGGCGACAACCGCTTTCGGGCCGTTCCCGTGGCGCGCGATCTCGTGCGTCCCTGGAGTCTCGCATTCCTGCCGAACGGCGATCTGCTCGTCGCCGAGCAAAACGGCAACCTGAGAATCGTCCGTGACAGCGTGCTCGAGTCCGAGCCGCTCTGGACCTCGCAGGTTTCGGGCGGCGACGCGCTCAAATCGGTCGCCGTGCACCCGGACTTCGAGTCGAACCGGCTCGTCTATCTAGCCCATGGCAAAGAGGACGGCGAGCTCAGCACGCTGGCGATCTCGCGCGGTCGGCTGGAGGGGTCCGCGCTCGATGACGTCGAGGAGATCTTCGTCGCCGATGCCTGGGAGTCGGGCGGCAATCTCGCCGGCCGCATCCTGTTCGGCCCCGACGCAACGCTCTACATCACAATCGGCGATCGCGACCGCTTCTGCTGTCAGCCGAACGACGATCCGAGCCTGAGGCTCAAGGCGCAGGCTCTCGACAATCACGTCGGCAAGACACTGCGCATTCGCGACGACGGCGGCGTGCCCGACGACAACCCGTTCGTCGGCCAGAGCGACTCGCTGCCCGAGATCTTCACTTACGGTCATCGCAACGGCTACGGGCTCTCGTTCCATCCGGAAACGGGCGAGCTGTGGCAGGCGGAGATCGGCCCGATGGGCGGCGACGAGGTCAATATCCTGCTGCCGGGCCACAACTATGGCTGGCCGCTCGTCTCGACGGGGCGCAATTACTCGGGCTCGCTCGTCTCCGATCAGCCCTGGGCGCGACCCGGCATGGACAACCCGCGCATTCACTGGGTGCCGTCGATCAGCCCGTCGAGCATCCTGTTTTACACCGGTGACAAGTTTCCCCAATGGCAGGGGAATCTGTTCGTCGGCGCGCTGACGACACGGCAGCTTCTTCGTGTCGCGTTCGGTCAGCCGTCGCAGGCCGAGCGGCGCTCGCCGATGCTTGCGGATCTGGGGATACGGCCTCGCGACGTTGCGCAAGGCCCGGACGGCTACGTCTACGTGGCGACTGAACGGTCGTTCGGCGGACCGACCGCCGACGGGATGGTGCTCAGGCTCGAGCCGGCGCCGGACTAGGGCTATTCGCCCTCGCCCTCCTCTTCGCCGGGCGCGCCGGTGCCGCGCGAGCCCATGAAGAGCCGAGTGCCGTCCGGAAGGACGAGATCGGCGCCGTTCGCCCGGTTCGAGCCGTTGCGCGCGCGATAGCCGGTGACCGTGATCTCGGTACCCGCTGTGACGTTGTTCATCGTGAAACCGCGGCGCAGCAGCGTGTTGGGCGTGCCGCCCTCGACCATCCACGGCGTGACCGTGCCGTCTTCGTTGCGCACGTCGATGTGCAGCCAGCTATGCGGATTGATCCACTCCATTCGCGTGATCGTGCCATGCAGCGTAACGGGCTGGTCCGCGTCGAACTCGGCCGCGAAGGAATGATGGGCGGCGGCCATTCGTGCTGCCCCGCCGAAGATCATCGCGCCGCAAAACGCCGCGGCGTACAGTCGGTTCCGCATCTGGTCGACTCCTCAGTTCCCGGCTGCCTCTGCCTCGGCCGCCTCGGCATCGCGGGCGTACTGCAGAATGTTGCGCAGCCCGTAGTTGCCCTCGTGGCATGCATATTCGAACAGATCGCCCTCGGTCGGACGCATCGAGTAAGCGACGGTCCACGGCTGCACCCAGTGCGTCTCGTCCTCAAAGGTCATGCTGAACGCGATCCGGTCCGGCGCAACCCGCGTATAGCGCTCGATAAGGCGCAGGTTCTCGCCCGAGCCCTGATACGAGACCTGCTCGTTGAAGTTGCGGGTCTCGATGACGAGCGTATCGCCTTCCCAGTGCCCGCGCGATTCGCCCATGTAGTTACGCATGCCGGTGAAATCGCTGCCGTCGAGCGGCACGACCCGAGTCTCGTGAATCATCTCGTGGACGATCGCGACGTGACCGGGCGATTGCACGATCTCGATGTTGTTGTTGTAGAGCGTCGGCATGATCGCGCGCGGAAAGCCCTGGGTGATACAGCGCTCCATCAGCGTGCGGTCGAGGTAGGAATCGGCGCCTCGACCGAAGCCGCCGCCGCTTTCGCGCGCCGCGGCCTCGCGCGCCTGCGCTTCGGGCGTCAGATCCGGAACGCGGCCGTCCGGCGGGTCGATGATCAGCGACGTGCGCCCCGACTCGTCGAGATGGCGGCCGGGGTCCGTCCAGTACTGCGCGTGAACGAGCCCGCCGCGCACTTCCTCGGGCGCCTCGTCCATGCGCCGCGCCGCCGCCCCTTCGCGCTCGGCCGCCTCCTCGTCGGTAAAGAACGTGCGATCGCCGACGTCGTCGGGCCGCTGCAGCGGCGTGATGTTGCGGTAGTCCCAGACACCCTGAAGATCCGGGTCGCCCCAGGGCGTTCGCGGCACGTCGTAGGATTCGGCGGAATCGGCGCCTTCCTGCGCCAGCGCTATCGACAGGGCCGAACCGACCAAGGCGGACAAAACGAAAGCAGTCGCCGAAGCTCGCGTCCTCATGGCTTTCCCCCTACGGACCGTTGCCACGATCCTACCACGGGGCCGCTAGAGCCAGAAGGAGACGAAGATCTGGACGACGTCAGCGTCGAACCCGTAGAGAGGCTCGGTGCCGGGCGTCAGCCCGCTCGGACGAAGATCCCGGAAGTCCTTGTAATCGAAGAAAATATGATCCCAGACGAAGTTGACGCTGCCGCGCTCGATGAAGCGCCAGCCATCGCCGAGGATCTTGTACGAGACGCCGAGCCTGAACGTCGTGCTGCTGAAGGTGCTGAGCTCCTTGTCCCGCGCGATGAAGTTCGCGTACTGCTCGTAGGGGAAGAGGTCGCGGTAGAACTCGGCGCTGCCCTGAGCGTAGCCGCGAACCTTCGCCTCGATCGTCAATCCGTCGCCGAGCGGATGCGTGTACCCCATCTCGAACGTATCGGACAAGATGTCCCAGGTATCCGTGTAAGCCCGATACTCCAAATGCAGCGCCGCGCGGTAAGGCAGGTAGTAGCGCAGCCGGATCGCGGCGGCATCGCTCGTACGGGTTCGCGGGTAGACCTCCGGCTCATAGCTGTAACCGGCCGGGCTCGAGTCATCGAGATAGCGCACCGAGCGGTAAGGGTTGTTCAGGAAGCCCTCGTCGGTGATCGTCTCGAAGGAAAAGCCGAGCAGAAGGTTCTGCGTAAGGATCTGCGAAAGCCCGACACGGTAGTGCTGGCGCTTGATCGTATCCGAAAAGTTCGCGTCGCCGCGGCGCGTGACGATGTCGTCACCGAGGGAGTAACCAAGCGATATCGTCGTCAGGTCGCCGAAGAGGTCCTGGCTCACGCCGATGCTGAAGGTCTCGGCGTCGAAGTCGTTCTCCGTGCTGCTCGCGAAGCCGAGATTCAGTATCCAGCGGTCGCGTAGATAGTCGAGGCCCAGCGAGTACTGCGTTCGCTCCTCCTCATACGGGCTCGCCGTCGTGACGACATCGATCGATGCGCTCGAGACGTTGTCGACATAGTAGTTCGCCGCTGCCGAGAACTTGCCCGCGAACTGCTTGCGCACGAGGATCGAAGGCCCGTCGATCGTGACGCCGCCGCCGTCATAGGAATGATAGAGGACATCGGCGCGGTCCTCGGGCAGCACGCCGGCAAACACCGCGCTCGGCAGAGCGGCGAGCGCAACGAACGCGATTGCCGGGTGCCGAAGCATCAGTTGCAGCCGCAACCGCCGCCGGCGCTGCCGGTCGCGCCGCGCGCGCCCTCGCGCGCTTCGTAAACGTGATGAATGTAGGCGCTCGACACCGGATCACGATCGAACGACATGATGGGATCGGCGATGTGGTCGCGCTCATAGGGCTTGACCCAGGGCTCGATGGCGCAGCCGGCCGCCGCCACGGCCAGCAGCAAACCGATACCCGCGAATTTCAGCAGCTTCATCGGTCTCGCTCCTTGTGTCTCATTCCCTGATCAGGGCCCGAATCTGCGACTGGTACTCGTTTTCGTACCCGGGCTGATAGCCGTGGTGGATGTAGCGCATGTTCCCGCTCTTGTCGATCAGCACCGTGCTCGGCATCGCAACGACGTCGTAGAGCTCGCTGACATTGTTCTCGGGGTCGAACAGGATCGGAAATGAAACCGGCGTTGCCTCGAGGAACCTGTCGGCGCCGCTCGAATCTTCCTCAACGTTGACGCCGAGCAGGGTGAAGCCGAGATCGCTGTAGCGGTGATAGAGCGCCTCGAGGTGCGGCATCTCCGCGCGGCAGGGACCGCACCAGGTCGCCCAGAAATTGACCATGACGACCTGGCCCGAGAGATCGGATAGCGCCACGCGACCGCCGTCGCGCGCCGCGAGATCGAAATCCGGCGCGACGCCCGAAAGCTCGCCGGCCGAGGCCGACCAGACAAGCAGGATGCTGCCGGCGAAAGTGATAAATCTCTTCAACATTGCTCACTCCTCCGGAGAATCGGCCATCAGAAGAAAAAGCTCACACCGATTCGTGCTTCCAGGTTGTGCGAGGTCTTCTCCTGACCCAAAAGGTCGATGTCATAAATATAATCGCGCAGATCGGCGTGAACGGCGAGCCAGTCGAGCGGCATCAATCGAAAGCCGATGCCTACGTTCAGAGTGAACCGATCGTCTCCCGCAAAATCCGTCTTCCCGACGCCCCCGATCACGTACAGCGCCGTGTTGAGCGCGCGATTACGCCCGATAAAACTCTCGCCCGGCAGAATGTTGTAGCCGAGCGAGAGGTTATAGTAGGAATACTCGCGCTCCGAATCTGTGAGCAATTGCGCAGCCCCGCTCAAGCGCTCGAAACTGGTCCTTTCCGTGTCGCTCCGGCCGCCCGATACGTCGACGAAGAATCCCTCGGTGACGTGATATGTGAAGTGAGCCCCGACGACGCTGTTGACGCCGAAATCCTCGACGCTCAACTGGCCGGCATAGACGCCGACCTCGAAATCCTCGGTATCGATGCGCGCCTGCTCGATCTCGCGCCTGTGGACCTCGGGCTCGATGACCGGCGGCTGGCCCGACTCGTCGGCCGCGACGGCACGCTGCCGCGAGCAGGCGCCGAGGCCGAGAGCGGTAATGGCCATCAGAAAAAGAACGAGAAACCTGCTTTCCATTCCCTGACTTCCTCATTGTCGTCCCGGCTCGTAAAGACGACGTAAGCTTTGTATTCCGTGCGAAAAACGAACCTTCGGGTCAAATAGGTGCGAACGCCGAGCCCTGCCAGCGCCATCGCGTCCTGGCGGTCGTTCGTGGCGACGAGCGTGGCTTTCGGCGACGTATTAATGGTGCCGGCGCCGAGGGTGAAAATCGGCGTCACGCGCTTGTCCGGGAACATCAGATGCGAGATGTTCACGTTCAACATGTTGCTGTTCGAGAATCGGCCGAGCGCCTGACCGACCCATAGCTCGAGCTGGAGGTTCTCGGTCACGCCGTAGCCGCCGAAGGCTGAGATCACGTTGGCGCCGCCGAAGTCGCCGTACTGCATGCCGACCTCCCAGCGGCGGTCGGTATAGTCCTCGAGCGAGAACCCGGGGACCTCGAAGGCTTCGCCGTCGGGGTCGAGCGTCCGGGCCATCTGCTCCAGATGCACCCAGCCGCGCTCGCCGCGCGGTATCTCGATCTGGAACCAGTCGGTACGGCGCCTTAGCACCGTGACCGTCTCGCCGCGCTCGGCGACGTAAAAGATCGGATAGCCGCGGCCGGGGCCCGTGTGCAGCTCGATGAAAGGATCCTGGACGGTGACCTCGGGGTGCCGCTGCTGGGTCCAGCCTGTCGCCGCAGAGAGGCCGAGGCCGAGTACGATGATAGACACCCCGATACGCATCAGTTATCCGGTACGTCGAACGGGTTGTTGTAGTACTGCGCGCCGATGTCGAGCCACTCCGAGATCAGCTTGAGCTCGGCCGGCGACAGCCAGCTCTCGAGCGTCAACGGGTCGCGGTGCGTGCCCGTCTCGAACGGCGCGAAAAACCGGTTGGAGGCGTTGGCGCCGGCTGCGCTCATCGACGCCGGGATGGTCATGCCGCCGGCCACGTCCTGAAGCGCGTTGTTGACGACCTCCTGCTCGGCGTCGCTGAACAGGAGCTCGCGATAGGCCGTTGCATGGTTCACGACCTCGCGCGGAACGATTTCGCTCAGGTCGAGCTGCGCCGCCGGCACGGAGAGCTGATCCATCGCGTCGCGGGGAATATGGCAGCCGCCCTGAGTGCAGTTGTAGTCGGCGATGACCGTCACGTTGTCGTCCGGATCCAGCACTTCGCGATTGGCGCTCCAGAGCGGATGAATGTGCGCCTCGTAATTGACGACAGTGCGGCAGGTCGCCGTCCATGTCGTCAGGCACGCGGGATTCGTGACCGGCAGCGCGGGCAGCGTCGTGATGTCGGCATAGCGCCATGCGAACGACGCATCGGCCGCGCGGCCCGTCGCTGCGGCGTCGGTCCAGAAATCCTCATAGACGATATCGAGGCCAGGCTCGAGCGCGGCGCAGTCCGTCTGGCAACTGATGCGCGTGCGCGCCTCGGCCATCGTCTCGCCGAAATTCGGCGAGAGGCTCGCGAGCGTATTCGTAAACTCGATGCCGTCGCCGGTCGCACCGCCGTAAGCGGAATCGAAGCTCTCGCCCCGGCCGTGCGACATGCCGTTGAACGGTGTGTGGCAGCCGTTGCAGCGAAGCTCCTCCCCGGGCACGAGCTGTATCCAGGCCTGGTGGCGGGCCGTGGCCCGACGGCCGTCGCCGTCGAGCACGCTGACGGCGAGCGCCACGTTGGCCGGGACCTTGATGCGAACGGAGCCGTCGGGCTCGACCGGCGCGTAGCCGACGATCTCGCGCATGCCCTGGAGAATGTTCGGGCCGAAGTCAGTCGCCTCGAGCTCCTTGATGTCCTCGTCCGGGATCGATACGGCCTTCTCGATCCGGAGGAAACGCGCCGGACGCTCGTCGGCCGTGGCGAAGGCCGGGTCGGCCAGCGTTGCGATATCGGGCACGGCGACGTCCACGCCATCGATGTCGTAGACGCTTCTGATGTTCAGGATGCCGGCGTTCTCGGCAACGAGATCGGGATCGACACCGACGCCCGGCACGGGATCCGGGATCGCGAGCGGGTTCGGCCGCGGCTGCGCTGCCACGACGTCGGCGATCAGAACGCGTTCCTCGCCGATGACGATGGGAAGGTGGGTCTGATCGACCGGATCGTACATCCATATGCCGTAGAGCGGATCAGCCGGCTCCGCGGTCGGAATCGCCAGGTTCTGCGGCGTGCAGGGCACGATAACAGGCTCGGCGGCGAGGGGATCTTCGACGAGGCGGCAGATCATCCAGGAGACGAGAACACGGCCCGTGCCGTCCCAGAGCGGAAACGCGGAGCTGAACCGTCCGCCGACCGAAGGCTGATCGTCCGTGCGGACCTGATTCGGCGTCGCCGACGCCTGCGCCGGGCCCGGCATGCCGAAGAACGAGGCGACGGCCTGCGTGTTCTCGACGTACGTGCCGATATCGATCGTGATGACATCGCCGCCGAGCTCGTCGTGATCGAACTCCCGCGCGATCGCCATGATGCGGCCATCGAGCATCTCGCGCGCGCCGACGAAGTGAACGTCGCCGCCGGCCGTTCCGGTCGCGTGGCTCTCGGCGCCATAGAGGAGCTCGAGATCACTGCCGTCCGGATTCATCTGATACAGGTGCATCGCGTTGTTGTTGCCGGCGTTGTCCCAACGCGTGAACACAACCTTGCCGTTGTCTCTCAGCGTCGGCTCGAGATCGTGACTTTGGTTGAACGAGACCTGACGCAGGTTGTTCCCGTCATCGTCCATGACGTGCAGGACGAACGACGGCTCGCCGAAGCTCTCGTCGAAAGCCTCGAACTGCTGCTTGTTCTCGTCGACCAGGATCGCCTTCGACTGGGTCTGGCGCGTCGACGAGAAGATGATCCGGCCGTCGGCGAGGTACTGCGGATGAATCTCGTGGCCTTCCTCGGCCGTCAGATCGTCTGGAATGATGCGTCTCAACGTATCGGTCGGGATGTCGTATTCCCAGACGTTCCAGGTCGGCTGATCCTCGTCGGCCAGGTTTGGATCGAACGGCCCTCGCATCGAGAAAAGAACTCGCGTGCCGTCGACCGAGATTTCGGCGCCCTGGACATCGCCGAGTCCCTGCGTCTCGGAGAGAGTGATGTTCCGCTCGATAGCCGAGGGCGAGGCGCGATCGAGCAGATAGAGGTCGGTGCCGACGTTGAACCGCTGCACCTCGCGGATGTCGGTCGGCGTTTGCAGCGCCATGTCCTCGTCGAACAGCGGTCCCTTCGTATAGGCGATCGGGAAATCGAGCGCCACCGGATCGGGATCCTGCCCGGACCCGACACCGACGCTGCCGTCGCTCTGGCCGCAGGCTGCGAGACTCAGAGCGGCCGCGGCAAGTGCGGCAGCCCGGAACGATGCTTCGATGCGTGGCTTGATAAGAAGACGCAAATTCACTATCCCTGCTCGTGCGTTCATCGGAATTCCCTCTCGCTCCGGGTCCTTGGTTCCTTCCAGGTCCCAGGTTCGATCGCAGATTCCTCGTCTGTGACGCTCGACATAACGGCCAACACCCTGCGACACCGATTCAACTTAATGTCGCGGCCCCGATATGATGGGGGTTGGGGTGCGAATGCCGCCGTTAACGCGATCACAGAACCCATCGCGATTCTCACCGGAGAAAACGTGACACAGTTCTCTAAGAAACGATCGCCAAAGGCGTGAAACTCTCTCGAATTTCACTTAAATCGGCTCGCGATCTCCTCGTTCAAAGAACGCCGATCCAAATCACTGCATCGAGCTTAACCGTCAGTTAGCTTGCAACTGAAACTGTCGCTGAACCGAGACGTCTGCCTATTTCCACATTACGCGAGCGAATCGTTTGTGATTCACTGCGCCGCCTCGAAAGCGCGAAAACCAGAATGGTTGTAAGCAATGATCAACAAGATTGAAAAGCTGCCGAACGATGGAACGCTCGCATCGCATAGAACAGTCTGGCGATTGTTCGTGCTGCTCGCACTTCTGTTGAGCGGTGTCTCGCTCGCATTCGCCCAAACATCGAGAGAACAGGCGAAAGCGATTCACGACCGCCTTACCGGCGTGCCGGCAACCGAGGCAGATCTCATCGCGATGGAGTCACGGATGCCCGCGCAGGCCGCGATGTACGCGATCACGCTCGGCGAGAACAGCCGTCACTTCGCCACGGTTACGCTGAAGAACTTCGCGGCGGCGTGGACCAACCGCGACCAGACGGCTTTCGTCCCGCTGAACGACTACACGACGCTGGTCATCGGCATGGTCATCAATCAGGTGCCGTTCAATCAGATTCTGAGCATCGATCGGCTTTACGTGCAGTCCGGCGCTCCGTTGCCGACGACCTCGAGCAACGCGCACTTCGAGGCGCTCGAGACGCGCATGATGGAGCCGGGCTTCGACCCGACGTCCGAGCTCGTCGCCGTGCCGCAGTCGACGGTCTATCCGATGCTGCCGCCCGACGCGACGGCCGGCGCGATGACGACGCGCGCGGCTTCCGAGGCGTTTTTCATTGCCGGCACGAATCGGGCGATGTTCCGCTTCACGCTGGTGAACCACATGTGCATGGACCTCGAGCAGGTGCACGACACGAGCATCGTGCCGGACCGGATTCGTCAGGACGTGTCGCGAAGCCCGGGCGCCGACAGCCGTGTTTTCCTCAACAACTGTATCGGTTGTCATGCCGGCATGGACCCGCTGGCGCAGGCTTTCGCGTACTACAACTTCAACGACGCCAGCGGCGCGATCGAATATACCGACGGCACCGTTCAACCGAAGTACTTCAACAACAACGAGACCTTCGCCGACGGCTTCGTCACGCCCGACGATAGCTGGAGCAACTACTGGCGCGAGGGTCAGAACGCGT
Organism: Gammaproteobacteria bacterium; assembly: GCA_035513215.1. Lineage (GTDB taxonomy): Bacteria > Pseudomonadota > Gammaproteobacteria > Steroidobacterales > Rariloculaceae > DATCZB01. The sequence continues at coordinate 69,238 of DATKCK010000029.1, read as the reverse complement.
TGCTCGGCTGGAACGGCTCGCTGCCGGGCGAAGGTAGCGGCGCGAAGTCGCTCGGCCAGGAGCTCGCCGGCACGCGAGCCTTCGCCGAATGCCAGGTCACGAAGGTCTTCAATGCGGTGTGCCTGCGCGATCCCGTCGACGGCACGGACCGCGCGCAGGTGCAGACGATGACCAACGATTTCATCGGCACCAACTACGACCTGAGGCAGGTGTTCGCGGAGTCCGCGGACTACTGCACGCAAGGCTTATAGCGAGGCCGCCCCGATGATCAACGCGAAACTCATGCCGAAGATCGATTCACGCGCGGCGACGCTGATCGGCGCGTTCGTTCTCAGTCTCGTCGCCGGATGCAGCGGCGGCAGCGGCGCGGCGACGCAGCAAAACGTCGCCGGACCGCAGAGCCCCGGCTCCGGATACAGCGGACCCGTGCCCGCGACGCCCGACGTGCAGCAGTTCAAGATTCATGTCTTCGACAACGTTCGCACGGACAATCGTTGCGGCTCGTGCCATGGCATCGATGGCGTGGCCCTGAATAAATTCGCGCGCAGCGACGATGTCAACCTCGCCTATGCCGATGCGAATCTCGTCGTCGATCTGCTGTTGCCGTCGGACTCCTTGATGGTGCTTCAGATGGAGGCCAACCATAACTGCTGGCTGTCCGACGCGGGTGCATGCGCCTCGATCATGGAGACGTGGATAACGAACTGGGCCGGTGGAATCGTAGGCGTCGGCGGGCGCGAGATCGTGCTCGAAGCGCCGGCGAGCATTCGCTCCCCGGGCGACAGCCGGAACTTCCCCGAAGACGGCGGCGCCCTTTTCAACCAGACCGTCTATCCCGTGCTGACCGCGGCCAATCAGGGCGATTGCGGACAATGCCATTCGTCGGGGTCGGCCGTCATGCAGTCTCCGTTCTTCGCGCAGGGCCCGATCGGCGATGCCGACGCTCTGCTCACCGCCTACGAGGCGGCCAAGTCGAAGATGAACCTCGAGGATCCCGACGAATCCCGCTTCGTGCACCGCCTGCGCGACGAGTCGCACAATTGCTGGACCGCGAGCTGCGCCGCCGATGCGCAGGCGCTCGCCGACGCGATTGCCGCTTTCGCGGGCCAGATCCAGCCGGTCCAGGTCGATCCCGATCTGCTCGCGAGCATGGCGCTGACACTGTACGAAGGCACGGTGGCCTCGGGCGGCAACCGCTACGAGGCGAACGTCATCGCCAACTACGAGTTCAAGGAAGGCGAGCCGTCGCTGATAGCCCACGACACGAGCGGCGTCGATCCCGCGATGGATCTGACGCTCTCGGGCAACGTCGAGTGGTTCGGCGGCTGGGGCCTGAACTTCACGGGCGGCAAAGCGCAGGCATCGACGGCGGCGAGCTCGAAGCTGCGCGATCTGATCACCGCGACCGGCGAGTACTCGATCGAAGCCTGGGTCGTGCCCGGCAACGTCGTCCAGGAGGACGTGCGCATCGTCAGTTACTCGGGCAGCCCGGATCTCAGGAACTTCAATCTCGGGCAGACGATGTACAACTACGATTTCTTCAATCGGAACGACGGCATCGCTGCGGCTCTCGCGGCCAACGGCAACCCGCAGTTGTCGACGCCGGATGCAGCCGAGGTGCTACAGGCGACGTTGCAGCACGTCGTTGCGACCTACGATCCGATCGAAGGCCGCAGGATCTATGTCAACGGCGTGTTGTCGACGATGCAGGACCCGACGCCCGGCGACACGCTCAATTCCTGGAACGACACGTACGCGTTCGTGCTCGGCAACGAGGTTTCCTCGAATGAGCCTTTCACCGGCGTCCTGCGCCTGGTCGCGATTCACAATCGCACCCTGACCGAGGCGCAGATCCTTCAGAACTTCGAAGCCGGCGTCGGCGAGAAGTTCTTCCTGCTGTTCAGCGTCTCGCACCTGGTCAACGTTCCGGAAAGCTACGTCGTGTTCGAGGCGTCGATCTTCGACAGCTACGCGTATCTGTTCCGCGAGCCATTCTTCATCAGTCTCGATCCGGATGCACAGCCGGACGGCATTGATCTCGAAGGCCTTCGCATCGGCATCAACGGGCAGGAGGCGGTCGTCGGCCAGGCATACGCCAACGTCGACACGATCATCGAGAGCACGCTTTACGATTCGGCCACGGGTCAGCAGATCGCGAGCCTCGGCACGGTCGTTCCGCTGCAACAGGGCCCGACCGCGGACGAGTTCTTCCTGACCTTCGACCGCATCGGCGCGAGCACGTTCTCGCGCCCGGCGCCCGTGACACCGCCGGCACCGACGCCGGTGAATCTGCCCGAGGCGTCGCTGATCGGCGTTCGGACCTTCGACGAGATCAATGCCACGATGGCCTCGGTCACCGGCGTCAGCCCGCTCGAGCCCGCCGTCGCCGTGACTTTCGATCAGGTCAGGCAGTCGCTCCCGGCCGTGCCGACGATCGAAGCCGTGCTCGCTTCGCACCAGGTGGCGATCGCGCAGCTCGCGATCGAATACTGCAATGCCGTGGTCGAGGACATACCGGCGCGCAACGCGTTCTGGGGCGGCAGCGTCAACTGGGCGGTTGCACCGGCCGGCCAGCCTGCCGGCTGGGAGACGGCGCTCGCGGCGCCGCTGCTCGACCGGCTCGTCGGCAGTGTCGGCAACCAGATCCTGACCCAGCCCGACCGCGCGCTGATCGAGGCTGAAATGGACACGCTCGTCAACGGCATCCCGGGCTCGGATCCACCGCGCCCGGGGCTCGCCGGCACCGACGGAAACGTCGTCGCGCGCACCAGTGTCATCGGCAAGGCCGTCTGCTCATCGATTCTCGGCGGCGCGGCCATGCTCGTGAAATAGAGGAAACCGTCATGCTGATCAAATCCAAGCGCAAGCTGCGACACCCGGATTCGCCGCAGCGCCATCGCAGCCACAACCGGCCGATGACGCGGCGCCAGCTCATCGGCCAGGGCTTCCTGGCAGGCTCCGCCACGGTGCTCAGCGGCGGCATCATCGGTACGTTCGCCAACCCTCGCGATGCGATGGCGCAACTGGCGAGCGACCTCGCGGGACTGCGCCTCGATCCCTGCGGCATCACCGACGGCAACGGCAGGATTCCGTTCATTGCCTTCGACCTCGCCGGCGGCGCGAACATCGCGGGATCGAACGTACTGGCCGGACGCGAAGGCGGACAGCTCGCGACGCTCGGCACGGCGGGCTACAACCGCCTCGGCCTGCCCGGCGACATGGTTCCGGGCGCTACGGAGGCGGCGCCCTCGGCCACCGGCACGAGCAATGGCGACCATACGGATACGAGCCTCGGGCTCGCGTTTCACAGCGACAGCGCCTTCCTGCGGGGCATGTACGCGAGCTTCCGCACGATCAACACGCTGAACATCAACGGCGCGATCATTCCCGCGCGGTCGGAAAACGACACGGGCAACAACCCGCACAATCCGCTCTACGCGATCGCGAAAGCCGGCGCCGGCGGGCTCGGCGCGAAGGGCTCGATCCTGACGCTCGCCGGCTCGCGAAACTCCGAGTCGGGCGGCAACTCGCTCGCGCCGATGTCGACGATCGATCCGTCGATCCGGCCGACCAAGGTCGACCGGCCGAGTGACGTTTCCGGTCTCGTCGACACGGGACAGCTCGTCAACCTGCTCTCGAAGGAAGACGCGACGGCCGTGCTCGAATCGGTCTATCGGATCAGCGCGAGCAAGATGGACGATCCCCAGGTTCAGACGGGCCTGACGACGCCGGTGACGGCGGACGAGGTGCTCAAGGATCTCGTCAAGTGCGGCTACCTCAAGGCTGCGGACATCGCCGATCGCTTCGGCGGCGCGAGTCTCGACCCCGGCGACGACCCGCGGATCTTCGACGCGCTCTCGGCCAACGGCATCTTCAATGATCAGGACTGGAACGGCGGCGGCGCGGACGAAAGTGAGTTCCGTAAGACAGCCTCGATCATGAAGCTCGTCATCGACGGCTATTGCGGCGCCGGCTGCGTTACGGTGGGCGGCTACGACTACCATGGCGGCATGCGTCAGGAGGGTGAGGTCAAGGACTTCCGCGCCGGCCGCTGCATGGGCGCCTGCCTCGAGTACGCCGCCCAGGTCGGCGTGCCGCTGATGATCTATGTCTTCAGCGACGGCGCGCTGTCGAGCAACGGTGTCATCGACGACTCGGTCAACGGCCGCGGCAAGGGCGAATGGACGTCGGACAATCAGGACACGGCCGCCTCGTTCTTCCTGGTCTACAGCCCGAACGGAACACCGCCTCTGTTTCAGAGCGGCAGCGACGGCCTGCCGGCGGCGCAGCACCAGCAGATCGGCGCCTTCACGGCCGACGGCAACGTCATGCGTGCCGGCACGCCGGGCGCGAATAACGTCAATTTGCTCGTGGAAATGGTGGCGCTGAACTACATGGCCCTGCACGGACAGCAGGACGACTTTGCCGCAGCTTTCCCGAATCATGGCCTGGGCAATACCGTAAACCTCGACCGGTTCACGGCCTTCGAGCAGATTCAGTTCGGTCCTGTCGTTCGCACCTGAGAACATCGTGCGTGGCTGATTACCAGCCGGTCACCGGCGGCGGTCATGCGATCGACTTTAGATCGCATGACCGGCCGCCTCTTTTTGCTATAACTTCGCGATGGAATCGAGCGCGACCCCGTCCTACGCCTGTCCGCGCTGCGACCGCGCGCTCGATACGATCGCGTCGGGTTTCCGCTGCTCAGGCTGCAAGGTCGAGTTTCCGCTGATCGGCGGACTGCCGTGGCTCTTCGCCGAGCCGAATGCCGCGTTGGCCGAGTGGCGGGCCCGTTTCGACTACCTGATCCGCGTGCTCGAGGCGAATGCCAAGCGGTACCTCAATGCCGCCAATCGCCCGGACATCGTCGCGTCGACGAAGTCCCGGCTCGAGGCGCTCGCGGCCGCGACGTCCGATCATTGCAGCCGCCTGCGTAAGCTCCTCGCGGCGCTCGACCTCGGCGAGCCTCGGGCTTCGATCGAGACCTACCTCGCGCTCAGGACGCGTCTGCCTCCGGACCAGGGTCTGATGACCTACTTCCCGAACGTTCACCGTGACTGGTCGTGGGGCGAGGAAGAGAACGAGGCGTCGATCGCCGTCGTCGTCGACGCCATGGGCGGGCATACGGCGCGCCGGACGCTCGTGCTCGGCGCGGGCGCCGGCCGCCTGGCCTACGATCTGCACGATCGAACGGAGGCGGAGCTGACCGTCGCGCTCGATTTCAATCCGCTGCTGTCGCTCGTCGGGTCGCGCATCGCAGCGGGCGAGACGGTCGAGCTCTACGAGTTTCCGCTCGCGCCGATCGACGCGAATCATGCGGCGATCCTGCGCGAGCTCGCGGCGCCCCGGCCGGCCCGCGAAGGTCTCCGCTTCGTGATCGCCGACGTGCATCGCCCGCCGTTCCCCGCGAAGGCCTTCGACACGGTCGTGACCCCGTGGCTGATTGACATCCTGCCTGGCGACTTCGCGGAACTTTGCGCCAGGGTCAATCATCTGCTCGAGGACGACGGCGTCTGGATCAACTTCGGGTCGCTGAACTTTCACCAGGCCGACCCCGCGGCGCAGCTCGGGCCCGATGAGTGCTTCGAGATCGTCGAGCAACAGGGATTCGACGCGCCGGTCCACACCGATACGAGGATTCCGTATTTGTGCTCGCCGGCGAGCCGGCACGGCCGTCGGGAGACAGTCCTCTCATGGCGCGCGTTGAAGAAGCGGCATATCAAGGGGCCGGCCCGCCACGAGGCGCTGCCGGACTGGATCGTTCGCGGCAGGGAGCCGATCCCGGCCATCGAGCACTTTCGCGTCGCCGCGATGTCGACGCGCATACATGCCCAGATCATGTCGCTCATCGACGGCCGCCGCTCGATCGCCGACATCGCGGGCCTGCTCGAGCGCGAGCGGCTGATGCCGGCCATCGAGGCCGAAGCGAGCATACGGGGCTTACTGATCAAGCTGTTCGACGAAAGTCAGATCCGACGGCCGTGACGAGCACCTGCTGAATCTCGGCCGCGATCGAGACGGCTATCGACTCCGCGGAGTCCGCGCCGATGTCGATTCCAACGGGGCCTCTGAGGCGGCCAGTCAGCGCCCCGGCCTCGTTGCCGAGGTCGTCGAGCAAGCGCCGCTTGCGGGCCGGCGGACCGAGCAATCCGATATAAGGCACGTCGACACGCGCGAGCTGGCGCAGGTACTCGCGGTCCGTCGCCAGATGATGGCTCATGATGACGATCGCATCGAATCCGGCGTCGACGTCGATATCGAGGTCGTCCGCCAGCATCTCGGGCCTGACCGCGCGCTTCGACTCGGCGCGCTCGAGGCCCCGCCGCTCGAGATAGGCCGGACGGTGGTCGGCAATCGAGACCCGCCAGCCGAGCTCGGCGAGAACGTTGACGAGCGGCACGGCATCGAGGCCGGCGCCGAGTATCAGAACGCGGGGCACAGGCGTGAGCGGCACGTAAAGCACGCGGAACCCTTCGGGCTCGCTGACGAGAGCCGCCTGTCGCTGCTCGGCCGCGGCGCGGCATCCGCCCGCGAGCGTCGATTCGAATCGCAACGGCACGCCGAACGCACGCGTTTGGTTACCGATCCGTACGATCGTCGCGCCGATTCCGAGCTCCCCGACCCGCGACTCGACGACAGTGGCAAGGGCGGCCCTCGTCCGGCCGAGCAGCGCCTCGGTGATCGACGTCAGCGGCTCGTACGCCCCGGCAGAGTCGGCAGGCTGAAGCAGCACGCTGATGAGCCCGTTGCAACCGATGCCGAGCCCGAACAGCTCGTCGGCCTCGTCGCGGAGATCGTAGGTGACCGTTGCGGCGCGCTTCTCGTCGAGAACGCGACGCGCGCGCTCCGCGAGATCCCCCTCCAGGCATCCGCCGCTGACGAGCCCCTGGCTATCGCCGCCGGCCGTGATCAGCATGCGCGCGCCGGCCTTGCTATAGGTCGAACCGAGCGTCTCGTAGACCGTGACCAGCACGAGCGCCTCGCCGTCCTCGCGACAGGTCGCGAATCGTTCGACGAGGTGGAGTGAGTTCATCATGCTTCCGGACGGTTCGAGACGGCGACGAGTCGCGTCAAAGTGCCTGCTCCCAGGTCTTGCTGAGTCGCATCGCCGCGGAGATTATGCCGACCATGCTGTAAGTTTGCGGGAAGTTTCCCCAGAGCTCGCCCGTCGCCGGGCTGAGATCCTCCGACAACAGTCCCTGGGTCGTGCGGCGCGCGAGCATGTTCTCGAACAGCTCCCGCGCCTCCTCGCGCCGGCCGATGGCCGCCAAGGCATTGATATACCAGAATGTGCAGATATTGAATGCCGTCACAGGCGCGCCGAAGTCGTCCTCGGACATATAGCGAAACAGATAGGGCCCGTGCTTCAGCTCCTTTTCGATCGCCGCCACGGTCGCGAGAAAGCGGGGATCCTGGGCCTCGATGAAACCGAGATCCGCGAGCGTCAGCAGGCTCGCGTCGAGCTGCTCGTCGTCGAAGCTCGCGACCAGCGACTTGCGCTTCTCGCTCCACGCCTTCTCGAGCACCGTCCTCTGAATGCCGGCGGCTTCGCGAGTCCAGAATGCGGCGCGATCCGTCAGACCGAGGCGCGAAGCGATTCGCGCGAGGCGATCGCAGGCGGCCCAGCACATGACGCTCGAATAGGTATGAACCCGGCTGCGTCCGCGATACTCCCAGAGGCCCGCATCCGGCTTGTCGTAGAGCTCCGCCGCGCGACGCCCCAGCGACTCGAGCCATTCGAACTCGCGCCGGCCGCGGCGATCGACGAGACGCGAATCGAAGAAGCTCTGCGTCGCGGCCATGATCGCCGCGCCGTAGCTGTCGTTCTGCACCTGGAGATAGGCATCGTTGCCGACGCGCGCGGGTCCCATGCCGCGATAGCCTTCGAGCCCCGGAACCGAACGCTCGGACAGATCGGCTTCCCCCGAGATTCCGTAGACGGGCTGCAGCATGTCGCCCTTACCGTGAGCCGCAACGATATTGAAGATGTATCGAAGAAACTCCTCCATGGTCTTGGTTGCGCCGAGGCGGTTCAATGCCTGAACGGTGTAGTAGCTGTCCCGCAGCCAGCAATATCGGTAGTCCCAGTTTCGGCCGCTGTCCGGCGCCTCGGGGATCGAGGTCGTGAGGGCGGCCAGCACCGCGCCGGTGTCCTCGTAGGTGCACAGCTTGAGCGTGATCGCCGCTCGTATGACCTCTCGCTGCCACTCGAACGGAATGGAGAGCGCGCGGGTCCATCCTTGCCAGTAGCTCTGCGTTTCGCCGCACATTTCCCGATTGATCTTGTCGGGACTCTCGGAGATGGTCTCATCCGGCCCGAGTATCAGCGTGATCGGCTTTTGCAGCATCACGACGCGCTCCTCGAGGATGGCTGAGAGCTGCGCGTTGGTCGTGAGACGCATCCGATAGTCGCCGCTCTCGAACCGGATGTGATTGCTTCCGTGCGTCACGGCCGGCCTCCGGCTGCCGTAGTCGGTGGCCGGACGCAGCCGGATTCGGATCGCCGGGGCGCCCCCGACGGGAACGACCTGCCTGATGACCATGATCGGATGAAAGCTTCGGCCGTACTGAGAGTAGCGTGGTGCATAGTCGATGATTCTGACTGCGCCTCCCGTGCCGTCGATCAGCGTGGTGCTCAATATGGCCGTGTTCTCGACATAGGCCTGCTCCGAACGAGCGAAGTCCTGTAGCTCGATGTCGAAAAACCCGAATCGATCGCCGCCGTCGTCCGAGTTCAGCAGAGAGCAGAACACCGGGTCGCTGTCATAGCGCGGGAAGCATCCCCAGACGTAGCGGCCGACCTTATCGACGAGGACCGCGATCTGGCAGTTGCCGATGACACCGAGATCGAGGCTGCTCATGTCCTGCCTCTAGCCAGGAGCTGATCGATCCAGTCGAGGACGGCCTTCGTATCCGGCAGGCGATAGCTCGCGCAGCTCGGCCCGGCATCTACCTTGACGGAGACGCCGCCGAGCTCGTTGACGACGCGGAATCCGTCCTCGTCGGTGACGTCATCGCCGACGAAGACGGGCGTGCGGCCGCTGAAAGGCGGCTCCTTCATGAACGCCGTGATCGCCGTTCCCTTGTTTCCCGATCCCGGCTTGATCTCGAGCACTTTGTTGCCGCGCATGAGCTTCAGCTCGGAGCCGATCCCGTCGAGCCGTCTTTCGACGGCCTCGACGAGTTGCTGCTCGACTTCCGGGCAGCGACGGTAGTGGATCGCGAGCGCGACGCCCTTGTGCTCGAGGAGAGCCAGGGGATAGTGCGTCATGACGTTCTCGAGCGCGCCATGCATGCGGTCGAGGGCCGCGACGTCTGCTGCCTCTCGCGACAACCTCCCCTCGGCGTCGCGTCGCTCGATACCGTGGACCGCAGCCAGCGGGAACCGTCCATCGCCGAGGATCCGGTCGAGGTCCGCCAGCGTGCGGCCGCTGACGAACGCAACGGCGCCATCGGTGACCGACGACAGCTCGGCGAGAATCGCGCGAAGTCGCGCGGGGACCTGCACGGCGGCCGGTTCGGGCGCGAAATCGAGAAGAGTGCCGTCGAGATCGAGGAAGAGAGCCGGGTCGTCCGGCCATTTAGGCGCCGAGATCGGATTCACCGGCACACGATAACCTGCCCGCTCGCTGCGGAAAACCCGCATGCCCGCGTGTTGCGCACCGATTTTGGTCAACATAGACTGCCGCCGAGCGGATTCGAGACCGTCTGACATCATCGAGGTTACCGCATTGAGTCGACCATCCAGAAAAGAAGCAGAGAACGCCATCAGAACCCTATTGCTCTGGGTAGGCGAGGATCCGGACCGCGAGGGATTACGCGGGACGCCCGGCCGCGTCGCGCGCGCCTGGGAGGACTGGTGCAGCGGCTACCAGGAGGACCCCGTGGACTTCCTCCGGCGCACGTTCGAGGAGGTCGACGGCTACGACGAGATGATCGTGCTGCGGGACATCGAGTTCGAATCGCACTGCGAGCATCACATGGCACCGATCATCGGCCGGGCCCATGTCGGCTACCTGCCGGACCGAAAGGTCGTCGGCATCAGCAAGCTGGCCCGCGTCGTGGAGGCCTTCGCCCGGCGTCTTCAGGTTCAGGAGTCGATGACGGCCCAGATCGCCAATTGCATCCAGGACGTACTGATGCCCAAAGGGGTCGGCGTCGTCATCGAAGGCGAGCATCAATGCATGACGACGCGAGGCGTGCGCAAGCACGGCGTGTCGATGATCACGAGTCAGCTCCTCGGCCAGTTCCGCTCGGATCCACGCACGCGCGGCGAGTTCCTCAGCATCATCGGGCCCCCGACCAGTCAGCGCTGAAGGCCGTCGATGCCCGCGCGCCCGCCCCGCACCGTGTCAGGAACCGACATGGCGCGTCAGTATCATTGAACATAAATCCCGAAAAATCCCCCGCAGGTACCCATCCGGCCGTTTGGCACAGCTCTTGCTTCAAAAGACCCGAGGTCTGGAGGCTTTTGCGGGAGTTTGGACATGGCGGTCAGAATCGTGCCACAACTCGAATCACGGGATCATCCCGAGAGCGACTATTTGCGCGTCAGCACGTGCAACGATCCACTCGACGACACCGTCACCTTGGCCACGATTCAGCGGTTCGTCGAGAAGCAGCGCCTCAACGGCGCCTCCAAGGGCGTCCACGTCAAGACGCTGATCCTGAGGCAGCCGATGTCGACGGACGAGGCGCTCGGCTTCGCGACCTGTTACGCGGAGCGCAAGAACATCCTCGTCGTCTACACGGACTGAGCGCAGACTTCAGTCCTCGGGGGCTCGCCCCGGCTTCATCCCTTCCCATCGTCTGAGCAACGGCGAGTCGATGCCGATCAGCTCGAGCACGCGGCCGACCGTCTGATCGACCATCGCGTCGAGGCTGTCGAGCCCGACGTAAAACGCCGGCACGGGCGGAAATATGATTCCGCCCATCTCCGTGACGGTGACCATGTTCCGCAGATGCACGACGTGGAGCGGCGCCTCTCGCGTTACCAGCAGGAGCCGCCGCCGCTCCTTCAGCGTCACGTCGGCCGCGCGCGTAATGAGCGAGCCGGCAAGCCCGGTCGCGACGCCCGCCAGCGTCCGCATCGAGCAAGGCGCGACGACCATCGCATCGGTCCTGAACGACCCGCTCGCAATCGAGGCCCCGATGTCCTTATCCGAGTACGAGAAGTCGGCCAGCGCTTCGACCCGGGCGCGGCCGACATCGAGCTCGGTCGCGAGATTGAGCCAGGCGGCGTTCGACACGACGAGATGCGTCTCCACGTCGTTCGCCTCTCTCAGCTCTTCGAGCAGACGCACGCCGTAGACCGCGCCGCTTGCGCCGGTAAGCGCAACGACTATTCTTCTTTTCATTTGAGATCAGCATAGCACGTGGCAACATTGCGCCATGCCTGAGCTCGAGCTCGGCCCGCTTTGGGTGAGCCTCAAACTCGGTGTCGCGACCGTCCTTTGCCTGCTCCTGATCGCGACGCCGCTCGCCTGGTGGCTCGCGTTTACGCGCAGCCGCGCCCGCGCTCCCGTGGAGGCCGTGGTCGCGCTGCCGCTCGTGCTGCCGCCGACGGTTCTCGGGTTCTATCTGCTGATACTGCTCGGTCCCGCCGGATGGATCGGCCGGCTCTGGGTCGAGGTCACCGATTCAACGCTGACGTTCTCGTTCGCCGGGCTCGTCGTCGCGTCGATCCTCTACTCACTGCCTTTTGCCGTGCAACCGCTACAGGGCGCATTCGAAGCCGTCGGCCGCGGGCCGCTCGAGGCGGCGGCGACGCTCGGCGCTACCGCGTCGAAGCGATTCGTCAATGTCGCGTTGCCGCTGGCGGCGCGCGGATATCTGTCCGCAATCGTTCTCGTCTTCGCCCACACGCTCGGCGAGTTCGGCGTTGTGCTGATGGTCGGGGGTAATATCCCGGGACGCACGAAGGTGATCTCGATCGCCGTCTTCGAGCACGTCGAGACGATCGATTACGCGCAGGCGCATATTCTTTCGGCGGGCTTGCTCGTTTTTTCCTTCCTGCTGCTGCTTCTGATTTTCGGGCTGAATCGCCGCATTCCGATTCGGTATCCGGCCTGATGGATCTGCTCGAGCTCGACATCGAACTCGACCGCGAGGCCTTCCGGCTCGCGGTCAGGGAGTCGTTCGACCTTTCGGGGATCACGGCGGTTTTCGGCGCCAATGGATCGGGGAAGACTTCGCTCCTGCGCGTCATTGCCGGCCTCGAGCCCGCGGCTCGCGGTCGCGTGACGTGCCGTGGCGAGCAATGGCTCGGACCGAAAGCGAGACTCGAGGCCGAAGCCCGCAGGATCGGCTATGTGTTCCAGGATGGAAGGCTCTTCCCCCATCTCGACGTGCGCGGCAATCTCGAGTTTCCGCGCCGCCACGGCGGGCGGACCGGTCCGATCGACCTCGACGAGACCGTCGAGACCTTCGATCTCCATGAGCTGCTGCACCGATATCCCGGCGCGCTTTCCGGCGGCGAACGGCAGCGCGTCGCGGTTGCCAGAGCCCTGCTCGCGAATCCCGGGCTGCTGCTCATGGATGAGCCGCTGAGCTCGCTCGATCGGTCCCGCAAGCATGAGCTCCTGCCGCTGATCCGGAGCCTGCCGAGGCGATACGGCATGCCGATCATCTATGTCACGCACGATATCGACGAGCTCGTCTACCTGGCCGATACGGTCGTTCTGCTTGCCGGCGGGAAGGTCGTCGCGCGAGGCAGCGCCCGCGAGATTCTCGAGCGCGGCGATTTCGAGCTGCTCGCCGGGCTCGAAGAGCCGGGCCTCGTGCTCGAAGCTCGCATCGCGAATCACAGCGGCGGCCTGACGATTGCTTCGCTGCCGTCGGGAGAGCTTCGCATTCCGCGCATGGCCGGCCAGCCAGGCGATATCGTGCGACTGCGCGTGCATCCGCGCGACGTCATCCTGGCCGCAGAGCCCGTCGCGCGAATCAGCATCCGCAACTGCCTGGCGGCGACGGTCCGCAAGCTCGAGCCGTCCCGCGGCGATCAGGTTCTCGTCAGCCTCGCGGTCGGCGATCAGCTTTTGAAGGCGCGCGTGACGGCCGATGCCGCCCGCGAGCTCGAGCTCGGCGAGGGCCGGCCGGTGTATGCGCTGATCAAGACGGTCGCGCTGGAAGCGTTCGGGTGACGGGGTCGCAGACGGGGTCGGTCGCAGATGGGGTCAGACCCCTTTCAGCTTTCCTCCGGAAAGCTGAAAGGGGTCTGACCCCATTACGCACCATTACGCAAACCCGTAAAGTCGATGAGGATTGTCGACGAGAACCGTCCGCTGTAACGCAGGATCCGGCATGAAGAGCGGGATCAGATCGACGAGATCGCCGTCGTTCGGCATGTGGCGCTTGATGTTCGGATGCGGCCAGTCGGTGCCCCAGAGCGTGCGCTGCGGCGCGACCTCGATCACGGCTTGGGCGAACGGCACGGCGTCGGTGAACGGCGGCCCGACCGACGAGACCCGCTCGGCACCGCAGATCTTGACCCAGCAGTTGTCCATCCGGGCCGTATCGAGCAATATCCTGAACGGCTTCTGATCGAGGCCGTCCTTCGTCGGCACGCGGCCCATGTGGTCGATAATGAAAGGCACGGGAAGATCGCGCAGCATGTCGCCGAAATCGACGAGGTCCTTCGCGTCGAAGTGCAAAACGACGTGCCACCCGAGCGGCACGATGCGATGCACGAGCGCATCGAACTCGCCGAGATCCGGCGTGCCGCCGAGGTGCTGGACGAAGTTGAAGCGAATACCGCGGACGCCGCCTTCGTCCAGGCGCTCAAGCTCCGCGTCCGTGATCGCCGCGTCGACGTTCGCGACGCCGCGATACTGCCCGTTGCTTTGCGCAATCGCGTCGAGAATGACAGTGTTGTCGGTGCCGTGGCAGCTCGCGTTGACGAGCACGGCGCGTTCGAGCCCGAGCGTCGCCTGTAGCTCCTTGAACCGGGCGAGCGGAGCATCGGGCGGCGTGTAGCTTCTGTCCGGAGCGTAGGGATAGACATCGCCGGGACCGAAGATATGGCAGTGAGCGTCGCAGGCGCCGGACGGCGGTTTGTATTTCGGCACCTTCGTAGCGGGGTCCGGCGCCATACAGACGGCAATCTCACCCAAGGCATTGCTCCAGACGATGCAGGGTCTCCATCGCCGGCAGGACCTGCGCGACGCTGCCGTTCGGCTCCCTGCCCTCGCGAATCGCGGCAATGAACTCGCGATCCTGAAGCTCGATACCGTTCATCGACACGGCGACGCCCGACAGATCGATCGGATTCTCCTTGCCGTCGACGAGATCGTCATAGCGCGCGATATAGGTGCCATTGTCGCAGATGTAGCGGAAGAACGTGCCCTGCGGCCCGTCGTTGTTGAACGAGAGCGCGAGCGTGCAGGTGGCGCCGGAAGGCACCTTCATGCCGATGCTCATGTCCAGCGCGATCCCGAGCTCCGGATGCGTCGGCCCTTCGAACGCGTGGACATCGGATGCCGTCTCGCCGGTCTGATGCTGGAAGAGATCGACCGTATGGCAGGCATGATGCCAGAGCAAATGATCGGTCCAGCTCCTCGGCTTGCCCTCGAGGTTGATGTTCTTGCGGCGAAAGAAAAATGTCTGAACGACGAGATGTTGGAGCTTGAGCTCCCCGGCGACGACCCTGTTGTGCACCCATTGATGTGACGGATTGAATCGCCGCGTGTGGCCCGCCATCGCGATCACGCCCGACTTCTCCTGCGCCTTTGCGATCGCCTTCGCATCCGCGAGTGAATCGGCAATCGGAATCTCGATCTCGACGTGCTTGCCGGCCTCGAGGCACTGAATCGCCTGAGCCGCGTGCATCTGCGTCGGCGACGCAATGATCGCCGCATCGACGCCGGGCTGCTCGAGCGCCTCGGCCAGATCGGACGTCCAGTGCCCGATGCCGTACTTCTGCGCGACGGCCTCGACCGACTCGAGCTTGCCGCCCGCGAGGCTTACGACCTCGACGCCGTCGATGTTCTTGAGTCCGTCCAAATGCTTCTGGCCAAACGCGCCCTGGCCAACCATGACAATCTTCATGCAAGTCTCCGCAGGATCGATCGAGGGGAATGCGAGAATCGTTGATGTATTATTCTCGCCAAACAGGTTAACACAGCCTTTCTGCATTCAGAACGATCCCCGGAGAAGCTTACCTATGGTCAAGGCCGCCGCCACCGATCCCGTGCGCACGGATTTCTCCCTGCTCATCGACGGCAAGCTGACCGGAGGCGAGAGCACGCTCGACGTCGTTAATCCGGCAACGGGCAGCGTGTTCGCGCGCTGCCCGGCGGCCGGTGAGCCCGAGCTCGAACGCGCCGTCGCGGCCGCGCGCCGTGCCGCGCCGGCCTGGCGGGATATCGGCTTCGCCGCCCGCGCCGAGGTCATCCGGCGCCTGGCGGGGGCGCTGCGCGAGCATCAGGACGCGCTGGCCGAGCTCCTGACGCTCGAGCAAGGCAAGCCACTCGGCCAGTCGGTCGCCGAGATCGACCGCGGCGCCGCGCAATCGGAAGGCATGGTGGCAATCGAGCTCCCGATCGAGACGCTCGTCGACAACGACGAGCGCCTTATTGAGCTCCATTACCGGCCGCTCGGCGTCGTCGGCATCATCACGCCGTGGAACGCGCCCGTGAACCTCGCGCTCGGGCCGCTCGTCTCCGCGCTCTACACCGGCAACACCGTCATCCTGAAGCCCTCGCCCTACACACCGCTGACGACGCTGAAGCTCGGCGAGCTGCTCGCTCGGCTCGTGCCGGCCGGCGTCGCTAACGTGCTCGCCGGCGGCGACGAGCTCGGCCGGCTGATGACGGAGCACCCCGGCATCGACAAGATCTCGTTCACCGGTTCCGTTACGACCGGCAAGAAGGTCTTTGCAAGCGCCGCCGGCACGATGAAGCGCCTGACGCTCGAGCTCGGCGGCAACGATCCGGCGATCATTCTTGAGGACGTCGACCCGAAGGCGATCGCAAAGAAGGTTTTCTTCGCCTCGTTCGTCAACTCGGGCCAGGTCTGCATGGCGATCAAGCGCATCTACGCCCATGAGAGCATCTACGACGCGCTCTGCGATGCGCTCGTCGAGGAAGCGTCGAAAGCGAGAGTCGGCAGCGGACTCGATCCTGCGACGACACTCGGACCCTTGCAGAACAAGATGCAGTACGACAAGGTACGCGAGCTCATCGAGGACACGAAGGCGAGCGGCGCGAGGATTCTTTGCGGCGGCGAGATTCCCGATACGCCCGGCTACTTCATTCCGCCGACGCTCGTCACCGACGTCAGCGACGACAGCCGGCTCGTCGCCGAGGAGCAATTCGGACCCGTCGTGCCGATCCTGAAGTACTCCGATCTCGACGATGCGATAAGGCGCGCGAACGACACTCGATTCGGCCTGTCGGGATCGGTCTGGACGTCCGACATCGAGCGCGGCAAGGCCATCGCCGCGCGACTCGAGGTCGGCACGGCCTGGGTCAATCAGCATCGCGCGACCTCGGCCATCGTGCCTTTCGGCGGCGCGAAGGAATCCGGGCTCGGCCGGCAGTACTCGCATCTCGGGCTCAAGTCCTACATGGAGCCCGAAGTCATCA
Source organism: Gammaproteobacteria bacterium (assembly GCA_035513215.1). Taxonomy (GTDB): domain Bacteria; phylum Pseudomonadota; class Gammaproteobacteria; order Steroidobacterales; family Rariloculaceae; genus DATCZB01. The sequence continues at coordinate 52,655 of DATKCK010000029.1, read as the reverse complement.
GCGTCGCACGGTGATCGATCGGGATAACCGCGAGTGAGCGTCGCAGCGCGTTCACCGGCATCCCGGCTCGCGCTGCTCTTCGGTTTCATCTATTTCGTCCAGGGCGTCGGCGAGCCAACCGAGGGACTGATCGCGCAACCGACGCGATCGCTGCTCAGGAGCTGGGGTCTCGGCGCCGATGAGATCGCGGGCTTCATGCTCATCGTCGGCCTGCCCTGGTATCTGAAGCCGCTGCTCGGGCTCCTGAGCGATTTCGTTCCGATCCTGGGATCGAGACGCAGGAGCTACCTGCTGCTTGCGACGCTGATGGCGGGAATCGGCCTCATGCTCGCGGGAACGCTCGAGCTTCCGCCCGGATCCGTCGGCACGCTGACACTCGTGCTGCTCGTGCCCTGCGCCGGCGTCGCGCTCGCCGATGTCGTCGCGGATGCCCTGATGGTCGAAAAGGGCCAGCCGCTCGGGCTGACGGGTCGACTTCAGTCCGTGCAGTGGGCGTCGCTCTATGCGGCCGGCATTCTGACCGGTGTTGCCGGCGGCCTGCTGAGCGAGCGCGGCGCGCAGCAGCTCGGGTTCGTACTGGCCGGGGCGTTCTCGTTGCTGAGCTTTTTCGTGGCCTGGCGCGTCCTCGATCGCGAGCCGCCGGCACGGCTCGATGCCGGCCAGGCTCGAGCGACGCTGAGACAGACGCTCGGTGCGATCCGCGCAGGCTATATTCTGCCCGTTGCGCTCTTTCTGATCCTGCTCAACTTCAACCCGTTCTCGGCCGACGTGCTCTATGTCCACCTGACCGGCGCGCTCGGCATCAGCGAGACCGTCGTCGGCACGATGTACTCGGTCGGCAGCGCCGCCGCGATCGTCGGCTGCTTCGTCTATGGCTGGCTCTCGCCGCGCTTCCGCGTGCGGTCGATCATTCATATCTCTCTCGTCGCGATGCTGATCTCGAGCCTCAGCTACTTTGCGCTGTCGGGCTGGCTTTCGGCGCTCGTCATCGCGGGCGCGGTCGGTTTCGCCTACATGTTCACGACGCTCGCGCAGCTCGATCTCGCCGCGCGCTATTGCCCGCCGGCATCGGCCGGCACGGTGTTCGCCTTGCTGATGGCGCTAAGCAACCTGAGCTACTCGCTCGGCAGCCGCGTTGGCGGCGGCTGGTACGAGTCGTGGGCCGCGCGCCTCGGCGCGGAACGCGCGTTCGACTCGCTGGTCTCGATCGGCGCAGCCTGCACCGCGGCCTGCTGGCTCGTCGTGCTGATCCTGCCGCGCGCGGATGCCGGAGCAGAAGCTCGATGAGCTTCAGCGGCTTCGCGCGAGGAACTCCTGCAGCTTCGGACCCAGCTCGGCAAGACTCGAAGCCGTCAGCGTCGGCTCGACGCCCCAGGGATCGTAGACCGCATCGAGAGACCGCTTGACCCAGACGCCGTTCATCCCGGCCGACTGGGCGCCGATCACGTCGAAAGGGTTCCCCGAGATCAGCCACGCGTGGCTGCCGTCCACACCGGCCCGCTTAAGGAAATGCTCGTAGACGGCTGGATCCGGCTTGAACGTCTCGATCTCGTCGACGCTGACGATATCGGCGAACCGCTCGTTGATCCCGGCGTTCTCGAGCAGTTTCTCGACGGCGTCGCGCGACCCGTTCGACAACGCATAGAGCCCGAACTCGCCGATGTCGAGCCGGGCCAGGCAATAGTCGACATCGTCGAAAGCCGGCAGGGCGCCGAAAACGCCGAGCACACGCGCCCTGTCCTCGTCCGCCAGTGAGACGTCGAGACGGGCCGAGACATAATCGAGCGACTCGCTGACACAGACGGAGAACTTCGCGTAGCGGCGCATCAGCGCGCGCCGGAACGAGTACTCGAGCTGCTTCTCGCGCCAGAGTGCCGAGAAGGCCTCGGCACGATTGCCGACGAGCGCGCGCAGCTCAGCGACGACGCCGGCCGTGTCGATCAGCGTGCCGTAGACATCGAATGCGAGTGCAATCCTCACTGAACCACGAATACCTCGCCTCGCATGATGAGCCGCGCGGTGCGTAGCAGTCCCGCCTTCAGCACCTCGGGCGCGTCGGGCGTGCCGCCGACCTCCAGCGTCACCGAGAACTCGCCCGACGGATGCTCGACCGACATCTGCTTGATCGACCCTTCGGGAACGGTGGCGATGCCTTCGGCCACGGTGCCGGGGACGATGCAGGCAGTCGCTACCGAGACGGCGCCGAGTACGCCGATCGCGGCGTGGCAATCGTGAGGAATGAACGTGCGCGTGTTGACATGCCCGCCGGCCCGCGGCGCCGAGATCAGGCTCATTTTCGGAACGACCTTGCTCGTGACGTCGCCGAGATTCATCTTCGGCCCGATCTGCAATCGGATCGACTCGAGCCTTTGCTTGAGCGTCTCGTTGCCATCGAGCACCTCGCGCGTCTCGTGGCCAGTGATGCCGAGGTCACGCGCCCGCAGCACGACGACGGGCATGCCGTTGTCGATGCAGGTGACCTCGATGCCGTCGACGATATCGATCGCATTGCCGGTCGGCAGCAGCGAGCCGCAGACGGAGCCCGCGACATCGAGATAGTTGCAGACGATCGGCGCGGCCGTTCCCGGCACGCCGTCTATCCTGGCGCTGCCTTCGTAGGTTACGCGCCCGCCGGGCGTCTGCACGACGAGCTCGCAGAGGTTGCCCGTGTTCAGCATGCGTACGCGCACGCGCGTCTCGCCGTCGCCGGCCGCGATCATTCCCGCCTCGATCGCGAACGGGCCGACGGCCGCGAGCATGTTGCCGCAGTTCGGCGTCGTATCGACGCGGCCCTCGCCGACGACGACCTGCGCGAACAGATAATCGACGTCGGCCGAATCCTCGGCCGCACGACTCACGATCGCGACCTTGCTCGTCAGGGGATGCGCGCCGCCGACACCGTCGATCTGCCGCTGGTCCGAGCCCATCGCCGCCACGAGAATGCGGTCCCGCTCGACCACGTCCACCGGCAGGTTCGCAGCCTCGAAGTAGAGCCCTTTGGAGCTCCCGCCGCGCATCAGGCAGCAGTGAATCGCGCGTTGCATCGGGCTATGTTAGTCGAGCGGGATCGGCGGGCGCACGTTCGAGCGTCTCGGGCACCATCGTCAGGACGACGCCTTTCGACCTTTACGCGGCCGCCAGGCCGTCAGAAGACGGGGACTGCAGCGACAACAGGCGTATCTCACGGCCAGGCTGACTTCATGTCCGCAGGTTGCGCTGTTCAGGGATGCGCATCTCCGCGACCAGCGGCAGATGGTCGGAGGCGACGCGCGCCATTTCCGAGGCCGGGACTTCGATGCCGGTTACTTCGAGTCCGGGGCTGATGTAGATGTGGTCAATGCGCACCGTCGGAAAGCGTCCGGAATAGGTGCCTTTAGGGCGGTGGTGCTGCACCTCGGTTTGAACGTCCTTGAGTTGCCCAGCGAGCCGGCGGCACACCGACGATGACGGCAGGGCGTTGAAGTCGCCGCACAGGATCACCGGCTCCCGGCACTGTTCGTGTGCCAGCCAGTCGCTGCCGAGCAGCGCTTCACCCTGCGCCATGCGTTCCCGCGGGAACAATCCCAGGTGAGTATTGATGATCTGAATCTCTTTACCATGCAGTTCGATGGCAACCCAGAGCGCTCCGCGCGGTTCCAGGTGCCGTTTGCCGGCGAGCCCCGGCAGCGCGCCGGCCTTGACCAGGCGCTGTGGCAGATTCGTCAGGATGGCATCGCCATAGCGTTCTTCCTCGAGATGCAGGGTTGGATGGAAATGAAACTCCATTTCCAGATAACGGGCGATCAAATGCGCCTGGTTCATGCCATCGGTGCGGGCGCGGCCCACGTCCAGCTCCTGCAACGCCACCACATCCGGTCTGCCGCGGGCAATCACCCGGGCGATGCGCTGGGCGTCGAGCTTGCCGTCCATGCCGATGCAACTGTGCACATTGTAGGTCATGACCCGCAGCGTATCCGTCGGTGTGGCGACGGCACGTATGCGTGTTGCGACAGGTTTACGATCCTGTCGCTCCAGATGCTGCAGCGCCGCAATGCGCAGGTCCATGGGACGTAAGTACGCATGTTCACGTGCCGCCAAAGGAGCGTCCACGGGCAGCAGCGCAAAACCGTTGGTCTCTTCGGGCGTCGCACCGGCGTGGGAGCCGTTCTCCTCGGCGAAGGTCATCGGTATCACGCCTTCACGCCAGCCAAGCACAACGAAGTCGCCAGCATCCGGGTGTTCGCAGAGGCGCACCAGATCCTCGCCAATCGAATCGAGGAATGGATGTCGCTCTCCGAACAAAGCGGCACGATCCTGCGGCAAACGGAATTCACCGGCATCGGTGCGGGCGCACAGCGTGCCCGGGGCCTCCACATTGAGCACGATTGGTACCTTATGCGTGCGCGCCAATTCACGGGCGACAAAATCTCGTTCATCGCCAGTCATTTGCTGCGGCGCATAGACATGGCCCACGGGTCCCAGGGCGGTAAGCACGGGTTGGTGTTCATGCGCTTCCTCGCCATTGATACCCACCGAGAACAAGTGCTGAATCCGTTTGCCGCCGAGGAAACGCACCCGCTGGGTCTGAATACTGCCCACGCCTTGGGTGCGAATTTCGACTGTATTGGCGCCCGATTTTTCGAGCGCCGCGGTCACGGCCTCTGCCAGGGTATAGCCTTGAACGTGATGGTAGGGCCGGGTGTGGGCCTGTCCATGATCGGAGTAGATCCAGAGTTCGTAATGTCGCCATGCGGAATGATTGGCGGCGCGCCATAACCGGGCGATGGCGTCGTCGATCCCTTTCAGGGTCCAGTGGGCAAACAGTGAGCGCGGACCGCGGCGGTGCGACTGTTCGTCGTAGCCGATGAAGTTGATATGAATAATGGGCAGACCGCGAGCGATGTCGATCTTGCCGCCGATCACACAGAATTCGCGCAGCAGGATCGAGATGCCGACCCGCGCCGGTATGAATTTCAGTTCCGCAAGGAAGTTGTGTCCGCGCCGGATCCCACGCACGAAATCGACCAGCGCCAGGCCCAACTCCATCAACAACAAGACAGCAACGCGCAGAAAACTGTAGAAATTGGCGATCAGAAACGCCAGCATCACCAGCGGATTGGCCGCGCGCAATGTCGGGCCCCAACCCATCGATGATGGACAGAAATGCGACTCCGCCGCACCGCCGGTGAAGTTGTCAGAGTAGGCGCTGCCCTCTTTGAGCAGTGCCTCGTTGCCGTTGCCTGCGAGCAGCGCCTCGACACGCGCCGCCGTGTCCGGTTCGTACATGCGCACGATTCGCCGCGATTCATGGTCTCTGAAGGAAAATGCCGGGACGGCACCTTTGACACCATAGAACAGCTCGGCCTGGACCGCGGGCGTCGTCGCCGGCAGGCCCGAATAGTGGGCATGGAGCTGATAGTGTTCGCGCTGGATCAGCCGGCGCAGGAACGGCAGTTCACCTCGATCCAGGGCGCGTTCGAACTGCGGCTGCGACAGTCCGTCGGTCTGGATCATGATCAACCCCGGCCGCGTCGGCGCTCCCTCCGACACCGGCAGACGCAGCAGACGCGAAAGCCAGATACTGCGACTGAGGTTGCGGCGCAGGCGCCGTAGTTGGGTCTCGATTCGGCCAAGCATGGGCTAGTCTGCCTCGTCCGCGGCCGTGGGTGGTGAATGGTATATGTGCAGCATCAGTCTTCCTGTTCGGGAAACAGGTGAGTGCCGAGCGCCGCGTCGCTCGCTCGGGCCATAGTTTTCAGGATATTCCACTCTGTTTTTATAAATGTCATGACATCCTCCCAGCCATGCTCATCTCTGTTCGCATCAAAAATAGTCGATTTAGATTCGAGCGCTGCGTAGCAGGCCAGGGACTTGTCCGCCGATCGGGGTATTGAAAAGGCCGCGGCGGTGGCGAGTGCGGCTTGTTGCACGTCGCGCAATTGCTCCGGTGCCAGTCCGGCCACCCACGCCAAGGCGGCGCCGAAGGTCGCGGACGATGCCTCCGTCAGCAGGCGGCCGTTGAGCCCGTCGCTGACTACTTCACGGGCGCCGGGAGCGTCCAGGGCAACGACCGGCAGACCGGCCGCCATGGCCTCCGTCAGCACCATGCCTTGAGTCTCGCTCGTGGACGCGAAGGCGAACACGTCCATCGCGTGCAGGGCGTCGGCCAACGGTTGCTGCTGCAGAATGCCGGCAATGTGTAACTGCGATTCTAAGCCGGCGCGGGCAAAAGTACTCCGGATGGCGTCTTCGGACGGGCCGGTGCCGATCAAGACGAAATGCGCACGGCTGTTGCGGTTGATGAAATCAGCGACCGCCTGAGTCAGAAATTCCAGGTTCTTTTCCGGCGCCAGGCGGCCCAGATGGCCGACCACGAAGGCAGTTTCCGGAATGCCCATCTGCCTGCGAAAGGCCGGTCCATCTCCCTGTGCAAAATTTTCCAGGCGCACGCCGGTGGGCACTACGGCAATCGGCGTGGTGACGCCGCGTTGCTGCAACAGCGCCTGGATGCTCTCGCTGGGGGCGAAGACCTGATCGCAGAGATTAGCATAGCGGGTGGCGAGTTCGATCGCGAAACGTTTCAGGGCGGACGAGTCGCCGGGGACATAGTGCGTATATTGGTCATACAGGGTGTGATGCGTGAATACCAGCGGCAGTCCCCGGTGGCGCGCCAGGCGCAGCGCAGTGATACCCAGCAGAAAGGGATGCTGGGAGTGCACGATGTCGGCGCCGAAGGCGTCGATGGAATCGGTGAGCTGTGGATGTATCGGCAGCGCGACCGAGAAGTCACTGTCGTTGAAATTTTGGATCGCGTTGATGCGCACCACGTCGACTTCATCCAGCGACATGTCGGGAAATTCGGGCGCCACGACCAGTACGCGGTGTCCGCGTTTACGGTATTCCGCGCTGAACGCCTCCACCGAGCGCGCCACGCCGCCCACATGCGGCGTGAAGGTGTTGGTGAGGATCAGGATGTTCAAGCAACAGTTTCCTTTTTGTCCGGGACCACGGTCGTGCTGTCATCAGTGACGCTAACCACCTTGTATCCAGGCAGGCGCACCTCGAGGGGCGGTGCGCTGTGATGCCAATCGCCACGCCATGTGATGCGTAGCGCGGACGCGGGGTGCTCTTTGATCTCGATCGACACCGCGCCGAAGGCCGTCGGCGCGGGTCCGAAACGGATCGGCGTGCCGTGCTCGAGCCAGCGCGGCGGGATGCCCGCGCACAGGATGAGACGTTCGCCTTCCTCGCGCACGAAACAGTTGCGCAGCATCAGCACCCAATCGGCGGCAGCCCACACATGGTGACCGTCGCCCATGCAGCCACCTCCGGTGCGCGGATGGATCGCCTCCGGCCAGTGGCCGGTCGGCGATGCCAGGGCGGCGACGGTGTCCATCAGTTCGAGGTGGCGCGGGTCATTGGCGCGTAACAGGATCTGGGCGACGTGCAGGGTCAGGTAGGCGTTGAGGCCGGAGTGGATCATATCCTGGTAAAACGCGCCATTCACAAAACAGCGCTCGAGCAGGAACTCGACGCAATCGAGCAGTCGGGGATCGTCCGCTGCGCACAGTTGCACCGGATAGCCGAACGCCAGCGAGCCGATGGCGCCGGCATCCAGACGGCGATAAGGCGAGGCCGGCATGGCGGGACGACCGAGGCGGTGCGTGCAAGCTGCCAGGCTGCGTTGCACCGCCGCCGCGAAATCATCCGCCGCTTGCGCGAATTCCGCGCTGTGTACGGGGTCCGCATCCGCGAGCATGACTGCCGCCGCACGCAGACCGGCGATGCCCCAGAAATCATCCCAGTAATAGTAATCGTTAGGGCCCAGGTGCTCGGCGCTGAAACCAGCTGGCAGCAGTCCGGCGTGGGGCGCATCCAGATCGTCGGCGAGGCGCTTGCGTACGATCCAGCGGGCGCCGCGCTGGATGGTCCCATTCCAGTCGGACGAGGCCGTCCTTCCGGTCAGGGCGTAGAAGCGCTGCAGGATCCACAACACTTCGCCGTTGGCATCCCACTCGCCTTCCTGGGAGCGGAAATAGCCGAGCGCCGTCAGCCGTTCCGGGAAGCGCGCCAGCGCGCGTTCGGCTCGTCCGGTGAGGCCGACGCACAGCAGCGCATGGATGATGAAGGCGGCGTCGCGAAACCAGAAGCGCTTGTAGGTGAAGGGGCCGGGATAGACGTCGTCCGGTGAATGCAGAATCAGCGAGGCGACTGCGGCATCAAACAGAAACTGGTAACGCGGCTCCGGGCAAGTGAGTGTGCAGCGCCCGCGTTGCGCGGCGTTCCAGGCGTCGGCGGCGAGCAGGCCGGGTGTGTCCGTGAGCGGGATGCTGGCGGTGATCTCCGTGGCTTCACCGGCCGCGACCGAAAACAGCGCCGCCGCGGTGACCATGCCCACGTCGCAGCCGCCGCCGGTCTGATCGTCGAGATCCTCGAGATGTATGTACACGTCCCCGTGACGGTAATCAGTGGCATGATGCCGCGCGGCGGGGCGGCTGAAGTCGACGCGCTGGGTATCGTCGACGAGCCAGGCCCTGCGGTCACTCGACAGGCTGACCTGATGAATGAAGCTGATGCCCTCCGGGTTGTACGGACGTAGCGCCAGCACCAGCCAGGCTTGCGTGTCGGAGTGCGCCTGCAGGCGCAGCTTGCACACCGGGACACCCGATTCGAGCTGCACCCAGGCGCTGCTGCTCAGGGCCAGGCCACCCATTTCTGTGTCGGTGGTGATGCGCACGCCGGGGTCCATGTCCTGACGCTGCCGGCAATCGGCGGCCCGCGAGGGCAGCAGGCAGCGGCCGTCCTCGGCCAGCAGCCAGCCGTCCAGCGACCAGCCATCGAGGATGGGTGTGAGCAGGCCGCGGGGATCGACGATCGGTAGTTCCGGGCAATCCGGATAGCCGAGCGCGGTCCAGTTGCGGTGCGTGAGATTGATGTGGGTGATGGAAAAGGCGCGCGGGATGAACGACACATCATGCGGATCGAACTGGCGTTCGATCCAGTAGGGCCAGACCCAGTCCAGGTTGTGCTGGATGACGCGGCTGTTGTTCAGGCCGCGGGCGTGAAACACCACGCCGGCGCGTAGCAGCTCGATGGGTTCACCGACCTCGGACGGTTGGGCAAATCTGTGCAGACGCGCCAACAGGGCGATGGGATCCAGGAAGCCTTGCTTACGCGCGATATAGCGAATGACAAAACGCCAGGGCAGCCACGTCATCCAGCTCACGGTTGATTCTCGTCGATCGTGCCTGCGTCCGTATAGCGGGCCAGCGCGCGACGCGCCAGACGGTTGAGGTAGACGACCGCGACCACGGTGGCCACGAAGCCGGCGCCGTAGAGGGTCCATTCCAGTGGAGAACGGCCCTGGTCGCGCGCGCCCAGCGTGGAGAGGTCGGCGACGATGGAGCCGAGATAGACGTTGTGCACCGAGAAGGGGATGAAACCCAGCAGCGAGCCGGCAGCGTAACCGCGCAGCGAGAACGGGGTCAGCCCGAAAAAATAGTTGGCGATCTTGCTGGGGAAGAACGGGATCAGGCGTGTCAGCAGCACGATCTTCCATCCATGCGGTGTGAGCTCCTCGCTGACCACGCGGAGTTTTGACCGGGCCATGACGAACCGCCGCGCGCGCTGCCCGAACAGGTAGCGGGCGATGAGGAAGGCCAGCACCGCCCCCAGGGTGGTGCCGGTCACCACATAGATGGAACCCTCCATGACGCCGAACACGAAACCGGCGCCGGTGGTGAACAGCACACCCGGCAGTACCAGCACCACCACCGCCGCCATGAGCAGGATGAACAGCAGCGACACCCACGCCCCCTGGGCGTCGAACCACTCCAGCAGGCGCAGGATCTGCTCGTGGGCGCCGAAATAGACCAGTACACCGACGATAGCGGCGACGAACAGGATGCTGGCCAGAATACCCCACAGCGGCGATTGAATGCGGCCGGCGGGACGTTCGAGTGCGGTCGGTTCCATGCGGTGATTTCGCTTCGTCGTGGTTGTGGTGGTGCGCGGGATTCCTGACGCACATGCGGGTGACACTCGCGCGAGTATATGCGCGATCACCCCATCGCCTCGCTCGGAATCGCGGTTACCGCAGGATTACTGATCAGCAGCTTGCTCAGATCTCGCTAGGCGATCCCGGAAAAACGGGCCTTGGCAGGTGCCGGCACTGCGCCCAATCCCGGACGAGACCTCGGCGTAGCGACGCGGCTGCGAGCAACAGCAGCAGCATTTCGATCGAAACCGCTCCGCCACCGCCGCCGCCGGAACCGCCACGCGCCTCCACCTGGACGGTACGGTGGACTGCCGAGGCCGCGTTGCCGGAGCTGTCGACGACGCCGTAGCGAACGGTATACGTGCCGATGACGTTCGCGTCGACGGGATTGTCGACCTCGATCGCGGCGGTCAGGTCCCCGTCGATGACATCCATCGCGGTCGCACCCTTGTCTACGTAGGGCGTGCCGACCGGAAATGCGACCGATGGCGTACCCACGAGCGTTAGCGTCGGCGCATCGACGTCGCCGGGGCCGAGATTGCCGCGACCGTCGTTGAAGAAGATCGAAATCCGGTCGGCGCCGACGATCGCGATGTCGACGCGCTCGTCTGGATTGAATTTGCCGGCCACCGAGGCCGCGGCGCCGCCGCCCCCGAACTGCTCGGGATGCAGCAGGAACGCAATGCTGCCGCCGAGCGAGCTGTTCTTGTAGAGCTGGTGGCTCCCGACGGCGTTGATCGCGACGACGTCATCCAGACCATCGAGATCGACGTCGTCCGCGACGACGTCGACGGTCGAGGAACCGCCGAGCTCATCGGCAAGCAGGAACACAGGCACCGCCGTGGAGCGATTCAAGTAGACGAGATTCGAGGCCGCACGCGCCGCGCCGGCGCTTCGTGCGAAGACGAGATCGAGGCGCCCGTCGCCGTCGAAGTCCGCGGAGGAAACCGCGGTCGTCGGGCCCGTCGACAGCGGAGCAGCGAGCACGATGCTCCCTCCCGAGCTCTGGTACACGGCGGCATCGCCGACCGGGTTCGCGAACACGAGCTCGGGCAGAGCATCGCCGAGCAAGTCCACGATCGCGACATCGACACTGTTGGCCTGCGCCTGGCCGAGACTCGCGCCGCGCACGAACGTCCTCCCGCCCTGATTGAGGTATACCGTGTTGGCGCCAGCATTCGCGAACACGATGTCGACGAGCCCGTCGCCATTGACGTCCCCGAGTGCCACGGCGTTGCTCGACGCCGAGCTGCCGCTCAGTGCGATCACCGCGAACCCGCCACTGCCGTCATTGATGAGGATGTGATTGTCGGCGTTGGCGTTCGCGACGACGAGATCGAGGTGGCCGTCCCCGTCGAGATCGGCGGCGGCAATGTCGTTGCCGTTCGCGGATGTACCGAAACGCAGCGGCGTCGGCGCGAACGCGCGCTTGTTCTCGTCGTTCGGATCGCGGCCGTTCAAAAAGATCAACGTGCGCTCGCCGAAGCGCGTCGCAACGGCAATGTCCTCGAGACCGTCGCCGTTAAGGTCCCCGGCCGCCAATGCCGTGCCGCCCGGCGCGTGGAGCTGTTGCGCGGGACCGCTGCTCAACTGCATGGCGACCGTCAACAATGCGCGCGCCTCGTTGTTGCCGAGCACGCCATCGAGCGGCGCCGCGTCGGCGATCGATACCGTGGCGACGCCGAGAACTTCGCCGGCCTCGCGGCTGCCGCCGAGGACTTCGATCGACTGCGCCTGCCCGCCGGCCAGCGGCCCGAGGCGGCAGTCAAGCTCAGCCTCGTTGCCTAGTAGTTGCAGCGTGCACGCCGGCGAAGAGACGAGCTCGAGCTGAAGGGGCCCGATGCCCGAGAACCGCGCGCGCAAACCGATGTTCGCGACGTAGGCGCCCCCAACGTTGCGCACGGTCAACGTCCACCTCGCGGGCGAGCCTGCGAGCGTCGGATTCGGTGAGACCGCAATGGCGGCCGCGAGATCGGCCGAGGGTAGCGTTGGTGGCGCCGAAGCCGGTGGCGGCGTTGGCGGCGGTGGGGCCGGAGCCGGTGGGGCCGGAGCCGGTGGGGCCGGAGCCGGTGGGGCCGGAGCCGGTGGGGCCGGGGCCGGTGGCGGCGGTTGCTGAGGCGGTGGCGTCTGCGGTGGAGGAGTCGGCGCGACGTCCCGTACCGTGATCGTGAAGTCCTGCGTATCCTTGTCGCGACCTTGCCTTGCCTCGATCGAGATTCGATACTTGCCCGAGTCCTGCGCGCCGGGCGTGCCCGAAAGCGTGTCGTCGCCGTCGAATGCGAGCCACTGCGGCAGCTTGGAAGTCACGCTGATTCGGTATCGACGCCTGTCATCGTCGTCGTCATCGTCATCGTCGTCATCGTCGTCGTCGTCGTCATCGTCGTCCCGAACGACGATCGTGTACGAGTACGATTCGCCTTCGTTCACGAAAAGACGCGGAACGCTCACGATCACCGGATCCGCTACGGCGGGAGCCGCAGCGAGCAACAAAGCCCACGCGAACGCCGCCCAACGCAAAGAACTCGAGCCCACCCTATCGCCTACCTAGTTCAGGGATCGACTGCTGCCGCCCAATTTCGCCCTGTGCGCGCTCCGAAGTAATCGCGAGCAGCGCGATCCCGAGCGCGCAGCAGCCGATCTCGGCTTTTCTCGTCATCGAATGACGCTAGCTTCAGCGCGCAGCGACGTCTGTACGCTGACGCACCTAAGGCGAGCCGCTACGTGCGCCAGCATACAGACCGCGCGGCCGCGTAGACCCGATGCTTCGCGAAGCGGCCCGCTTGAGCGCGCCGGCGAGGAAATCAACGAAGCCGTCGAGGACGTCAGGGCAGGGAGCTATTTCCGATCCTGGCGCTATGGGCGTTCAGTGGAGTCTGTCGGCCCACGCTCGAGCGTCTCGGGCACCAGCGTTAGCATGACGAAAGCGCCGGCGAACCCGAGCGCGGCGACGACGACGCTGGCCGCCGCCAGGCTGGCGACGCTCAACAAGGCCGCGCTCAAAAGCGGCGCGCCGCTCATGCCGGCGTCGCCGATCAGGCGCCAGACGCCGAGAAACTGGCTGCGGTCCTCGGAGCGGCGCGAGAGATCGGCACCGATGATCATGACGATGCCGGTGCCGATTCCGTTCGCGAAGCCGAGCAGGCAGGCGACGGCGAGCAGCGAGGCGAAACCCGATGCCAGCGGCAGCAACGCGAGACCGAGAGCGAACAGCGTCAGGCTCGGAACGGCACTCCATCTGCGCCCGTGCCGGTCGACGACCCAGCCGACCGGGTAGAAGAGGCACATGTCGATGCCGGCAGAGACCGAAAAGATGAGCCCGACGGCCGCGGCGTCGAGCCCGAGCTCGACACCGGCGAGCGGCACGAGCAGCATGCGCGTCGCGCGCATGAGCTGAAGCGACATCGCCGCCCAACCGGCAGTCAGGAACACGCGCGCATGTCGGCGCGCGAGCCTGAGCGTCGGCGCGAGACTGAAGTGCCCGGCCGCGTCGCCCGCTGACGGCCGGCTGCCCACCTGGCAGTAGGGCCAGACGAGCGCGCCCGCCGCAACGGTGATCGCGGCGCCGACGGCGAATGTCAGCGAGTAGCTTGTCGCCGCCGCGAGCACGCCACCGAGTCCGGGGCCGATGAAGATCCCGACGCGCTGAAGGCCCGCCATGACGGTAATCGCCCGGCCCGTCTCGCGCGGTGCGCAGGTGTCGGCGATATAGGACTGACGTCCGAGCATCCAGGCGGCGAAGCCGGCGCCGGTCAAAAACGCGCCGAGCGCAAGCAGCCAGGGGTTCGCCGAGAGCGCGATGAGCCCCGTGCCGGCCACGAGCACGGCGAGACCGAGCAGCAGGATGGCGCGATCGCCGAAACGGCTTGCGAACATCCCTGCGGGAACGTCGAACAGCAGGAGCCCGATACCGCGAATGCCGACGATCAGCGCCGCGATCGCTGCACTCATTCCAAGCTCGACGACATAGAGCGGCAGCAATATGAGCAGCGCCGTCTGACTCGCCGAGACGATCAGCGACGGGACGTAGATCGGCAGCAGGAGCCGATCGAATGGGGGCTTCAGACGCAAACCATCAGCGGCTCAAAACCTTGGCGATGGAATCGACGACGTATTCGACGTTGGACGAGTTGATGCCGGCCAGATTGATCCGGCTCGACTCCAGCATGTAAACATGGAACTCCTCGCGCAGCCGGACGACCTGCTCCTTGCTGATGCCGAGAAACGAGAACATGCCCCGTTCATGGGCAATGAAGGAAAAATCCCGCGGCGTTCTCCGCTCCGCGATCTTCTCGACGAACAGTTGCCGGAGCCCGTTGATCCGTTCCCTGATCTCGCCGACCTCCGATTCCCAGAGCCGCCTGAGCTCGGCATCGTGCAGCACGCGATCGACGATCGCCGCGCCGTGGTCGGGCGGCATCGAGTAAAGCCCGCGCGCGACGTTCGCAAGATTGGTCAGGATCCTGTCGCGCGACTCCGTGTCCGCGGCAACGACGCTGACCGAGCCGACGCGCTCACGATAAAGCCCGAAGTTCTTCGAGCACGATGCGACGACGATGAGCTCCGGCACGTGCTCGGCCATGATCCGAACGCCATATGCGTCTTCCTCGAGCCCCTGGCTCAGGCCCTGGTAGGCCAGATCGATAAACGGAACGATCTTGCGGCGCTGGCAGAGCTCGGCGAGCACGTGCCACTGCTCCTTCGAGAGATCCGCGCCGCAGGGGTTGTGGCAGCAGCCGTGCAACAGCAGGACGTGACCGGAATGAATCGCCTCGACGGCCTTGACCATGCCCTCGAAGTCGATGCGATGCTCGGCATTGTCGTAGTAGGGATACTGCTCGATGGCGAGGCCGGCGAGCTTCAACAGCGGCAGATGGTTCGGCCACGACGGATCGCTGATGTGCACGTGCACGCCATGACGCGCGCGATGAATAAGATGAGCTGCGACGCAAAGTCCGCCGCTGCCGCCCGGCGTCTGAACGGTCGCGACTCGCTGGTCGGCGACGACCTCATGGTCGCGACCGAAGATCAACTCCTGAATGCCCGAATTGAATCCGGCATTACCCGTAATCCCGACGTACGTCTTCGTGGACTGCGCCTCGAGCATGGCTTTCTCCCCTCGGCGGACGCATTCGAGGATCGGCGTCCTGCCCTCGTCGTCCTGATAGACGCCGACGCTGAGATCGACCTTGTTCTTGCTGGGGTCGGCGCGAAACAGCGCCATGATGCCGATGATGGCATCGGCCGGGAGTCGTTCCAGGGATTCGAACACCTTGCTTCCTTTCTCGCCGGGAATCGTCAGCCGTGTCGCCCGTCTGGTCGACGCCGCACCCGAACCGGTCCGGTATAGTAAGGAGATGCCGCTGGCACAACAACACCAAATCTGAGCCGCGATCAGTGAAGGCCGTCGTCATGGATTCCTTCGGCGCCGCCGAGGTCATGCGCATCGATCAGATTGCGGCGCCCGTTCCGGGCAAAGGTCAGGTGCTGATCGAGGTCGCCGCGACGTCGGTGAACCGTCCCGACATCGTGCAGCGGCAGGGACACTACCCGCCGCCGCCGGGGGAGTCGGAGATACTAGGGCTCGAGTGCGCCGGAACGGTCGTCGGGGCCGGACCCGGTGTCAGCTCGCCTGCCGTCGGCGACCGCGTCTTCGCGCTCGTCAGCGGCGGCGCCTATGCCGAGCTCTGCGTCGCCGACGCGGCGCTGACGCTCCCGGTACCGGCCGACATGCCATTCGAGCAGGCGGCCTGCGTCGCCGAGACCTATATCACGGCCTGGCACAACCTGTTTCGAAACGCGAACCTGGCCGACGGCGAGAGCGTACTGCTGCATGGTGGCGGCGGCGGCGTGAACACGGCGGCCATCCAGCTCGTCGATGCCCTTTGCCCGCAAAGCCCGATCATCGTCACGGCCTCTGCCGGCAAGCTCAATCGCGTCGCCCGGCTCGGGCCTGATCTCGTCATCGATTACACGAGCCAGGATTTCGCGGGCGAGATCGGGCGCTTCACCGACTCACACGGTGTCGACGTCATACTCGATCACATCGGCGCGGCTTATCTTGAGCAGAACCTCGAAGCGCTAGCTATCGGCGGCCGGCTCGTCATCATCGGCATCATGAAGGGCAGCGATGCGAGCTTGAGCCTCGGGCGCCTCATGGTCAGGCGCCAGCGCATCATCGGGTCGGTCCTGCGTCCGCGGCCGAAGGCGGAAAAGGCAGCGATCATCGCCGACTTCACCAAAACCGTCATGCCTTTGTTCGCCGAGGGCCGGATCGCGCCCATGATCGACAGCGAGCTGCCGCTCGAGCGCGTCGCCGACGCGCACCGCCGGATGGAAGCGAGTGAGCATTTCGGCAAGATCGTACTGCGCATCGGGGATCGATGACGCCGGTGCGAAGCCTGCTGTTCATCCCCGGCAACAAGGCAAGCATGCTCGCCAAGGCAGCGGGCCTCGCGCCCGACGTACTCGTGCCCGACATGGAGGACTCGGTGCCCGACGCCGAGAAGGCCTCGGCGCGCTCGACGATCGTCGAGTGGCTGCCGCGGCTCGCGGCGCACGCCGCGCTGCTGTTGCCGCGCGTCAACGCGATTCGAACGGACTGGTTCGAGGACGACGTTGCGGCCGTTGCCGTGCCGGGTGTCTACGGGATCTCGATCGGGAAGGTCGAATCGGCAGGAGATGTTAGCCTGATCTCCGCTGCGCTCGCCCGCTGCGAACGCAACATCGGACTCGATAGCGGCAGCCTGCGCCTGGTTCCCTGGATCGAGACGGCACGCGCGATCGTCAACTGCTATGAGATCTGCACGGCGAGCGAGCGCATCGCTGCCGTTGCCTTCGGCGGCGAGGATTACACGGCGGATCTCGGAATCGAGCGGCTCGACGACGAGTCCAATCTGATCTATGCGCGGTCGACGATCTGTAACGCAGCGCGAGCCGCAGGCGTGCTCGCGCTCGACACGCCCTACTTTCAGTTTCGCGACAGGGACGGGCTCGAATCGAGCTCGCTCGCCGCGAAGCGTCTCGGCTTCAAGGGCCGCTTCGCGATTCATCCCGATCAGATCGAAGCGATCAACGCCTGCTTCTCACCGAGCGAAGCCGAGATCGAAGAGGCAAAACGCATCGTCGCCGCATTCGAGGCGGCCGAACGCACGGGGCGCGGCTCAACCTCGCTCGACGGCCGGGTCATCGACGTGCCGGTCGTCAAGCGTGCCAAGGCGCTTCTCGCACAGGCTGGCTCGGCCGGGTAAGCGTGTACCATAGGCTGCTTTAGTCTGGGAGGACAGAAATGACGGCAGCTCGCGAACCCTGGGGCAGGAACGTCCTCGTCGAATTCGAGGACGGCATCGCCTGGGTGACACTGAATCGGCCCGAGAAGCGTAACGCCATGAGCCCTGCGCTCAACGAGGAAATGCGCGACGTGGTCGAGGCCCTGGCCGTGGACGAGCGCTGCGGCGTCTTCGTCCTGACGGGGGCCGGCGAGTCGTTCGCGGCCGGCATGGATCTCAAGGAGTACTTCCGCGCGACCGATAACGCGCCCGACACGGTGCTGCTCAACGTCCGGCGCGTCGCCGAGGAGTGGCAATGGCGGCGCTTGAGAGACTATCCGAAGCCGACGATCGCCATGGTCAACGGCTGGTGCTTCGGCGGCGCGTTCACCCCGGTTTGCGCGTGCGATCTCGCGATAGCGGCCGAGGAAGCCATATTCGGACTGTCCGAGGTCAACTGGGGCATCCTTCCGGCCGGCAACGTGACCAAGGCGGCGATCGAGACGATGGGCTACCGCAACGCGCTCTACTACACGATGACGGGCGAATCCTTCAACGGCAGGAAGGCCGCCGAAATGGGGCTCGTCAACGAAGCCGTGCCGCTCGCGGAGCTTAGGGACCGGACGCGGGCGCTGGCCCAGACGCTGCTCGAGAAGAATCAGACCGTGCTGCGCGGCGCCAAGCTCGCGATGAAGCGCACGCGATACATGGATTGGGAGGTTTCGGCCGATTATCTCTACGCCAAGATGGCCGAGGCGCTGCATCTCGGCGGCGCCGAGAACCGCCAGAGCGCGATGAAGGCCTTCCTCGACGATAAGACCTTCAAGCCGGGCGTCGAGCACTTCAAGGGCAAGGATTGAGACGCATGGAAAGACCCGTCGAGGCCCAGCGCCTGGCATTGCTCATCGACGCCGACAATGCATCGCCCGCGATCATTGCCGGCCTCTTGTCCGAGATATCGAAATTCGGCGTCCTGACCGTCAAGCGCATCTACGGCGACTGGACGACGCCGCATCTCGGCGGCTGGAAGACCTCATTGCTCAATCACTCGATCGTGCCGATTCAGCAGTTTCGCTACACCGTCGGCAAGAACGCGACCGATACGGCGATGATCATCGATGCCATGGATACTCTCTACAGCGGCAAGGTCGACGGCTTCTGTCTCGTCTCGAGCGACAGCGACTTCACGCGGCTGGCATCGAGGATCCGGGAGAGCGGGCTCGTCGTCTACGGTTTCGGCGAGCGCAAGACGCCCAGTGCCTTCGTCAGCGCCTGCGACAAATTCACCTTCGTCGACATCCTGACCGACCCGGAGGAGGCGCCGAAGAAGACCGCGGCCGCGTCGGCCGAGAATCTCAAGCGCGACACGGGGCTCGTCAACCTTTTGCGCTCGGCCATTGAAGCGAGTGCCGACGAGGGCGGCTGGGCCGAGCTCGGCCAGGTCGGCAAGCAGATCTCGTCGCAGAAGCCTGACTTCGACTCACGTCACTACGGCTTCGCCAAGCTGAGCTCGCTGCTCGAATCGATTGACCTGTTCGAGGTCCGCCGCGAGTCGAGCGGGGACAAGGGGCATAGGTCCGTGTTCGTGCGCAATGCGAGAAGCAAGCCACGGCGGAACCGCAAATCCTGAGGCACGAGCGAGCGTGCTCCTGTAGTCGGACACTCTCTCTCGGCAGACCAGCCGGATGTCGGGCCCGCGTTGGGCTCGTCAGGGTCCCACGAGACGTTTTCCCCCTGTGACGTACGTCACATGCCGCGCTCTTGGCCGGTGCCAAGATAGGTTCATAAACGCAGTGCCAGTCGGGGCTGCTCATGAACGAAGACGACTCTCTTTGGGTAAGGCTCGGCGCCGATATCAACGGTGACGGCCGCATCACGATCGGCGATCTCGGATCGTGGTCGCTCGAGATCCTGCTCCTGCCGGGCGACGCGTTTCTCTATCTCCTGATCAATCACGCGCCCGGCGTCGCGGAGTTCTTCGAGCTCGGCAGCGAGGACTACGGCGGCGCCGTCTCGATCTGGGCGTCCGTTCTGATCTGGCTCGCAGCCATCATCGTAGCCGGCAGCCTGCTGAATGCGATTCGCGAATTTGACCGCCGACTGACCTCCTGGGCGCTCGGCCGCCATGAGGAGCTCAAGCGGCAGGTTCGGATCCTGAGACGCCGCACGGTCGCGCTGATCAACTCGAGGTTCCGCGCCGAGCGAAGCGACGATCTCGTCGTCGAATCGGTCGTTCTCGCGAACATCGAGACCGCCGTGCTGCGCTGCCTGTCGGGCCTCGAGGACGGCGACGTCATGACGCTCGACGAGCTCGCGACACGCCTGAGGCAAACGAGGCAAAACCTCAAGCCCGTGATTCGACGACTCCTCGAGCTCAAACTCATCGAAGCCGGCAGCGAGGCGTTCACGAAGAAGAGCGGTCATCGAATCGGGACGGCGGGCCAGATGTACCTGCTCGGCGCCTAGCGGCGCCTGGCTCCGCTTCACTCCACCGGTCGGATACAGGCTGCGTCGTTGTGCTCGGGCTTGTTGACGTAAGGCGACACCTTGTAGAACGCCATGTCGGACCGGTTGTTGCCGAGAATCGCTTGCGCCTCCGCTTCGCCGCAATCGGGTGCGAGCCAGCGCGCGTAATCGGCCTCGTTGACGACCACCGGCATCCGGTCGTGGATACCGGCGAGCGCGGGCGGCGCATCGGTCGTCAGAATCGCAAACGAATGCGGCAGCTCGGGACCGCCTGGGGTCCAGATGCCGGCGAAAGCGAACGGCCGGAATCCGTCGACGTGAAATAGCCAAGGCTGCTTCGGCGCCTTCTCCCCCTGCCACTCGTACCAGCCGAGCGCCAGAACGAGGCAACGATGACGCCTCGCGGCGTGCTCGAAGGCGCGCGACGTAAAGACCGTCTCCGACCGCGCATTGATCCACGCGCGCTTCGCCCACTGCGGCCTGAAGCCCCAGACGACCAGCGCAAGCTCTCTCGCGCCTTCGCGATCGGGGCGCACGACCGGCGCGCGCTGGCTCGGCGCGAGATTGAACGACTGCCGGTAATCCGCGGGGAGCTTCAGGTCCCAGGCCCGCTCGAGATCGGCTTCTCCGGGCGTCAGATAGCGGCCGCACATCGGTTCGTTGGATACCGTTACACTTGAGCCTAGATTAGCAACGATTCGAGTGATAGCGAGTCCGGACGAAAGCCATGGCCGTTCGCAAAGTCCTGCGCATGGGGCATCCGGTCTTGAGGCGCCCCGCCGACCCGATCGATCCCGCGGCGATCGAAAGCTTCGAGACGCGGCTTCTCATCGCCGACATGATCGACACGCTGCACGACTACGGCGGTATCGGTCTCGCCGCGCCTCAGGTCGGCGAATCGGTACGGATCGCCATCGTCGAGATCCCCGAGAGCGGCACGCGCTACGGCGACGTGCCCGAGATGCCGCTGACCGTCTTCTTCAACCCAACGATTACGGTGCTCGAGACGGAATCGCGCGGCTTCTGGGAGGGCTGCCTCTCGGTTCCCGGGCTCCGCGGATTCGTCGAGCGGCCGCAGAAGGTTCGTGTCGACTACCTCGACATCGACGGAAACCCCCGGGCGATCGAGCTTGAGGGCTTTGTCGCGACCGTGTTTCAGCACGAATTCGACCACCTCGACGGCAAGCTCTACGTCGACCGGATCACCGACATGCGATTGCTCGCGTTCGAGGAGGAGTTCCTGCGCTATCTCGCGCCGAGCAGTGACGTCCTCGACTGAGCGATGACGACGCCTATAACGTGTGCCCCCGCCGCATGAAATGCGGCCACGCGAGAAAGCATCCGATCAGCGCGGGCACCGCCATCGCCAGATGATTGATCTCGGCCTGCAGATTCGGCGCGGCGAGCTCGGCCATGAAGGGAACGCCGACCCAGAATGGGGCGTAGAACCCGATCATCAGTATCAACATGACCCACCAGGTCACGGGCGTCCGATACTTCGGCGCGGCGAACAGGATCACGAGGATCGCCGCCATCGCCCCGAAGTCGCCGCCGAGCTCCCGAAAGAAGTGATGCCAGCTATGCGTCTGACCGACCGGCGACTCGGGCACGAGCAGGAAGGCTTCGTTGCCCATGTGCCCCACCGTCGCGCCCAGGCTGTTCCAGCCAAACAGGAATCCCGCGATAACGAGGATGCGAGCTGGCCAAATGCTCTTGAACCAATCCATTATTCGCTTACCCCCTATTTCTTGTCTGCCAAGGACCCTGATCAGGGCTCGGCCGGTTCCTCTATCGAGATGTTGCCGAGCCCGAAAGCACTGCCCGGCAGATTCGTGTCACCCGAAGGGTAGCTGGACTCCCTGAGGAAATACGCGACGATGCTGGAATAGCTGACCGGTGTCAGCCCCCGTGGGTTGGCCGGCGGCATCGTCAGCGAGATGTCCTGATAGATATCGCTCAGGGTCCCGCCGCCCCACTTCGCGGTCAGGTTCGCGCCCGTATAGATTTCGGGTTCGTGACAGACAAGGCATTCCTGAGCAAAGATCTGCTCGCCCTGATCGGCCTGAGCCGGCTGATAGACGCCGTCGTTGACCGATAGCTCGGGCGCATCGAGCCTCGCGGGACGCGGCACCTCTCGCGGCCCGCGCTCGGGCAGCGCGAAGACCCAGACGACGCCCGAGCCTTGCGGCACGTCGACGCCGACGAGCCGCCCGAGCGTCGTCGTTTGCGCGATCCGCCCGCCGGCCGTGACGGCGAGGTACTGCTTGCCGTCGATCTCGTAAGTGATCGGGGCGCCGGAGACGTCGCCGTTAAGGCGCGTCTGCCAGAGCAGCTCGCCCGTCTCGTCGTTCAGCGCGAAAAGCTGACGATCCGACGTGCCGCCGAAGACAATCCCGCCGGCCGTCGAAAGCGCCGACGCGGACATCGGCGCGCCGCTCAAGGGACGATAGACCCACTCGCGCTCGCCGGTCACGGGATCGAACGCGACGAACTCGCCGACGAAGTCGTAGCCCGGCGCCAGCGACGCCGTATACGAGACGCCCGTCAGACCGAAGGGGCTCATGACCGGCGTCACGACGAGCGCGTTCATGCAGGAGTTGTTGACGCCGAGGTAATAAAGACCGGTCGCGGGGCTATAGCTCGGAGCCTGAAGATTGCGCGCGCCATGAATGTGCGGGCAGATCTCGAAGACCCGGCCGGAATCGACATCGGCGATCTGCGGAATCGTCTTCGGATCGTAGATGGCCCTGCCCTCTTCGGTCCAGCCCGTGATCGTGTTGTCGTAGGCCGTCCTGAACGCATGCAGGAACTCGCCCGTCTCGCGATCGAGCACGACGCCCCAGCCGATCTTCCCAGTCTGGATCAGGGCTTTCCGCATGACACCGTCGATCGGCAGATCGACGAGCATGCTTTCGTAGGCAGCGCGGTCCCATTCGTCGGCCGGCACGAGCTGGAAGTGCCAGCGAAGCTCGCCCGAATCGGCATCGAGCGCGACGATGCTGTTCGTATAGAGCGAGTCGCCGAGGCCTCGCGTCGCCGTCGTCCACGGCGAGGGCTGCCCCGTCGACGCATAGACGAGGTTGAGCTCGGGATCGAAGCTGATCGTGTTCCAGGTGGCGGCGCCGGCCGGCGGAAAATCGGCCTCCCAGTCCCAGGTCTCCGCGCCGGGGTCCTCGGGGCCCGGGATCGTGTAGAACGTCCAGAGCCGCTCGCCGGTTTCGGCGTCGAATGCATGCAGCTTGCCGCGCGCCGCGAAGTCGCCGCCGGCCATGCCGAGAAACACCTTGCCGTCGGCGATCAGCGGCGGATGCGCATGGCCCTCGCCGTCGCGGTAGTCGGCGGTCTGGACTTCCCAGAGAACCACGCCGGTTCGCGCATCGAGCGCGGTCAGGAAGCTGTCGGCCGTCGGCCAGTAGATCGTGTCGCCGTAAATCGAGACGCCGCGATGGCGCCCGGCGGCCTCGGACGCGCGAATATCGTCGGGAAGGCCTCGGCTTTGCTCCCAGACGAGCTCGCCGGTCAGGGCATCGAGCGCGGCGACTCTGCCCGAGCCTTCGACGACATACATGAGGCCGTTCGCGACGATCGGCGTCACGACCCAACGTCCGCTGTCGCGCATCGAATAGGCCCAGACCAGACGCAGCTCGTCGACGTTGCGCCGATCGATCTCGGTCAGCGGGCTGTATCCCGTGACGTCGTAGGTGCGCCGGTAGCTCAGCCAGTCGCCGTCGCCGGGTTCGTGCAGACGCTCGTTGCTGATCGAGGTCCAGTCGCGCCCGAGATTCTGCCCGTTGGCGGCAAAGGCGACGAGCACCAGCACCGCTCCGCCCGACAGGCGCTTTCGTACTCCACACGCGATCAAGACAGCTCACCCCCCGGCAGATTCTCGGTTTGCGACCGCTACCGTACTACCAACCTCGAGCAAAAGACCAGCCGTCCCGGCCTTCGCGTCATCGATGCGCCTCCCGGCGGTCCGGTAGCCGAATCGTTCCCGATGCGATACGCCCGAGCACCTCGACGAGAAACGGACGCTCTACGGCCTGGACCCTGGCGGCCAGCGACGCGGCATTATCGTCCGGCTCGACCGGAAGCCTGCGCTGCGCGAGCACTTCGCCCGTATCGTAGTCACGGTCGATGAGATGCACCGAAACGCCGGTCTCGTTCTCGCCTGAAGCGATCACGGCGGCGTGGACATGACCGCCGTACATCCCCTGCCCGCCGAACTTCGGCAGCAGCGACGGATGCGTATTGATCATACGGCCGCCGAATGCCTCGAGCACGCGCGTGCCGAGCCTCTTCATGTAACCAGCGAGCAGCACGAGGTCGGGCTCGTGCCGATCCAGCGTCTCGACGAACGCCCGATCGAGGTCGCCGGGTGCCGGATGCGTGCATCCGCTGAGATGAACGGCGGGAATGCCGTGCCGCCTCGCCCTCTGCATCGCACCGGAGCCGCTGTTGTTGCTGATGACGAGAACGACCGCGCCGTCGAGGGAGCCGTCCTCGCAGGCGTCGATGACGGCCTGCAGCGTCGTTCCCGAGCCCGACGCCAGCACGGCGATGCGCAGCCTCGCTCGGGCAGGTTCTGGCTCGGTCATGTCGGCTGCTGCTGCCCCGGAGGCTGGTGCGACGGTTTAGCATAGCACCATGATGCAAGCTCGCTGGAGCGACGATCGTACGATTCGGATACTCGACGGCGGCACGGGCAGCGAGCTACGCCGTCGCAAGATCCCGCTTTCCGAGCACTGCTGGAGCGCCGTGGCGAATCTCACGCACGCGGAACTCCTGACGCGAATCCACGACGACTTCATCCGGGCCGGCGCCGACATCGTCACGGCCAACACGTTCGCGACCTCGCGCTTCGTGCTCGCGAGCGCCGGGCTCGATGCGCAATTCGAAGAGATCAATCGAGCGGCAATCACCGCGGCGCGGCGCGCGGCCGAATCCGCGGACGGCGAAATCGCCGTTGCCGCCTCGCTCTCGTGCCTGCCGCCGTCGCTCGGTGCCGCCGCCTGGCCCGAGCCCGATGCCGAGTCCGACGCCTATTCAGAGCTCGCCGCGTGCTTCGTCGACAACGGCGTCGATCTGATCCTGCTCGAGATGATGCAGGACTCGGAGCACGCTCCGCGGGCCTGCCACGCGGCGCGCGCGTCGGGCCTGCCATTCTGGATCGGTCTGAGCTGCCGCCTTGATCGAAACGGACGCCTCGTGGCGTTCGACGATCCCGGGCAGCCGTTCGCTGGCGTGCTCGACGCCGTCTTGCCGTTCGAGCCCGAAGGCATTGCTCTCATGCATTCGCCGATCAATGCGATCGACCGGGCGTTGGGGGAGCTCGCCGCGCGCTGGACGGGCCCGATCGGCGCCTATGCCGAAGTGCCCTATGCCGAGGATCCCGCCGTTTCGCGATCCGAGCCGATCGACGCCGCAAGCTACGCCGCCGCTGCGCGGAGCTGGCTCGAGCGAGGCGCAACGCTCGTCGGCGGCTGCTGCGGCACCACACCGGCGCATATCGCGGCGCTCAGGGCGCTCGTCGCAAGCTAGGTAATCCCCTCGGTGCGGATGTGCAGCTCGTGGCCGCAGTGCTTGCAGTAGACGGAGTCGACGTCGTGCCGCGTCAGGCCGCATTGCGGGCACTCGTATCGTATCTTGCTCGGCCTGAAGATCGTCTGCACGAGGCGAATGAAAAGCGCGACGCCGACGACCATGATGACGATCGCAAGCAGCCTGCCCTGGCTGCCAACGAGAATCACGTCGCCGAAACCCGTCGTCGTCAGCGTCGTGACCGTGAAATAGAGGGCATCGATGTAGTTATCGATCGAGTCGTTCGATTCCTGCTGCAGGACGAAGACGAAGGCCGTCACGACGAAGACGAAGACGAGCAGGTTGAGACCGCTGAAGATGACCTCGTCGTTTCTCGCGAAGAATCGGAAATGACTCTTCAACTGCCGCGTCACGTAATACGAGCGAACCACGCGCATCGCGCGAACCACGCGCAGGAACGCGAAATTGCCGACGATATCGGGGAGAAACAGCGAGACGATAATTGCAATATCGAGCAGTGCCAGCGGCTTCGACAAGAGCCCCATCTTGTCCGAGTCGGCAATGATGCGCCCGGCGAGCTCCGCGATCAGGATCACGCCGATAATGCGATCAGTGAAGACGATCCAGTCATAGAGCGGCAAAAACGTCGTAACGATGAAGTACAGGACGATGGCAACGTCGATCACGAGCATGATGTAACGCCCGCGAGCGCCGAGCTCTCCGGTACCGTAGAAAAACTCCCTGCAAAACTCCTTGACCCGCACGATCGATTCGTCTCGGCTTGGAACGCCGCCAATCTTACTGCAAACTCGCTTCGCGCCTTTACGTAGATGTGAATCGACTCGATGCCCGACACCGCATTGACAGGGAAGCTCGCGGAGCTGCTCGGCCCGGACGGTTGCGTCGTCGGCGACGACGTCAGCGAGCGCTACATGGTCGACTTCGGCGGCGAGAACCCCCTCCGGCCCCGCGCCGTCCTTTGCCCGCGCACGGTCGAGCAGCTCTCGGCGGCCGTCGCCGCCTGCGCGGCCGCGAGCCAGGCGATCGTGATCCAGGGCGGCATGACGGGGCTCTGCGGCGGCGCGACGCCACGGTCTGGGGAGATCGCAATCTCACTCGAGCGCCTCAGCGGTATCGAGGCGCTCGACAGGCAGTCGATGACGATGACGGTGCTCGCCGGAACGCCGTTGCAGGTCGTCCAGGAAGCGGCCGCCGAGGCCGGGCTCTTCTTCCCGCTCGACCTCGGCGCGCGCGGCTCGTGCACCATCGGCGGCAACATCGCGACCAACGCCGGCGGCAATCAGGTGCTGCGCTTCGGCATGATGCGCAATCTCGTTCTCGGGCTCGAGGCCGTGCTCGCCGACGGCACGGTGCTGAGCTCGATGAACCGACTCATCAAGAACAACGCCGGTTACGACATAAAGCAGCTCTTCATCGGCAGCGAAGGCACGCTCGGCATCGTCACGCGCGCGGTCCTCAAGCTCTACCCGGCCCTGCCGGCGAGAACGGCGGCCATCGTCGCCATCGCGGACTTTTCCGGCTGCGTCAAGCTGCTGCATTCGCTGCAAGGCGGGCTCGGCGGCGCCCTCAGTGCATTCGAGGCCATGTGGGCGAGCTATTTCGATTTCGTAATTTCGAATATCGCAAAGCTGCGCTCGCCTTTCGATGCCGCGTATCCGCTCTACGCGCTCGTGCAAAGCGAGGGCTCGGACCACGCAGCCGACCGAGAGCGAATGGAAGCCGTGCTCGGCGAGCTGCTCGAATCGGGCGTCGTGCTCGATGCCGCGATCGCGCAGTCCGAGCGCGAAGCGGAGTCGTTCTGGCAGATCCGCGACGGCATCGCCGAGATCCAGGCCCTGCTGCAACCGCTCGTCGCTTTCGACGTTGCGGTGCCGATCCGCGACATGCCGGGCTTTCTCGACACGACCGCATCGGCGCTCGAGACGACCTTTCCCTCCGTCACGAATCTCGTCTTCGGTCACATCGGCGACAACAACCTGCACCTGACGGTGACGACAGGCAGGCACGAGCATCTCGAGCGGATCTGCGAGATCGTTTATAAGGCCACGAGCGAGGTCGGCGGCTCGATCGCCGCGGAGCACGGGATCGGCGTCTCGCGGCGGGAATATCTTCGCCTCTCGCGAAACGAAGGCGAGATCGAGCTGATGCGGAAGCTCAAGGCGATGCTCGATCCCAAGGGCATCCTGAACCCCGGACGCGTGATCGCCGTGGAGTCGGTGGCCATGGTCAGACCCCTTTCAGGTTGGCCGCCGGCCAACCTGAAAGGGGTCTGACCCCGTCAGCGCCGGTCAGCGACGCTGACCCCGTCAGCGATCGCGACCTCAGTGATCGACAGCCTGCTCGATCCGCGCCGCCGGACCGTAGCCCTCGGGCTCGCGGACGCCGTCGACCATGTCCTGCGACGCCTTCGACGGCGCAGGGAAGAGCGGCGTCAGCGCCAGCGTGATACCGAAGTTCAGCAGCATGCCGATGACGCCGATGCCCTGCGGATTGATGCCGCGCTCGAGGATGCCGAAAGTCCAGGGCGCCATGCCGAAATAGCGCCAGGCGATGATGTAGGACGCCGTGAAAGTGATGCCGACGATCATGCCGACGATCGCCGGTATCGTGCCGACGCGTTTGGAGAAGATCCCCATCAGCAGGATCGGAAACAGGCTCGAGGCAGCGAGCCCGAAGGCGAAGGCGACCACCTCGCTGACAAAGCCCGGCGGATTGATGCCGATGAGCCCGGCGACGACGACGGCGAGCGCGATGACCGTGCGCCCGACGAGCAGGCGCTGACTGTCAGCCGCATCCGGTTTGAGCACACGATAATAAATATCGTGCGCGACACCCGACGAGATGACGAGCAGCAATCCACTCGCGGTCGACAAGGCCGCGGCGAGACCTCCGGCAGCGACGAGCGCGATGATCCACGAGGCGAGCTCTGCCATCTCGGGCGTGGCGAGCAGGATGATGTCGTTGTCGGGCGCAGCAAGTCCGAGCTCCCGCAGCACGCCCCGGCCGTCGGTCCCGGCCGCGCCGCCCGAATCGATCCACTGCTGGTGCGAAACGCGAATCTCGCTGACCTCGGCCGGTCCCAGGCTGCCGTTGCGGAAAATCTCGTTGTCGTCGCGATTCGAATGCAGAACGACGCCGTCGCCGTCATCGAGCCACAAAATCAGCCCCGTCTGCTCCCAGTTGTCGTACCAGCTCGGCAACGTCTGCTCGGTTGCGCCGTTCAAGCTCTCGATCATGAAGAAGCGCGCAAACGCGGCAGTCGCCGGCGCCGTGACATAGAGAATCGCGATGAAGAACAGCGCCCACATCGCGCTCCAGCGGGCGGCACGCACGGTCTTGACCGTGTAGAAGCGGACGATCACGTGCGGCAGCCCGGCCGTGCCGCACATCATCGCGAGCGTGACCAAGAACACGTTGACTTTGTCCCAGCTACCGGTGAACGGTTCCGTGTAGCTCGCAAAGCCGAGATCCGCGTGAATCTGATTGAGCCGATCGAGCAGATAGACGGCCTGCTGCCCGCCAGTGTACTCGGGATCGAGCGTCGCGCCCATGGCGAGTGACGGGACCGGGATACCGGTCAGCTTGATCGAAATCGCAATCGCGACGATCAGAAACGCCGTGATCAAGACCCAGTACTGCGCCACCTGCGTCCAGGTGATGCTCTTCATGCCGCCGAGCACGGCATAGACGAAGACGATAGCCATGCCGATGAAGACGCCGACGTTGATATCGACCTCGAGGAATCGGCTGAAGACGACGCCGACACCGCGCATCTGGCCTGCGACGTAGACGAAGCAAATGAAAATCGCGCACAGCACGGCGACGACGCGCGCTATGCGTGAGTCGAATCGATCGCCGACGAAATCGGGGACGGTGTAATGACCGAACTTCCTGAGATACGGCGCAAGCAGCAGCGCGAGCAGCACATACCCGCCGGTCCAGCCCATCAGGTAGACGCCGCCGGCATAACCCATGACCGAGATCAGGCCGGCCATCGAGATGAACGACGAAGCGCTCATCCAGTCCGACGCGGTGGCCATGCCGTTCGCCACGCTCGGCACGCCGCGTCCCGCGACGTAGAAGCCGTGCGTATCGCGAACACGCGACAGCCATGCAATGACCAGGTAAAGCGCGAACGTGAGTCCGACGAACGTGAACGTCCAGGCCTGAGTGCTCATAGTTCGCCCCGCTGGATCGCGACGCGCTCCTCATGATGCTTCCGGTCGAGCCGGTTCATCGCGAGGCAATAGAGCAGGATGCAGATGACGAAGACGACGATGCTTCCCTGCTGCGCGAACCAGAAGCCGAGCGGAAACCCGGTGAACGGGAGATTGAACCGGTTGAGCCAGTCGGCGAAAAGAATGCCGCAGCCGAACGAGACGAAAGCCCAGAGAACCAGCAGCGCCGCCATAATTCTCAGGTTCGCCCGCCAATAGCGATCCAGCGCCTCGTGCAGGCGCTGATCGAGTGAGGATTGCCCGGTTTCTCCGCTCATACTCAACCTACCCGAAACTGAACCATCGAACGCTCATCGTCGTGATCTCGGGAAACGCCATCAGCAGAACCGTAATCGCGAAAGTGATCAGGACGAACGGAAAGGCGCCCGCGAATATGGTGCCGAGACTGATCGACTGGTCGTCGAGGCTCGACTTGATGACGTAGACACTCAATCCGAGCGGCGG
Organism: Gammaproteobacteria bacterium; assembly: GCA_035513215.1. Classification (GTDB taxonomy): domain Bacteria; phylum Pseudomonadota; class Gammaproteobacteria; order Steroidobacterales; family Rariloculaceae; genus DATCZB01. The sequence goes on along the minus strand of DATKCK010000029.1, from coordinate 22,707 downwards.
CGTGAGCAGCCCGATCTCGATGCCGATGACAGTCACGACGCCGAACCAGATCAGATCGCCGCCGAGCGCCGAGACGACGGGCAGCGCCAGCGGCAACAGGATCAGCAGTATCGACGTCGAATCGAGCACCGTGCCGAGCAGAACCAGCAGCAGCAGGTAGATTGCGAGGAACCCGAACATGCCGAGGCCCGTGCCGCCCAGGAACGAGGCGATGTCCTGCGGCAATTCGGTGAGTGTCAGCATGCGGCTGAACGTGCTGGCCGCGATGATCAGGAACAGAATCGTGACGGTGACCTGACCCGACTCGCAGATGACCGACCATAGCCTTTGCCCATCGAGCCGCCGCTTGATGAGGGCCAACGCCATCGCCGCGAGTGCGCCGGCCGCGCCGGCCTCGTGCGGCGCGAATACACCGCCATATATGCCGCCGAGCACGAGCACGATCAGAATGACGACGGGCACGAGCCCGAGCAGCGTTCGTCCGCCGTAGCCGGGCGGCCGAGGCTCGCCTTCGCTAACGCGCCCGACGAAACCGGGCCAGAAGATCGTCATGACGTACACGCCGACGGCAAAGGCAATAGCAAGCAAAATGCCGGGAATGACGGCCGCCTTGAACAGGTTGCCGATCGACACTTCGGCGATGACGCCGTAGATGATGAGCAATATGCTCGGCGGGATCAGCATGCCAAGCACGGACGACCCGGCCGTCAGTCCGACGGCGAACTTCGCCGTATAACCTTCGCGCACCATTTCCGGAACGGCGATCTTCGAGAAGATCGCAGCCGATGCGATCGATATTCCCGTGATGGCGGCGAAAGCCGCGTTAGCGGCAACGGTTGCGATACCGAGACCGCCGCGAATCCAGCCGAATACGACCTGAGCCGCGCGGAAGGCATCGCGGCCGATATCCGAGACGTTGACGAAAAGTCCCATCAGGACGAAGAGCGGCACGGAGGCAAAGACGTATTCCGAGATCGTGCCCTCGGCCGAGAGCGCCATCGTCTTCGTCGCGACCTCGAAATCCTGCCGCAGAATGACGAGACCGAGAAAGCCGGTCAGCAGCAACGAGATCGCGATCGGCATGCCGAGCGTAATCAGCGCCAGAACCATGACGATCATCGCCGCGCCGACGAGCCGCGGCTCCGCATTCGACGTCCAAAGTAGCACCGAAACGATCAAGATCAGCGCGGGAACGATCAGTGCGAGCCCGCGCGACGCGCTCTTGCCGGCCGCCGAGAAACGATTCCAGGCGCGCCTGCCGCACTCGATGGCCGCGACCGTCGAACCGATCAGGATCAGGACCTTGATCGGCCATACCTGGACAGCGAAGAGCCCCTGAACACCGGCGAATTCCCGCGTCTGGAACGAGCGGACGAAATCGGGTGCCATGCCGACGGCGATGACGGCACACATTGCCAGCGCGGCGAGTGAAATTATGCCGGACCAGTCGCTCGCAAGCTTCGGATCACGTGCCTCGATTCGCCTGAACAGGAACTCGGCGCTCGTCAACCGCTCGTGATGAATCGCGAAAGCAAGCTGCAGAAACAGGCTGGCCACGAGCGACAGCGAGACCATCTCCGCGACGCCGCGGATCGGGCTATCGAAGACCGTGCGGCCGACGATATCGGCACAAATCAAGAACATCAGCGCAAAGATCCAAACGACCCCGGCGCCATTCATCAGGCTGATCAAACGTCCGAAAAGCTGCATCGGTGGCTGTTGTTGGAATTATTGTTGTTGGAGTTCCAGGTCCCAGTCTCTGAGCGGCTCCGCGCCACGGCTCCTGACGGCAGCCATGTAAACGCGAAGAACCTCGCCGGCCGGAAAACCTCGCGCCTCGTTCGCTTCGACCCAGCGTGCCGCGATGTTGGGCAGGCCGTCGATCCATCGTTGCTTCTCGGCCGCGGGAAGCTCGGACACGATCGCGCCCTCGGCCTGCATTTGCTCGAGCCCGCGCGAGTAGCGCGCGCCGACCTCTGCCGCCACAGCTTCGCTGTAGTCGATTCCAAGCTCGTCCAGCACGTCTCGAACATCCTCGGGGAGCGCGTTCCAGGTATCGAGATTGATCGCCATGCCCCCCGTCAGCTGTCCGCCGATTCCGACGAGCGCGATGTAGGGTGCGACCTCATGAATCCGGTAAGGCAGCGCGCCGGTCAGGATCGTCAATACGCCCTCGGCGACACCGGTGGAGATCTGCGTGTAGTAGGTCGTGAGCCCGCCGTCGACGGCAACGGCCCCCGTCCCCTCGAGCCACGAGGCCGATGGTCCGGGCGCGAGTATCTTCCTGCCGTTGAGATCATCAAGACTGTCGACCTCGAAATTGGTCATCAGGTGATAGGTATCGACGGCGCTACCGCCGAGGAACTTCTGGTTCTGCGCGGTCCACGCATCGTTCAACGCCGGCAGGCGCTCGTGCAGCTCGTTCATGAGCGCGTAGATCAGGTTGTGATCGTCGGTGACGAACGGCGTGTAGTAGGTCACATTCTGCAGCGGCATCTTCGACAGCTCCCAGAGCGTGCCGACCCAGCCGATGTCCGTCAGGCCGATCTCGACGGCCTCGAGCGTGTGATTGAGCTTGTAGAGCGAGCCGCCGTAACTTTCAGTCCAGCGGATGCGATGCGGGCTCCCCATGGCTTCGAGCCTGGCGTTCGATTCCGGAACGACGAGCGTGTGCATGACCCCCACCCAGGGCAGGCCCGTCGTATGACTCGATGCGATCGTCAGCCGCACCTCTTCCGCCGCGGCGCCGCCCGCGAGCAAGCCGAGGCCAAGGCTGGCCGTTGCAATCAGATGCCTCCCCCGCATGCGGCGACAGTACCACGTACGACGCATGCTGAAAACGATTGCGGTTGACGCGAAGGCGCCAGCCGCTATCGTGAGGGCATGGGAATGTTGGTCGACGGCCAGTGGCACGATGTCTGGTACGACACGAAAAAGTCCAAGGGACGCTTCGTGCGCAACGAATCGCAGTTTCGCAACTGGATCACGGCTGACGGCAGCGCTGGACCGGCGGGCAAGTCGGGCTTCAGGGCCGAGCCCGATCGCTATCACCTTTACGTATCACTGGCCTGTCCCTGGGCGCATCGGACGCTGATCTTCCGCAAGCTCAAGGGCCTCGAGGAGATGATTCCGATCTCGGCCGTGAATTCGTACATGGGTTCCGAGGGTTGGACCTTCGAGCCTGGCCCCAGCGTCATTGCGGACCCGATCAATAAGGCCAAACGCATCTACGAGGTCTATCTTGCCGCCGACCCGAAGTACTCGGGCCGCGCCACGGTGCCTGTTCTGTGGGACAAGAAGCTCGCGACGATCGTCTCGAACGAGTCGGCCGAGATCATTCGCATGTTCAACAGCGCTTTCGACGAGGTCGGCGCGACTGGCCCCGATTATTGTCCCGAGGCGCTGCGCGAGGAGATCGACGCGATCAACGAGCGCGTCTACGACACGGTCAACAACGGCGTTTACAAGTCGGGCTTCGCGACGACCCAGGAAGCCTACGAGGAAGCGTGCACGGCGCTGTTCGAATCACTCGACTGGCTCGATGATCTCCTGTCGGCCAAGCGGTACCTGACGGGCTCGAGCATCACCGAAGCCGACTGGCGACTGTTCACGACCCTCGCACGCTTCGATCCGGTCTACTTCGGCCACTTCAAATGCAACGTCCGGCGCATCATCGACTACCCGAATCTGTCGGGTTATCTGCGCGACCTGTACCAGCAGCCCGGTATCGCTGAGACTGTCGATATCGAATTTTGCAAGCGGCACTACTACGGCAGTCACGAGACGATCAATCCACATCGGATCGTGCCGATCGGGCCGGAGATCGACTACTCGGCGCCGCACGACAGGACACGCTTGGGATAATACCTGGCTGTCCGCCTAGAGCCGGCCGCTCTGATAATCGAGAAAGGCCTGCCTGAGCTCGTCGTTGGTGTTCATGACGAACGGGCCATAGCGAGCAATGGGCTCCTTCAGGGGCCGTCCGGCGATGAGAATGAGCCGACTCGGCTCATCTGTCGCCGCGAGCTCGACCGAGTCGCCCTGACTCAGGAGGGCGAGCTCGCCACGCTCGACGCTCGCGCCTTCGGATCCGGCGCGCATCGTGCCCTGATAGACATAGATGAATGCATTGTGCGCTTCGGGCAGCGGCACGGTTAGTGCCGCGCCGTCATCGAAGTGCAGATCGTAGTAAACGGGCTCCGTCGCGACCTTGGTCACGGCGCCCGCAACGCCCGCGAGCTCGCCAGCAATGATGCGCGCATGCACGCCGGGAGCGACGTCGGCCTCGGGTATCTCGTCGCCCTGCAAATCCTGATAGCGCGGGGCCGTCATCTTTTCCGACGCCGGCAGATTGACCCAGAGCTGAAAGCCCCACATCAGGCCGTTCTCTTGCTGCGGCATCTCCGAATGCACGATGCCGCGTCCGGCCGTCATCCATTGCACGCTGCCGGGTCCGAGCAGCCCGGTGTTGCCCTGATTGTCGCCGTGCTTCATCCGCCCGGCGAGCATGTAGGTGACCGTTTCGAAGCCGCGATGCGGGTGATCGGGAAATCCGGCGATATAATCGCTGGGATCGTCGGACCGGAACTCGTCGAGCAGCAGGAAAGGATCGAAATGATCGAGCGCGGGCGTTCCGATCACGCGCGTCATGCGCACGCCGGCGCCATCGCTCGTTGGCCGGCCGCGAAGCTTGTGAATCACCGTTCTCGACACGACTCAGACGGTATGCCGGGCGTAAGTTCTAGTCAACGGTGTCTTGGGGGTCAGACCCCCTTCAGCGGTATCTTGGGGGGGTCAGACCCATTTCAGGATTCCGATCCTGAAAGGGGTCTGACCCCATTTCCACTCTCTGGCCTATAATCTCGCCCCTTCCCGGGGATTCAAGCGATGGAACAACTGCTCCAGGCCGGATTGAACGTGACTGCCATCGGCATGGGCGTCGTCTTCGTGCTGCTGACCCTGCTCGTCGGCATCATCCGCGGCATGTCGGCTCTGAGTCATAGACTCGAGGCCGCTTTTCCGACCGCAACGGTCTCGCCGCGCCCCGCAACGCCTGCCAACCCGAATCAGGAGCTGGTCGGGGTCATCAGCGCCGCCATCGCCGCGCATCGAAGAAAACGCCGCTAGGAACGTCGAAGAATGAGTCAACCGCTGAAGCTGACCGAACTCGTATTGCGCGACGCGCATCAATCGCTGCTCGCCACGCGGCTCAGGCTCGAGGACATGCTGCCGATCCTGCCGAAGCTCGATCGGGTCGGCTACTGGTCGATGGAGAGCTGGGGCGGCGCGACCTTCGATGCCTGCATCCGGTATCTCGGCGAGGATCCCTGGGAGCGCCTGCGGCAGATCAAGAAGCACATGCCGAACACGCCGCAGCAGATGCTGCTCAGGGGCCAGAACCTGCTCGGCTACCGCCACTACGCCGACGACGTCGTCGAGTCCTTCGTCGAGAAATCGGCCGAGAATGGCATGGACATCTTCCGGATCTTCGACGCGCTGAACGACTTTCGCAATCTCGAGACGGCCGTCAAGGCGACGATCAAGTGCGGCAAGCATGCCCAGGGCACGATGTCGTACACCGTGAGCCCCGTCCACACACTGGACCTCTGGGTCGATATGGGCCGGCGGCTCGAGGACATGGGCTGCCATTCGATCTGCATCAAGGACATGGCCGGGCTCCTGAAGCCCTATGTCGCGTACGAGCTGGTCTCGAAGCTCAAGCGCGTATGCAGTGTTCCGATCGCCATGCAGTCGCACGCGACGACGGGCATGAGCACGGTCACGAACATCAAGGCCGCCGAAGCCGGCATCGACATGCTCGACACGGCGATCTCGTCGATGAGCATGACCTACGGCCACTCGGCGACGGAATCGGTCGTCGCGATTCTCCAGGCCACGGATCGGGATACGAAGCTCGACCTGCATCTGCTCGACGATATCGCCGATTACTTCCGAAAGGTGCGCAAGAAGTACGCGCAGTTCGAGGGTAGCCTGCGCGGCGTCGACGCGCGAATTCTCGTCGCGCAGGTGCCGGGCGGCATGCTGACGAACATGGAGAAGCAGCTCAAAGAACAGGGCGCCGCCGATTCGTTCGACGATGTGCTCAAGGAGATTCCGCGAGTTCGCAAAGATCTGGGCTATATCCCGCTCGTGACGCCGACGTCCCAGATCGTTGGCACGCAGTCCGTGCTCAACGTGCTGCTTGGCGAACGCTACAAGAACATCACGAAAGAAACCCAGGCGATCCTCAAGGGCCACTACGGCGCAACACCGATTCCGGTCGACAAGGATCTTCAGGCGCGCGTGCTCGAAGGCGAGAAGCCGATCACCTGCCGCCCGGCCGATCTCATCGCGCCGGAAATGCAGACGATCACGGCCGATCTCAAGCAGAAGTCGAAGGCGAAAGGCATCGCCGCGCATGGTGTCGAGGACGCGCTTACCTATGCACTCTTTCCACAGATCGGCCTGAAGTTTCTCGAGAATCGCGGCAAGCCCGACGCATTCGAGCCGCCTCCGGACCAGGCGGCGCCTAAGGAGACCAGATCCGAGCCGGCAGCGGCGACGCCGGCCGGCGGACCCGAGCGCTATCGTGTCACAGTCAACGGCCAGTCCTATGAGGTCGAGGTCGCGCCCGGCGGCGCGATCAGCTCGATCTCGCCTGAGCGGCAGGCGCCGTCGGCAGCCGCGTCGGCGAGATCGCTCGAAGCCGTCAATGCCCCGCTCGCCGGCAATATCTTCAAGATCCTCGCGCGCCCCGGCCAGCAGGTTGCGGCCGGCGAGGTGCTTCTGATCCTCGAGGCAATGAAGATGGAAACCGAAGTCCGCTCGCCGCGCGCCGGCCTCGTTGCCGATATCGCGGTCAAGGAAGGGGATACCGTCGAGCTCGGTAACAAGCTGCTCGACCTGAGCTGAGACTTCGGATGGAGAGCGGCATCAGGGAGCTTTGGGCCTCGACCGGGCTCGCCAATTTCACGCTCGGCGAGGTCGCGATGATTCTCGTCGGCGGCCTGCTGCTCTTCCTCGCGATCTACAAGAAGTTCGAGCCGCTGCTGCTCGTGCCGATCGGCTTCGGCGCGATCCTGAGCAACATTCCGGTCGCAGGCATCGCGGGCCCCGAAGGGCTCATCGGGCTCATCTACGCCGCCGGCGTCGATACGGGCGTCTTTCCGCTGCTGATCTTCATGGGGGTCGGGGCGCTGACAGACTTCAGCCCGCTGATCGCGAATCCCAAGGTGCTGCTGCTCGGCGCTGCCGCGCAATTCGGCATCTTTCTGACCTTGCTCGGCGCGATCGGACTGAACGCATTGCCGGGCTTCGACTTCAGCCTGGCCGACGCCGCCGCCATCGGCATCATCGGCGGGGCCGACGGGCCGACGGCCATCTTTCTCGCCTCGCGGCTCGCACCGGAGCTTCTCGGCGCGATCGCCGTCGCGGCCTACTCGTACATGGCCCTAGTGCCGATCATTCAGCCGCCGATCATGCGCGCACTGACGAACGAGAAGGAGCGCGCCATCGTCATGCAGCAGCTACGTCCCGTGTCGCGGCTCGAACGGATCCTGTTTCCGCTGACCGTGCTGATCGTGACGGCCCTGCTCCTCCCCGAGGCCGTGCCGCTGATAGGCATGCTGACCTTCGGCAATCTGCTGCGTGAGAGCGGCGTCGTCGAGCGCCTTAGCAAAGCGGCGCAAAACGAGATCATCAACATCGTGACGATTTTTCTCGGTCTCGCGGTCGGCTCGAAGCTCAGCGCCGACTCGTTCCTCAATGTGCAGACGCTCGGTATTCTCGTGCTCGGCGCAGCGGCGTTTTCGATCGGCACGGCGGCCGGCGTGCTGATGGGCAAGCTCATGTGCAAGCTGACGAACGGCCAGGTCAACCCGCTGATCGGCGCCGCCGGCGTCTCGGCCGTGCCGATGGCCGCGCGCGTCGTGAACCGGGTTGGGCTCGAGGCGAATCAGAACAACTTCCTCCTGATGCATGCCATGGGCCCGAACGTCGCCGGCGTCATCGGGTCGGCCGTCGCGGCCGGCGTATTGCTGGCTTTGGTCGGCTGAGACTGAGCCCAAAAACGCGACGCGAATGGAAAGGTCCGCGAAGCTCTGGAACTGGTTGGCCAAGCGCTATGCGGCCGCGCCGGTCAAGCACGAAGAGGACTATCAAAAGAAGCTCAGAGTCACGCGCGAGTATTTCACTCCCGGTACCGAGGTCTTCGAATTCGGCTGCGGCACCGGCTCGACGGCGATCCGGCACGCGCCTTACGTAAAGCACATTCATGCGACGGACTATTCCTCGGCGATGATCGAGATCGCCAGGGGCAAGGCCGCAGCGGAGAGCATCACGAATATCGACTTCGAATGCATCAGCGTCATCGCCGTTCGCAAGCCCAACGACAGCGTCGACGTCGTCATGGCGCACAGCATTCTGCATCTGCTGCCGAACGTCGAAGACGTCATCAGGAAGGTCTATGCGATGCTGAAGCCCGGCGGCGCGTTCGTCACGAGCACGGTATGCGTGGGGGACGCGAGCATCTTCTGGCGCGTTCTCCTGCCGACCCTGCGGTTCCTGCGGCTCACGCCGTACGTCGCCGTGTTTTCGCAGACCGAGCTCGAGGCGATGTTGACGGAGGCAGGCTTCGAGATCGATCACAGATGGCGGCCCACCGGGAACAGGGCGGCGTTCATCGTGGCGAAGAAGTAAGCGTTCGACGCCGGAGGAAAACCCAAATCGAGACCGAGAGCGCGAGCCGCGTTGACGAGCTCCGGGCTGGAATCGATACCGATCTGTGCGCAACCGAGGTCCGCGAGCTTGCGCCCAGGTGATCAGCCGACCGGCAGTTCGCCTGCCTTGACCTCCGCATCGCGCTCGCCGGCCGCCCGCTTCTCGTCGATGAACAGCTTGTACTCGATGCTGTCGACGAGCGCCTGCCAGCTCGCTTCGATGACGTTCGACGAGACGCCGACCGTGCCCCAGCGGTGATCCTCGTCATCGCCCGATTCGATCAGAACGCGAACGACGGCGTCGGTGCCGTCGTGGCTGCCGAGCACGCGCACCTTGTAGTCGTGCAGCTCAACTGCCTCGAGATTCGGATACATCGGCATCAGCGCCTTGCGCAGCGCGAGATCGAGCGCGTTCAGCGGGCCGTTGCCCTCGGCGACCGTATGCGCCCCGGTGCCGTCGGGCAGCTCGATGCGCACCGTCGCCTCGGCGAGCATCGGCTCGTCGTCGTGAATCTTCTCGTCGCTGACGCGAAAAGACTTGAGCTTGAAGTGGCTGACGCGGCCGTTCAGCGCCTCCTCCATCAATAGCTGAAACGACGCCTCGGCGCCTTCGTACTGGAAGCCGATCGCCTCGAGCTGCTTGACGCGCTCGAGCACGGCCTTGACGGCAGGATTGCCGTAGTCGATGTCGTAGCCGAACTGCTTCGCCTTGTAGAGCACGTTGCTGCGCCCCGAGAGATCCGAGACCAGCACGCGCTGGCGGTTGCCGACGAGCGCGGGATCGATGTGCTCGTAGGTCTCGCTGTTCTTCTGCACGGCCGCGACGTGCAGCCCGCCCTTGTGCGCGAAGGCGCTCTCGCCGACATAGGCCTGGCGCTTGAACGGCTCGATGTTGGCTAGCTCATAGACCGTGCGCGAGACGCGCGGCAGCGCTTTAAGCTCCTCGGCCGTGACGCACTCGTAGCCGAGCTTGAGCTGGAGATTCGGAATGACGGAGCAGAGATTCGCATTCCCGCAGCGCTCGCCGAAACCGTTGATCGTGCCCTGCACCTGCGTTGCGCCGGCCCCGACCGCCGCGAGCGAGTTCGCGACGGCGAGCTCGCAATCGTTGTGGCAATGAATGCCGATTGCTTTCGCTCCGAGGATCGTCGCCGCCCTGACGGCCTCGACGATCTCGGCCGGCATCGCGCCGCCGCGCGTATCGCAAAGCACGAGCACGTCGGCGCCCGCCGCGGCCGCGAGGCACGCGCGCGAATAATCCGGATCGGCCTTGAAGCCGTCGAAAAAGTGCTCGCAGTCGAAGATCACCTCGTCGACGCGCTGCTTCAAATACGCGATCGAATCAGCAATGACCTCGAGGTTCTGCTCCTTCGAGATTTTCAGATCGTCGCGCACGTGCAGGTCCCAGGTCTTGCCGACGATCGTGACGACCGGCGTCTCGGCCTTCAGCAGCTGCCTCAGATTCAGGTCGTCGGCGACCGCGACGTTGGCCCTTCGCGTCGAGCCGAAGGCCGCGACCCGCGCGCGCCTCAGATTGAGCTTTCTGACGGCGCTGAAGAATTCCTCGTCGCGCGGGTTCGACCCGGGCCAGCCGCCCTCGATATAGGCAATCCCGCAACCGTCGAGGAGCTCGGCGACGCGCAGCTTGTCGTCGAGCGTGAACGCGACGTCCTCGGACTGCGCGCCGTCGCGCAGCGTTGTGTCGTAGAGCTCGATTCTCCTGGTCATGGATTCGGATTCTAGCGGACTTGCCATCAGGACGCCGCGTCCGGCCATCCGACGAGCACCGGCAGCCAGAGCGAGATCGCCGGCACATAGGTGATCAACAGCAGCACGGCGATCAGCACGGCGAGCCAGGGCAGCGCGGCCCGCATCACCTGCGCCACGCTCATGTCGGCGATGCCGGCCGTGACGAAGAGATTGAGGCCGACGGGCGGCGTGATCATGCCGATCTCCATGTTGACCGTCATGATGATGCCGAGATGCACGGGATGAACGCCGAGCGCCGTCGCGATCGGAAACAGGATCGGCGCCAGGATCAGAATCACCGAGGCCGGCTCCATGAAGTTCCCGGCGACGAGCAGGATCAGGTTCAGAACGAGCAGGAAAGCCCAGGGCGGCAGTCCGAGATCGATGATCCAGGCCGAGATCTGCTGTGGCAGCTGCTCGGTCGTCAAGACGAACGCGAACAGAAACGCATTGGCGATGATGAACATCAGCATCGCCGTGATGCGCGCGCTCTCGGTCAGCACCCTCGGCACGTCGCGAAGCTTAAGGTCGCGATAGACGAAGACCGCGACGACGAACGCGTAGACGGCCGAGACGGCTGCCGCCTCGGTCGGCGTGAAGGCGCCGAGGTAGATCCCGCCGAGAATGATGACGACGAGCAGGAGCCCCCAGATCGCCTCGCGTCCCGTCCTCAACACCGTCGCGAAGCCGGCGCGCGGCTGGCGTGGCAGATCGTCCCGACGGGCACGGAAGGCGACGACCGCCATCAGCGCGAGCACGAGGACGACACCCGGCAGAACGCCCGCGATGAACAGATGCCCGATCGACGTCTCGGTCACGGCGCCGTAGACCACCATGACGATCGATGGCGGAATCAGGATGCCGAGCGTGCCGGCATTGCAAATGAGCCCCGCCGCGAACTCCCGCCGATAACCGCTCGCGACCATGCCGGCGATCATGATCGTGCCGACGGCGACGACGGTTGCGGGCGAGGAGCCCGAAACTGCCGCAAACAGTGCGCACGCCAGTAGCGCCGCCATCGCAAGACCGCCGCGGAAGTGGCCGACTAGAGCGTTGGCGAAGTCGATCATGCGTCTCGCGACGCCGCCCGTGGTCATGAACGTGCCGGCAAGAATAAAGAACGGGATCGCAAGCAGAGGATAGACCTGCATCGTGTAGAAGAACCGCTGCGCGAGCACGATCAGGCTGTGATCCGTGAAGAGCAGCAGGGTCGTAATGCTCGCAAGCCCCAACGCGATCGCGATGGGCACGCCGAGAAAGAGGCAGACGAAGAGCACGATCATGAGCCAGACGAGGCTCACGACCCGCCTCCGGCCGCATTTCCATCTTCACCCGACCGCGCGGCCCCGGCAGATACGCCGCCGTCGGAGCGCGGCGACGCCGCGGGCGCGAAGTGGCGCCAGCCCGCCTGGACGAAGCGCAGCGCAAGCAGCGCGAAACCGACGGGGAGTATCGACGCGAGAAGCCAGCGCGGCACCGGAATGTCCTGCGCGTCATGGCCGAGCCGCATCAGGCCGTCGACGAAGGCGAAGCTTCCCGCGAGCATCAGCGCGCAATAGGCGAGGCAGAGCGCGAGCGCGATGCAGGCCACGATCTGCGCGGCGCGGGGCTTCAGCGTCCGTGTCAGAAGATCGGTGGCGATGTGTGCGCGCGTGCGAACACCGTACGCCATGCCGACGACGACGAGCCAGCCGAACGTGTAAGTCGTCGCCTCGAGCGACCAGACGAAGCCCGTCTCGAAGAGGTAACGCAGGATGACCTGGACGAAGGTCAGCGCGGTCATGAGACCGAGGGCCAGCGCGGCGAAGACCTCTTCGGCCCGGTCGAGCCACGCCGAAGCGCGCTTGAGCGGCGTCATCGCGGCCCGGTCATCGTCGATCCGTCATTCCGATTCGGTGATCGATCGCGCCGCATCGATGAGGTCGGCTCCGATGACGTCCCTGAACTGGTCCCAGACGGGCGCCATCGCGGCGCGCCAGGCGGCGAGCTCCGCCGCATCGAGATCGACGACCTCGCTTCTTCCCGAGTCGATGACGGCCTGCCGCGCCTCGGCGTTGATCTCGCCGGCGCGCGCGTTGCCCCAGCCGGTGACCTCCTCGAGGATCTCCTCGAGACCGATGCGGATGTCGTCGGGCAGCGAGGTCCAGAACTCCGTGTTCGTTGCCACGAAGTATCCGAGATAGCCATGGTTGCTTTCGCTGATGAACGGCTGCACCTCATAGAACTTCGACGAGTAGATATTCGACCAGGTGTTTTCCTGGGCGTCGACGGTTCCGGTCTGAAGCGCCTGATAGACCTCGCCATACGCCATCTTCTGCGGGCTGCCGCCGACGGCCTCGACCTGCGCCTGGAGCACGTCCGATTCCATGATCCGGAACTTCAGGCCCGAGGCGTCCTCGGGCAGGCGCAGCGGAACGGGGCCGCTGAAGTGCTTCATGCCGTTGTGCCAGAAGGTCAGGCCCTGAATTCCCTTGCCCGACAGCGAGTCGAGCAGCGCCTGTCCCTCTTCGCTTCGCTGGAAGCGCTCGACCGCCGCGAGATTCGGGAACAGAAACGGCAGGTCGAAGATCTCGAACCGGCCGGTATGCCGATTGAAGATCGAAAGCGTCTCGGCAATGAGCTGGATCTCGCCGAAAGCCAGCGCCTCAATGGCATCGCGGCCTTCCATGAGCTGGCCGGACGGGTAGACCTCGACGCGGACGCGGCCCGGAAACCGTGCCTCGGCGAGCGCCTTGAAGCGCTCGGCGGTCTGGCCCTTCGGCGTCGCGGGCGCCGTCACATGCGGAAACTTGATCACATAGACGCGCGAAGCCGTATCGTCGCCGCAGCCGGCGGCGAGCACGAGCAACAAGGACAAAGCCCGGAGGAAACGCGCGCGAGTCTGCACTTTCGACCGATTCTCCTCGACCCGACGAAGCCGAGTATATCGCCGGGCCGCGCAGGCCGCGCCGGGGGCGCAAGTGTGAGAATCCCGGCCGACTGGGCTAGAATTGAGGGTCCGTCGCGGTGCGCGAGCTGGAAGGATCCTCAGGAGAAGTCAAATGGTCGCACAGCTATCCGAACCGAGAATCATCAGCGAGGCAGACATCGACCCCGGCCACAACTGGAAGAAGGCTCTCGCCGCGCCAGGCGTCATGGCCGTCGACTTCGAGGAGCGGATCAACTTCCAACGCCTGCACCGCTATCGCCTGGCCCGCACCCGGCAGGCGCTCAGGAACTCAGAGCTCGGCGCCGTGCTCTGCTTCGACGCCAACAACATCCGCTACATGACGAGCACGAGTATCGGCGAGTGGTCGCGCGACAAGATGTGCCGCTCATCGCTTCTGGCCGGCGACGCCTCGCCGCACCAGTGGGATTTCGGCTCCGCGGCGGCCCATCACCGCCTGCACGCGCCCTGGCTCGATCCCAAGCAGTGTCATGCCGTCATGCTCGGGCTCCGCGGCGCCGTGCCGCCCGATTCGGGCCTGATGCGCGATTTCGCGAAGGAGATCCTCGCGATCCTCAAGGAGAACGGCGTTGCCGATCAGCCGCTAGGCATCGACATCGTCGAGCCGCCGCTTTTGCGCGAGTTCGAGAAGCTCGGCGTCGACGTCCGCGACGGCCAGCAGGTCATGCTCGACGCTCGCGAGATCAAGAACCAGGACGAGATCATGCTGCTCAACGTCGCGGCATCGATGGTCGACGCCGTCTACCACATGATCTATGAGAAGCTGAAGCCCGGCGTGCGCGAGAACGAGATCGTGGCCGAGGCCACGAAGATGCTGTTCGAGTTCGGCGCCGACGACGTCGAGGCCATCAATGCCGTCGCCGGCGAGCGCTGCAGCCCGCATCCGCACAACTTCACGGACCGCATGGTGCGCCCGGGCGACCAGGCCTTCTTCGATGTCATCCAGGCTTACATGGGTTATCGCACCTGCTACTACCGCACGATCAACGTCGGCCGAGCCAACGACGCGCAGAGGGATGCCTACAAGAAGGCGCGTGAGTGGATCGACGCGTCGATCAATCTGGTCAAGCCGGGCGTCTCGACCGACAAGGTCGCGGCCGTCTGGCCGAAAGCCGAGGAGCTCGGCTTCTCGAGCGAGATGGAGTGCTTTGGGCTCCAGTTCGGGCACGGTCTCGGCGTCGCGCTGCACGAACGCCCGATCATCAGCCGCCTCGTCTCGATGGAGAATCCGCTCGAGATCAAGGAAGGCATGGTGTTTGCGCTCGAGACCTACTGCCCAGCGAAGGATGGCCGCTCGGCGGCGCGCATCGAGGAAGAGGTCGTCGTGACGGACAAAGGTTGCGAGGTCATCACGCTGTTCCCGGCCGAGGACCTGCCGATCGCCAACGAATACTAGGAACAACAAATACCGTGGATACTTCCTCGACGCAGCCCCTGGCCGGATTGCAGCCGCAGGGATCGCTGACTCCTGAGCTTAGACTCAGGCTCTATCGAAAGATGTATGAATGTCGCGTGCTCGAGAAGCGCGCCTACGACCTTTTCATGCAGAACCTGATCAAGGGCACGAGTCACCTCGCGCTCGGTCAGGAGGCCGTCGCCGCCGGCTTCGGCATCGCGATGCGGCCGGACGACTACACCTTCTGCACCTACCGAGGCCACAACCACACCTATGTCCGTGGCGTCGCAATGGCGCAGATCCTCGGGGAGCTGATGGGCACGACGGCCGGCCTCATGCGCGGCAAGGGCGGCTCGATGCATCTGACGAGCGTCAAGCATGGCGCGATGGGCTCGTACGCGATCGTCGGCGCCCATCTTTGCATTGCCAACGGCGCGGCCTGGTCGGCGCAGTACCGCGGCACCGAGCAGGTCGCCGTCTGCTTCTTCGGCGACGGCACGACGAACATCGGCGCGTTTCACGAGGCGCTCAATTTTGCCGTCATCTGGAAACTGCCCGTCGTCTTCGTCTGCGAGAACAACCTGTACATGGAGTACACGTCGATTCACGACGTGACGGCCGTCGAGCATCCCGCGGCCGACCGCGCGAGCGCCTATGGCCTCGAGTCCGTGCTGATCGACGGCAACGACATCGACGTCGTCTACAAGACGGCTGTGCGGGCGCTCGACGTGGCCCGGCGCGGCGGCGGCCCGAGCCTGATCGAGGCCAAGACCTACCGGCATGGCGGGCACTCGCGCGCCGACCCCGGCAAGTATCGGCCCGACGAGGAAGTCAAAGCCTGGCTCGCGAAGGATCCGATCCCGGTCTACCGCGAGCGGCTGCTCAAAGTCGGTATCCCGGCAGCCGAAATCGAAAAGATCGAAGAGGAAAGCAACGCGATGATCGACCAGGCCACGGAAGAGGCGAAATCCGCGCCGCCGCCCGACGTCTCGCTCGCCGACAAGGATGTCTGGGCCGACGGAGGCTCCGCATGGCGGAACTGACCTACCGCGACGCCATCGCGGCCGGCCTCGCTCAGGAGATGCGCCGCGATCAGAGCGTCGTCTTTCTCGGCGAGGACGTCGCCGCGGCAGGCGGCGTCTTCAAGACGACGGTCGGGCTGCTCGAGGAGTTCGGTCCCGAGCGAGTGCGCGACACACCGATTTCGGAGCAGGCCATCCTCGGCGCCACGATGGGCGCGGCGATGACCGGCTTGAGGCCCGTGGCCGAGATCATGTTCTCCGACTTCTTCGCCGTCTGCTGGGATTTCGTCGCCAACGAGATCGCGAAAACCCGATACATGACGGACGGCCAGGTCGAGCTGCCGCTCGTGATCAAGTCCGGCAACGGCGGCGGCGCGCGTTTCGGCGCGCAGCATTCCCAGGCCGTCGAGAACTGGGCGATGGCCGTTCCCGGCCTCAAGGTCGTCGCGCCCGCGTCGCCGGCCGACGTCAAGGGCATGCTCGCGGCCGCGATTCGCGACCCGGATCCCGTGCTCTTCTTCGAGTCTAAATCCCTCTATGCGACGAAGGGCGATGTGCCCGAAGGCGAGCATCTCGTCCCGCTCGGCGAGGCCGCGGTGCTTCGCTCGGGCTCGGACGTCACAATCTGCGCGCTCGCACTGATGGTGCCGCGCGCAATGAAGGCGGCCGAGACGCTCGAGAAGGAGCACGGCATCTCGGCGACCGTCATCGACGTTCGCTCGCTCGTGCCGCTCGACACGCAGACTATCCTGAAGGAGATCGAGAAGACGGGCCGGCTCGTGACGGTCGAGGAAAACCCGAGACTTTGCGGCTGGGGCGCCGAGATTGCATCGATCGTCGCGGATGAGCTCTTCTGGAGCCTCGACGGGCCGATTGTGCGCGTCACGACGCCGCACGTTCCGCTCGCGGCCGCAGGTAATCTCGAGGACACGCAGATTCCGAACGCCGCGAAAATCGTCGACGCCGTCAGGCGTCTCGTCGACTAGGGACGGGAGAGCGAAGGCCCATGGACGTATTGATGCCGCAACTCGGCGAGACCGTGGCCGAAGGCACGGTGGCAACCTGGCACAAGCAGGAGGGCGACAAGGTCGAAGTCGACGAGATCCTGCTCGATGTCGAGACCGACAAGGTCTCGATGGAAATCCCGGTACCGAAAGCCGGCACGCTGTCGAAGATTCTCGTACCGGCCGGCGAGACGGTCGAGGTCGGCACGGTGCTCGGCATCATTCAGGGCGAGGGCGAGGCCGTTGCCGACCCGGCACCCGGAGGGAAATCCGAAGCCGCCGGCAAGCCCGATCCCGCTGAGCCGCCCGCGTCGCGCGCGGAGCCGCCCGCCGCGCCGCGCGACGCGCCAACCGTGACGACGGTACGCGTTCCGAAGGCCGCGACGAGCCAGAAGCTTTCGCCGGCCGTGCGCAGGCTCGTGGCCGAGCACGAAATCGACATCGGAGCCGTCCCCGGCACGGGACGAAACGGCCGCGTGACGCGGCGCAACGTCGTCGAGTTCATCGAGTCGGGCAGCGCGGCAGCGGCGCCGCCGGACGCACGCGCACCGGCCGCACCGGCCGCTGCGCCGACGCCTGCGGCGCCCGAGGCACGCCAAGAGCCAGCGCCTTCAGCAAGGCCTCGGGCCGCCGCCCCAGCATCGGGCCGCGTCCCGTTCAACCGCATCCGCAAGCTCACGGCCGATCACATGGTCAAGTCGAAGGCGACGAGCCCGCACGTACTACAGGCCGTCGAAGTCGATTTCTCCGGCGTCGACCGCGTTCGCTCAGCGGTGAAGGAGTCGTGGAAGGCGCAGCACGGCTATGCGCTGACCTACCTGCCCTTCATCGCGCATGCGGTCTGCACCGCGCTGAAGGAGTTCCCGAATGCGAACGCGAGCGTCGGCGACGACGAGCTGATCCTGCACGACGACGTCAACCTCGCGATCGCCGTCGACCTCGGACCCGACGGGCTCGTCGCACCGGTCATTCGCCGTGCCGACCGCCTGAGCCTGGCGCAGCTCGCCGAGGCCATCGTCGACGTGGCGGGCCGCGCACGCTCGAACAAGCTCAAGGCCGACGACCTCTCGGGCGGCACCTACACGCTCTCGAACTCCGGCACTTTCGGCACACTGATCACGGCACCGGTCATCAACCAGCCGCAGGTCGCGATCCTTTCGATCGACGGCGTCCGCAAGAGGCCCGTCGTGATCGAGCGACCAGACGGAGATTCGATCGCGATCCGTCCCGTCGGCATCCTGGCGCAGTCCTTCGATCATCGCGCCATCGACGGCGCGTATTCCGCCGCCTATCTCGACCGGCTGCGCAAGCTCCTCGAGCTGACCGACTGGTTCCGCGAAATCTAGCGAAATGGGGTCATTTCTCTTTGATGACCTGCAGCGACTCGTGAATCTTGAACATCACGATCAGAAGCTCGCACCAGACGCGAACCAATAGCGCGCCCACCAGAATCCCGATGAGCCCCGAGAAAAAGCTCTGCGTGAACATGACGCCGACTCCACCGAGCACCACGAGAACGAGCAAGAGCCAGTAAAGAAACGTGATGATCCTTGGAACGATCATCTGGTCGAAATACAACAAGTCGCGAAACTCCATAGCCGGATACTCCCCGTTTAGTTGATGTTGTAGGAAGAGAGCCGCCTCAGGAGAAGATCTCCTCGTCGGTCGGAACTGGCTTGCCCTCGATGACCCGCCCGATGCGAGAGACGTTCATGAGGTGCTTGTAGTCGAGGTTCTCCGAGATCGAGTTGCCGCCCCAGGACCCGCAGCCGAGCGTCGTGGTCGGCGCGAAACCGTTCGTCAGCGAGCCGCCCGCGGTCAGCGAGCTCGGCTGGTTGATGACGAGGCGGCTTATCGGAAGCTCGAGGCCGGCGCTGCGAATGTGCTCGTCGTCGTTGGAATGCAGCGCCGCCGAGTGACCGGCGCCTTCGACGAGCAGATTCGCCTTCGCCTTCTGAACGGCCTCGGCGAACTCCTTGTAGGGCAGGATCGCGATGACCGGGCAGAGCTTTTCCTTGGCGAGCAGGTCGTCGGAGCCTGCGCCTTCGGCCGGCACGAGAATCAGTCGCGCCGATTCGGGAACGTCTATACCCGCCATTCTGCCAACCTCGCGCGGCGACTTGCCGACGACATCCTTGTTGAGCTGACCATCCGGAAATACGGTCTGGCGGATCTTCTGCACTTCGCCCGGATCGTCGGTGAACCAGACCTTGCCCGTCTCGCCGAACAGCCGGACGGTCTCCTCGTAGCTGTCCTCCGGTGCGAGCACGAACTGCTCGTGCGAGCAGATGATGCCGTTATCGAAGCTTGCACCGGTCACGATCTTGTCGACGGCGGCCTTGAGATCCACACCGCGGTCGATGATGACCGGGACGTTGCCCGCGCCGACGCCGTACGACGGCTTGCCGGACGAGTAGGCCGACTTGACCATCGCCGGGCCGCCCGTGGCTACGACGACATCGACCGACGCCATCAGCTCCTTGGTCTTGTCGATCGACCCGTTGGTGACGCACTGAATCAGATTGTCCGGACCGCCGTGCTTCCTGACGATCTTCATGAACTCGTTCGTCAGGTATTCCGTGCACTTCTGAGCCTTCGGATGCGCGGCGAAGATTACGGCGTTGCCGGCCTTGAGCGCGAACATGCCGTTGCACATCGGCGTCACGACGGGGTTCGTTACCGGAGTCACGGCGCCGACCACACCCATGGGCTTGGCAACCAGCGTCAGCCCCGTTTCCGGGTCCTCCCCAATGACGCCACGGGACTTCTTGTCCTTGAGGTTGTTCCAGATTACGCGCGCCTTGCCCTTCTTCTTGAGGATCTTGTCCTCGTAGACGCCGATCCCCGTCTCGTCGACAGCCATGCGCGCGAGCTTCTCGGCGTTGTCGTAGACGAATTTGGCCATATCGCGGCAGATCGCGTCGACCTGCTCCTGGGAAAATTTCTCGTAGATCGCCTGGGCCGTGCGCGCCCGTGCGACCAGCGTTTTGATCTCGGAGTCGTCGATGACTGCGCGTTCCGCCGTGCTCATGGCTTCGATCCTGTTCTTTGAGAGTGAGCTAGGAATTATAGCTCAGCTCGTCGGCGAGCCCGGCGTGACCGAACGCCCGCGCATACTCGGCCAGGCGCTCCGCTTCGGCCTTCGCCGGGCGGAACTCGGGATCGCGCCGGCGGCAGCGCCGATAGAGCTCGAGCGCGTCGGCCGCGTCACCGCGCGCGAGCAAGCGCGGCATGAGCTTCGCCGCGACCTCGAACGCGTACTTCTTCTCCTCCCATTCGAGCATGTTCTCGACGAGCCAGTAGTTGACCTCGATGCTGTCGCCGTTGGCGTCGACGAGTTGATGCAGCGTCTTGTATCCCGCGCTGAACAGCCCGCTTCGGAACGAGGCGTAGGCGATATCGAGCGTCTTGCGCCATTCCTCGTGCCGCAGCTCGAGCGCTTGTTCCTCGCGCGGCTTCAGCTCGCCCGTGATCTCGAACTCGAGACGATGGGCGCGCAACGCGGAGCCGATCAGCGCAAAGGATGCGAGCAGCGCCCAGACCATGATCATCAGGCCGATGATCGTCGAGAAAATGCCCAGTCTCGGCACGACGTAGCTCTCTATCAGCACGGCGCCGGCGATGATCGCGACGAAGCCCAGCACGAGTGCCCAGTAGTCGCCGCGAAGCGCGCGCGCGAACGCGATCAGGGCCGAAGGATTGAACGCCTGGGCCAGGCTCGCGGACACGCCGATCATCGCCGCCGAGGCCGGGAAGGTGACGGCAACGAGCGCCGCTGCGATGGTGCCGAGCGGCTGATACGGCATGGTCGCGAAAACGAGGCCCGGAAACGCGACGAAGTGCCAGAACAGCGCCCACTCGCCGAAGAAATTGAAACTGTCGGCGTCGGGCGGCGGGATGCGCCTGTGCCCGCGCGCGACCGTGCGCAGCACGGCGTAGCAATAGCGCCAGATCGAAACGAACAGCAAGGGCGCGAACACGATGGCGAATATTCCGGCGCGAAGGCAGACCCAGATCAGGATGCCGTAGACGGCCGACGTCACGATGATCGTCGGCTCCTTGATTACCGTGAAGTTCACGACGCTACTTTAGCGCCGAAAGGCGCAGCCGGCGATCGGCGCCGGCTAGCAGCAACCGCAGTGGCCGGGCCCGTGCCCTTCGGCCAGCACGTGGCCGCTCTCATCGACGAGGATCAGCTCGAGCCGTCGCCCGTCCTCGAGCTCGAGCGAGAGGCGCATGTCCTTGTCGAGCTCGAGCGACCCCGGCAGTTTCTCGATCGCGAGCCGGCCCTCGATGCGGTGCAGGCCCGGCACGGGCAGTCCGCCCAACGTCATTGCCTGGAAGCGGTGAATCGCATAGCCGACGGAGCCGACGGCCTTGCCGCGCACGGTCAGCCGCCCTTCACCTTCGCGTTCCTCGACGAGCTTCATTGGTGGATGTCAGTCGGTTGCCAAGGAATCGGCAGCAAGCCTAACAGCCGCCGCCGCTGATGCTCACGCGTCCTCGAGCAAGCCCGCAATCTCTGCCGGCGTCGCGCGCAGCGCGGACACGACCCAGTTGAAGAAATCCACCTCCTTGGGAGAGATGCGCCGGTCGCTCTTGACGACCTCGGCAAGGCTCCGAACGAGGGTTGCGCGCTCGCGCGATCCGAGCTTGCGCCCGATCGCGTGAAGATAGTCGTCCAGCGAGGCCTTTTCGTAAAGCTCCGATGCCGCCGCCACGCGCACGTCGGCGGCGCTGACTTCCTCGCCGGTAGCCGAGTGGATGATCTTGCGTACGGCTTCGACCTCGACCGGGCGGATATTGACATCGGAGTTCGTGGCCCGGGCCAGCGTCAACAGCAGCGCCTCCTTGAAAAGATTCTGCCGCTCGACGTCGCTCGCGACCGTCCCGCCGAAGATTCTGGTAATGCTGGCGAAATCTACTAGACCCACGTTCGTTCCTTCTTATTGGTTCGGCTTTCGGTCCGGCGCCACACCGGATCGTCGCGACCCGCAGTATACATAGGATCGAGCCGGCGCGAAGACTCGCACCCGAGACCGCGCCCCCGCCGCCTTCAGCACTCCGCGACGACGGCATCGACCTCGATTTCGACCAGTATACCGGGCATGATGAAGCGGCTGATCTCGACCATCGTGGCGGCGGGCCGGATCTCACCGAAGACCTTCCGATGGACCTCACCCACCGCTTCCCAGGCGTCGATATCGGCGACGTAGATGCGTGTGCGGACGACGTCGGCGAGCGACGATCCCGCCTCCAAGAGCACCGCCTCTATCCTGCGCAGGCACTCCTCGGCCTGTGCGCCGGCGTCGCCCGGCGCCAGAACCCTCCCTTCGGTGTCGGTCGCCGTCGTTCCCGAAACGAAGATATGGCAGCCCGCTCTGACCGCGCGGGAGTAGCCAATGACCGGCTCCCACCTGGAGCCGGATGCAAACGTCGCTCGCGGGCGCGATTTACTCGACATTGGCAACGGCTTCAGCGCAATCCGTTCCGCAAAATGTCTCCATCGCTTTGCCCTTTGCCAGCTCATCGATCAGCTTATCCACATAGCGAATTTCCTGCATCGTTGGTTCTTTGATGTCTTCCACTCGGACACCGCAGACCACACCTTTGATCAAAGTCCGCGAAGGATTAAGGTGAGGAGCTTCTGCAAAGAAGGTCTCAAAGTCTGTTTGTTTTTTCAGTTGGGCTTCTAACTTTTTCTGGCTATATCCTGTTAACCAACGAACGATTTCATCGACTTCTGCCTTCGTGCGCCCTTTTTTCTCCGCCTTAGTGACGTAATGAGGATAGACACTTGCGAAGCTCGTTGTATAGATTCGATGTTTCGTCATGACTCTTATCTTCAAGCTGCCGTCAGAATATCGTGGCC
>DATKCK010000028.1:0-66413 GCA_035513215.1 Gammaproteobacteria bacterium | reverse complement strand
GTTTACCAAGGCCCAGATGCGGCGACGGTAAAAGAGCAGGATCGCCGCCAACGTTGCTAAGTGGACGGCGACCTCAAAGACAATGCCCTCACCGACTCGTACTCCGAATAGACCCTGGAAAATAACAAGATGGCCCGAGCTCGATACCGGCAAGAATTCGGTGAGCCCCTGGATCACCCCGAGCAGTATCGGTTCGATTGTCTCCATGAGACCGTAGTAGCTTAGGCTGCAAGTAACGTACGTTGTGCTGCCTACCGTCTGGTGCGGCCGCATTTGGCCGCTTTGACGCGCTCAGATTCTCGGTGTTCGAGTAGGGCAGACCGCCCCAGACCGCCCCAGACCTCCCCAAACCCGACGTTCGCGGAAATCGCGGTTTTCAACACTCGTTAACGGCGCGTGATCGGCTCTTTGACGCGCGGCAAGATGCTGCAGCGGGCTTTTACTGCGAGTCTGGCAGCCGAAGGGTGCTGTTTCGCTTCGGGCCTCTGCCGACCGGAATCTGCGTCACCTCCTTGAGCGTCTCCATGTCGATGACCGAAACGGTGTTCGATACGGCATTGGCTACGTAGGCCAGCTTGCTGTCCGGCGTGAACGTGATCCAGTCCGGATCGGTGCCGGTCAGGACGCCACCCAGTAGCTCGAGATCCGGCAGCGAGTAGACATAAACATGGCTATTCATTCGGCTCGTCGACCAGAGCGTCTTACCATCCGGCGCCACTCCGATGCCATGTGCCGGAGCCCCGTTGTATGTGCTGTCGTAGCGCTGCTCGGGCGGCACGTCGGGCTGCGTAATGCGGGTGACTTCTTGGCGTGTGTCCCAATCCAGCACGACGAAGCCGTGATGGCCCGATACCTGAATGAAGATCTTGTCGGTCGAGCCATCGGGCTTGGTGCTGATCGTCATCGGCCGGATTGCTTCGCCTTCCCAGGCCCACGCTTCCGTATCGGTTGACGTGTCGAGGACCGTCAAGCGGCGTCCGGCAATGGAACCGGCGATGACGTTTTTGCCGTCGGGTGTGACGTAAATATTGTGGATGCCTCCGGGCACGTCGATGGTCTTGACGTTCTCGAGCTGCGCTGTATCGATGACGTCGATGGCTCCCGGCTGCGAAATGATACCGACGTAGAGCTTGCTGCCGTCCGGCGTGATCGAGATGTTGTTCGGCCGTGCCGACAGCGGGATACTCTTGATGAGTTCGAGTGTCAGGGCGTCGTAGACCTTCAAGGCGGTTTCGGCTTCGCCGCTCACGTAGATCCGGCTACCGTCCGGCGCGGCGGTGACACCGTGCGCGACGGGAATGTCGCCGATCTCCCCGACGATTTGGTGCGTTTCCGGATCGATCAGGTGCAGAATCGAGTCCGTCGAATTGGTCTGCAAAATCCGAACCTCAGCCAGAGCCTCGGTCGTCGCCAAGTTGGCCAGCAGTGCCGCCGCGAGCACCAGGCACCCATACGTTCGCCTCATCGGTTTATTCATGATTTCGATCCCCTATAAACTGAAATCGGAGTTCGCCCCGTTTCCTCTATATTCGGTGCAAGAGTAAGCTACTTTGCAAGCGCAACTCCAGCCGTGTCGTCGCCGCCCGTCGAGGCATGGGATAGAGCGGCCATTGCGCCGACGCCGGTGCCGCGACGCCGTCGGTCATTCAGCAGGTGATATGATCGGGGCATCCGGTCCAAGACGACCCATTTCCGACGGTCGCGCTAGACGGGTGAGTGCCGTGTTTCAACACGCAATTCCGCCATATATTTCTTGTTAGGCGGCTCTCAACGCCATGAGCGAGATTCTGGGCAGTGCAATAGGGATTCTGGTAGCACTTGCGCTTCTCTGGAACTTCGGAGATGCGATAGGCAGTGCTCTTGCCGCCGCTGTTGTAGCAGTTGCGCGGTGGGTCCAAAAGGTAGTCTTCGGCATCGATCGTCCTCTAGCAGGAGCTGATTCTTTGATAGGCCGGAAGGTTCAGGTTCAAACGGATTTCGCATTAGCCGAGGATAGCGGCTTACCGGAAGGCTATGTGGTCCTCGATGGCGAACG
Source organism: Gammaproteobacteria bacterium (assembly GCA_035513215.1). Classification (GTDB taxonomy): domain Bacteria; phylum Pseudomonadota; class Gammaproteobacteria; order Steroidobacterales; family Rariloculaceae; genus DATCZB01. The sequence continues at coordinate 64,378 of DATKCK010000028.1, read as the reverse complement.
GTGGCGCGCCCGTTCTGCCGCTGGTCCGACATATTTTTCTGCTGGCGAGCGATTGAGCGTGTTGGGCCGGCAAGGTCTCGTCTTGCTGGTAGGCAATACAGAGCCAAATGATGCGCATCGCTCAGCCGCCTAACAAAGGGATGGAGCGGACAGTCAAAAGCGCCTGACCTGCAGCCCTTCCTATATCGCCTAAATGCGCGCATTACGTAACGCCGCCGTCCTATTCGCACTTGCTGCGAGCGCATTCCTAGCACTTAGACTGGGGACAACCCAGAACGTATCGGAAGAGTCAACAGATGACGACAATGCGAGCTGCCACGATCTGATGCAGCTGTTCTCCGGCGGGGCGACCCGTATTTCCGCTAGATTTTGGACGGAGCTTGCAGGGAGTGGCGACGACGACTGGCCCGAACTGGTGAAGATGCTGGAGCAGTTTGCGCGCGCGCGCGACTGGTCGATCTACCCCTTGACTGGGACGAGCAACGAAAGCTCTTTGGCCCTTGATTAGTCGCTAAGGCCGGAATCTTGGCCCGACGTGTGACAATCTCCAGGATTTCTGCGCCCGATATCGCTCGGAAGGTACCGACGAAAGTCGCGTAAGAGACTTACGCGGCGGAGAAGGGAAGAAGGTGTGCCGGGGGAGTCTCTCAGTACCTTGCACGTACCGTCCATCCGTCCAACTGCCCGAAAGTTGGGGAGTATTTCAGCTGGGCGGAAAAGCGGTAAAGCCGTTCAAAAATAAGAAGTTATCGTGGCGGAGAGGGAGGGATTCGAACCCTCGGTACGGCAAACCGTACACTTGATTTCGAGTCAAGCCCGTTCGACCACTCCGGCACCTCTCCGCCGGCCATTCTATGAGCCCGGCCCGCCGCCGGCAAACCGGCCGCGCTTCCGGGAACGAGCCGAGCCGGATCAGCGCGCGAGCGCGAGCGCGCCGAAGTACCCGATCGCGACGGCCGCAAGACAGAGCACCACCGAGCCGATCGTATACGCAGTCGCCGCGCCCCACTCGCCGTTTCGCGCAAGATTCAGCGTCTCGATGCTGAACGATGAGAACGTCGTGAAGCCCCCGCAAACACCGAGCATCAAGAATGCGCGCGCGTTGTCGGTCAGCAGCCGGCCATCGGCGGGCAGCACGACCGCGAGCACGCCGATCACTAAAGAGCCTGCGACATTGACGAACAAGGTGCCCCACGGAACAGTCTCGCCGAACCAGCGCGCCCCGAGCCCCGAGCACGCATATCGCCCCATGCCGCCGAGCGCGCTGCCGACGGCCACCCAGAAATAGCTCAACAGGCCGCTCCGCGCCGCGACTCGACTCCGTCGCCGCAGGCCCCGCACTCGATCTCGATCGTCGCATGCGCGATCGCAAACTGCTCCGCGAGGACGTCCTTGATCTCGCGAACGGCCGCGATCGAATCCGTGCCGGGCGCGATGTCGGCGTGCATCGTCAGCATCGGGCGCTCCTGGCTGATCGACCAGGCGTGCACGTGATGGATGTCGACGACATAGCCGATCCGGCGGCAAATCTCCCGCTTTATCTCCTCGATATCGAGCCCGGCCGGCGCGCCTTCGAGCAGGATGTGCCCGGCGTCGCCGACGACACGCCAGGCCGAGCGCAGGATGATCAGCGCGACGACGATCGAGAGCAGCGGGTCGATCGGCATCCAGCCTGTCGTCAGAATGACGATCGAGGCCGTGACGGCTGCGATCGAGCCGAGCAGGTCGCCCACGACGTGAAGGCTCGCGGCCCTGAGATTCAGGTTCTGCCGGTCGCCGCCGGACAGGATCCAGAAGGCGAGCACATTGACGGCGAGGCCTGCGACCGCAACTCCGAGCATGATGCCGCCTAGTACCTCGGACGGTTCGCGCAGGCGCTGAATGGCCTCGACGACGATCCAGCCGGCAATCGCGAACAGCGTCATGCCGTTGACGAAGGCCACCAGGACCGAGAACCGGTCGAACCCGTAGGTCCGGCGCCAGTCGGCCGGCCGGCGCGCGAGACGAAAGCCGAGCCAGGCGAGCGAGAGGCTCGCGAAGTCGGTCAGCATGTGGCCGGCATCGGCGAGCAGCGCGAGCGATCCGGCGATGATCCCGCCCGCCACTTCGGCGAGCATGAAGCTGCCGGTCAGCCCGGCGGCAAGCGCAACGCTCCTCTCGTTCGTCGAATGAGAGTGGCTGTGATGGCCGCCGTGATGGCCCGCGTGATCGTGGTCGTGCATCGTCAGACTCCGGTCGAATTCTAGCAGCCCCGATTGACCCCCGGGCAGCGGCAACCGATCATGTCGGGTCGAATTTCTGGAACCGGATCACAGAACTTGCTGAAGGCGCGGCAGAAGCTCGGAAAGTATCGAATCGAGCGGCGAATCTCGAACGGTTCGCTTGCGGCCGTCTATCAGGCGCGCGACACGATTCAGGATCGTTCGGTCGCGCTCAAGGTGCCTCACGAGAGCGCGATGAACGACTATTTCCTCGCCGACTTCAAGCGCGAGGCCCGGCTCGCGCCGCGGCTCGAGCACCCCAATATTCTCCCGATCCGGGACGCTTCGTTCATCGACAAGCATTTCGTCATCGCGATGCCGCTCGGCAAGGAGACGCTGACGGAACGCATGAGCCGGCGGCTCTCGACCGAGACGGCGCTCGATCTCGTCCGGCAGATGCTCGCGGCAGTGGCGCATGCGCATCGCGCCAGGGTCATCCACTGCGACATCAAGCCCGACAATTTCATCGTCTTCGACGACAATCGGCTCCGGCTGTCCGACTTCGGCTTTTCCAAGGTGGCCGAGAAAACGCTGAAGGCATCGGGGTCGGGCACGGTCGGTTATATCGCGCCGGAGCAGGCAGTCGGCCGGCCGATGTTCCAGTCCGATGTCTTCTCGCTCGGGCTCGTGATCTACGAGCTTCTGACCGGGTACCTGCACGAGTGGCCCTACGACTGGCCGCCGCCGGGCTCGGAGCGCCTGAGGCGCAAGCTCTCGCCCGCGCTGATCGAGTGGCTCAGGCGCTCGATGGCCGTCCGGCCCGAGCACCGCTACAAGAACGCCGACGTCATGTATCGCGAGTTCAAGCGGCTCGCCAACGGCAACGGCAGGAAGCGGAAGTCCCGCAAAGCGCCGAGGAAATCCGACGATCCCGCGCTGTGGGAGAAGGTGCTGTTCAAGCAGTTTCAGCGCAAGTACCGCACGGCGCTCGACACGCGCCACGAGTGCCGGCACTGCTCGGGTCCGATCGCCGAGACGATGCTGGCCTGTCCCTGGTGCGGCGTGAAGACCGAGCCGCAACGTTTCACGCCGAGCTTCCCGGCACAGTGCCCGCGCTGTCATCGCGGCTCGAAGCTCGACTGGCGCTTCTGCGCCTGGTGCTATGGGCCTGCGTTCGAGGTCGAGACCGCGCGCCGGTTCGGCGACTCGCGCTACACGGCGCGTTGCAGCAACCGCGAGTGCCGCGGCGAGCTGATGCCGTTCATGCGCTATTGCCCCTGGTGCCGGCAAAAGGTCCGGCGTGCCTGGAAGCTGCCGGGCAGCTCCGGAAGCTGCAAGTCCTGCGGCTGGGGCGTCGATACCAATTACTGGCACCACTGTCCGTGGTGCGCCAGGGAACTCGGGCGATGAACCGCAAGGTCGGCGCCGCGAGACTTTTCACCGCCGACGAAGAATCCTGCGATCTCGAGCTCACGCACGGCACGGTGGCCGTGCGCAGCATGCGCGGCCCGGACAAGGGCGGGCCGAACGAGGATGCGGCGGCCCTGATTCCCGTCGGCGACGAATCGGTCGTGCTCGCCGTCGCCGACGGTGTCGGCGGTTCGCCGGGCGGGTTCGAGGCCTCGGCGCTCGCCGTCGAGACGCTCGGACGGACGCTTTCGAAAGCGTCCGAGAGCGATGGGCTTAGAGAGGCGATACTGAATGCGGTCGAGTCAGCCAACGAGAAGTTGTTGTCGGCAGGCAAGCGTTCGGCCACGACTCTGGTCGTTGCGGAGGTCACGCGACGGCAGCTTCGCTGCTATCACGTCGGCGACTCGGAGCTGATCGCCGTCGGTCAGCGCGGGCGCATCAAGCAGCGCATCATTGCGCATTCGCCGACCGGGTTCGCCGTCGAGGCCGGCCTGCTCGACGAGCAGGAAGCCGTGCAGCATGAGCAGCGGCACGTGCTCTTCAACGTCATCGGGGCGCCTAACATGCGCGTCGACATCTCGAGCGGCATCGAGCTCGCGTTGCGCGACACCGTGCTTCTGACCAGCGATGGCGTGCTCGACAATCTCTATGTCGACGAGATCGTCGCGATCATCCGCGCGGGACCCTTGAACCGCGCGGCCGATCGCCTTATCGAGGCCACGCGCGAACGGATGATCAACAGCAAGGGGTCGCAGCCGTCGAAACCCGACGATGCGACGATCGTTCTCTACCGCCGGCGGCCGGGCAAGCGCTAGCTCGCTTCGCGCTTGGTCTGTCCCGGTCGGGCCTGAGCGGCCTTCGCCGTGCCGTCGTAGTAGGCGCTCGCGAGCGCTTCGAGAAACGGCTGCGGCATGTCGTCGGCCGGACTGTTCGCAAGCACCGCGTAGACCTCCTTGTACATATCCCAGTACTTGAGTCTGTTGGCGGCGTTGATCAACGAGCCCGTCCGGCCGTTGCTCGCTCGGAGCTCGATCTGCTGAGGCTCGAGCCGGTCGAGGTACTCGCTGAGGGCCGAGCGCATGGCTTTCAGCAGCGTGCGCTGATGATCCTTGATGTCCGAGAAGGCGTCGCGCACGGACTCGATCGGATCGGCGTAATGATCTGATTCATCGAGAAAGAGACGCGTGAAGCCTTCGTCGAAGTTGGCCGAGAACTTCAGACGATTGTTGTCGCGCGCCTGAATGACGGTATTCGATTGCTTGAGCTGCGCCTTTTGCAGCGCTCGCAGGTGCAGGCAATCGATGACGCCGACAACAAGCTCGCGCATGACGTGGCCGATCTGCGTCAGCAGCTTTTCGGCCTGCTGCGGCGTCAGGGTCGGGGCATCGATGCCGGCACCGCGGAAGAGCGCTTCGAGCGGCTCCCGCGTCGCGGAACCGGCCTTGTCGCGCGCCGGCGCGGGCTTTACGAGCCTCGCCGGCGCCGCGGCGGGGGTGGATTTCGATTGTGGTGTGGGCGCTGCCGGTTTCGCCGGTGCCGCCGGCTTCACTGGTGCAGCCGGCTTCGCGCCCGGCGCTTCGATGCGGCTGCTCGAATCGCCGGTCCGATATTTCGCGTAAAGCGGCTTCAGCGATTCGGCCTCGTCGTCCTCGAGGAACATCTCGATGCCGACGCCCGTGATCACCTGCGCGTCGACGAGATCGTTGCTCGTCGGGTCCGGCGCATCGACACGCTGCTTCGCGTCGACGGGATCGACGTGACTCATATCGAGCAGAGTCTCGCGCGTGTCCTCGACGTTTTCGATCGCCACCGTCATCTCGTACTCGCCGATCCGGATGCGATCGCCGGAAAACAGACGCTGCGGCTTGCCGTGTCCCACGGCGTCGTCGGCGCCGTTGATGAAGACGCCGTTCTTCGACATGTCGACGATGTAGTAGGATCCCGACCGGAAATCGATGCTCGCATGCCGGCTCGACAGGAAGCGCTGGCCGTCCGGCAAGCTCCAGTCGTTGTCGAGCGAGCGGCCGATCGTTCCGCCGTCCTGCCCGAACGTCTTGATCCGATCCTTGCCGAGGCCTCGGGATTGCGGGCTGACGATTTCCAGAGTCAGACTCATAATAGAAAGGAGTATATCGTCGGCCGGTCGGCCGCAATTCGCGGCAGCTCAATACTGTGATGCGTATCACAGAGGCTTGGCCGCTTCCATGCGTGTGCTAAGCTGCTCCCATGCCTGCAAAGCCGATGTACAGGGTCATCTTCTTCAATCAGGGCAAGGTCTACGAGGTTTACGCCAGGAGCGTGAGTCACGGGGGGCTGTTCGGGTTCGTCGAGGTCGAGACGCTCGTTTTCGGAACGCGCTCGTCCGTCGTCGTCGATCCTTCCGAGGAAAAGATCAAGAGCGAGTTCGAAGGCGTCAGGCGAACGTACATCCCGATGCATGCGGTCCTTCGTATCGACGAGGTCGACAGAGAGGGCGCGAGCAAGATCACGGCCGCCGAGGGCGGTAACGTGGCGCAGTTCCCGGTGCCGATGTATACGCCGCCGGGCGATCGAGGAGGAAAAGGCGGCTCCGGGGGCTAGGGTGGTACGGAGTAGCGGTTGACACTGCGCTTTTGCGCGCTCGCAAGCGGCAGCCGCGGTAATGCGCTGCTCGTCGAGCACGACGACACGCTGATCATGATCGACTGCGGGTTGCCGCTGAAGGTGCTCGGCGATCGTCTCGCCGCGGCGGGCCGCCGGTTCGAGGATATCGACGCGCTGCTCGTGACCCACGAGCATGGCGATCACAGTCGCGGGATTCGCCCGCTCGTGCGCCGGCACGGGATTCCGGTCTGGGCGAGCCCGGGGACGGCGCGCTCCGTCGATGCGATCGCGGACTTCGAACGCCTGCGCTGCGACCGCCCGCTTTCGATAGGATCGATCGAGGTGCAACCGTTTGCCGTGCCGCATGACGCGCGCGAGCCCTGCCAGTTCGTCTTTCGCGCCCAGAGGCGCCGGCTCGGTCTTCTGACCGATACCGGGCACGCGACGCCGGTCATTCACCGCGCGCTTGCGAGCTGCGATGCGCTCGCGATCGAGTTCAATCACGACGTCGGGATGCTCGAGAACGGCAGCTATCCCGAGTCCGTCAAGGCGAGGGTCGGCTCGCGCTTCGGCCATCTGAGCAACGATCAGGCCGCAGATTTCATCGATGACGTCGGTCACTCGGCGCTCCAGTGGGTCATGGCCCTGCACCTGTCCGAGCGCAACAACACGCCCGGGCACGTTCGCTCGGCCGTCGCCCGCGTGGCCGATCACAGGTGTTTCGATCTGCATCTGGCATCCCAGGACGCGGCGAGCCTCTGGCTCGAGGTCGATCCGTGCTGACGCTTCACGGGCCCGTGGCCCATACGACGTTCCGAATCGAGAAGCTCGGCGCCGAGATCCGCGCCATCGTGCCTGCCGTCAAAGGCGTCACGGCTCGTTTCGAGCACTACGTGCATCCGGAGCGCGCGCTGACCGAGCATGAGACGTCGGTGCTCGAGGCGCTGCTCGACTACGGCACGCGCGCAGGCACGGCGTATCCCGGTCAGGCTCTCTACATCGTGCCGCGCCTCGGCACGATCTCGCCGTGGTCGTCGAAGGCCACCGACATCGCGAGAATCTGCGGGCTGCCGGTCGGGCGCATCGAGCGCGGCCGCGTCATCGGCCTCGACGCCGATGCGACGCTCAAGGCCGCCGACGTCGAACGGCTGCTGCCGCTCGTTCACGACCGGATGACCGAGACGCCGCTGACGGCACCGCCGACCGAGTCGCAGCTCTTCGCGGCGCGGCGTCCGCGTCCCGTCGCCTGGATCGATCTGATGGCACGCGGCGGCGATGCGCTCGTCGAGGCCAACCGTGAGCTCGGGCTCGCGCTTTCCGTCGACGAGATCGAATACCTCGATGCGCAGTTCCGCGCGCTCGGCCGCAATCCGAGCGACGTCGAGCTGATGATGTTCGCGCAGGCGAACTCCGAGCATTGCCGGCACAAGGTCTTCAATGCCGACTGGATCATCGACGGGCAGCCGGCCGTCAAAAGTCTGTTCGCGATGATCCGCAACACGCATGCGATGGCACCTGGCGGCGTCCTTTCGGCCTATGCCGACAACGCGGCCGTCGTCGCCGGCGCCGCGGCCGCCTGGTTCTACCCGCAAGTCGGCTCGAACGTCTACGCCTATACCGAGGAGCCCGCGCATCTCGTCATCAAGGTCGAGACGCACAATCATCCGACGGCGATCTCGCCATATCCCGGTGCCGCGACGGGCTCCGGTGGCGAGATCCGCGACGAAGGCGCGACGGGGCGCGGCGCGAAGCCGAAGGCGGGGCTGACGGGCTTTACCGTCTCGCATCTCGAGTTGCCGGGCTGGTCCCAGCCGTGGGAACGTGAAACGCCGGGGCGTCCGGGGAGGATCGCGTCGCCGCTTGCGATCATGCTCGAAGGTCCGATCGGCGCGGCGTCGTTCAACAACGAGTTCGGCCGCCCGAATCTCGCGGGCTATTTCAGAAGCTGCCTGCTGTCGGATGCCGGCGTCTGGCGCGGCTATCACAAGCCGATCATGCTGGCCGGCGGCATCGGCAATATCCGCGAGGCGCAGATCGAGAAACGAAAGCCCGCAGGCGGCGCGAAGCTCGTCGTCCTCGGCGGGCCCGCGATGCTGATCGGTCTCGGCGGCGGCGCCGCGTCGTCGCTAGGCGCGGGCTCGAGCGAGGAGCAGCTCGACTACGCCTCGGTCCAGCGCGGCAATCCCGAGATGCAGCGTCGCGCGCAGGAGGTCATCGACAGCTGCTGGGCGCTCGGCGACGACAATCCGATCGCGGCGATCCACGACATCGGCGCCGGCGGGCTCTCGAACGCCGTGCCCGAGATCGTCGAGCACAGCGGCTGCGGCGCCGTCGTCGAGCTGCGCGCCGTGCCGAACGATGAGCCCGGCATGAGCCCGATGGAGCTGTGGTGCAATGAGTCGCAGGAGCGCTACATGCTGTCGATCGAGGCCGATCGTCTCGGTCTGTTCCTCGCGCTTTGCGAGCGCGAGCGCTGCCCCGCTGCCGTGATCGGCACGCTCAGCGACGAGCGTACGTTGACGGTCAACGACAGCGAGTTCGGCAACACGCCCGTCGCGATGCCGATGGACACGCTGTTCGGCAAACCGCCGAAGATGACGCGCGTAGCGAGCGCGAAACGCTATGGCGAGATTCGCGCCGAGGCGTTTACCGTCGACCTCGCCGACGCGATCGAGGACGTCCTGCGGTTCCCGGCCGTGGCCGACAAGTCGTTCCTGATTCACATCGGCGATCGAACGGTCGGCGGGCTGTCGGTCCGCGATCAGCTCGTCGGTCCCTGGCAGGTGCCGGTCAGCGACGTCGCCGTCACGTCCGCGGGATTCAGGGACTACACGGGCGAGGCCATGGCCTGCGGCGAACGGACGCCGGTCGCGATCCGTCACGGGCCGGCCTCGGCCAGGCTCGCCGTCGCCGAGGCCGTGACCAATCTGCTCGCGGCCGACGTCGAGGCGCTCGGCGACATTCGGCTCTCGGCGAACTGGATGGCCGCGGCGGGCTTCGCCGACGACGACGCCGATCTCTACGCGATGGTGCGTGCCGTCGGCGAGGTCTTCTGCCCGGCGCTCGGCATTGCGATTCCGGTCGGCAAGGATTCGCTGTCGATGCAGACGCGCTGGAGCGAGGCCGGCGCGAAACGCGCCGTGACGGCGCCGGTCTCGCTCGTCGTCTCGGCCTTCGCGCCGGTTGCCGACGTGCGTCGGACTCTGACGCCGGAGCTCACGCGCGACGATGCGACCGTGCTCGTCTTCGTCGATCTCGCAGACGGACGCCAGCGCCTTGGCGCCTCGTGCCTCGCGCAAACGCGCGGCGTCTTCGGCGGCGCGCCGGCCGATGTCGACGATCCGGACCTTCTGAGGCGATTCTTCCGGGCGCAGCGCGAGCTGCGCGAGGCGCGTCTCGCGCTCGCCTATCACGATCGTTCCGACGGCGGGCTGATCGTGACGCTGCTCGAGTTGGCCTTCGCGTCTCGCGTCGGCTTGCGTATCGAGCTGCCCGATCCGGTGGATGCGATCGAGTATCTTTTCAACGAGGAGCCGGGCGCCGTCCTTCAGTTTCGCGAGTCGGAGCTCGACGATGCCCGCCGGATCCTCGACCGGCATCGCTGCCAGCACACGATAGTCGCGCGGCCGACGAAGGAGGCCCCCGGCGAGATCGTGATCCGTCATCGCGGCGATGAGATCTACCGCAAGCGCCGCACCGAGCTGCACGCGGTCTGGTCCGAGCTGACCTTTCGAATGCAGGCCTTGCGCGACAATCCCGAGTGCGCGCGAGAGGCCTACGAAGCGACGCTCGACGACAGCGATCCGGGACTGAGCGTCAGCCTGAGCTTCGAACCGCCGACGCTCGAGCGGCGTCCAGGGCAGGGCGGGCGGCCGAAGGTCGCGGTGCTTCGCGAGCAGGGCGTCAACGGGCAGCGCGAGATGGCCGCCGCGCTCGATCGCGCCGGATTCGAGGCGCACGACATGCACATGAGCGATCTGATCGCGGGCCGGTCGGGTCTCGCCGACTATCGCGGCCTCGTCGCCTGCGGCGGGTTTTCCTATGGCGACGTGCTCGGCGCCGGCGAAGGCTGGGCCAAGTCGATTCTCTATACGGATCGGCTGCGCGAGATGTTCGCCGGGTACTTCGAGCGCGACGACACGTTCGCGCTCGGCGTCTGCAACGGCTGCCAGATGCTCGCGGCGCTGAAGGACCTGATCCCGGGCGCCGAGGTCTGGCCGCGATTCGTCCGTAACCGCTCCGATCAGTTCGAGGCGCGCTTCTTGCTCGTCGCGATCCAGCAAGGGCCCTCGGTCCTGCTCGACGGCATGGCGGGCTCGGTCCTGCCGGTCGTCAGCTCGCACGGCGAGGGCCGCGCCGAGTTCGTGAATGGCGATGACGAGGCCGCGGCCGCCGAGCGCCTGGTCGGTCTTCGATTCGTCGACAACCGCGGCGCGATCGCCGAGCGCTATCCGGCCAACCCGAACGGATCGCCGCGCGGCATCGCGGGGCTTGCGAGCGCGGACGGGCGCGTCACGATCATGATGCCGCACCCGGAGCGCGCGTTCCGGACCGTACAGTGGTCCTGGCATCCGGCCGACTGGAGCGAATGCTCGCCGTGGCAGCGACTGTTCGACAACGGCAGGCGCTGGGTGGACGGCTGAGGGACCCCTCTGTTCAGCTTGCCTTAAGTCGAAACGGAGATACTATCGCGGTAATCCAAGGGCCCGGAGGCCGTGTCATGAAACACCTCATCGTCCTGGCAACGATCTTCGCTCTGACCGCCTGCTCGAGCGGAACGACGATTCGTATCACCGATCCCCAAGCCCGTATCTACGTCAACGGCGAATACGTCGGCACCGGGCACGGCCGCTATCGCGACCGGAAGCCCGCGTTCACGGTTCAAGAGGTCACGCTGCGCAAGGACGGCTGCGAGCCGCAGAACTTCAGCTTCCGCCGCAACGAGCGCCCGGATATCGGCGCGATCGTAGGCGCCTATTATCTGGTCGTGCCGATCTTCTGGGCGGCGCAATACAAGGAGCGCCACGCCTACGAGTTCGTCTGCGAGCAGATGACCGCGGGTAAGGCTCATCCGGATCGCGACAAGGACGCGTCGAGCCAGTCGCTCTAGCCGCTGTCGGCGGCCACCGACAGCGACGAATCACGGCAGACGTTGGCCGGGCCCGCTCGCGCGGGCCCGGTCTGTCCGCTAATCGCGACACCCGCGTCTCGCGGGCGCCGCCGGCGTTGCAAAAAACTCTTCTGAAAATAACCGTTTAGGCAGCCCAACCCCATTGGCATGATTCGTGCTTCGCGTCCGCGGCGAGAGCCCCAATCCGGTAGTACTGAGACCTGGCTCATAGCGGCTGATCCGGCCAGACCATAAGGTTGACGGATTGGACGGGGGTCCAGGTTTCGAGCAGTCGAAGGGATGCGAGTGCAGCAGTTCGGACGGAGATTCTTGATCGCGGTGCTCGCGCTCGCGGCCCTGAGCGGAACCGCCGGCGCCGAGCTCGCGGGATCCGAAGCGCCCGACTTCGTGCTCAAGGCCGCGAGCGGGAAAAACCATCGCTTGTCCGAGTACCGCGGCCAGGTCGTGCTCGTCGCCTTCTGGGCGAGCTGGTGCGGCGAGTGCCGCTCGCAGCTCGAAGGCCTCGCGGGGCTCCACGAGCGATACGCAGGCGCCGATCTTCAGATGCTCGCCGTCAGCCTCGATCGCGAGCGCTCGCAGGTCATCGCGGCGGCACAAGCGCTCGGCGTCGGATTCCCGGCGCTGCACGATGCCGGCGGCGAGGTCGGTGAGCAGTACGACGTCGACAATCTGCCCTATGTCGTCCTCGTCGATCGGGATGGGCTCGTGCGCTTCGAGTTCACCGGATACCGACGCGGCGAGGAAGACGCGTATCTCGAGCGCGTGCGCGAGCTGTTGTCGGAGTAGGAGCGAAGTATGAGCAAGCGTCTTTGGCCAGGCCTCTTTCTCGTGATTCTCGGCGGATTCGCGTTCGCTCAGCAGGAGCCCGCCGTGCCCGCGTTCTCGGGCGCCGCGATCGACACCGCCTCGCGTACGCTGGACGAGCAGGTGCAGGATCTCAAGACGCTCGCCGTCGATCTCAACCGCGATCTGTTCCTGCTCGAGGAGGAGCTGCTCTTCCCCGCCAACACTCAGGTCGCGATCTTCTTATCGATGGATGTCGGCGAGTTCTTTGCGCTCGACTCGGTCGAGATCAGGCTCGACGGCAACGACGTGACGAGCTACCTGTATACCGAGCGCGAGGTCGATGCGCTTCATCGCGGCGGCGTGCAGCGTGTCTACGTCGGCAACCTGCGCGCGGGCGAGCACGAGCTCATCGCGATGTTCACCGGCGGCGGCACGCACGAGCGCGACTATCGCCGCGGCGCGACGGTCGTGTTCGAGAAAGGCATCGGCCCGAAGTTCATCGAGCTCACGATCTCCGACCGGGAGAGCAAGCTGCAGCCGGAATTCATCGTCAGGGAATGGGAGTGATCGATGCGGCGGCTCCTGAGCCTCCTCGCCCTGTCGGTGCCGGCGATTGCGCTGGCCGACGATCCGCCCGAGCGAACGGTCAAGGATCTCGCTTATGGTGAGATCCTGTTCGAGTTCTTCCAGGACGATCATTTCGCGGCCCTGACGCGGCTGCTCGCCGCGCTCGAGCGCAACGAGCTTCCGTCGCATGCGCGCGATGCCGATCTTCTGCTCGGCGCGCTCTATCTTTCCTACGGCCAGCATCGGATTGCGGGACAGGTATTCGAGCAGGTGCTTATGCAGTCGGTCGATCCGATGCTGCACGACCGCGCCTGGTTCTTTCTTGCCAGGATCTGGCATCAGCGCGGCTACCTGCCCGAGGCCGAAGCGGCGCTCGGGCGCATTCAGGGCGCCCTGCCCGAATCCTTTGGGCCCGACCGCGTCATGCTCGAGGCCCAGGTGCTGATGGACCAGCTTAAGTTCGCCGACGCGCTCGCCGTGCTCGAAGCCTGGGAAGACCCCGACGACGAATGGGTCGGGTATGCGAAGTTCAACATCGGCGTTGCGCTCGTGCGCCTCGGCGAGGTTGAGGCGGGCGCCAGGATTCTGGCCGAGGTCGGCCAGATGGAATCGGGCGATGAAACGTCCGAGGTGATGCTCGCGCTGCGCGACAAGGCCAATGTCGCGCTCGGCTACGCCTGGCTCCAGGCTTCGCGACCGGTCGAGGCCAAGCCCGCCTTGCAGCGCGTGCGGCTCGCCGGTCCCTATTCGAACAAGGCCCTGCTCGGCGTCGGCTGGGCCGATGCCGAGCAGGAAGACTACCGGGCGGCGCTCGCGCCCTGGGTGGCGCTCAAGGACAGGGATCTGCTCGACTCCGCCGTCCAGGAATCGCTGCTCGCCGTGCCCTATGCGTTTTTGAGGCTCAACGCCGATGCCCAGGCCGCGGACCACTACGTGGACGCGATCGATACCTTCACGGCGGAGATCGCGCGGATCGACGACGCCGTGGCGTCGGTCAGAAGCGGCAAGCTCCTGACGGAATGGCTCGCGGTGCAGCAAAGCGAAGGCACGGGCTGGTATTTCGAGCTTGATCAGATTCCGACGACGGACGAGAGCCGCTATCTCGTCGAGCTGATGGCGAGCAACGGCTTTCAGGAAGGCGTCAAGAACTACCGCGACTTGATCGACATGAGCCGGAACCTCACGGGCTGGGTCGAGAGCCTCGGCGCTTTCGACGACATTCTCGATACGCGCCAGCGGGCCTATGAGACGCGATTGCCTACGATTCGATCGAGCCTCGGCGAGATCGAGCTCGATTCGCTCGAGCGCCGCCGAATCGCGCTCGAATCGAGGCTCCTGACGATCGAGCAGTCCGAGGACGTCGTCGCGCTCGGCGCGCCCGATCAGCAACGGATCTGGCGTGAGCTCGAGGCCATGGAGCCCGATCTCAGGCTCGTCGCCTCCGAGCCGAACGGCCCCGAGCTGATCGAGAAGCAGCGGTTCTTCAAGGGGCTTTTGCTCTGGGATTTGCGGCGCGACTATCGGGCGCGGCTCTGGAACGGGCAGCGCGATCTGCGCGAGCTCGACCGTGAGCTCTCGGAAGCGAGGCACCGGCATCACGCCGTCTCGACCGCGGCCGCGAACTGGGCCGAGGACTTCGCCGCGCTGACGGCGCGCATCGCGACGCTGCGCCCGCGTGTGCTGGCACTGAAGGCGCAGACGGAGCTCGCGCTCGACGATCAGCGGGAGCACTTGGAGCGCGTTGCCGTCGAGGCGCTCGAGGCGCAGCGCGACCGGCTCAACACCTACATGGTGCAGGCGCGCTTTTCGCTGGCGACGATATACGATCGCGCGGCCGCGAGCCTCCCGGTCGAGTCCGATGCCGTGATGGCCGAGGGACGCCAATGAGCGGCGCGACCTGGCTGACCGTCGCGGTGATCGCCGCGATCTGGCCTTTCGGGCGCAACAAGGAGCCCGAGGAGACCGGAACGATCCGCGATCTCGAGGACATCGTCGTCGAGATCGAGCCCGGCGCGCCGATCGAATCGAGCGACGCCAAGGCGATGGAGAGCTACCGGCTGTTCCTCGATCTCGCGTCGGCCGATCCGCTGCTTCAAGCCGAGGCCACGCGCCGGCTCGCGGACCTTCAGCTCGAATCGGAGGAGGCGGCCGAGCTCGCGCGCAATGTCGAGTCGCTCGGCGATGCGCTCGGCGGCACGATCGACCTGTACGAGGGGCTGCTCGAATCGTATCCGGACTACGAGAAGAGCGATCTCGTCCTGTATCAGCTCTCGCGAGCCTACGAGGCGGGCGGCGAAATCGAGGCGGCGCTCGAGATCCTCGACCGGCTCATCGAGGAGCATCCCGACACCGAGCACTGGGTCGAAGCGCAGTTTCGCCGCGGCGAGATGCTGTTCGTCGAGCAGCGCTACGAGGAAGCCGCGGCCGCCTACTCGAGCGTGATCGAGCGCGGCGAGTCGCCTTACTACGAGCAGTCGCTCTACAAGCTCGGCTGGAGCCGATTCAAGCAGCTCCGCTACGACGCGAGTCTCGAGCCGTTCTTCGCCCTGCTCGATCGCACGCTGCCGGGCGAGGAGCCCGCCGAGATCTATGCCGCGATGGGCCGCGCTGAGCAGGAGCTGATGGACGACACGCTGCGCGTCATCGCGATCAGCTTCTCGTACCTCGACGGCCCCGACTCGATCGCGGACATCTTCGAGGACCTCGGGTCGCGAGGCTACACCTATATCGTCTACACGGGGCTCGGCGATCTCTATCTCGACCAGGAACGGTATCAGGACGCCGCCGACGCCTATGCCGCATTCGTCGACGCCGACCCGACGCATACGCATGCGCCGCTCGTGCAGGTCGAGGTCATCGAGGCCTACAAGCAGGGCGGATTCACCGGTCTCGTGCTCGATGCGAAACGCGATTTCGTCGAGCGCTATGCGGCCGGCATGCCTTACTGGCGGACGCGCCGCTTCGAGGAGCAGCCCGAGATCACGGCCCATCTGAAAGCCAATCTGACCGATCTCGCGGCCTACCATCACGCCGAGGCTCAGGAATCGCGCGACGCCGAGCAGTACGGCGAGGCGGCGCGCTGGTATCGCATCTATCTCGATTCGTTTCCCGACGACGAGGGCGCCGCCGGCACGAACTTCCTGCTCGCCGAGGTGCTGTTCGAGAGCGGCGATTTCGCCGCGGCCGCGGCCGAGTACGAGGGTACGGCCTATGGCTACGCGTTTCACGAGGAAAGCGCGGAGGCGGGCTATGCAGCGCTCATTGCCTACGCCGAGCGCCAGTCGGAGCTGACCGGCGGGGAAGCCGCATCCTGGCATCGGCAGAGCATCGACAGCGCGCTCAGGTTCAGCGCGACGTATTCGGAGCACGAGCAGGCGCCCGCGGTCAGAGCGGACGCGGCCGAGAAGCTCTTCACGCTCGACGAGTTCGAGCGCGCGCGCGACGTTGCTGCCGAGGCCCTGCTGGTTCCGACGACGCCGGAGCTCGAGCGCACGGCATGGACCGTCTACGCGCATTCGCAGTTCGATCTCGAGGACTACGCCGCCGCCGAGTCGGCCTATCTGAATCTCGAGGCCTACGTCCCGATCGACGATCCCGATCGCGGCGAGATCACCGAGCGCATCGCCTCGTCGATCTATCGTCAGGGCGAGCAGGCGCAGGCCGCGGGCCTCGTCGACGAGGCCGTCGATCACTTCCTCCGCGTCGGGCGCACGGTGCCCGATTCCGCAATCCGGGCGACGGCGGAGTACGACGCCGCCGCGGCCCTGATCCAGGCCGGCGACTGGCAACGCGCCGCGCCCGTGCTCGAGGGATTCCGCGCCGCGTTCCCGGCCCACGAGCTTGCCGCGGATGCGACGGCGAGCCTGGCCGTCGCCTACGTCGAGACCGGCCAGAACAGAAGAGCCGCCGGCGAGTTCGAAGTCATCGCCGAATCCGGCGCGACCGAGGAGATCCGCCAGGAAGCGCTCTGGCGCGCCGGCGAGCTCTATCAGTCGGGCGCCGATACGAACGCCGCGACGGCCGTGCTGATGCGCTACGTCGAGCGTTACGCCGAGCCGTTTTCGCAGGCGATCGAGGCGAGGCATCAGCTCGTCGAGCTCGCCGGGGCAAGCGGCGACGACCGCGAGCGCCTGCGCTGGCTCGAGTCGCTGGTGGCCGCGGATGCCTCGGCCGGAACGAGCCGTACCGATCGCAGCCGCTACCTCGCGGCGCATGCGCAGCTTACGCTCGCCGAGCCCGCGCGGCAGGCCTTCGAGGTCTCGCGGCTCGTCGCCCCGCTCGAGCAGAGCCTCAGGCTCAAACGCGAGCGCATGGAGGTCGCGCTCGAGGCGTATCGCAAGGCGGCCGAGTACGGCGTCGCCGAGGTGACGACCGCGGCGACCTACCAGCTCGCCGAGCTCTATCACGGCTTGAGCCGCGCCCTGTTCGAGTCCGAGCGCCCGGCGGATCTCACGCAGCTCGAGCTCGCGCAATACGACATCCTGCTCGAGGAGCAGGCGTTTCCGTTCGAGGAAGAAGCGATCGGGCTGCACGAGGTCAACGCGGCGCGCACGGCCGACGGCGTCTACGACGAGTGGGTCGCCGCGAGCCTCGCCGGGCTTGCGGCGCTGATGCCGGGCCGGTATGCGAAGTACGAGAAAGGAGAGCGTCTTGTCAGCTCGATCTGGTAATCACGGCCGGCTCGTTGCGCTCGCGATCACGCTGGCCGCGGTCGCGGCGTGCAGCAGCGGAGGCTCCCGGCCCGCGTCGGTATCGGATCGCGGAGTGGTCGAGCCTATTGCGCGGACCAACGACACCGCGCCGACGCCGCTCGTACCGACGCCGCTCGTGCCGCCGGTCGCGGTACCGGAGCGAGCCGCCGCGGCTTTCTCGGAGGCGCTTGCGGCGATGGCCGGCGCTGACTGGCTTGCCGCCGAGATGGCCTTCGAAGACTTGACGCGCGCCTACCCGGCGTTTCCGGGCCCCTGGGTCAACCTCGCGATTCTCTATCGGCGCGACGGCAGGGACGAGGAGGCGCAGGCCGCGCTCGAGCAGGCGCTCGCGCTAGCGCCCGATCATGCGGCCGCCAATAACGAGCTCGGCGTGCTGCACCGCGAGCACGGCGAATTCGCCGAGGCCGAGGCCGCCTATCGGCGGGCGCTCGAAGCCGACCCGACCCACGCGCTCGCGCATTACAACCTCGGCGTGCTGCTCGATCTCTATCTCAAGCGCGAGGGCGAGGCGCTCGAGCACTACGAAGCCTATCAATCGCTTACACAGTCGCCCGACGAGGACGTCGGCCGCTGGATCGTCGATTTGCGCCGCCGTCTTGGCTTGCCCGCGGAGCCCGAGCGCGTGGCACGGGAGAACTGATCATGAGCTCGAAACGAATACTGATCGCCGTCGTCGCGTTGGCAGCCGCCGGTGCGGCGATCGCACAGGACGCAAGCGATGGCCCCGAGCCCGCAGCGCCGGTCGAGAGCGCGGCGCCGTCAGCGCCGAGACCCGCCGCCGGGCCGCGCCCCGTCGCCGTCGATCAGCTCGATCTGGGAACCACGTCAATTACCGGAAATCAGGAATTGCCTAAGGTGCTCTACATCGTGCCCTGGAAGCGGTCCGACCTCGGCGACCTGGTCGGGCGCCCGGTCAACTCGCTGCTGGACGAGGTGCTGGCACCGGTCGACCGGTCGGTTTTCGAGCGACATCTTTCGTACTACGAGACCCTGCACGGGGACAGTCAAGAGGAGTGAATGCAATGGGAGCCTATTCCGCAATCGTGAGTTTCTTTCAGGAGGGCGGGCTGTTCATGTATCCCATCGTCATCGTGCTCGCGTTGGGGCTCGCCATTGCCGTCGAGCGCTGGCTGTACCTGACGATGACGACGGCGAACAACCAGACGCTCTGGAACAAGGTGACGCCCTATCTCAAGCAGGGCAACTTCTCCGGCGCCATGCAGGTGACGGGCAAGTCCAAGGCCGCGATCGCGCAGATCATGACGTACGGGCTCAACCGCGTGCGGTCGGCGAGCCGTCGTGAGGATATCGAGCAGGCGATGGAGGAGAGCCTGATGGAGGTCATGCCGAAGCTCGAGAAGCGCACGCACTATCTCGCCACCTTCGCCAATATCGCGACGCTGCTTGGGCTGCTCGGCACGATCATCGGTCTGATCAACGCCTTCACGGCCGTCTCGAATGCGAACCCGGCCGAGAAGGCCGACATGCTCTCGGCCAGTATCTCGGTGGCGATGAACACGACGGCCTTCGGCCTGATGGTCGCGATTCCGCTGCTGCTCGTTCATACGGTGCTACAGACGAAGACGACGGCGATCATCGACAGCCTCGAGATGGCGTCGGTCAAGTTCCTGAACGCGATCACCGAGCGCGGCGGGGAGCAGGCGGCACCGGCGAAGGCTTGATGGGCAAAGTGGGCAAAGGGTCAGACCCCAAAGGGGTCTGACCCGGGTCTAGCGATCCTGTTAGGGCGAGTCAACAACGATGAAGCACATTCGAGGCCACAGGCGACGCCACAAGGAGTCCGCGGAGCTCAATATCACCGCGTTCATGAACCTGATGGTCATCCTCGTGCCTTTCCTTTTGATCACCGCGGTGTTCTCGCGTCTCGCGGTGCTCGAGCTGAATCTCCCGAACGCCGAGTCCCAGGGGCAGAACGAGCCGCCCGAGCCCGAGCTTCAGCTCGAGATCACGGTGCGCCG
Organism: Gammaproteobacteria bacterium; assembly: GCA_035513215.1. Classification (GTDB taxonomy): domain Bacteria; phylum Pseudomonadota; class Gammaproteobacteria; order Steroidobacterales; family Rariloculaceae; genus DATCZB01. Next base: position 45,009 of record DATKCK010000028.1, on the reverse strand, counting down.
GGACTCGATCGAGGTCGGCGACCGCTCGGCGGGTACGCTGAGCCGGATCGAAAGCTCGGACGCGAGCTACGATCTCGGCGCGCTGTCGGTGTATCTGCAGCGGGTCAAGCGGCAGTTTCCGGACAAGGCCGACGCGACGGTGCTGCTCGAGCCCGACATCGAGTACCAGGTCCTCGTCGAGGTCATGGATACCGTTCGCATCGCCGAGCTCGTCGACGAGTCGAGCCGCGAGGTCGTCCGCTACGAGCTCTTCCCCGAAATCTCGATCGGCGACGCGCCGGTTCTGAACTGAGCGAGAAGGGGAGAGCCGATGCATTTCATGGGACGCGCCGCACGCATGGACCGGCACCATGCGCGCCACCGCAAAGGCGTTTCGCTGAATCTCGTCTCGCTGATGGATATCTTCACGATTCTCGTGTTCTTCCTGCTCGTGAACTCGTCCGACGTCGAAGTGCTGCCGAACGCCAGGGACGTTCAGCTTCCCGAATCGATCGCGGAGACCAAGGCGCGCGAGAGCGTCGTCATTCTCGTCACCGACAGCGAGATCCTCGTGCAGGGACGCGTCGTCAGCCGAATCGACGACGTGCTTGCCAGCAACGATCTCGTCATTCCGGCGCTGAGAGATGCCCTCGTCGCGCAGGCCGGCCGATCGCTGCTCGCAACGGACGAGGATGCGGCGGACCGCGAAGTCACGATCATGGGCGACAAGGAAATTCCGTATCACCTGCTCAAGCGCGTCATGGCGACCTGCACGGATGCCGATTACGGCCGGCTGTCGCTCGCCGTGCTCCAGAAGACCTCCGCTCTCCAGCTCGCCGCGGCTACGGGTCAGGGGGGCTGAACGTGGCAACCGCGGCAACCGTCAGCTATCGAATCTACGAGCTGCCCTGGACGACGAGCGCCGAGCACGAGGAGCGCTTTCGCAGGCAGCTTCTGATCTGTCTCGGCGCGTCGCTCGTCGTCGCGCTGATCCTGTCGTTCCTGCCGGTCCCCGAGCGCGACCCGTCCGAGCTCGAGGAAATCCCGGAGCGCTACGCGCGGTTGCTGATCGAGCAGGCAGCGCCTCCGCCGCCTCCGCCGCCGCCGGTCGTGCAGGAGGAGCCGGAGCCCGAGCTGCCGGTCGAGCCCGAGCCCGAGCAGGTCGTCGAGGAGGTCATCGAGCCGGAACCGATTCCGGAGCCGGAGCCGGAGCCCGAGCCGGAACCCGAGCCCGTCGACGTCGTCGCCGAGGCCAGGGCGCGCGCGAGCGTTGCGGGGCTCCTGCCGTTCGCCGAGGAGCTCGCCTCGCTGCGCGACACCCAGCTGTCCGAAACGCTCGAGTCGAACGATCTCGCGGGCGCCGTGGCCGAAGCCGCGCCCGTCAACGAGCGCTCGCTGATCACGTCGAACGTCGGCGCGTCGAGCGGCGGCATCAATACGGCGGCGCTTAGCCGCAACACCGGAGGCTCGGGTATAGGCACGCGAACGACGACCGTCGTCGAGAGTCCCGTCGAAGGCCTCGGCCCGGCCGGGGGCGCCGTCACGCGCACCGGGCCGAGCGATCTCGCCTCGCGCAGCCGCGAGGAGATCGAGCGTGTCTTCGACCGCAACAAGGGCGCGATCTATGCGCTCTACAATCGCGCGCTGCGCGCGAATCCGACGCTACAGGGCAAGGTCGTGTTGAGGCTCACGATCATGCCGGACGGCACGGTGAGCTTCTGCGAGATCGAGTCGTCGGATCTCGGCGATCCGGAGCTCGAGGAAAGGCTCGTTCAGCGCATTCTGCTGTTCCAGTTCGAGCCGAAGAATGTCGAGACGGTCACGACGACGAAGCCGATCGATTTCTTCCCGGCCTAGCCCACAAGTCAGCGCGCGCTAATACGTGCGGGCGGCCGCCTGGAGGGGCGCCTCGATCTCGATCTGCGGTTCGCTCGAGGCGTCGCTTGCCCGACTCGGCTCGTCCGCCGACAGCAGCTTGAGTCGGTACTGGCATAGCTGCACGGTGTCGCCGTTGCGAAGGACGCGACGCTTGATGCGCTCCCCGTTGACGAGCACGCCGTTGCTGCTGTTCAGGTCGACGATGGCGAAGCGGCCGTCTCCGGCCGGCACGATCATCGCGTGGTGGCGGCTGATCGTGGGCCCGCCGAGCCTCAAGTCGCTGGTCTCGCCGCGCCCGATCAGCAGCCGCCGGTCGAGGTGGAGCAGACGCTCGAACTTCCCGTTGCGCGAGATCATGAGCCGGTTGGGGCGAATCTCGTCGGCTGGGGCCGGCGGCTCGGTCGAACCGTCGGGCTCTGCGAGCAGGCCGGCCGCGCGGTCGACATCGTCGACATCGAATCTCTGTTTGCCGTTTCGTTCCGGCGAGAAGATGATCGTGTCGCAAAGATCGTTGACGGCGGAAAAGCGACACTCGCTGAGCTCGTTGATTCTGCTGTAGGCCTCGGAGGAGAAGCGCGCCTCGGTGCCGAGGCGCTCGAGCTGCCAGGTGATGTACCGCCTGATGTCGTCATCGCTCGGCGGCGACAGGTAGCGGACGCCTTCGACGGCGGACGTCATGCCGCCCTCGACCGTCCTGCCGAGCGGCGAGCTCGTCGCATCGTCCTTGGTGCCGACGACGGCAAGCTCGACCAGCGTCTTGTTCGACACCTTGAGCGACAACAGCCTCTCGATCTCGCCCCACGCTTCGTCGGAGAAGCTGGCGACGTTGTCGGCGCAAACGATGATTCGCTTGCCGACGAGCCGCCGCTGCTCGATGAAGACGCGCAGCAGGCTTCTCTGCTCGTCCTCGGTCAGATCGGCGACGTCCATCGCCGCCGCTTTGAGCAGAGCCGAAAGAACTTGCGGCGCGCCAGCGTGCGGTCCCGGGATATGCAGTGTCACGGCATCGTCGAGATGGTGCTGGAAATGCCGCAGCAGTGTCGTCTTGCCGCAAGACGACGGCCCGATCAGCGTCTTGACCTGTGTTTCCGCGCAGAGGTGGCTTACGCCCGCCTGCTGTGTCGGACCCAACCAGATGACGTCCGTCGCGGCCCACGCGAAACGCTTCGCCCCGGGGCTCCCCTCCGCCTGAGCTGCCATGTGCTGTTTCCTTCTAATTACAGCAACTTATTCGCGAGTGATCAGAGAATCTCTGAACTCACAGGCAGTCTATGCCAGCTCCATGATCATGTAAACACTCACACGTAACTATCTGATTAATCGATTTTATCGCTATCATCGCCGCAGCAGTCGGTACAGGTCGAATGCAAGGTGCGCCGCGCCAATGAAGACCCAGATCTTCAACAGCAGGGGCAGACTTTGCTCTAGCCCCGCGACGAGGCGGGCGGTAAAGCCGGGGTTCATCGCACCCTCGACGGCGTCGAAGGTCACGAACCCGGGTGTATTCAGCGCCCAGATCAAAACGGCGATCCACAGCCCGACGTGCGTCATGCGTGAGATTCTCGCGAGGTTCGTCCAGTAGGGGCGAACCAGATTGCGACCCGCCCGGATGAGTCCGAGGATCAGCAGCGCGAGCACCGGGACGAAGAAGCGGGAATAGGCCGTGCTCCAGTCGGCTTCCACATCGGCAAAAAGAAGCTGAGCGTTGGAGAAATCTCCTATCCACCACACGAGGACCGTGATCGAGAATACGATATCGAAGAGCGATTCGAAGCGCGGAATCGGATCGCTTTGAATGCGCGGCGCCAGCGCAGGGCGGCGGCTGAGATGCTCCGGGCGAAACGAGTCGAACCTGAATCCGGATTGCTCGAGCGTGGCGAAGACGCCGGTCAGAATCGCGCTCCATGCGAGCAGGCCCCAGGCCGTGGAGCCGACCGTCCGGACTACGGCCGCCAGCGGCGCCTCCGAATCGAATACGAGTGCAGCCAGCGCGAGCAGAATCGCAATGGCCGCGAAAATGATCACGAGTGACTTCAGCGCATACCAGTACGCCGGAAAAACCGAGGGTCCGATCAGGTACTGGCGCGGCAGATAGCGACCGGCGACCTGCATCGGATGTCCGAACGCGATTTACGTGTAGCAGGTAGGTGTCGATCAACGGATGCATGTCGGGTTCCTCAGAGAATCTTCTTCAACGCCTGGTTCAGCGTGCTCCATTCCTCGGTCAGGCCGGCGAGAGCGAGCTCGCCCTGGTCCGAGAGCCGATAGAAGCGCTTGCGCCGCCGGTTCTCGTCCCGCCACTCGCTCGTCAGCAAGCCCTGCGACTCGAGCCTGCGTAAGAGCGGATAGAGCGTGCTTTCCTCGATATCGATTCCTTTGTCGCCCAGCAGCCGGCAAAGCGTGTATCCGTAGTGCTCGTTCCGCAGCGCCCCGAGGACGGCCAGGACGAGGGAGCCACGGCGCAGCTCCAGCCGCAGAGAATCGGGAATCGGTGTGCCCAAGCGCTGAACCTCCTATGTGCCATACACTGTATAATACACAGTGTATGCCGTCAAGTATTGCCATGCTACCCGGGCCCGATCAGCGGGTCTCAGTGCTTGTCAGTGCTTGTCAGTGCTTGTCAGGCGGTTGCTAGCGCTTGTCGACGACGACGCCGCCTTCCTTCAGCACGACTCTGGCGTCGAGCATGTTCCAGAAGCCGTCGAGCGGGTTGCCGGTGACGAGCACGATATCGGCGAGCTTGCCGGCTTCAAGCGTGCCGAGCTCGTCGGCCATGTTGATGTAGGCCGCCGTGCTGGGGCCCATGATCTCGACGATGTCGCGCATCGAGAACATGACGTTGTAGGACTCGAGCTCGTGCCTCAAGCCCGCCCACGGGTCGTAGCGCGTGTCGGTGCAGTAGCCGAGCACGGCGCCCTCATCGAAGACGGTGCGCGCGTTGACGATCGTGTAACCGATCTCCGTGCCTTCGGCGCGATCCTGCGCGTCGCGATTGGCGCCGGCGATCGACTCGGGCCAGGGGTTGCCGTCGCGAAAGCGCGGCTCGTTGTCGTCGGCGAAGACGCCGAAAATCGGCGCGCCGAAGCCGATCGTCGCGAGGATCATCGTCTCGGTCTCAGCCAGCATGCGGGCCGCGTCGCGGTCGACGAAGTCTTTGTTCGGCAGGTGCACGAGCCGTCTGACGCCGGCCTCGACGGCCGCGACCATGGCTGAGGTGCTGACGGCGTGAACCTGCACCGTGACGCCGACGCGGGCCGCCTCGTCGACGACGGCTTCGAGCACGTCGATCTCGTGCGTGCCCGGACGCGGCTGCGGCGTCAGCGCGATCTCGCCCGTCCACGAGATACCCATCTCGGCCAGCTCGCGCACCTGGGCCCTCGCCATCTCGGGCGTGTTGTCGGCAAGCGCGATCCGTCCCGACGGAATGATTCTCGGGCCCGCGATCTCGCCGCTCTCGATCCTGTCTCTGAGGATCAGATTGCCGTCGGCCGGACCGCCGCCCGACAGGATCGTCGTGTAGCCGGCCTCGAGCTGCGCCTGCATCTCCTCGCGCTCGTTCGGTCCAGTGTTGATGTGACGATGAGCATCAATGAAGCCGGGCATGGCCGTGAGCCCCGAGCCGTCGATGACGGTCAGGCCGCGCGTGCTCGGGCGGCCCGCGCTGACCTCTGCGATCCTGCCGTCGCGCACGACGATCGTTCCCGACTCGAGCACCTCGCCGTTGCCGACGATGATTCGCGCGTTCGTGATCGCGACGGCCTGCGCCATGACGGCATCAACAGACGCGAGCCCGACAAGAGCGAGGCCGACAAATCCCGGCAAGCGAGCATTCATTTCTTATCCCCCCATTATCGTAAGCGCCGTTCGATCGGCCGACGATACCACCATTGCCTCGGTCGCAGGTGCCCGGGTCTTGCTTCATAATCCCCCGCCATGAGCGCGCGCGAGGAAGTCCTCATCGAGCTCGAGGGCTTCGCGCTCGAGCTCGCCCACACGGCCGGCGGCATCGCCGAGGCTTACTTTCGCAGCCATTTCTCGGTCGACAACAAGGACGAAAAGGGATTCGATCCCGTGACGAGCGCCGATCATGCGATCGAGAAGGTCCTGCGCGAAACGATTCAGTCGACCTACCCCGAGCACGGCATCGTCGCCGAGGAATCCGGGTCCACGGCGACGGACGCCGAGTATTGCTGGTATATCGATCCGATCGACGGCACGCGCGCCTTTCTGATGGGATCGCCGCTCTGGGGCACGCTGGTCGGCCTGACCGTATCGGGCCGGGCCGTCGTCGGCCTGCTGGCGCAGCCGATTCTCGGCGAGCTCTTTTTCGGTTCGCCGGCCGGAAGCTGGCTGATCCGGTCCGACGGCCGCAAGCGTCTGAAGTCGAGCCAATGCGCCGATCTCGGCAGCGCCAGGCTCTCCTCGACGCATCCCGGCATGTTTCGGGGGAACGACAAGACGGCCTTCGATCGGCTTGCGGCAGCCTGCCTGCTCGATCGTTACGGCGGCGATTGCTACAACTACGCGATGCTCGCCGCCGGTTTCGCCGATCTGGTCGTCGAATCCGGACTCAAGCCCTTCGATATCGTGCCGCTCGTGCCGATCCTCGAGCAGGCTGGCTGCGTCGTCACGAGCTGGGAGGGCGGTTCCGTGCTCGCCGGCGGCAACGTCGTGGCCGCGGCGAGCGCGAAGCTGCACGAGCAGGCGCTGAAGGTGCTCGGAGCCTAGGCTTCGTTCGGAATTGTGACGGCATTAATGGAACGGCCCCGGGAATCGCTGCTACGGTCGCCACAGTTCAGTGGCACATCGCCCGATTTGACAGAATATGGACACCGGCAGAAACAAGCAGATCCCCGGCCCCGGATCGAATCCCGCGGGCCGCGTCGTCATCGACAGCCGCGGGCGGAACGTCTGGCAGTGGAACGACGATCAGCTCGACAGCACATCGATCGTGCTGAAGCGGCTCGATAACTCGGCGCTTGCGCTCGAGCCGACGCGGCAGGTCAGAGGGCTCAAGAGCTCAAACGCCGCCCAAAAGAGCAGCAGCGACGGCACGTCCAGCGAGCTCCGAATCGAGCAGACCTTCAAGGTCAAGCTCGGCGGCGGCTTCGATCCCTACAATCGCTCCTAGCCGACCGACCGACCCCGCCTCGCCCTGAATTGGTGCGTCACGTGCACCACGATCGCTCGCGCCGATTCGAGCGAGAAATCCCATTTCCGTTCTAACTGTCTGATTCCAGTAGCCGTTTGCTTTTGGCACGGATGCTGCACTGTCCGGGCGGTCGTAAGCATCAAGCGCTATCGAGAAGGAATCAGAAATGAAGCTAATCACGGCAATCATCAAGCCGTTCAAGTTGGAGGACGTCAGGCAGGCTCTCGGGGAAGCCGGCGTTCAGGGACTGACGGTGACCGAGGTCAAGGGCTTCGGACGGCAGAAAGGCCACACCGAGCTCTACCGTGGCGCCGAGTACTCGGTCGACTTCGTCCCGAAGACGAAGATCGAAGCCGCGGTCGGCGATGCCCTCGTTGAGCAGGCCATCGAGGCGATCATCGGCGCGGCTGCAACGGGGTCGATCGGTGACGGAAAGGTCTTCGTGACGGACCTGTCGCAGGCTGTCCGGATACGCACCGGCGAAACCGGTGATCAGGCGCTCTAGGCCCTGACAGGAACAAACGGGAGTAAATAAACAATGGAAATTGCAGAACTGGCATACGCCCTGGACACGTTCTATTTCCTCGTTTGTGGAGCGTTGGTCATGTGGATGGCCGCGGGCTTCACGATGCTGGAAGCGGGTCTGGTGCGCGCCAAGAACACGGCCGAGATCCTGACCAAGAACGTCGGCCTCTATTCGATCGCCTGCATCATGTACATGCTTTGCGGCTATTACCTGATGTATCCGGGCGCGGCCTCGATCGAGGGGTATCTCGGCGAGTTCGCCTGGCTTACGTCCTCCGACAATGCGGCCGCCGACGTCATAGCAGGCGGCGAGGACGCGCCGTACTACTCGAGCCTGTCGGATTTCTTCTTCCAGGTCGTTTTCGTAGCGACGGCAATGTCGATCGTCTCCGGCGCGGTTGCCGAGCGCATGAAGCTCTGGTCCTTCTTTATCTTCGCGGTCGTTCTGACGGGCTTCATCTATCCGACCCAGGGGTACTGGAAGTGGGGCGGCGGCTGGCTGGACCAGGCAGGCTTCCTGGATTTCGCCGGTTCGGGTGTCGTCCACATGTGCGGCGCCACTGCGGCGCTCGCGGGCGTCATTCTGCTCGGCGCTCGCAAGGGCAAGTACGGGCCGGGCGGCGAGGTCAAGGCCATCCCGGGTGCGAACCTGCCGCTGTCCGCGCTCGGCACGCTGATCCTCTGGCTCGGCTGGTTCGGCTTCAACGGCGGCTCGGAGCTCATGGTGTCGAACGTCGGCGAAGCGAATGCCGTGGCCCTCGTGTTCGTCAACACGAACATGGCGGCTGCCGGCGGTCTCGTCGCAGCGCTCCTGCTGGCTCGATTATGGTTCGGCAAGGCCGATCTGACGATGGCGCTGAACGGTGCGCTCGCGGGTCTCGTTGCGATTACGGCCGAGCCATTGACGCCGACTCCAATGCTGGCGACGTTCATCGGCATGGTGGGCGGACTCATCGTCGTGCCGTCGATCGTCATGCTCGACCGCGTTCTCAAGATCGACGATCCCGTCGGCGCGATCTCGGTTCACGGCGTCGTCGGCATCTGGGGCCTCCTCGCCGTTTGCCTGTCCAATCCGGACGCGACGATCGGCGCGCAGTTGCTCGGCATCGTCGCGATATTCGCCTGGGTATTCATCATGAGCTTCATCGTCTGGCTGGTCATCAAGATGGTGATGGGCATCCGGGTCGACGAGGCCGAGGAGTACGAGGGCGTGGATATCGGGGAGTGCGGGCTCGAGGCCTACCCCGAGTTCAAGGCCGCCGACTAGGATTCGCATCCTTTCCGGCAAAAACAAAACGCCGCGACGTTGTCGCGGCGTTTTTTTTGCGGGATGGGGGCCAGCCCGCGCTGACGCAGGGTGCAACCGGTCCGGGAGATCCTCGTCCGGAATCTGGGCGTTCGACTAACGCCGCTGTCTGAGCCCCGACGTATCCTTCTTGTGATAGATACGGAAGCCGATCAGGAAACTCGTCGTGTGGTCGTCGTTCTCGGTGGCCTCGATCGTGATCGCGACGGCGTCCGTGATATACATGTCGCCGCCGAAAGTGACAGCCGCCTCGCCCCGGCCCACGGGCGTGCCTCTGCCCGCTTCCGTGAACTCACCGCTCAGGCGAAGCTCGTATCCGTCGGCGACGTACCAGCGGACGCCGGCCGCGAAATAGGCAGGGTCGTCCTCGATGTTGCCCGCGCCGAGATCGAGATCGAGCGACGTGAACCCGGCCTCGCCGAAGATGCTCCATCGATCGCCGATGCCGCGGTGGACACCGAAGCCGAAGCGCTTATACGTGGATCCGTCGGCTATGCCGTCGGCTTCCCAGTTGCGGTACTCGCCGCCGAGATAGACGTGCTCGCGAATGCCGATCGAGAATCGGCCGGCCCAGCCCGTGCCGTCGGTTTCGATAGCGCCTGAATCCCAGTCCGTTCGATAGTAACTGAGATCAAACCAGTCGTAGCTGATCTGACTGTCTTCCTGGGTCAGGGCTACCGAGGGCAGCAACATCACCAGCGCGATGATCCGCTTCATGTTCCTTGAACTCCGTGATTCGTCGAGTAAGACCATCGTGGCACACCGCGATGGCAAGCAGTGCGACATAAGTCACAATACCAGCCGGCTGCCTCGCTTGCACCAAGTGGGGTATGCTCGCCGCCCCGGCCGCAGCCGGTTCCGGATCATCGAGCAATAAGGCATCCGATGCAGCTTTCCAGGCATTTCGACCGGGTCGCGATCGCGCTCTCGGCCATTTGCATCGTCCATTGCCTGGCCGTCCCCCTGCTCGTCGCCTTGCTCCCCATCGTGGCGCTGTCCTTCGGAGATAGTGAGCATTTTCATGGGGTTATGCTGTGGCTCGTCGTGCCGACGAGCCTGCTTGGCTTCGTGCTCGGCTATCGGCTGCACCGCCGGGCCGGGCTCGTCGTCCTCGGGACCGTCGGCATCATCGTTCTTGCCGCGGCAGCGATCTACGGCCACGAGAACTGGAGCGAAGCGTTGGAGGTCACGCTCAGCGTGGTGGGGAGCCTGCTGCTTGCAGCGGCGCACTGGTTGAATTTCCGCGAGGTGCGGCGCTGTCACCGGCATTGACGATGCGGCCAGCCTCGAGCCTCAGCGTCCGATCGAGCGCGAGCTTCTTCGGACCTGTGTGGGACACGCAGATCACCTGAGTGCCGGCCGCCATGCGCCTGGCGAGCTCGGCGGCGACGAGCTCGCGGGTTGCGCTGTCGAGGCCCTCCCAGGGCTCATCGAGCAGCACGATCGCCGGGCCCGTGACGAGCGTGCGCGCGATCCGCGCGCGGTGGCGCTGCCCATAGGACAGCGTCGATAAGAGGCGCCGGCTCAAGGTCTCGAGCTCGAAGGCATCGAGCAGCGTGCCGATGTGCTCGCGTTGCGCTGCCGTCAAAGGCCGCGTCAGTCCGATGCTCGAATGAAAGCCCGATCCGACGGCATCGAACACGCGCGTCGGCAAGCGGTAGCGGGCCTGAAGCTCGGCAGAGACGAGCGCGATCCGCCGGCGCAGCGTCCAGACATCGCGTGGGTCGCCGAGGCCGGGCCAGGAGATCGAGCCACCCCGGGCCGGCCGGAGCTCACCGTGCAAGAGCTTGAGCAGCGTGCTCTTGCCGGCACCGTTCTCGCCTTCGACGAGCCAGTGCTCGCCGCGCCTGAGCTCCCAGTCGAGCGCGTGCAGGATCTCGCGCCCCCCGAGCCAGACGCTGGCGGCTTCGAGCGCGATCATGCGCTGATCCTGCCCGGGGCGATTCCGTTCGGCGAGCGACGTGCTGCCCGCTGCGCCCGCCGGGCCATCGTCCGCGCGCCCCGCGCCGGCTTCCAAGGGTGCATCGACGGCACGGAACTGGTCGGCAGCCGCGGCGGGTTCGGTGCGCGGCGGCGCATCGCCGCTCAGCAGTCGACCGCCCTCGAGCCGCGCAACATTCGTGACGACGCGCGGCAATTCCTCGATGCCGTGACCGGCCGCAACGAGCGTCGTTCTGCCGGCCGCGAGCGCGAGCGTCTCCTCGAGCGCGGCGCGCGACGACGCGTCGAGTCCGCCGGCAGGCTCATCGAGCAATAGCATCGCCGGCTCGAAGGCCAGGCTGCGTGCGATCAGGACGCGGCGCTGCTCACCGCGCGAGAGCTCGAGGAACCGGCGCTCGGCGAGATCGCCGAGTCCCATGCCGGCGAGCAGGGCGTCGGCCTGTCTTTGCGAGGCCGCGCTCCGGCGCCGCAGCGGAACGTCGGTGCGGGTGAGGCCGGAGTGCACGACGTCCCGCGCGCGATAGTTCCAGCCGCGGGCCGCGTAGGCGTCCTGCAGCTCATGGCCGAGTAGCGCGACGCGCTCGCGCGCCGTCACGGCGTCGCGCTCCGGGCCCGCGCCGAAGTCGTAGACGCGCGAGCCCCGCCCCGGTGCGGGCCAGCGCCGGCCCGCGAGCAGGGCGAGCAGCGTCGACTTGCCGCTGCCGTTGGCGCCGACCACCCCCAAATGCCGGCCCGGCATGATCGCGAAATCGAGATCGCGCAGGATGCGCTCACCGTCGACGTCGACATCGACGTGATCGAGTCTGATGATCGGTTGGATTTGCGGCATGGCTGGCGTGGGCGGGCGTTACCCGATCGTCCGATTCTCCCAACTCGGCGCGAGCACGTCGAGGTCCTATAATGTCGCCGGGCAACGCCGCTGTTCAGCGTTTGGCCAGAGAGTGTTTGAATGCAGTTACGGGAAATCAGTCGCCTCGACGAGTGCTACCGCTTCGAATCGGACACCTTATACATCACCGGGCTGCAGGCGCTCGTGCGCCTGCTGCTGGCGCAACAGCAGCGCGATGTCCGTGCCGGCCTCAACACGGCCGGGTTCGTCTCGGGCTACCGCGGCTCCCCGCTCGGCGGCCTCGACAAGGAGCTCTGGCGGGCGCAGCAGTACCTCGACGCGGCCAACATCCGTTTCCAGCCGGGCCTCAATGAGGACCTGGCCGCGACGTCCATCTGGGGCAGCCAGCAGACGAATCTGTTCGAAGGCGCGAAGTTCGACGGCGTCTTCGCCCTCTGGTATGGCAAGGGGCCCGGCGTCGACCGCTCCGGTGACGCATTCAAGCACGGCAACTATGCCGGCACCTCGGCTCACGGCGGGGTGATCGTCGCCGCGGGCGACGACCATACCTGCAAGTCGTCGTCGCTGCCGCAGCAAAGCGAATACAGCTTCATCGACGCGATGATGCCGGTGCTGAATCCCGCCGATATCCAGGAAGTCGTCGATCTCGGCCTCTACGGCTACGCCTTGTCCCGCTTCAGCGGCTGCTGGGTCGGCTTCAAGGTCATTCAGGAGACGGCCGACGCGACGCAGACGATCGTTCTCGATCAGGACGAGCTTCGGATACTCACGCCGCAGTTCGACATGCCGCCCGGAGGGCTCAACATTCGCTGGCCCGATCCTCCGAACGACCAGGAATTCAGGCTCCAGCACCACAAGCTCCGCGCGGCCGTCGAGTTCGCGAGGGTCAATCGGCTCAATCGCGTGATCGTGGATTCCGACAAGCCCCATCTCGGGATCGTCACGACGGGCAAGGCGCATCTCGACGTGCTCCAGGCGCTCGAGGATCTCGGCATCGATCGCGCCAGGGCTTCTGATATCGGCATCAGAATCTTCAAGGTCGGCATGAGCTGGCCGCTCGAGCCGCAGAGCATTCGCGAGTTCGCCGAAGGTCTCGACGAGATCATCGTCGTCGAGGAAAAGCGCGGCGTCATCGAGAGCCAGCTCAAGGAGCAGCTCTACAACTGGCAGGCCAAGCTCAGGCCGCTGATCATCGGCAAGCGCGACGAGGACGGCGAGTGGCTGTTGCCGTCGGCCGGCGAGCTGACGCCCGCTCGCATCGCCCGCGTATTGGCGAACCGCATGCGCCGTTTCTATTCGAGCGACGACGTCGATCAGCGGGTCAGGTTCCTGGAGGTGCAGGAAAAGTATTTTGCCGCCCGGATCACGGACGCCGAGCGCAAGCCGCATTTCTGCTCCGGCTGTCCGCACAACACGTCGACGCGCGTTCCCGAAGGCAGCCGCGCCATCGCCGGCATCGGCTGTCACTTCATGGCGGCCTGGATGGACCGCGATACCGTAACCTACACCCAGATGGGCGGCGAGGGCGCGACCTGGATCGGCCAGGCGCCGTTTACCGAGACCCGGCACGTCTTCCAGAACATCGGCGACGGCACTTACGCCCACTCGGGCATCCTGGCCATTCGCGCGGCCGTCGCGGCTGGCGTCAACATGACCTACAAGATTCTCTATAACGATGCGGTCGCAATGACGGGAGGCCAGGTCGTCGAAGGCAACCTGACCGTTGCGCGCGTCGCGCAGCAGCTCGCGGCCGAGGGCGTGAAGCCGATCGCCATCGTCAGCGACCATCCCGAGAAGCACTCGTCGAGGATCGGGTTGCCCGATTTCGTCACGGTGCATCACCGGCACCATCTCGACAGCCTGCAGCGGGAGCTGCGCGAAGCGCCGGGCGTCTCGGCGCTGATCTACGATCAGACCTGCGCTGCGGAGCTGCATCGAAAGCGCAAGCGCGGCCAGATTCCGTATCCCGATCGGCGTGTCGTGATCAACGAGCTCGTCTGCGAGGGCTGCGGTGACTGCAATCTGCAATCCAACTGCCTGTCGGTCATGGCGCTCGAGACCGAGCTCGGGCGCAAGCGGCGCATCAATCAGGGCTCCTGCAATCAGGACTTCAGTTGCCTCGAAGGATTTTGTCCGAGCTTCGTCTCGCTCGTCGGCGCGAGCCGCACGCCGACGAGCGCGCTCGCCACGCGGGAGCTGCCCGAGCTGCCGGAGCCCGAGATCGCCGATATTGGCGCGGCATACAACATTCTGATCGCGGGCGTCGGCGGCACCGGCGTCGTCACGGCGAGCGGCCTGATCGGTCTCGCAGCGCATCTCGAAGGCAAGTTCGTGCTGCAGCTCGATCAGACCGGTCTCGCGCAAAAATTCGGCGCCGTGCTCTCGCATGTCCGTATCGCCTCGGAGCGCGACCGCGTTCACGGAATGCGCATTCCGCATGGTCAGGTCGATCTTCTGCTCGGCGCTGATCTGATGATTGCGACCGATCAGGAGCCGCTGGCGATGCTCTCCGCCCGGCGCTCGTCCGTCGTCGTCAACACTCACGAGGAGATGCCGCCGAGGTTCATCTGGGAGCCCGACATGGACTACCCGGTCGCGAGCATGCTCAACGAGCTGCGTCGGCACAGCCGGCCCGACGGGCTCGCAACGCTCGACGCCACGCGGCTCGCCTCGGCCCTGCTCGGCGACAGCATCGCGGCGAACGTGTTTCTGCTCGGCTTCGCCTTTCAGAAGGGTCTGATTCCACTGTCGAGCGTCGCGCTATACCGTGCGCTCGAGCTTTTCGGGCGCAACGTCGAAATGAACAAGCGGACGTTCGACTGGGGCCGGTATACCGCGGCCGAGCCCGAGCGTGTGCACGCGCTGGCCCAGGGCGCTGACCCGGCGGCGGCGCCGAGCTCGGCCGAGGACCTGATCGAGCATCGCCGGGCTTTCCTCGTCGACTACCAGGACGAGGCTTACGCATCGCGTTACCGCGATCGCATCGACAAAGTCGCGGCCAGGGAGCGAGAAGTCGCGGGCGACGCCACGGCGCTCACGGTTGCCGCAGCGAAGGCGTACTTCAAGCTGCTCGCCTACAAGGACGAGTACGAGGTCGCACGGCTGCACACGACGGGAGACTTCCTGCCGAGCCTGAGACGGAATTTCGGCAAGGGCTTCAAGCTGCGGTTTCATTTCTCGCCGCCCGTGTTCGCGTCGATCGACCCCGAGACCGGGCGGCCGAGGAAGTACGAGTTCGGCGGCTGGATGCTTCCGATTCTGCGGTTGCTCGCAAAGCTCAAGCGCCTGCGCGGCACTCGCCTCGACCCGTTCGGGCGTACGCGGGAAAGGCGCATGGAGCGCGAGCTCATTACCGAGTACGAGCAACTGATGGATGAGGTTCTGTCCGGGCTCGACGCGGCAAGGCACGAGCTGGCGGTGGAGATGCTGGGGCTCGCCGAGTCGATCCGCGGTTACGGCCCGATCAAGGAACAATCCGTCGCGCAATACCGCCAGAGGCTCGATCAGTTGCGCTCACGCTGGCAGATGGCGCCGTCTCGCGCCAGCTCGGAGGCTCGGGCCAGCGCCGCCTGATCCGACTTAGAGTCGCTTGCCCCGTTCTTCGGCCTGCGTCGCGCAGTCGATGCATCGTTCCGCGAACGGGTGTGCATCGAGCCTCGCCGGCGGTATCGTCTTGCCGCAGTCGACGCAATCGCCATAGGTGTCGTTCTTGATCTGGTCGAGCGCCTTCGCGATCAGGCGCAGCTCGAGTCTCGCCTCGTTACCGAGCGCGTCGACGACCTCGGCGTTCTCGAGCTCCTGCGCCTGTTCCTGAGAGTCCGCACTGCGTCCACGAGTGAGGTTGCTCTTGATGTTCTCGAGCCGGTGGTTCAGCTCCGTCCGCTTGGCAAGCAGCTGCGCGCGGATTTCTTCGTATTGATCCATCGTGGCGGCCTCCGGTCAATCCGCCTGTACGGCGATGTCGAATCGTTTGCAGTAGTCAGCATAGCGGACCCGCTCGTCTTCGCTCGAGAGACCGTACTCGGCCAGGGAGTAACGATGGACACCATGCTTGTTCTTGGGGTTGTCGTCAAGAAAACGCTCCATGGCGGCCCTGGCTTGCCCGGTCAGGGGCCAGTCGAGGAAGCGATAAATGCGCTCGACGACCTCGAGCGGACGCGATTCGATGTCGTCGTAAGCGATGTCGAGAAACCGGCTGTCGTCGTTGCGGTCGCGAACGGCGAGAAAGCTCACGAGGGCATCGCTCCAGCGGCGGCTCCAGTCGGCGGCGATCTGCTCCGGATCGACGTGGTCGCTGAACGCCCGCCGCAGGACCGTTGCGTGACTCGCCATCGAGGCCATGACGCGCAGCGGATCGCGGTGCGTCTGGATGATTTTCGCGTCCGGGTACTCGGCGAGCAGCGCATCGAGCGCGAACAGGTGCCCGGGCGCCTTGAGCACCCACCGGCCGCCGCGCCGTCTGATCTGAAGATGCTGAAGCAGTCGCCGGTGAAAAGCGTAGCCGAGAGCCTGTGAATCTCGCTCGAACCAGTCCTCGTAGGACGGCACGTCGTGCGTCGTGTGGAACTGTATGCTCATGAATATCTGAGCCGTGATTGAGATGCATTCCTGCGGCAGATCCGGACCGATCGGATGAATCTTCCTGAACTGCGGCGCGAGCCGGTTGGCCCAGCCGAGCCGCGTCGCCGTCAGCCGCCGCGCCTGCTCCATTCCTTCGGGAGTGCTCGGGAAGCGTGATGGGTACATGACCTCCCAGGTGCGCGGCACGCGGTTGGCGGGATCCACGCTGATGAGGCCGTGCAGCAGCGTCGTTCCCGTGCGCGGCAGGCCGATGATGAAGGTCGGGGCAACGATCGGCTCATCGACGACGGCCGGGACCTGCTTTCGCTCCCGCTCCATATAAAGGAGATTCTCGAGCAGGCTGACGACAAGCTCGCGCACGCTGATGCGGCCGAGCGTGGTCAGTCTCGACTCCGTCTCGTAGGACTCGAGCAGGCGAGCGAGTGCCTCGTCGAAGGCGCAGTCGCCGAAGTCGTCGAGCCGGGTGCGGCGCCTCGCCGCGTCGTTCAGCGATTCGCGCTCGAGAGACGGGTGCTTGAGGCCCGCCCGGCTCAGAATCCGGCCGGCCGCGTTGAGCGTGCCGACCGCTCCGCCGAGCAAGCGTTGAGAAAATCCCATGAGTCAGTGCTGGTTTCGTTTCCTTTCCGACCGCGATATTCTCGCCCACCGGCAGCATTCCGGCAAACGGACTTCGCCAATGAGCCCCGAAGAAATCAAAGGCCTCGTCAAGGACGTGCCCGACTTTCCGAAGCCCGGCATCGTCTTCAAGGACATTACGCCCCTGCTCTCGAATGCCGCCGCGTTCGCGGCCATCACCGAGCTTCTCGGAACGCGTGCGAAGGCGCACGATGCCGATGCGATTCTCGCGATCGAGTCGCGCGGCTTCATCTTCGGCGCAGCGCTCGCTTATCGCCTGAAGCTGCCGATGCATCTCGTGCGCAAACGCGGCAAGCTACCGCGTGAGACGGTGAGCGTCGAGTACGATCTCGAGTACGGCACGGATCGCATCGAGCTGCACGCCGATGCCGTCGAGAAAGGTAGGCGCTACCTCGTCGTCGATGACGTCATCGCGACGGGCGGCACAGCAGCCGCCGTCGCGCAGCTCGTCACAGATCAGGGCGGCAAGCTTGCTGCCTGCCTCTTCGTGCTCGAGCTCAAGTACTTGAACGGCCGCCACCGCCTCGACGGCCACAACGTCGAATGCCTCATGGGCTTCTAAAATGGGGTCAGACCCCTTTCAGGTTGGGTCAGACCCCATTCAACCTGAAAGGGGTCTGACCCCATTGCGACCCCATTGCTTAGTGCGAGCGGCGGAGGATGAAGTCGGCGACCCACTTCAGGCCGCTCGCGTCGCCTTGCACGGCGTCGAGGGCTTCGAGGGCGCGGGAATAGATTTCGTCGGCGCGGCGTCGGGCGCCGTCGATGCCGAGCACGGAAGGGTAAGTCGACTTGTTGTTCTCGAAGTCGCTGCTGGCGCTCTTGCCTAGCGTCGATGTGTCCTGCTCGACTTCGAGCAGGTCGTCGCGGATCTGGAACACGAGGCCGATGTCTCGGGCGAAGTGGTCGAGCGCGGAACGCGCGTCGTCCGAAAGCACCGCGAGTTCGCTCGGCATCATGATCGCGGCCCGGATCAGTTGGCCCGTCTTGCGCCGGTGAATGTCCTCGAGTGTCGGCTCGTCGAGACTGCGGCTCTCGGCCTCGAGATCGAGCGCCTGCCCGCCGACCATGCCAGCAGGCCCGATCGCTCTCGCGAGCCAACCGATGATCCGGGATTGCGCTGCGGGCCTTGCGCAAAGCGCGGGATCGCCGCAGAGCACCTCGAAGGCCAGCGCCTGCAAGGCATCGCCGGCGAGAATCGCCGTTGCCTCGTCGAAGGCCCGATGTGTCGTGGGCTTGCCGCGCCTCAAGTCGTCGTCATCCATGGCGGGCAGGTCGTCGTGAATCAGCGAGTAGGCGTGGACCATCTCGACCGAGGCTGCGATGCCGTCGCACTGGCCGGCATCGAGCGCGCCGAGCTCACCGGAAGCGTAAGCCAGCAGGGGACGCACACGCTTGCCTTCGCCGAGCACCGAGTAATGCATCGCTTCGCGGAGTCGTTGCGGCATGTCGTTATCCGTCAGTGCCGCGGTGAGTCGATCGTAGACTCTGGCCCGATAGTGTTCGATGCGCTCGGCGAATCTGTCTCTTGGCGCCCGTGCTATCATAACGGGCCATCCTATCACCGATTCGGCGTGTGATGCCTTCGTGAACTCCCGGACCGACCTCGACTACCAGAAGAGCATTCTGCCGGGCGTCTCGCGAACATTTGCATTGACGATTCCGGTCTTGCCGGGCGATCTCGCCGACGTCGTTACCAATGCTTATCTTATCTGTCGGCTCGCCGATACGATCGAGGACGATGCCGGGCTCGATGACACGCAGAAGACCGCCTTTCACAGCCGTTTCGTGCGCGTGGTCGAGGGGCTGGAGTCCGCTGAAGCCTTCGCCGAGGATCTCGCGCCGCGACTCAGCGCGCGCACGCTCGCAGACGAGCGCGAGCTGGTCCGCAACACGGCCAGGGTCATTCGAGTCACGCACGGCTTCTCCGCTGCCGAAAGGAGCGCGCTGACTCGCTGCGTCAAGATCATGTGCCGCGGCATGCCGGCGTTCCAGCGCAACAAGAGCGTCGCCGGGTTGCCTTCGCTCAGGAATCTCGACGAGTACTGCTACTACGTGGCGGGCGTCGTCGGCGAAATGCTGACGGAGCTTTTCGTGCTGCACTGTCCCGAGCTTCGGGGCAAGCGCGAGGAGATGCTTCGGCTCGCAGTCTCCTTCGGTCAGGGACTGCAGATGACCAATATTCTCAAAGACATCTGGGACGATCGTCAGACCGGTACCTGCTGGCTGCCGCGATCGGTGTTCGAGCGGCATGGTTTCGATCTCAGGGCGCTCGAATCCTCTCACGATTCCCCGGCGTTCGCGGCGGGCCTCAACGAGCTCGTCGGCATCGCGCATGCGCACCTGCGCAATGCGCTGGAGTATAGCTGTCATATTCCGAAACGGGAGACGGGTATTCGCAGGTTCTGTCTCTGGGCGATCGGGATGGCCGTTCTGACGCTGCGCAGGATTCACGACAACCCGGCGTTCGCTTCCGGCGCCGAAGTGAAGATCTCGCGACGCGCGGTCAGGACGACCGTGGTCACGACCAACCTCCTGCTCAGAAGCAATCGCGCGCTCAAAGTCGCTTTCGATCGCGCCGCCGCCGGCCTGCCGCTGGAATCCCGCGACGTCGGTCTTGTGAGGCCAAGCTACGGACCGGCTTCCGAGGTCTCCTGATGAGGTCAAGCACCGGTTATCCGGTGTGGTGCTCGAGTCTTGCAGCCTCGCAAAATGCCGTCGTCGTCGGGCTCGAGCTCGAAGCGAGCCTCCTGCGCAGGACAGCCGCGACGCACGGTCCGCGCATTTATGTGTCCGGTCCTGGCGGCGATCGGGCGCGGGCCGCAAGCCGCGAAGCGATCGAGGCCGGCGCGCAAGCTCTGATTGCCTTCGGGCTCGCGGGCGGACTCGTTCCCGCGGCGACTCCCGGTACGCTCGTGCTGCCGGTCTCGATCAGAAGCGAGGCTGGCGAGTGGCGTGTCGATGTGCCCTGGCACGACCGCCTGACCCGCGTGCTCGCGCCGCGCCATCGGGTCATCGAAGGCGCGATTTTCTCGTCGCCGGAGGTCGTGACGACGCGAGACGCGAAGGCCGCGCTCGCCGCCCGGACCGGCGCCGTCGCCGTCGACATGGAATCCGCAGCCATCGCGAGCGCGGCCGCCGAGGCCGGTCTGCCTTTCGTCGCCGTTAGGGCGATTGCCGACGGCCCCGAGGATGCATTGCCCGACAATGTCGCGGCGCTCGTCACGCTAGACGGTCGAACGCGTTACTCCGGTCTGCTGGGATATCTCGCCGCGCCCCGCCGCCTGCGCCTGCTGATTCAGCTGGCGCGCCGCTCGCGGCGCGCACGCTCGGAGCTCGAGCGGGTCGCGCGCGTACTTCTGCAATGCGGCCGATGACCGAGTCGGGGCGGATCGGCGACATGATCGCGACGGCTGTCGGCATCGCCGTCCGGCGTCCCGGGGTCACCGCCCTCATCGTTCTGGGTCTCGCCGCCGCGAGCCTTCACTACGCCGTCGGGCATCTGAGGATCAACACCGACACGGCCGACATGATCTCGTCGTCGCTGACCTGGCGGCAGGACTTCGAAGCCTATCGTGCGAGCTTCCCGACGCGCGATCGCAACATCATTGCCGTCGTCGACGGGCCGAACGGAGAGGCGAGCTTCTCGTACGCGCGCGAGCTCGCCGAGGCGCTGGCCGCGGAACCGGAGCTCTTTCCGACCGTCTTTCTCGCCGGGGCCGGCGAATTCTTCGAGCGAAACGGATTGCTCTATCTGCCGCTCGAGGAGCTCGAGCGGCTCGCCGATAGGCTGATCGATGCACAGCCGCTGCTCGGCAGGCTCGCCGGCGATGTCACCGGTGCGGGACTCCTCGGTGTGCTGCGAGAGTCGATCGAGCAGGGCGATGCGCTTTCTGCCGCGGCCGCCGCGGATCTGGACCGCGTTTTCGGCGAGATTGCGCTGACGATCGCCGCCGACCGCCGCGGCGAGAGCCGGCCGATCGCGTGGGGGCGGCTGATCGGCGCGACGGCCGAGACCGACTCGCGCCAGCTCGTGCTGATCAGGCCCGAGGTTAACTTCAACCTCGTGCGGCCGGCGCGCGAAGCCATCGAGCGGGTTCGCGAGATTGGCGCCGAGCTCGGCGAGCGACACGGCGACGACATCGCCCTGCGTTTGACCGGAACGCTCGCGATGGAGCACGAGGAGCTGAGCTCGATCACGCAGAGCGCTACCGTCGCCGGGTTCGCCGCGCTGATCATGGTCGTCATCGTGCTGTTCTTTGCGCTCCGATCGACCGTACTGCTCGTGATCTCGGTCGTCGTCCTGCTGTCGGGCCTCAGCATCACGGCCGCGTTCGCGGCGTTCGCGGTCGAGGAGCTGAATCTGCTCTCGGTTGCTTTCGCCGTGCTGTATATCGGCCTCGGCGTCGATTTCGTGCTGCACATTTGCCTCAGGCTCGAGGAGCTGCGGGCCGAGGCCGCTGAGCTCGATGCAGCTCTGATAGAGACGGCCCAAGGCGTCGGCAGCTCGATCTTCATCTGCGCGGTCACGACGGCGGCGGGATTTTTCGCCTTCATTCCGACCGATTTCACCGGCGTCTCCGAGCTCGGGCTCATCGCCGGCGTCGGCATGATCGTCAGCTTTTTCGTCAGCCTGAGCCTGTTGCCGGCGTTGATCCGGCTGTTCTGGCGCGGCCGCGGCGCCCGACGCGCGACGGCATTCAAGCGCCGCCCGCGAATGCCGGGCCGCGCGTTGCCGCCCCGCGTCGTCATCGGTATCGCCGCTCTCGCCGGGGTCGCGGCGTTGTTGCTCGTGCCGTCGCTTCAATTCGACGGCAATCCGATTCACCTGCGCGATCCCGACGCGGAATCGATCAGGGCACTCGAGGATCTCACGGCCGACAGCGATGCGCCGCTGTTCGATCTCGCCATACTCGTGCCGAACGAGGCCGCGGCCGAGGGCAGGGCGTCGGCGCTCGCCTCGCTCGACACCGTCGAGAGCGTGCAGACCGTCGCCTCGCTCGTGCCCGTCGACCAGATGGAGAAGCTGCTCATCATCGATGATTTGTCGCTCGTGCTCGGCTCGACGCTATCGGGATTCGAGCGGGAGGCGCCCGCGCCCGAGCGCTCCGTCATCGAGCTCGAGCGTTTGGTCGAGGCGCTCGGCTCGTCCGCCGCTTCGCCCGAGAAGCAAGCCCTGCGCTCGGAAGGCGTGGCCTGGCGCGCGAGCCTCGGCTCGCTCGATCCGGCCGATGCGACCGCCCGGGCACGAGACCTCGAAACAGACATCCTCGGCAATCTCGTCGATCAGCTCGCAAGGCTCGAGCGCGCCCTTCGTGCCGAGGCGTTCGGACGCGACGACCTGCCCGGCGAGCTCGTGAGTCGTTTCGTCAACGACGCCGGCCAGGAGCTCATCGAGGTCACGCCGCGCGAAGACCTCAACGACAACGAGGCCGCGGCACGATTCGTCCGCGACGTCAGATCGGTGGCCCCCAACGCGACGGGCCTGCCCGTCGTCTACCAGGAAGCCGCGGCGACCGTGACGCGGGCTTTCGCGATCGCGCTGACCTATGCATTCGGCATTGTCTGTCTGCTTCTGGCGCTGTTTCTGCGCAATCTGCGCGACGTCGTCCTCGTTCTCGTGCCGATCGCGTTCGCCGCCGTCATGACGGCCGGCATCAGCGTGCTGATCGGCCTGCCGCTGAACTTCGCTAATATCATCGCGCTGCCGCTGCTCGTCGGAGTCGGCGTCGACAGCGGAGTTCACATGGTGCATCGCATGCGGACCGAGCCCCCGTCCGACGGCGATCCGCGCCATACGAGCACCTCCCGGGCGGTCCTGCTGAGCGCCCTGACGACAATCGTGAGCTTCGGCAATCTGGCGTTCTCGGCGCATCTCGGCATGGCGAGCATGGGGCAGCTGTTGACGCTTGGCATGCTGATGAGTCTCGTCGCCGTGCTCGGGCTGCTGCCGGCATTGCTCCGTCTGAGGAGGCCGACATGACGAATCTCGTAACCGGCGCCAACGGCTTCGTCGGCGCGGCCGTCGTGCGCGCGCTCGCGGCGCGCGGCGAGCGCGTGCGCGCGCTCGTCCGCGCCGGCAGCAATACGATCAACCTCGAAGGCCTGGCCGTAGAGATCGCGCACGGCGATCTGATGGAGCTTCAGTCGCTGCGCGTCGCCTGCGACGG
The DNA here is from genome assembly GCA_035513215.1 of Gammaproteobacteria bacterium. Classification (GTDB taxonomy): domain Bacteria; phylum Pseudomonadota; class Gammaproteobacteria; order Steroidobacterales; family Rariloculaceae; genus DATCZB01. The sequence goes on along the minus strand of DATKCK010000028.1, from coordinate 21,991 downwards.
ATGCGCGAATGTCTTTCATGTCGCGGCCGACTACAGGCTCTGGGTCCCGGATCCCGAGGCCATGTACCGGACGAACGTCGAAGGCTCGGTCAATGTGCTCAAGGCCGCCGCGGCGGCCGGTGTCGGGCGCATGATCTATACGTCGAGCGTCGCTGTGCTCGGGATCAATCCGGACCGGACGCCGGCCGACGAAGAGACGCCGGTGACGCTCGCCGACATGATCGGCACTTACAAGCGGTCGAAATATCTCGCCGAGCAGGCCGTCCGGGAGATAGCCGCCAAGCTCGAGTTTCCGGTGGTCACGGTCAACCCGTCGACGCCCATCGGGCCGGGCGATTACCGGCCGACGCCGACCGGACGAATCATCGTCGACGCGGCGCGTGGCAGGATGCCGGCCTATGTCGATACGGGACTGAACATCGTGCACGTCGACGACGTCGCCGAGGGACATTTGCTCGCGCGCGACGGCGGCACGCCGGGAGAGCGCTATATACTCGGTGGCTTCGATCTGAGCCTCAAGGACATACTCGTGATGGTCGCAGCCTTAAGCGGCGGCAAGCCGCCTTCCGTGCGCCTGCCTCGCGCCGCCGTCTACCCGGTCGCGGTCGTTGCCGAGGTGCTGGCGAGGATCGGCGGGCCGCTGCCGCTCGTGACGCGCGACGAGCTCAGGATGGCGAAAAAGCACATGTATTTCTCGAGTCGCAAGGCAGAGGCCGAGCTTGGATTTAGCGCGCGGCCGGCCGAAAACGCCATCGCCGACGCGCTCGCCTGGTTCAGGGCTCATGACGTCATCGACTGAAGGCGGGCAAGCCAGCGTCCGCGCGCGATCCAACATCGCCCTCGTCAAGTACTGGGGCAAGGCGGATCCGAAGCTCAACACGCCGGCCGTCGGCTCGATCTCGGTCACGTTGAACGATCTCTGGACGGATACGGTAGTTCGGTTCGATCCCGCGCTCGAAACGGACCGGCTGCTGCTCAACGGCGTCGAACGCGCCGATCAGCTCGATCGCGTCTCGCGTTGCCTCGATCTCGTGCGCGAGCTCGCCGGGACCGACGTAAGGGCGAAGGTCACGAGCGAGAACAATTTTCCGACGGCCGCGGGTCTCGCCTCGTCGGCGTCGGGGTTCGCGGCGCTCGTCGGCGCGGCGACGGCGGCGCTCGGTCTTAAGTGCACGCCGCGCGAGCTCAGCATCCTGGCGCGCCGCGGATCCGGATCGGCGGCGCGATCGGTTTTCGGCGGCTTCGTCGAGATGCACAAGGGAACGGCCGCCGACGGCAGCGACAGCTTCGCCGAACCTCTGGCGGATGCCGCTGCCTGGCCGCTCAAGGTTCTCGTCGCGATCACGGCCCGAACCGAGAAAGCCGTCGGCTCCGGACGCGGCATGAGCCGCTCGGCCGAGACCTCGCCATATTACGCGGACTGGGTCGCGTCGCATCCGCCGGATCTCGAGACAGCGCGAAAGGCCATCGCAGCGCGCGACTTCGAGCTGCTCGCCGAGGTCTCGGAGTCGAGCTGCCTCAAGATGCATGCGGCCGCGATCAGCACGCGCCCGCCGCTCGTGTACTGGAATGGCGCGACAGTCGATTGCCTGAACTGCGTGCGCGAGCTGCGTGCCGGAGGGCTGCCGGCGTTTTTCACGATCGACGCCGGTCCGCAGCTCAAGGCGATCTGCCTGCCGGGCCATGAGGGAACGCTCAAGTCGGCGTTGGCCGGCATTGCCGGCGTCAGCGACGTCCTCGTGACGGAGCTCGGGCCGGGCCTGGAGCGGCTCGCGTAATGACCTGGGTCGCCTCGGCGCCGGGCAAGGCCGTGTTGCTCGGCGAGTACGTCGTGCTCGACGGCGCTCTTGCCCTCGTTTTGGCCGTCGATCGGCGCGCGACGGCCCTGCTCGCGCCCGCATCCGGCCCGCGTTGCCGCTTCGAGATGCTCGCGCCCGCTTCGAGGGTCTTCGAGTTCGCGGGCGGCGACGGGGCGGAGCCGAGCGGATCGGCGCTCGTAGACAGCGTACTCGCCCACGCCGATTTTGCGTTGCCCTGGCCTTCGTGGTCGGCAAGGCTGGATTCATCGGCTTTCTTCGCCGAAGGCTCGAAGCTCGGTCTCGGCTCCAGCGCCGCCGCGCTCGTCGCCTTTGCCGGTGCCGTCTGGCGGGCGGCCGGCAAGGCCGGAATCGCGCCGCTTCAGTCGCTGATCGATTGCCACCGGGCCTTTCAGGGCGGGGTCGGTAGCGGCATCGACGTGGCCGCAGCGCTTTATGGCGGGGCCGTCTCGTTCAGACTCGACGAGGGCCGAAATGCGCATGTCGGTTCAGTCCGGCTGCCGAAAAGTGTAGGATTCGCGGGTGTTTTTGCCGGAGGGGCGGCATCGACGCCGGATCTGGTGGGACAGTACCGGCGATGGTCCGATTCGGCCTCGGCCCGGTCGGCCGCGTTGAGGGAGCGACTGATCGCTGTCGCGCAGAGGGGATGCGCTGCCGCGAACGAGGACAATGGTCCTGCGTTCGTAGGCGCAATCGATGAGTACGGGCACTGCCTTGAGGAGCTTGGTCGCGAGATGGGCGCGGACCTCGTCACGGCCGCGCATCGGAAGATCGGAGGCCTCGCGGGAGAGAAGGGTCTCGCGTACAAGGTCAGCGGCGCCGGCGGCGGCGACGTCGGTATCGCCTGTGGCCTCGACAGGGAAGCGTTGCGGTCGTTCGCGGTGAAAGCTGCCGATCAGGGGTTTCACGTCGTTCCGTTGACGGTCGACGAGCTGGGGTTGCGAGTCAATGAGGAGCATGCCGAGTGAGCGATGATCGGCTGAGGATTCCCGAGTTTTACAAGCTCAGCATCGACGAGCGCGTTCGCGCCGTGCACGAGCGTGGTCTTTTGACGACGAGCGACTTCCGCGCGCTCGCGACCGGCCGCCATACGCTCGATCTTTCCGCCGCCGACCGCATGATCGAGAACGTCGTCGGCGTCATGGGCATGCCGCTCGGTCTCGGCATGAATCTTGTCGTCAACAAGCGCGAGTACATCGTGCCGATGGTCGTCGAGGAGCCTTCGGTCATTGCGGCGCTCGGCTCGGCCAACAAGCTGATTCGCAAGACGGGCGGCTTCAAGGCGAAAGCCAGCGACCCCATTCTGATCGGCCAGATTCAGATCGTGAATCTCGGCGATATCGACAAGGCGAAGAAAGCCATACTCAAGCACAAGCGCGAGATCATCAGCCTCGCCAACAGCTTCCATCCGAACATGGTCGCCCGCGGCGGCGGCGCCCGCGACCTCGAGCTTTACGTTCATCCGCTGCCCTCGCGGGGCCGGCAGATGCTCGTCGTGCACTTGCTCGTCGACACGCGCGACGCGATGGGGGCCAATCTCGTCAACGGCATGTGCGAGGGCGTCGCGCCGCTGATCGAGTCGGTCACGGGCGGATCCGTGTTTCTGCGCATTCTCTCCAATCTCACCGACCGGTCGATCGTTCGAGCGAGCTGCAGGATTCCCGTCGAGGCGCTCGCGGGCCGCGGCTACAGCGGAGAGGAAGCGCGCGACGGCATCGTCGTTGCCGCCGATTTCGCCGAAGTGGACCCTTACCGCGCGGCGACGCACAACAAGGGCATCATGAACGGGATCGACCCGATCGCGATTGCGACGGGCAACGACTGGCGCGCCATCGAGGCGGGCGCGCACGCCTACGCGGCGAGAGGCGGGCGCTACACGTCGCTGACGCGCTGGTCCGTCGACGAGAATGGCAATCTCTGCGGCGAGATCGAGATTCCGATCAAGGTCGGCATCGTCGGCGCGCCGCTCGAATCGAATCCCACGGTCGCGCTCAATCTGCGCCTGCTCGGTGTCGAGTCGGCGACGGAGCTTGGCGAGATCATGGCTTCCGTGGGCCTCTCACAGAACTTCGCCGCGATTCGTGCGCTCGCGACCGAGGGGATTCAGCGCGGCCACATGACCCTGCACGCGCGCAGCGTCGTAACGGCGGCCGGAGCAAGCGAGGAACTCTTCGACGAGGTCCTCGATCGCCTCGTGCAAAGCGGGACGATCAAGATCTGGAAGGCACAGGAGATCATTCAGGATCTCAGCGCCGAGAAGCGAAAGCCGAAAGCGCCGCCCGTCAAGGAGAGCAAGGATAACGCCATGGGCGTCGGCTACGGCAAGGTCGTCATGCTCGGCGAGCACTCGGTCGTCTACGGCCGGCACGCGATCGCGGCGCCCGTGCCGTTGGTCGTCAAGGCCCTCGTGGAGGACTGCGATCAGGGCATACATCTGATCATTCCGAGGTGGGGCGTGGAGTACGAGCTCGCCTCGACGCCGCAGGACCGGCGTTCGTTCGAACGGCCGGCCGGTGTCGTGCTCGATGAGCTCGGGCTCGGCGGACGCGCGATGCGAATCGAAGTGTTTCCCGAGGTCCCGCGCAGCATGGGTCTCGGCGGATCCGCGGCGATGGCGGTCGCGATCGTTCGCGCGCTCGACAAGCACTTCAAGCTGGGCCTCTCGAACGAGGAGGTCAATCGCCTGGCGTTCGAGTCCGAGAAGGTCGCCCACGGCCACCCGAGCGGGCTCGACAATACCCTGGCCTGCTACGCGAAGCCGCTCGTCTATCGCGCCGGAGAGCCGCCGCTCGTCGAGCCGCTGAATATCCGAAAGCCGATTCCCGCCGTCATCGGCATGACCGGTTACGAAGGCCTGACGGCGAAGACCGTCGGCCGCGTCCGCGAGGCCTGGAAGAAGGATCAACAGCTCTACGAGCGTATCTTCGATCAGATCGATGCGCTCGTGCTGCGCGGGGTTCAGGCCATCCAGGACGGGGACGTGAAGCTTCTCGGCGAGCTCATGAACATCAATCACGGCATGCTCAACGCCTTGCAGGTGTCCACGCCGGAGCTCGAGCAGCTGGTCGACATCGCGCGCGAGCACGGCGCATTGGGGGCGAAGCTCACCGGTGGCGGCGGCGGTGGCTCGATCATCGCGGTCTGCGAGGAGGACAATCGAAAGGAAATCGTCGACGCGATCCGCGCGGCAGGCTATCAGGCCATGGAAGTCGATCTGGGGGCCCCGCTTGAAGGCGCGTGAGGAAATCGTCTCCAGCGCCAGCGAAGAACTGATTCTGGTCGATGAGAACGATCGCGAGATCGGCTCCGAGGCCAAAGGCATATGCCACGAGGGCAGCGGGATTCTCCACCGCGCCTTCTCGATTTTCGTGTTCAATTCGAACGACGAGCTCCTGCTTCAGCAACGGAGCTCAAAGAAGCCGCTCTGGCCAGGTTACTGGTCGAACACCTGCTGCTCGCATCCGCGCTTCGGCGAGACGATGGAAATCGCCGTCTCGCGGCGGCTCAGGCAGGAGCTCGGTTTCGAATGTGCGCTCAGTTTCCTGTACAAATTCATGTATCAGGCGCAATTTGGCGATATCGGCGCGGAACGGGAGTTTTGCTGGGTTTATGTCGGCTATTATGACGGCCCGATAGACCCGAATATGAGCGAGATCGCAAACTGGCGCTTCGTTGACATAAAATCGCTCAATGACGAGCTTGCATCGGGGGCGAATCGCTTCACGCCCTGGTTCAAGCTCGAATGGTCACATATCCAGGCGCATTACCTGGATGATATTCTTGCGCGCCGCGCATCGGCGGGTAAGAGCGCGAACGGGTCGAGTCAGTAAAGGTGTAGTCGGAATGGGAATACCTCTGGTACAGCAGTACAGGATCGGGCGCTACATTCTCGAGCAGAAGCTCAGGAAGAATAAGCGCTACCCGCTGGTGCTGATGCTCGAGCCCTTGTTTCAGTGCAATCTCGCCTGCGCAGGCTGCGGCAAGATCGATTACTCGAACGACATTCTCCGCAAGCGCATGAGCGTCGAGGATGCGCTGAAGGCCGTCGACGAATGCGGCGCGCCCGTCGTATCCATTCCCGGCGGCGAGCCTCTGATTCACAAGGAGATGCCTCAGATCGTCGAGGGCATCGTCGCGAAGAAGAAGTTCGTCTATCTTTGCACCAATGCGCTGCTGCTCGAGCAGAAGATCGATCAATACAAGCCTTCGCCGTATTTCACGTGGTCGATACATCTCGACGGCAACAGGGACCGCCATGACGAGTCCGTTTGCCGCAAGGGCGTTTTCGACAGGGCCGTTTCCGCGATCAAGGTCGCGAGGGAGCGCGGATTTCGCGTGACGGCGAACTGCACGCTCTATGCGGGCGAAGACCCCGACGACGTCGCGGACTTTTTCGACTACGCCATGACGCTCGGTCTCGAAGGCGTCATGATCTCGCCGGGATACAGCTACGACCATGCGCCGCGCCAGGACGTGTTCATGGGCCGGCGCAACTCCAAGCAGCTGTTCCGGGATATTTTCAAGGTCGGCAAGAAGCGCGGCAGCAAATGGCGCTTCAACCAGTCGAGTCTTTTCGTCGATTTTCTCGCCGGCAACCGGACCTATCAGTGCACGCCCTGGGCGAATCCGACCTACAACGTCTTCGGCTGGCAAAGGCCGTGCTATCTGCTCGTCGACGAGGGCTATGCCGGGAGCTTCAAGGAGCTGATGGAGACGACGGACTGGGAACGTTACGGCACCGGTATCAACCCCAAGTGCGACAACTGCATGGCGCACTGCGGTTACGAGGGCACGGCGGTCGAGGAGACGGTCTCGAATCCGCTGACGGCGCTCGGCGTGTTTCTGTTCGGCCCGAAGCTCGACGGCGAGATGGCGCCCGAGCTGCCGGTCCTGCACGGCGGCCAGGCTCCCGGTGTCGCCATATCGGTCGATCAGATCGGGCGCCGGCACCGCGGCGACTGATTCTAAGGGCGAGCGTAATGCTCGTCGATTGGCTTGCTGCGTTCGCGCTCGCGTCGTGGCTCGGCGTTTTGCTGCTGACCTCCGGATCCTGGCGTACACGCGAGCGCCTCGAGCCTCGTGACGCGGACGCGAACCCGCGGCGGGCCGGCGCGTTCGACCTCGGCCGTGTCAGCGTGCTGATTCCGGCGCGTAACGAATCGGCTGCGATCGGCCGGACACTCCAGGGTCTTGCGGCGCAGGGGCGAGGTCTTGAGGTCATCGTCATCGACCAGCCGGATGACGCGACCGCGGCAGCGGCGCGTGCAGCGGTGGCGGGGCTTCGGAATCCTCCCGGCGGTCCGCTCGATCCCGGCGATCCGCGCCCAGAGCTTCCCGCCCCAGCCGGCGGGCAGCGGCTGCCCGTCGACAACGCGTCAACGATCCGGGCCGGCGGACGGCGGCCGCGGCAGGCGGTTGCGTCCTGATCAGAACCGACGTGCTGCGGTCGCTCGGAGGTTTCGCGGCCATTCGCGCTGCGCTGATCGACGACTGCACGCTCGCGCGGCACGTCAAGCGAGCCGGTCACTCGATCTGGCTCGGCTTGAGCGAGTCCGCGAAGAGCGCCCGCGCGTACCCGGATCTTGCGAGCTTCAGGCGCACGGTGGCGCGCACCGCATTCACGCAGCTCGGCTACTCGGCCGCCTGGCTCGGGCTCGTCGTCGTGCTGATGCTCATTGTGTTCATCGCGCCGCTTGCGGCACTCGCGATGCAGGGGACGATCTTCGGCGCGCTTGCCGGCGCCGCGGCGCTCACCGTCATGTCGGCGGCCTTAGCGCGCTGCTGACTCGGCGGGCCGGCCTCGAGCCGGTCCGCCGTGCTAGTCTCATGCGAAGGAAGGGGGTCGCTATGCGCAAATCGATGCTGTTTCCCGTGCTCGTGTCGGTGGCCGCGTGCTCGGGTCCCGGTTCCGACACCGGATCTCCGGCCGGGGCCGACGTTGCCGCCTTTACCGGCGAGATGCCGATCGCCGATCCCTGGCTCCGCCGGCAGCTGCCGCCCGGCACCGTGACCTACGAGCGCATCCCGCACCCGCTCGGCCTCGTGGCCATCCCGAAAGGCGACACCTTCGATGCCGCGCTCGGCAGCGAGGCCAATATCGGGAATCTGATCGCCATTCAGCAGGCCCTCGTCGAGAATCTCGGCGGCGATCTGCCGCCCGTTCGCTGGTTCGACGCGCTTCGTTCGCCGATCGAGATTGCCGCCGTCGGCTTGCCGGCGCCGTCGGCGGTGGTCGGCGCAACGCTGAGCTTCAGGGCGAATGCCGATTTCGAGGCTTTCGTCGACGAGCTCGGCCAGCTCGCACCGGTGGCGCTGGCCGGCCCGCTCGATGCGGACGGGTTCGGTCAGCTCGTCGGGGCGCCGCTGCCGATCCTCGTGCATTTCGATGACGCCACGGGGCGGCTCGCGCTCTATGGCGGCATGTTCGCGGATCCGGCAGCCTTCGCGACGCTGCTCGAGCCGCCGGCCGACAGCGCGGCTCACCCGATGCATGCGCTCGAGGCGCAGATCGACGACAGCGGGCAGGGACTATTCGCCTGGGTCGATGCGGCACGGGCGCTGCAGATGGGCGCCGCGTTCATGCCGCCGGAGATCCTGCGATCGCTGACCGCGGCCGGGGTCGACCGGATGCGTGCGCTCGCGGTGGGCGTGGGCGTCGCCAACGGCAAGGGCCGCCTGAAGCTCGTGGCCGACTTCGGCACCGGCAACGCGAGCCGGCCGCTGCCGATCCTGAGCAACGAGATCGCGGCCACTTCGGTCGGCGATCTCAGGAAGCTGTTTCTGTTGTCGCTTCCCGGCGCCGACGAGCTCACGCGGCTCGAGACGACGATACTCGGCACTCTGCCGCCCGAATCAGCCGACGGGTGGGCCGAGGCCAAAACAGCTTTCGCCGAGGTCAGCGGCACGTCGATCGAGGAAGTCCTGTCGGCGCTCGGTCCCGAGCTCATCATGTTTTCCGACGATGCCGGTGACTTCTTCGCTCTTCATGTGCGTGATCGCGCGCTCCTCGACAGTGTGCTCGATCGCTGGGCGGCCGCGGCCGGCATGCCGATCGAATCGCGCGAGGTCGGCGGCGAGACCATCCGCTACTGGGAGCTGCCCGCCAACTTCGGCATGCCGCCCGAAATGAACCAGGAGGCGCTGTTCGTGAATGTCCTCGGCCGAATGCGCCATCGCGTGTACTGGGTGGCCGATGGCGACTATCTGTATCTCGCCGGCGCGCCGCAGGTGCTGATCGATCGCATCGACATGGGCGCCGACGTCAGCATCGCCGAATGGCTCGACGAAACGCAGCGGTTCGATGTCTCCTCTTCGTTCTTTGCCGCCACCGGGACCATAGAGCGGCTGCCTCGAACGATGTACAACGCCTATATCGGCGTCATGCAGACATTCGCGGACGTTGCGGGTGCCGAGTACGACGTCTGGGCCATGCCGACGGCGAACCAGCTCGGGCTGCCGGAGCGCGGCTCGCTCGGTCTTGCCGTCAATCTCGGCGAGCCTTACGTTTCCGTCGAGCTGAGCTACGAGAGTCATCCGTTCGAGATCCTGTTCGGGGGCGGCGGGATGGCCGCCGTCGCCGGCGTCGGCATTGCCGCCGGAATTGCGATTCCGGCCTATCAGGACTATACGATCCGCGCCCAGGTTACGGAGGGTCTGAACCTCGCGGCCGCGCCGAGATCGGCCGTCGCCGCGAGCTGGAACGAGACGGGTCAGGCGCCGGCCGATCGTGCCGCTGCGGGCTTGACGCCCGAAGCGGGCGATACGCCGGGCGCCTATGTCGCAGGCATCGACGTCGTCGACGGCGAGATCGTCATTCGCTACGGCAACCAGGCCCATGCGATGATCGCGGGGACGACGCTGGCCTTGACTCCCTATGAGACCGAGGACGGTTCGATCGAGTGGCGGTGCGGTTACGCCTCGCCGCCCGCCGGCGGCGAGGCCATCGGCGCGGTATCGACGGGCGGCACCACGATCGGGCAGCAATATCTGCCGTCCAATTGCCGCTGAGAGACGCTCGAGGCCATCGATGGCAAGAACGGCACGTATTTCGACGCTCGTCGCCGCGGCGCTGCTGCTCGTCGCGCGGGCGCATGCCGCGCCCGCCGACGATGCCGCTGCGGTCATCGAGCGCCTCTACTCGGCGCTGGTGACGGTTGCGACCACGGAGCCCGCGCCCGCGCTCGGGCAGCGCGTCGAGGCGCTCGCGCCCGTCATCGAATCGACGCACGATCTTGCGACGATGGGGCGGATCACCGTCCGCAGGTTCTGGACCGAATGGGACGAGGCGCAGCGCGAGCGATTCCTCGACGCCTTCGAGCGACTCAGCGTGACGACTTACGCAAGCCGATTCGCCGGGGTCCGCCCCGGCACCTTCGCGGTTCTCGGCGCCGAGGCGGTCGACGAGAATCGCGTCGAGGTCGATGCCGTGATCCGGCGACGGGACGCCGGGGACGTCACGATGGACTACCTGCTCCAGCTCGACGACACGGGCTGGCGCATCGTCAATGTCGAGGCCGACGGCGTCAGCGAGCTGAGCCTGATGCGGTCGAAGTATTTCGCTATCCTCGATTCGGGCGATCTCGACGATCTGATCGGCGAGCTCGAGGCCGAGATCGCGGCGTTGTAATGGGGTCACGCTGTAATGAGGTCAGACCCCTTTCAGGTTTCTCCCGTTCGGGAGAAACCTGAAAGGGGTCTGACCCCGTCTTCGACCCGTCTTCGACCACCGTCTTCGACCACGCTCACGCGAGATAGCGGTAGAACTCGATACCTTCGTCGCTCAAGGCGGGGTTGGTGTTGGTGCCGATGGTCTCGATGACGAAGCCTTCGTCGGGATCGCGCAGGCCTTCGGCCGTGCCCGAGTCGTGCAGGGCCTCGTACTGCTCGCGACTCAGGTTCTGGGCGCCTTCGAGCGCGTCCTCGAAGCCGATCTTGCGGGCGGCAGCCTCCCAGCCGGGCGCGACCCGCATCGGAATCGCCTCGGCCGCGTCACCTGAGCCGTAGCCGACGGCGAGCACCTTGCCGCCGGCGAGATCGATGCCGCGGCGAGCGGCGTCTTCGAGGCCGGCCGCCATCCATGCCGGCAAGGCCGCGCAATAGACGTTGCCGATCTCCTTCATGATGTCGGAGCCCAGCGACATCTTCGAGGCGACGACGGCGGCGAACTCCGGGCTCTTGCGAAACTCGCGCAGAAGCTGCACGCAGAGCGGATACACGTCCTCGTCGATCGTGCCGTTGCGGAAGAGATCGAGCACGTCGGGGGTCGAGCTCATCTCGGCGAGCAGGTCGTCGAAGCTCATGCCGATCCGGGCGCATTGCTCCCTGAGGAGCTTGCGGCCGTTGTCGTCCTGGCCGAGCGCGAACATATAGCTCATCGCGAATGCGGTTTCCGGCATCCGGTGATAGGGCCGGTGCATGAAGGTCGCCGCAAGCTCGCGGTAGTAGTTGGCTGGCTCCTTGTTCATGCGCGTCAGCATGTCGTTGAGCGCATGCAGCGTTTCATCGAGGTAACAGGTGGTCGAGTACTTGCCGTTGAAAACGGGCAGGTCCTGAAAATGGCAGTTCAAAGCGCCGCGAATGATGTTCCTGAGCACGGGCTTTCTGAAATCGACGGCGCGATAGGACGAAGCGCTGCCGATCGATTTCAGATCGATCTCGAGCATGGAAGGATTCCGCTCGAGTAGCATGGCGACGCCGCCGGCGCCCTGTGTCGGCTCGCCGGAGCTGCCGCGCGCGTACTCGGCGATGTCGGCGCTGACGACGATGGCGCAGCGGTCGGCGTCTTCGAGCGCGAGATAGCGAAGCGCGTTCTTCAGCGCATAAACGCCGCCGAGGCAGGCGTGCTTAACCTCGGGAACCTCACAATTGCGCGACAGGGGCTTCCGGCCCTTGGCCCTGAGCGCGTCGTCGATCATCCCCTTGATGATGACGGCGCCGGCCGAGTTGTCGGTGCTCGACTCCGTGCCGAGGCCGAGAAACCCGACCCTGGCCGGATCGACGTCATAGCGCTCGATCAGCCGCAGGACGGCCGTCGCCGCGATCGTGTAGACGCTCTGGGCGGGACCCCGCATCCGGAAGCTGCGGCCGACGACGGCCTCGGTCTTGTCCCAGGGGGATTCGGTCCAGTCGCACCAGGCCTTCAGATCGATCCGGTAGGGCGGTACGTAGACGGCGAATCCACTGATGCCGACGGACTCATTCATTCGCTGGACCCCACACTTCGTGACGCGCGGCCGAAGCCGCGCCGCGACATGCGCATTTGTCACTAAAACGCATGATTATAGGGCAAAGTTTCCTGATGACCTAAAGATGGAACCGGTCTCCGTGTTGCCCCGTCGCCACAGCGGCAGGCCACATCCGGGCGTTCGAAACCGCGCCGGCTGCACGGTTATACTAATGGGTCGAGCCTGAACGAGGCCGGAATGGACACCAAGCCGCTGCAACAACCCGAAAGGTACCCTCAAAAGGCCGCGATCGAGGCCATCATCCGTGAGCATGGCGCGAGGCCCGGCGCGCTGCTGCCGCTGCTCCACGCGATTCAGGATCGGCTCGGTTACGTCCCGAACGAGGCCGTGCCGAGTATCGCGGCGGGGCTCAATCTGTCCCGTGCCGAGGTCCACGGCGTCATCAGCTTCTATCACTTTTTCCGGACCGAGGCCCCCGGCAGGCAGATCCTGTACCTCTGCCGCGCCGAGGCCTGCCAGGCGATGGGAGCCCGCGCGCTCGAGGCGCACGTCAAGCAGAAGCTCAACGTCGATTTCCACGAGACGACGGCCGACGGCCGCTTCAGCCTCGAGCCCGTCTATTGCCTCGGGAACTGCGCCTGTTCGCCGGCCATCATGATCGACGAGACTGTGTACGGCCGCGTCAGCACCGATCGCATCGACGAGCTTCTGGGCTGAGCGGGGGCTGTCCATGAGCCGGTCCGATTCCGTTCGCGTGTTCGTTCCGTCCGATACGACGGCCCGCTCGCTCGGCGCCGATCTCGTTGCCGAGGCGATCGGCGCCGAGGCCGAGGCACGCGGTCTCGCCGTCGACATCGTCCGCAACGGCTCGCGCGGGCTCTACTGGCTCGAGCCGATGCTCGAGGTCGAGGTCGACGGCGAGCGTCTGGCCTACGGCCCGATCGAGCCCGGTGACGCCGCAGGCCTCTTCGACGCCGATTTCCTGACCGGCGGCAGCCATCCGAAATCGCTCGGCGCGACCGAGGCCATTCCGTACCTCGCCGCGCAGTCGCGCCTGACGATGGCGCGCGTCGGAATCGTCGATCCGCTCTCGCTGGACGATTACCGGGCCCACGGCGGCTATCGGGGACTTCAGAACGCCGTCGGCATGACGGGCGAGGCCATCGTCAGGGCCGTCACCGACTCAGGGCTCCGCGGCCGGGGCGGCGCGGCGTTTCCGACTGGCATCAAGTGGAACACGGTGCTTCAGACCGAGGCCGATCAGAAGTACGTCGTCTGCAATGCCGACGAAGGCGATTCCGGAACCTTTGCCGATCGCATGATCATGGAGTCCGACCCGTTCGTCCTGATCGAAGGCATGACGATCGCCGGGCTCGCCGTCGGCGCGACGAAGGGCTACGTCTACGTCCGCGCCGAGTACCCGCAGTCGATCAGAACGATGCAGTCGGCGATCGAGACCGCGAAAGCCGCGGGCCTGCTCGGCGACAGCGTCTTGGGCGGCGAGCGCGCATTCGACCTCGAGGTGCGCGAGGCCGCCGGCGCCTATATCTGCGGTGAGGAAACCTCGCTGCTCGAAAGTCTCGAAGGCAAGCGGGGCATGATTCGCTTTCGCCCGCCGCTGCCGGCGATCAAGGGGCTCTTCGGCCGACCGACCGTCGTCAACAACGTCATCTCGCTCGCTAGCGTCCCGATCATCCTCGACAGGGGAGCGGAGCATTACAAGGACTACGGCGTCGGCCGCTCGCGCGGCACGCTGACCGTGCAGCTCGCCGGCAACGTCAGGCAGGGCGGGCTCGTCGAGATCGCCTTCGGCAAGACGCTGCGCGAGCTTCTCTACGATTTCGGCGGCGGCAGCGCCACGGGCCGGCCGATCCGCGCCGTTCAGGCCGGCGGTCCGCTCGGTGCTTATGTCCATCCGTCCAGGTTCGACACCGCGATCGATTACGAGGCGTTCGCGGCCGTCGGCGCCATGGTCGGTCATGGCGGGCTCGTCGTTTTCGACGACACGGTCGACATGGGCGAGCAGGCCCGGTTCGCGATGGAGTTCTGCGCGATCGAATCGTGCGGCAAGTGCACGCCGTGCCGGATCGGCGCCGTGCGCGGCGTCGAGGTCATCGACAAGATCCGGGCCGGCATCGAAACCGAGGCGAATCTCACGCTTTTGCGCGATTTGTGCGGCACAATGGTCGACGGATCGCTTTGCGCCCTGGGCGGGATGGCGCCGTTTCCCGTCCTGAGCGTGATGGATCATTTTCCGGAGGATCTGGGCCCGCGGCACTGAGGGGCCCGGAGGGAGAGTCAGGATGAGGGCTGATTACAAACCCTACGCGAGGGAGCGGGATTTCGGCACGCCGGAATCGCAATCGACGGAGCAGGTTACTCTCGAGATCGACGGCGAGACGATCGCCGTGCCGAAAGGCACGACGGTCCTAAGAGCCGCCGCCGAGGCGGGCATCAATATCCCGAAGCTCTGCGCGACGGACAGCCAGAAAGCTTTCGGCTCGTGCCGGCTTTGCCTCGTCGAGATCGAGGGCGCCAAGGGCCTGCCGGCCTCGTGCACGACCGAGGTTCGCGAAGGCATGGTCGTGACGACCGAGACGAACCGGCTCGCCAGTATCAGGCGCAACGTCATGGAGCTTTATATCTCCGACCATCCGCTCGACTGCCTGACCTGCCCGACGAACGGCGACTGCGAGCTTCAGGACATGGCAGGCAGTGTCGGTCTGCGCGAGGTTCGCTACGGCTACGAGGGCGAGAACCACCTCGATGCCGAGAAGGACAGATCGAACCCGTATTTCACGTTCGACCCGTCGAAGTGCATCGTCTGCTCGCGCTGCGTCCGGGCCTGCGAGGAGGTGCAGGGCACGTTCGCGCTGACGATCGACGGCCGCGGCTTCGAATCGAAGGTGGCCGCAAGCCAGGATCAGCCTTTCATTGATTCCGAATGCGTGTCCTGCGGCGCCTGCATTCAAGCCTGTCCGACGGCGACGCTGACCGAGAATTCGCTGATCGAGATGGGCCAACCCGAGCATTACGCGATCACGACCTGCGCCTATTGCGGCGTCGGCTGCTCGTTTCGCGCCGAGATGAAGGGCGGCAAGGTCGTCAAGATGATTCCGAATAAGGACGGCGGCGCCAATCACGGCCATTCCTGCGTCAAGGGCCGCTTCGCCTTCGGCTACGCGACCCACAAGGATCGCATCACGAAGCCGATGATCCGCGAGTCGATCCACGATCCGTGGCAGGAAGTGAGCTGGGACGAGGCCTTCGAGTTCGCTGCGAAGAAGCTCAAGGGCATTCAGGCGAAATACGGCCCGGGCTCGATCGGCGGCATCACGTCGTCGCGCTGCACGAACGAGGAGACCTATCTCGTGCAGAAGCTCGTCCGCGCGGCCTTCGGCAACAACAACGTCGATACCTGCGCCCGTGTCTGCCACTCGCCGACCGGATACGGGCTCAAGACGACGCTCGGCGAATCGGCCGGCACGCAGAACTTCGACTCGGTCATGAAGGCCGACGTCATCATGGTCATCGGCGCGAACCCGACCGACGCGCACCCGGTGTTCGCCTCGCAGATGAAGCGGCGCCTGCGCGAGGGCGCCGGGCTGATCGTCGTCGATCCGCGCGCAATCGACCTCGTCAGGTCGCCGCACGTCAAGGCCGAGTATCACCTCGGGCTTCGGCCCGGGACCAACGTCGCGATCATCAACGCGCTCGCGCACGTCGTGCTCAGCGAGGGGCTTGAGGACAAGTCGTTCATCGAGCAGCGCTGCGATCTCGAGGCTTACGAGGACTGGCGCAATTTTATTCTCGAGGAGCGCAATTCCCCGGAGAACGTCGAGCAGGAAACGGGCGTGCCGGCCGAGACCGCCCGCGCCGCGGCGAGGCTTTACGCCGCTGCGCCTAACGCCGCGATTTACTACGGGCTCGGCGTCTCCGAGCACAGCCAGGGCTCGACGATGGTCATGGGCATCGCGAACCTCGCGATGGCGACGGGCAACCTCGGCCGCGAAGGCGTCGGCGTCAATCCGCTGCGCGGCCAGAACAACGTCCAGGGATCCTGCGACATGGGCTCTTTCCCGCACGAGCTGCCGGGCTATCGCCACGTCTCGGACGCGGCCGTTCGCAAGCTCTTCGGCGACGACTGGGGCGTCGAGATCCAGCCCGATCCCGGTTTGAGAATTCCGAACATGTTCGACGCCGCCGTCGCCGGCCGCTTCAAGGGCCTTTACGTGCAGGGCGAGGACGTCGCGCAGTCGGATCCGGATACGCAGCACGTCGAGGCGGCGCTGTCGTCGCTCGAGTGCATGATCGTGCAGGATCTTTTCCTGAACGAGACGGCGAAGTTCGCCCACGTCTTCCTCCCGGGCTCTTCGTTCCTCGAGAAGAACGGCACGTTCACGAATGCCGAGCGCCGGATCTCGCCCGTGCGCAAGGTCATGGAGCCGATGGCCGAGCTCGAGGACTGGCAGGCGACGATGGGCCTTGCAAAGGCGATGGGCTACGACATGAGCTACTCGCATCCGAGCGAGATCATGGACGAGATCGCGCGGTTGACGCCGACCTTCAAGGGCGTGAGCTTCGAGAAGCTCGATAAGCTCGGCAGCATCCAGTGGCCCTGCAACGACGAGGCCGAGTTCGGCACGCCGACGATGCACGTCGAAGAGTTCGTGCGCGGCAAGGGGCTTTTCCGCGTGACGCCGTACGTCCCGACCGACGAGCGTTCGACGAGCAAGTACCCGCTGCTCTTGACGACCGGCCGGATACTGAGCCAGTACAACGTCGGCGCGCAGACGCGGCGCACGGCAAACCTGGGCTGGCACAACGAGGACGTGCTCGAGATGCATCCGCACGATGCCGAGCAGCGCGGCATCGAGGAAGGCGACTGGGTCGGCCTGCAAAGCCGCGCCGGCGAGACGGTGCTGCGGGCCGTCATCACGGATCGCGTCCAGCCGGGGGTCGTCTACACGACCTTCCACCATCCGGAATCGGGCGCGAACGTCGTCACGACGGACAATTCCGACTGGGCGACGAACTGCCCCGAGTACAAGGTGACGGCGGTCCAGGCCTTCAAGGTCAGCAAGCTATCGGACTGGCAGCGCAAATTCGAAGCCTTCACCGACGAGCAGATCGACCTGCTCGAGCGCGCCCGCCGGCCGCTGCCCGTGAGCTAGGTCCGCCGTGGGCAGCGACGGGACGAACAAGCTGGTTCGCATGGCGAACCAGATCGCCGACAACTTCGACTACGGCAAGAGGGACAAGGCCGTCGCCGGCGTCAGCGACCACCTGACGCGCTTCTGGACGCCCGACATGAAGCGGGCGATCGTCGAGCACCGGCAAAGCGGGAAAGGCGGGCTCAACGATATCGCCGACGACGCCGTGAGAGCCCTGGCCGAGACGATCGGCCAGCCCGCCTGAGGCGGGGTCGCAGCCATGCGATCCCGCGTCCAGCGCGCCTACAACATCGCTGAGCTGCGCAAGCTCGCGCAGAAGAAGCTGCCCGCGCCGATGTTTCATTACATCGACGGTGGCGCCGACGAGGAATGGACGCTCAGGCGCAATACGACGGCATTCGATTCGTGGGAGTTCCGGCCGCGCGCTCTCGTCGACGTCGCCCATATCGACATGTCGACGAGCGTCTTCGGCGCACCGATAGAGTGGCCGTTCTTCTGTTCGCCGACGGCTCTGTCGCGGCTGTTTCACTACGAAGGCGAGCGGGCCGTCGTCCGCGCGGCAAAGGCCGCGGGCACGCTGTACTCTCTGTCGAGCTTCTCGTCGATGAGCATCGAGGAAGTCGCGAAGCTCAGCGACGGCCCGAAGGCTTTCCAGGTCTACGTGCTGAAGGACAGGGGCCTGACGCGCGAGTTCTTTCAGCGCGCCAGGGAGTCGGGATTCAAGGCGCTTCAGCTCACCGTCGATGTCGCGGTCTCGGGCAACCGCGAGCGCGATATCGTCACGGGCATGACGGTGCCCCCGAAGCTGTCGCTTATGAGCTTGATCGACATCGCGATGCATCCGGCCTGGGTCTATCGTCATCTGACCTCGCCGAAGATCGATATGGCCAACGTCGCCCACCGCCCGCCGCCCGGCAGCGACAAGCTCGGCGGCATCATCGAGTATCTGAACAATCAGCTCGACCGCAGCGTGACCTGGGACGACGCTGAATGGATGATCGGTGAGTGGGGCGGTCCGTTTGCCATCAAGGGCATCATGACGGGCGAGGACGCTAAGCGCGCGCGCCAGGTGGGCGCGACGGCCGTCATGCTGTCGAATCACGGCGGCCGTCAGCTCGATTTCTCGCCGGCGCCGTTCGACGTGCTGCGCGAGGTCGTCGATCAGGTCGGCGGAGAGATGGAAATCATCGTCGACGGCGGCATTCGCCGCGGCGTGCACATACTGAAGGCCATCGCGCTCGGCGCCACGGCCTGCTCGGCCGGACGCCCCTATCTCTACGGGCTCGGGGCCGGCGGCGAGGCCGGCGCGACACGCGCGCTCGAGATTCTGCGCACCGAGCTCGAGCGCGACATGGCGCTCGTCGGATGTGCCAGACTGTCGGATCTGAACGAGGGGATGCTGCGCCGGGTAGGTGATGCGTGGCCGACCTAGCGGAACTCGCGCGACGTCCGAGTCTCAAGCGCGTTGCCATCAACCGCGTCGGCGGCGGTATCCGCGATGCCGGTGAGGCCATCGTCGCAGCCGACGACACCGTCATCGCCACGGACGTTGTCGCCACGGACGACGTTGTCGCGACGGAGGAGCCGCTCGAGATCCGGCTCGATCTCGACGGCGGGGACGGCACGCGGATCGAGCGCAGCATCTCGATCACGATGCGAACGCCCGGCAACGACGAGGAGCTGGCACTCGGTTTTCTGTATTCCGAAGGCATCGTCCGCCGCTCGGCCGATATCCTGATCGCGCGGCCCTGCGGGCCGCCGGCGCCGAACGGGCTGATCAACGTCGTTCGCGTCGAGCTTGCGGCCGGCGTCAGAGTCGAGCTCGATCGCCTCGAGCGCCATTTCTATACATCCTCGAGCTGCGGCGTTTGCGGCAAGGCGTCGCTCGATGCCGTTGCGATACAGGGGCGATTCGATATTGCATCCAATGACTTCTCGGTCGAGCGCCGCGTGCTCGGCGGCCTTCCCAAGGCGCTGATATCCGATCAGGCCGTTTTCGAGGAGACGGGCGGCCTGCATGCCTCGGGGCTCTTCGACGTCGACGGCAAGGTCATCGCCGTGCGCGAGGATGTCGGCCGGCATAACGCGCTCGACAAGCTGATCGGCGGCCGTCTGATGGACGACGCTTTGCCGCTCGCCAGGCACGGCATCATCCTGAGCGGGCGCGCGAGCTTCGAGCTCATGCAGAAAGCCATGATGGCCGGCTGTCCGATCGTTGCCGCGGTCGGTGCGCCGTCGTCTCTGGCAGTCGAGCTGGCCCGGGAGTTCGGGATCACGCTGATCGGATTCCTCAAGAGCGACGGGTTCAACGTTTACGCCCGGTCCGATCGAATCCGTCTTTAGCCGAGCCCGGCAACGCCTGAAAGCGCGAAATCGTCGACGGCGCGTCCGGCGACATCGAAGTGAAAGCTAGCGCAAGGATTCGATGAGCCCCCGCGCCCGCGAACTGGCCGGCGATACGGCTTCGAGCAAGGTCGCGTAGCGCAGCGCCTCGTCCGAATTGCCGGCATCGCGATGAATGGTCGCGAGCGCGACGAGCGTGTCGGCGTGACCGGGAAATCGCTCGTGTGTGCCCGCGAGCGCCTCGAGTGCCGCCGCGGGGCCGGCTAGCGTATTCAGCGCGACACCGTAGACGTAAGCATAGTGCGGCTGGTCGGGATCGAGCCCAGCCGCGCGCTCGAGCAGCGGCAGGGCTTCGTCGTCGCGGCCGGCGCGGACGAGCGAAAGCCCGAGCGCATGGAGCAGGCCGGCATCGTCGGGCACGATCGCGAGACCTTCCCTCAGAGTCCTTTCGGCGTCGGGTTCACGGCCGAGCGCGCGGTAGAGGTCGGCGAGATTGACGTAGGCGGCCGTGAACGCGGGCGCGCGCTCGATCGCGAGACTCAGCGTCGCTTCGGCTTCGGTCGGCCGGCCGAGCGCGAGCTCGAGGCCGGCGCGCGCGATCAGGCCCTCGGGACGATCGGCGTTGAAGCGATGCACGGCGTCGAGCTCGGCGAGCGCCGCATCGAGATCGGCCTGCCGGCGCGGGCTGAGCGCCTCGCGGGCGGGCAGCAGGGACAGGGCGGCCGCAACGCGAAGCGCGAGCGGCCCGCTGGTCAGAAAGCGCTGGCCGAGATCCGGACGCGCTGCCGCGGGCAGGCCGGCCAGCGCGTCGATCGCGGCGAGCTCGAGCAGCGGCTCGCTGCTGTCGATCGCAGATCGCAGCACGGGGAGTGTGGCGTCGTCGAGTTGCTGGCCGAGAAGCGACATCGCCGTGGCGCGAACGATCGCCGGCATCCCGGCATCGACGACGACGCGCGACAAGAGCTCCCGCCGATCGGCCGACCAGCGCCGGCCGGCCGCAAGCGCCTCGGCATAGTGGAACTCGCCGCTTCGCCCCTCGGGGAACCACTCGGCCACGCGCCCGGCCGCCCATTCGGCGGATCCCTGATGACAGTCGGCACAGGCGTTCGGCGTGCCGAGCGTCACGGTGAGATCGGGTCGCGGGACGCGAAAGCTGTGATCGCGTCGCGGGTCGACGACCATGTAAGTCTCGGCCGGCATGTGGCAACCGACGCAGCGCGAGCCCGGTGCGCCGGGCTCGTGCCGATGATGCTCGCGCGTGTCGAACTCTGATGCGAGATGGCACTGGCCGCAGACGGCGTTGCCGTCGGCGCGCAGGTTGCCCGAGTGCGGCTCGTGGCAGTCGCTGCAGGTCACGCCGGCCGCGTGCATGCGGCTTTGCAGGAACGACCCGTAGACGAAAACCTCGTCTTGGATCTGCCCGTCGGCGTGATAGAGCGGATCGGTCAGCAGGGCCGGACGGAATCCGTCGAGGTACGGATCTCCGGGTTCGGACGCATCCGTGAGCTGACCGCGGCGCGAGTGGCAACCGGCGCAAACCTCGAGCTCGGCTCGCGCTTCGTCGTCGACCGGCGGCACGCGCTCCGCGATAGCGCCGCCGGCCGGCACGGCCCAGGCGCGCGGGACGGTCGCGAGAACCAGGCCCTGCCCGGACGGCGACGCCGCATGATTCGATCCCGGTCCGTGGCATGCCTCGCAGCCGACGTTGACCTCGGACAGGCGCGTCGAATACGTGTCGCTCTCGGCGTCGTATCCCTTGATGACGCCGGTGGAGTGGCACTCGGCACAATTGCCGTTCCAGTTGTAGAGCAAGCCCGTCCAGTGCAGCGGATCGTCGCTTTCGATCGTCTCGCCGGCGTGCAGGTCGAACCATCGCTGCCCGTCGGCGGTCTCGGGCCGCGCGTCCCAGGCGGCGGTGAAAGCCTGCAGCCGTCCATCCGGCATCTCGAGCAGGTATTGTTGCAGCGGCTCGAAACCGAAGGTGTAGGCGACCGGGAACTCGGCCGGCTCGCCGCTGGCTGCATTGGATCGGACGAGGAACGCCTCACCGCTCTGCTCGAAAGCCGATTGCGTGCCGTCTTGCTCGAACGTCGCGGCCGAAAAATCCCCGAGTATCGTCTCCGCTCTCGCTTCCTGCATCGCGAGGTAATGATGCGAGCGGTTCCATGCCTCGGCTTCGGCGGCGTGACATGCGCCGCAGGCTTCGCTGCCGATATAGGCGGCAGTCGGCGCCGTCGTTGCGGGTTCGGGCCCCGGGCCGCTGGGTCCGCAGGCAGTGAGTGCCGCCGATAAGAACGGCAGGCACGCGCAACGGAATGAAACCAGGGGCCGCGTCATCGGCTGGAGTCGCTCATACCGGTTTGAGACAATGCTGATTCACCGCCAACGGAGGCGCAAGCCTTGACCGATTTCGAGGAACTCGACTACCGGCCCGATTCCGCGCGATTGTGCCGGAATCTGCTGAGTTTACCGT
>DATKCK010000027.1:0-2530 GCA_035513215.1 Gammaproteobacteria bacterium | reverse complement strand
GGGTCTGACCCAACCTGAAAGGGGTCTGACCCCATTTATTCCATTTATTCCATTTATTGTGCGGCGGGCCCTTGTCAGGATCCGAATTGCCGGGTTATCGTGAAAAAAAACAGCGATTTGCGTAGAAATGGACCCGAATTTCCTCGAATTTGAACAACCAATCGCAGAGCTCGAGGCCAAGATCGAGGCGCTGAAGTTCGTTGGCGAGGACTCCGAGCTCAATATCAGCGAGGAGGTCGGGCGGTTGCGCAAGAAGAGCGAGGCGCTGACGAAGAGCGTGTTCGCGAATCTGACGGCCTGGCAGGTCGCCCAGCTTGCCCGGCACCCGAAACGACCCTATACGCTCGACTACGTGGGCTACCTGCTCGACGACTTCCAGGAGCTGCACGGCGACCGCATGTATGCCGACGACCACGCGATCATCGCCGGCATCGGGAGGCTCGAAGGACAGCCCGTCGTCGTGATCGGCCACCAGAAGGGCAGGGAGTGGAAGGAGCGCGTCCACCGCAACTACGGCATGGCGCGCCCCGAAGGCTACCGCAAGGCCCAGCGGCTGATGCGGCTCGCCGAGAAGTTCTCATTGCCCATCGTGACGCTGATCGACACGGCGGGCGCCTATCCCGGGGTCGGCGCCGAGGAGCGCGGACAGAGCGAGGCGATCGCTCAGAGTCTCCATCTGGCGTCGGGCCTCAGGACGCCGATCATCAGCGTCGTCACCGGCGAAGGCGGGTCGGGCGGCGCGCTCGCGATCGGCGTCGCGGACCGGCTGCTGATGCTTCAGTACAGCGTTTACTCCGTCATCTCGCCCGAGGGCTGCGCCTCGATTCTCTGGAAAACATCGGAAAGGGCCGAGGAGGCGGCCGACGCCATGGGCATCACGGCCGACAGGCTCGACAAGCTCGGCCTGATCGACGAGATCGTGCCGGAGCCGCTCGGGGGCGCGCATCGCGATCCCGAAGCCATGGCCGAGACGCTGAAGAACGCGCTGGTCGCCGCGATCGCCGACCTCAAGGCCCTGCCGAAGGATCAGCTCGTCAAGCGCCGACGCCAGCGGCTGGCCGGGGTCGGCGTCTTCAAGGAAGGCTGATCGTGCGGCGCGGCCCCGATGGGAGATTCCGACACATCGCGCGCGTTCACTGAGCGCTTCGACGCGGCCGTCGAGCGGCTGGGTCTGGCCGGCAGGCGCGTGCTGGTCGCGTTCAGCGGCGGCCTGGATTCGACGCTGCTGCTGCACGCGCTCGATCGCTCGGCCTTGCCGCGCGAGATCGCGGCCATTCACGTCGACCACGGCCTGCACGAGGATTCGGCCGCCTGGTCGACGCACTGCGCGGGCGTGGCGAAAACGCTCGGCATCGGGTTCGTGACCCGGAGGCTCGCGCTCGCGCCTTCGGCCGGCGAAAGCGTCGAAGCTGCGGCGCGCGAAGCCCGCTACGCCGTGCTGGCCGAGGCCGTCGGCCCCGGCGAGGTCGTCGTGACCGCGCATCATGCCGACGATCAGCTCGAGACCGTCCTGCTCAGGCTGATGCGCGGCACCGGCGTTCGCGGGCTCACGGCGATCCGCGACTCAAGTCCCCTGGGCCCGGGCTGGCTCGCAAGACCACTGCTCGGTTTCTCACGCGCCGAGATCGAGGCCGAGGCTGAGCGGCAGGGCCTCGGCTGGCTCGAGGACCCGAGCAACGCCGACACGCGGTTCGACCGCAACTTCCTGCGCGCGAAGGTGCTGCCCGCGTTACGCGAGCGCTGGCCGAAGGCGGGCTTCGCGGCCGCGCGGCTCGCGCGGCAAATGGTGGAGGCCGACACGGTCCTGAGCGAGGTGGCGGCCGGCGATCTCGCTGCGGCGGACGAGCTCGAGCGCATTCCGGTCGATCTGCTCGAGTCCCTGTCGGAGCCGCGGCGCGGCAACGCGCTGCGCCACGCGGTGCGCGCGCTCGGGCTGCCGCTGCCGAGCGCGACCCAGCTCGCCGAGCTGATGCGCGTGCTCGACGCGCGCGACGATGCCGAGGTCGTCGTCGGTTGGCCCGGCGCCGAAGCCCGGGTCTTTCGACGCCGGCTCTATCTGAAGACGCCCGGGCACGCAGAGCCGCCGCAGCCGGGACGTATCGACAAGAGCTGCGCCTTCCGCTTCGCCGACGGCGAGCTCAGGCTCGTCGCCGCCGACGGTTACGGGATTCCGGATCGCTGGGCCCGAGGCGGGCTTACCGTCGCCTTTCGCAGGGGCGGCGAGCGCTTCAGGCCGAACGGAAGCCGGCATCACAAGACGCTGAAGCACTGGTTCCAGGAAGCGGGCATCGTGCCCTGGATGCGCCCGGCCGTGCCGTTGCTCTATCACGAGCGGCAGCTAGTCGCCGTCGGCGATCTCTGTCTCGCCGACGACCTGCCGCAGTCGCCGGCCGACGCACCGTTCTGGCGGCCCGTCTGGAGCGGGCACTCCCGGTTGCGGTGAGTTGGGGTCAGCATTTGGGGTCAGACCCCTTTCAGGTTCGGCGCGCCGAACCTGAAAGGGGTCTGACCCCAAATGCTGACCCCAACT
>DATKCK010000026.1:0-2961 GCA_035513215.1 Gammaproteobacteria bacterium | reverse complement strand
CGTTTCGATCGAGCTCGGCCTCGAAGTCGCGGCTCCAGTCGAGAAAGACGGCAGCGTCGTCCCGCCAGGACGGTCCGCCCTGCTCGGCGGGCGCCAGGCCGTGCTCGAAGAGGCTGCGCCGGGCCGCCCTGGCCCAGCGCGCAACGCCCGCGCTGCCGATCAGCGACCGCCCTGGTTGCGAAGCCTCGATGACATGCCGCCAGAGCCGGTCGGCCTGACCCGGACTCAGCAGCAGCGAGGCCCGCACGTTCCGGCCCGCGGATGGGCCGTCCCCGGGCAACGTCTCGAGAGTCGCGAAGCACACCGACAGCCAACCGGACCAGCTTACGAACGGGCGGCTCGGCCAGGCCCGCCGGCCCGCCGCGGGGTCGAGGTCGGCGAGCACGGCCTCCCACTGCTGCGTGGCCGACCCGTCGCGCGTGATCAGAGGAGTTTCGAAATTGGCCGAGGATATCCGATCTAAATACATTAAAGATCAGATCGTTAAATAACTGTCCTCAAGCAATTTCTAGTTTTGGCTGGTGCCCGGCGAGCTGCTCGAGAACGGTCTCGATGCGTCCAAAGACGTCGTCGATCTGATCGCTGAGCGGCAGCGTGGTGATTCTGAAATGGTCGCGATAATCCGTGTTGAAGCTCGATCCCGGCGCGACCAGCACGTGCTGCTGCTCGAGCAACTCGAGCGCGAATGCCTCGTCGTCGAAGCCCGGTATCAGCTTCGTATCGACGCCGAGAAAAGCGTACATCGCGCCGCGCGGCGGAACGAGCGACAGAAACCGGCTTCTTTCGGTCGCGGCGATGACGGCCTGGCGCGATTCGTAAAGCCGCCCGCCGGGCGCGCAGAGCTTGTGAATGCTCTGGTAACCGCCGAGCGCAGTCTGAACGGCCCATTGCCCCGGCACGTTGCTGCAAAGTCGGAGCGCCGCAAGCAGATCGAGCGCGTTCAGATACGATTCCGCGAGCTCGGCCGTGCCGCTGAACGAGACCCAGCCGACCCGATAGCCGCAGGCCCGGTAAACCTTCGACAGGCCGCTGAAGGTCGCGCACAGCGTGTCGCGGCACAGCGTCGCCATTGGGACGAACCGGGCCTCGTCGTAGACCATCTGGTCGTAGATCTCGTCGCTGAGCACGACGAGCCCGTGCCTTGCCGCGAGCCTCGCAATCGACTCGAGCACGTCGCGCTCGTAGACCGCGCCCGTCGGATTGTTCGGATTGATGACGACGATGGCGCGCGTTCGCTTCGTGATCGAGCGCCGGATGGCCTCGACGTCGGGATTGAAGTTCTGCGATTCCGGGCACGGATAGTAGACGGCCTTGCCGCCGTTGAGGACCGTCGCCGCCGTCCAGAGCGGATAGTCCGGGCTCGGAATCAGGACCTCGTCGCCGGCGTTCAGCAGCGCGCGCAGGGTCAGGTCGATCAGCTCGCTGACGCCGTTGCCGATAAAGACGTGATCGGCTGTCGCATCGAGGACGCCGCGATCCTGCTGCTGCATGACGACGGCCTCGCGGGCCGGAAACACGCCTTTCTGATTACAGTACGGCTCGCTGGCGCCGAGGTTCTCGATCATCGCGAGCCGCATCGTTTCGGGCGTCCGGAAGCCGAAAATACCGGGATTGCCGATGTTCAGCGAGACGATCTCGTAGCCCTGACGCTCGAGCTCCAGCGCGCGGCGGGCCAGCGTGCCGCGAATCTCGTAGCGGACGTTACTGAGCTTTTCGCTCGCTTTGAATCTGCTAACCGGTGGAGTCACGCCGACGTCCTGTGACGAAACGATGCGGTATTTTGCCACAACGTGGTTGTGGTCGGTGTGGAACCACGTATCAGCGTATCGCGTCGGACCGACGCGCGATGGTTGGGGGGCGCCGACATCGGTTCCCACTCGGCCCGTTCCTCGCGGCCAGCGCGCGCAGCGGTACTCGAGCCGGCTGCTCGCGAGCCGCACCGGAATTGGTTCCACCCAGACCCGTAGCCCGCGGATGAGGAGTCGGACGGGTGTGTAAGGATGGAGGCCGAGGGCGAGTTCCGAAGCGCGCCGCGCGCACCGACGTGTCAGCTTCGTGAGGCGTCTCCCAACGGCGGCGCGAGGACTGTCTGAGCCAGCGGCCCCCGTCCTTGCACGCCCGGCCGACGTCCTAGTGGCACATTGTTATCGGGAGGTTGAGCCGAGCTGCTCGAGGATGGTCTCCGCGGAGCTGAGCCCGAACTCCCCAGGAGGCTCGATATTGAGCTCGGTGACGACCCCGTCATCGATGATCATCGAGAACCGCTTCGCGCGGCTCCCCATGCCGAACCCCGAGGCATCGAGCTCGAGCCCGAGCGCTCTGGTGTACTCGCCGTTGCCATCCGCGAGCATCAGCACCGAGTCGCCGACCGAAGCCGACTGACCCCAGGCCGACATCACAAAGACGTCGTTGACGGCCATACAGGCGACGGTGTCGACGCCCTTCGCCCTGATGGCCACCGCCTGGTCGACGAACCCAGGCAGGTGCTTGATCGAGCAGGTCGGCGTGAAAGCCCCAGGCACGGCAAAAAGGACGACCTTCTTGCCGCCGAACAGCTCCTGCGTCGTGAGCGCCCCCGGTTTGCCGTCCGCACCCGTCACGGCAAACCTGCCCTCGGGCATGCGGTCGCCCGCTTTGATTGTCACCGGGAATTCCGTCAGTTGCCCTGGAGCGAAGCGATCAGCGCGGCGTTGTTCCGCTCGCGCGTCACCGTCTCGTCCACGTAGGCGATCCAGCGCCGGGCATCGGCCGCCAGACGCTCATCCGCGGCGGCCTGCTGAAATGCGGTGCGTGCGGCCTGATATTCCTTGAGGTTCAGCAGGCAGTTACCGAGCTGCATGTAAACGTAGTCGGTGCGGTCGAGCCCGCCGCGATCGAGCGCGCTGCGCGACGCTTCGGCGCATTCCTCCCAACGGCCGAGCCGCTGGTAGGACTGCGCGAGCAGCCGGTCGATCTCGCCGT
>DATKCK010000025.1:0-18111 GCA_035513215.1 Gammaproteobacteria bacterium | reverse complement strand
ACGTTCCGCCGCTGGAAGGTTTTCGCCGACGACTCGAACGAGCTCGAGGAGCCCGCGCGCGAGCTCAGGCTCGAGGACGCGCTCGACATCGACCCGAACGCCGAGGTCGACGGCTACGTCGAGCAGCCGATGGAGTCGGTCGAGTTCGGCCGCATCGCGGCGCAGACGGCCAAGCAAGTCATCGTGCAGAAGGTTCGCGAGGCCGAGCGCGAGCAGGTCGTCGACGAGTACAAGGAGCGTGTCGGCGAGCTTCTGAGCGGCATCGTCAAGCGCGTGGACCGCAACGGCGCCTTCGTCGATCTCGGCGGCAACGCCGAAGGATTCATTCCGCGCGAGCACCTGATCCCGCGCGAGCCGATCAAGCCGCAGGACCGCATCAAGAGCCTGCTCGCCGACGTGCGTACGGAGCCGCGCGGGCCGCAGCTGTTCCTCACACGCACCTCGCCGCAGTTCCTCATCGAGCTCTTCAAGATCGAGGTGCCCGAGGTCGGCCAGGGGCTCATCGACATCCTCGCGGCCGCGCGCGATCCGGGGCTGCGTGCCAAGATCGCGGTCAAAAGCAACGACCCGCGCATCGATCCCGTAGGCGCTTGCGTCGGCATGCGCGGCTCGCGCGTGCAGGCGGTCTCGAACGAGCTCGCCGGCGAGCGCGTGGATATCATCCTCTACGACGAGAACGCGGCGCAGTTCGTGATCAACGCGATGTCGCCGGCCGACGTGCTCTCGATTGTCGTCGACGAGGACGCGCACAGCATGGATATCGCCGTCGAGGAGGAGAAGCTCTCGCAGGCGATCGGCCGCGGCGGGCAGAACATACGGCTTGCGAGCGAGCTCACGGGCTGGGAGCTCAACGTCATGACCGAAACCGACGCCGAGGAAAAGAGCGAGCACGAAGCGCGCGAGCTCGTCGGGAACTTCATGAAGGAGCTCGACGTGGACGAGGACGTCGCGAGCATTCTCGTGCAGGAAGGCTTCTCTTCGCTCGAGGAGGTCGCCTACGTGCCCGCGAGCGAGCTGTTGGCTATCGAGGAGTTCAATCAGGAGATCGTCGACGAGCTTCGCGCGCGCGCGCGCGACGTGCTGATCACGCAGGCGATCGTGAGCGAGGAAGTGATCGATCAGGCGGAGCCGTCCGACGACTTGCTGAGCCTCGACGGCATGGATCGCGAGCTCGCGTTCGTGCTCGCGAGCCGCGGCATCGTCACGCGCGCGGATCTCGCCGAGCAGGCCGTGGACGATTTGGAGTCGATCGAGAATCTCGAGCCCGCGCGCGCTGCCGAGCTGATCATGGCCGCGCGCGCGCATTGGTTCGAGGCCGAGCAGCAGGCCTAAGGGCGGAGGAACGGCATGGCGGAAGTTACCGTCTCGGAATTCGCGCAAGTGCTCAAGGTCCCCGTGGACCGGCTCATCGTGCAGCTGGACGAGGCCGGCATCAAAGTCTCGGGCGCCGACGACGTCATCAGCGAGGATGCGAAGCTCGAGCTTCTGACGCACCTGCGCCGCGCGCACGGCAGGAAGGATCCGGCCGCGGCCGCGCCGCGCCGGATCACGCTCAAGCGCAAGTCGCAAACGGAGCTCAAGCTCGCGAGCGGACAGGGACGCTCGCGCACGGTCAACGTCGAGGTGCGCCAAAAGCGCACGTACATCAAGCGCGACGTGCTTCAGGAGCAGGCGCGCCAGCAGCAGGAAGCCCTCGACGCCGTGCGCCGCACCGAGGAGGAGAAGCTCGCCGAGGCCGAGCGGCTCGAGCGCGAGCAGCGCGAGGCCGCCGAGCGCGAGGCCGCCGAGCGGCGCGAGGCCGAGCAGCGGCAAGCCGAGGAGGAGCGCCAGCGGCTGGCCGCGGACGAGGAAGCCAGGCGCAAGGCCGACGAGGATCGCAAGCTCGCCGCGGAAGCCGCGAAAGAGCGCGAAGCCCAGGCGCGCATCGAGCAGGAACGCCAGCGCAAGCAGAGCAAGCGCGGCAAGGCTCCCGGCGCGGCGCCCGACCGCACGCTGCACGTCGCCGACGGCATGGCGACGCGCCGGCGCAAGAAGAAGACGCCGCGGCGCCGCTCCGTCAACGTCAGCGTCGATTCGCAGCACGGTTTCGAGCGCCCGACGGCGCCGGTCGTGCGCGAGGTCGAGATTCCCGAGACGATCACGGTGCACGAGCTCTCGCAGCGGCTCGCCGTCAAGTCCACCGAAGTCATCAAGACGCTGATGGGCATGGGCATGATGGTGACGATCAACCAGGTGCTCGATCAGGACACGGCGATCCTCGTCGTCGAGGAGCTTGGCCACAAGGCCAGGGCGCTGAAGGAAACGGCGCTGGAGGACGAGCTTCTGGCCGCGTCGGAGGAAGGGTTCAGGGGCGGAGAGGAGGTCTCGCGTCCCGCTGTCGTGACGGTCATGGGCCACGTCGATCACGGCAAGACCTCGCTGCTCGACTATATCCGGCGCACGCGGGTCGCGGCGGGGGAGGCCGGCGGCATCACGCAGCATATCGGCGCCTACCATGTCGGGACGGATCGCGGCACCGTGACCTTTCTCGACACGCCGGGCCATGCCGCCTTCACGGCGATGCGCGCGCGAGGCGCTCAGGTTACCGACATCGTCATTCTCGTCGTGGCCGCGGACGACGGCGTCATGCCGCAGACCAAGGAAGCGATCGACCACGCCCGCGCGGCCGAAGTTCCGATCGTGGTCGCCGTCAACAAGGTCGACAAGGAAGACGCCGATCCGCAGCGCGTGCGCAACGAGCTCGCGCAGCTCAACGTCATTCCGGACACCTGGGGCGGCGACACGCTCTTCGTCGATGTTTCGGCACACACCGGCAATGGCATCGACAACCTGCTCGAAGCCGTCATGCTCCAGGCGGAGCTGCTCGATCTCAAGGCGCCGGCGACGGGTGCCGCGCAGGGCGTCGTGCTCGAATCGAGTCTCGAGCGCGGCCGCGGCGCGGTGGCGACCGTGCTCGTCAACAAAGGCATGCTCAAGACCGGCGACATGCTGCTCGCCGGTCACGAGTACGGCCGCATACGGGCCATGTTCAACGAGGCCGGCGAGACGATCGAATCGGCCGGACCTTCGATACCGGCCGTCGTGCTCGGTCTTTCGGGCGCGCCGACGGCCGGCGACGAGATGCTCGTTGTCGCGAACGAGCGCAAGGCGCGCGAGGTCGCGGAGTTCCGGCAGGGCCGGCAGCGTGACGTCAAGCTCGCGCAGCAACAGGCCACCAAGCTCGAGGACGTCTTCAGTCAGATGGGCGAGGCCGGCGCCATCAACGTCGCGCTGATGATCAGGGCCGACGTCCAGGGCAGCGCCGAGGCGCTGAAGGATGCGCTCGAGGCCATCTCGCACGACGAGATCAAGGTCAGCGTGATCAGCTCCGGCGTCGGCGGCATCACGGAGTCCGACATTCAGCTTGCGGCAACCTCGGGCTCGATCATTCTCGGCTTCAACGTCCGGGCCGACGCCGCCGCGCGCAACGCTATCAAGGACAGCGGCGTCGACGTCCGCTACTACAGCGTGATTTACGAGGCCATCGACGATATCAAGGCTGCCGTCAGCGGCATGCTGTCGCCCGAGATTCGCGAGCAGATCGTCGGCCTCGCCGAGGTCCGCGAGGTTTTCCGTTCGCCGAAGTTCGGCAACGTCGCCGGATGCATGGTCGCCGACGGTTACGTCAAGCGCAGCAGCCCGATTCGCGTCCTTCGCGACAACGTCGTCATCTACGAAGGCGAGCTCGAGTCGCTGCGGCGATTCAAGGATGACGTTCAGGAAGTCCGGGCCGGCACGGAGTGCGGTATCGGCGTGAAGAACTACAACGACGTCAAAGTCGGCGATCAGATCGAGTGCTACGAGCGATCCGAGCACGCGCGCCAGCTCTGACCGGAGCTCGCGGTGACGCGGGGTGCGGAGGCGGGTTCTGATGTCGCGGGAGTATTCCAGGGGCTTGCGGGTCGCGGCTGAGCTTCAGCGAATACTCAACGATTTGCTCCAGTTTGAGGTCAAGGATCCGCGCCTGAAGAACGTGCGCGTCAGCGAGGTCGACCTGAGTGGCGATCTCGGCGTTGCGCGCGTGTTCTATTCCACGCTCGATCCCGATGCCGATATCGGGCCCGTCGAGGCCGCGCTCGCGAAGGCTGTCGCGTTCATGCGCAGCCGGCTGGGCCGTGAGATCAGGCTCCGTCGCGTGCCGGAGCTGCGTTTCGTGAAGGACGCAAGCGCTCGCGAGGGCCTGAGAGTGACGAAACTGATCGACGACGCGGGCGCGGCTGCCGGCGATAACGGCCTCGCAGACGACTAGCGCCGGCTGCGAGGCCGCATGAGCCGCGAGTCCGCCCGCCGTCCGACCAGAGCCCTGACCGGCATCGTCCTCGTCGACAAGCCGTCCGGATCCACCTCGAACCGGGTCCTGCAACGGGTCAAGCGCCTGTTTCAGGCGGAAAAGGCCGGCCACACGGGCACGCTCGATCCGATCGCGACCGGCATGCTGCCGGTCTGCTTTGGCGCGGCGACGAAGATCTCGGGGCTGATGCTCGACGCGAGCAAGCGTTACCGCGTGACGGCGGCTTTCGGTGTCGCGACGGATACGGGCGATGCGGCCGGGTCCGCGATCGAGCGGCACGAGGGTCCGGCGCTTTCCCGCGACGAGATCGAAGCCGCCGTCGGCGCGATGACCGGACGCATCAGGCAGATCCCGCCCATGTACTCGGCCGTCAAGCATGAAGGCAGGCGTCTTTACGAGCTCGCGCGCGAGGGCAGGGAGGTGCCGAGGCGCGCCCGCGACATCGAGATCTTCGATCTTTCGGTCGAGTCACTCGACTGGCCGCAGCTGACCTTGTCCGTTCATTGCTCCAAGGGCACGTACGTCAGGACCCTGGTGGCGGATCTCGCGTGCAAGCTCGGCACCGTCGCCCACGTGGCGGCCCTTCGGCGCCTCAGCGTCGGGCCGTTCGGGGAGGATCTCATGGTCGGTCTCGACGCGCTCGAGCGCGCGGCGGTCGAAGGGCTTACAGGCCTCGACCGGTGGCTGCTCGGGGCCGATGCGGCGCTGCCGGAAATGCCGGCGGTCGGGATCGGCGAGCAGGACTGCGAAGCGCTGCGTCACGGCCGTCGTGTGCCCCTTACGGCCGCGGGCCCGGAAGGCCGGGTCCGTATCTACGACCCGGACGGCCGTTTCATCGGCATCGGCGAGATCGACGAAGGCGGTTGGCTCAGACCCGCCGGGATTTTCCCACGATGAAGCCTTGGTGCTGCCGAACCGTTTGGTTAGAATACGCGGCCTGTTCAGACGGGTATGGAAGAGAGAGGCCGCGACAAGCGCGGTCTGGAGAATTACACCATGGGTTTAAGTTCGGAGCGCAAGTCCGAGATTCTGGCTGAATATGCGCGCGGCACGAAGGACACGGGATCGCCGGAAGTCCAGGTTGCGTTGCTGTCTGCTCGAATCAATCAGCTCACCGAGCACTTCGGTTCGCATCAAAAGGATCATCACTCCCGTCGAGGATTGCTGCGCATGGTCAATCGTCGGCGGCGACTTCTGGATTATCTCAAGGCTAACGACCAGGGCCGCTATCAGGATCTGATTGCTCGACTCGGTCTTCGGCGTTGAACCCAATTCTTTTCCACCCGAATCAGAGCCGGCACGCCCGGCTCTGAACGTTTTCGGCATCGACTACGCACGGCGGCCCGGGCTGCCTGCACGATTTGCAAGGATTGAA
Organism: Gammaproteobacteria bacterium; assembly: GCA_035513215.1. Lineage (GTDB taxonomy): Bacteria > Pseudomonadota > Gammaproteobacteria > Steroidobacterales > Rariloculaceae > DATCZB01. The sequence goes on along the minus strand of DATKCK010000025.1, from coordinate 12,406 downwards.
GAGCGTGAAGGTAACGAGAAATTTCAAATTCGGCCCGCATCAGGTTTCGCTCGAGACTGGAGCCATCGCCCGTCAGGCTGACGGCGCCGTGCTGGTCAGCATGGAGGACACTGTCGTGCTGGTCACGGCCGTGGGTCAAAAGACCGATCAGTCGGGGCGGGATTTCTTCCCGCTGACGGTCAATTATCAGGAAAAGACCTATGCTGCCGGCCGGATTCCCGGCGGCTTCTTCAAGCGCGAAGGCCGGCCGAGCGAGAAGGAGACGCTGACCTCGCGACTGATCGACCGGCCGATCCGGCCGCTCTTTCCCGACGGCTTCGCGAGGGAAACGCAGGTCATCGCAACCGTGCTGTCGATGAACGCCGAGATCGACCCGGACATTCCGGCCCTGCTCGGCGCATCGGCGGCGCTCGCGCTCTCGGGGCTGCCGTTTCGGGGGCCGATCGGAGCGGCGAGAGTCGGTTACCGTGACGGCCACTACCTGCTCAACCCCACGATGAGCGAGCTCGCCGAGTCCGAGCTCGATCTCGTCGTTGCCGGTACCGCGAACGCCGTGCTCATGGTCGAATCGAGCGCGAAGCTTTTGTCCGAGGATGCCATGCTCGGCGCCGTGATGTTCGGTCACGAGCAGATGCAGGTCGCGATCGAGGCGATCGCATCGCTGGCCGCGGAAGCGGGCCGCGAGCCGATCCAGTGGGCCGCGCCGGTGCCGGATGAGGCGCTCGCAAGCGCAGTCGAGCAGGCCGTGCGCGACCAGCTCAACGATGCATACGGTATCGCCGAAAAGCAAGCGCGCTACGCGCGCATCGCGGAGATCAAGGGTAGCTGCCTGGCGGCCCTGGCCGAGCCCGAGTCCTCGAACTGGAGTGAGGCTGAGGTCAAGACGCAGCTACAGAAGCTAGAGAAGAAGATCGTGCGCGGCCGGATTCTTGCCGGATCGCCGCGTATCGATGGCCGGGATACGACGACGGTCAGGCCGATCGATGTGCAGGTCGGCGTGCTGCCGCGCGCCCACGGGTCGGCCCTCTTTACGCGCGGCGAGACTCAGGCGCTGGTCGCAACGACCCTGGGCACGGGTCGCGACGCCCAGATCGTCGATGCGCTCGAAGGGGAGCGCCGCGATCCTTTCATGTTCCACTATAACTTCCCACCGTATAGTGTTGGTGAGACAGGGTTTATCGGCTCTCCCAAACGACGCGAGATCGGCCACGGCCGGCTTGCCCGCCGGGGCGTGGAGGCCGTGATGCCGAAGATGGACGAGTTTCCGTACGTCATCCGCGTCGTCTCCGAGATCACCGAATCGAACGGTTCGAGCTCGATGGCCTCGGTCTGCGGGTCGAGCCTGTCGATGATGGATGCCGGCATTCCGCTCAAGGCGCCCGTCGCCGGCGTCGCGATGGGGCTGATCAAGGAAGGCGATTCCCATGTCGTTCTGACCGACATCCTCGGCGACGAGGACCACCTCGGCGACATGGATTTCAAGGTCGCGGGGACGAGCGAAGGTGTCAGCGCGCTGCAAATGGACATCAAGATCGACGGCATTACGCGCGAGATCATGGAGGTTGCGCTCGCGCAGGCGCGCGAGGCTAGGCAACACATCCTCGGCGAGATGAACAAGGTCCTGGCCGAGTCGCGCGAGGAAATGTCAGACTGGGCGCCGAGCATCATCACGCTGAAGATCGACCCAGAGAAGATTCGCGACGTCATCGGCAAGGGCGGCGCAGTCATCCGCGCCATCACCGAGGAGACCGGCGCCTCGGTCGATATCGAGAACGACGGTACCGTCAAGATCGCTTCGGTCAATGTGGCGGCCGGCCGCGCGGCGCAGGAGCGCATCGAGCTGATCACGGCAGATGTCGAAGTCGGGAAGATCTACGAAGGCAAGGTCGCCCGGCTGATGGACTTCGGCGCTTTCGTCACGATCCTGCCGGGCCGCGACGGTCTCGTGCATATCTCGCAGATTTCCAAGGAGCGCGTCGAGAACGTCAGCGACAAGCTCAGCGAAGGCGACGTCGTTCGGGTCAAGGTGCTCGAGGTCGACCGGCAGGGCCGCGTTCGCCTCAGCATGCGCGATATCGACGAATAGACGGCAGGGGCCCGCGAACCCGCCCGCGGCCGGACGCTGTGGCGCGAAGGCGATCGGCCCCGGCCGCGCGGCCAGCGCGTCGATTCGCCAGTGCCCGACGGCGAATTGCCAAAGCTCGCGCGGTGGAGCGCCTTCTAGCTCCCGGGGAATCTCGAGCCCGAGCAACGCAAGCGCGCCGGCGGCCGCTCGCCCCGGACGGCTCGCATCGAGGGCGGCGGCGCCCGCACTCTTGGAGAGCTTCTCTCCGGTTGCATTGGTGATCACCGGGATGTGCCAGTAACGGGGCGTCTGAAGCCCGAGCGTTCGCTGGACGCATCTGTGCAGCGGCGTGCTGTCGAGCAGGTCGGCGCCGCGTACGATATCGGTGACGCCCTGCCATGCGTCGTCCAGCACTACGGCGAGATGATAGGCCGCGAGCCCGTCGCGCCGAACGATGACGAAGTCGCCGTCGCGAGCCTCGATGTCGCGTGTCACGCGGCCCTGGATACCGTCGGTAAAGGCGACCGGCTCCTTGCCGACGCGTAGCCGAATCGCAGTGTCGCCGGCCGGCAGCGCCCGGTCGCGGCAGGTTCCGGGATAGCGCGTGTCGCCGGTCAGGAGCCGTATCTGCCGGCGGCTGCAGTCGCAATGGTAGGCCGCGTGGCCGGCGACGAGCTCGCGCGCGACCGCGAGATGAGCCTCGAGCCGCGTCTTCTGGTAATGCACGTCGCCGTCCCACTCGAGCTCGAGCGCCTCGAGCGCGTGCAGGATGCGGTTGGCGGAACCTGGCACCTCGCGAGGCGGATCGATGTCCTCGATGCGAACGAGCCAGGCGCCACCCGACTGGCGGGCATGGATGAATCCGGCAACGGCGGCCGTCAGCGTGCCGAGATGCAGGTCCCCGGTGGGTGAGGGCGCGAAGCGGCCGACATAGGGCGGCATCGTTCGTCGGCGGGCGCCCCCCGGCCGGGCGCTGGCGCTAGCGGTAGTAATCCTCACGGTCGCGGAACTGCTTCTCCGCGAGCTCGCGACGTTCCTGCGCCTCGACGCAAAGCGTTGCCACCGGACGGGCCTCGAGCCGCCTGAGGCCGATCTCATCGCCCGTTTCCTCGCAGTAGCCGTAGCTACCGTCGTCGATCCGGTCGAGCGCCGATTCGATCTTCTTCAAGAGCTTCCGTTCCCGGTCGCGCGTCCTGAGCTCGAGACCGAACTCGGTCTCCTGCGTCGCGCGGTCGTTGGGATCAGGCGGGTTGGAGGCATCGTCCTTCATGTGATGCATCGTGCGGTCGACTTCCTCCATCAGCTCGCGCTTCCACGCCTGAAGGATCTTCCGAAAATGCTCGAGCTGCGCATTGCTCATGTAGGTTTCGTGACGCTTCGGCTGATAGGGCGCGAATCCCGGAACGGGACCCGCCAGGACGTTGGCGCGCCGGTTCGACGACTTGCGCCTGGCAGGTGCGGCACTCTTGGTGCCGGCACTCTTCCTGCTGCTGGCTGTCTTCTTGGTGCTGCCGGGCCTTCGGCTGGTGCTGGTCTTTTTCTTCGAGCTGCGCGCGGGCTTGCCTGCTGTCTTCTTGCTGGACTTCGATTTGGCCTTCGAAGCGGACTTCTTCCTTGTCACGTTTTTTCGCGCATCCTTTCGTTTGGGTTTCGACTTGCCCGCCCTGGCCGTCTTTTTGCGGCTGGTTTGCTTCCCGCTCGTTTTCTTGCTGGTTTTCTTTCGGCTCGGTTTCTTCGTGCTGGTCTTCTTTGTGGCCTTCTTGCTTGCTTTCTTGCTGGTTGCAGCGCGCTTACGCGAAGATTTCTTCACGGACTTCTTCGAAACTCGTTTTTTCGACGTAGCCTTCCTGGTCGGCATGCGCGTTGATCCCGGGTGGCTCCAAATGCAGCCGGCGATTATACATAGAAGCGTTGGCCACGGAAGCCCATCCGCGCGGCATTCCCCGCGGCCAGGGATTCAGGGCAGCTCAACGGGTCGAGCCGGCTCGAAGCCGGGGTCGCGATGCTCGGCAACGACGGTCGTGCAGATGCCCCCGCGGACGTTGAACTCGGCCGTCAGCCGCGCGAATCGCGGGCTCATGCCGGCCACGAGATCGCTGAGGATCTCGTTCGTGACCGCCTCGTGAAAGGCGCCCGTGTCACGGAACGACCAGATATAGAGTTTCAGCGTTTTCAATTCGACGCAGAGCGCTGCTGGCACGTATTCGAGAACGAGGGTGGCGAAATCGGGCTGACCCGTCTTCGGGCACAGGCACGTGAACTCCGGTATCCGAATGCGGATGGTGTAATCTCGCCCGGGGTTCGGGTTCGGGAAATACTCGAGCGAATCCCGGGAAGGCCGAGGACGATCGTCAGCCAAGGTCTGGTCTCGTTGCGCCGAAATTGATAATCGTGCTGCAGGCGTTTTTACTTTACACTAAGGCCCCGGGCACAGTCACGGAGTCTGTGTCCGACGCGAGTCGTTACGGATCGGTATGCGCCTGAGCAAGATCAAGCTTTCCGGCTTCAAGTCTTTCGTAGACCCTACGACGCTCACCTTCCCTGGCAACCTGATGGGTGTCGTCGGGCCAAACGGCTGCGGCAAGTCCAATATCATCGACGGCGTCCGCTGGGTGCTGGGGGAGGCCTCGGCCAAGACGCTGCGCGGCGATTCGATGGCCGACGTCATTTTCAACGGCTCGAGCGGCCGAAAGCCCGTCGGCCAGGCCAGCATCGAGCTCATTTTCGACAACTCGGATGGCACGATCACGGGCGCCTATGCCGGCTTCTCCGAGGTCGCGATGCGCCGCGTCGTCTCCCGCGACGGTACGTCGCAGTATTTCCTCAACAACGGCCGGTGCCGGCGCAAGGACATCACCAATCTGCTGCTCGGAACCGGCGTCGGCAGTCACGGCTACTCGATTATCGAGCAAGGCATGATCTCCCGCCTCGTCGAGGCGAAGCCGGAGGAACTGCGCGCCTTCCTCGAGGAAGCGGCCGGCATCTCGAAATACAAGGAGCGCCGAAGGGAGACCGAGCACCGTATCAGGCACACGCGCGATAATCTCGAGCGTCTCGAGGACTTGCGCGACGAGCTCGGCAAGCAGATCGATCATTTGCAGCGTCAGGCCAAGGCTGCCGAGCGATTCAAGTCGCTCAAGGCGGAGGAGCGCCGAACGGCGGCCGAGCTGCTGTTGCTTCGGCTGAAGATGCTCGACGGCGAGCTCAATGAGCGCAAGCGCGGGTTGGCAGCCCGCCAGCTCGATCTCGACGCGGCGCGAATGCGACAGGGCGAAATCGAGACCCGGATCGAGAAGCTTCGTGTCGAGATGTCCGAGCGCAGCGACGCGTTCAATAGCGTTCAGGGCCTTTATTACAAGGTTGGGGCCGATATCGCCCGCCTCGAGCAGAGCATCCAGCATCGCAACGCCGACCTCCACCGCCGGTCGAACGAGCTCGAGCAGGCCGAGCAGCAGCTCAGCGAGGTCTCCGGACACATCTCGGACGACGAGGTCGCGCTCGAGAAGCTCGACGAGCTGCTCGGGCGACTGAACCCGGAGCTCGACGAGGCGCAGAATCGGCTCGAGGCGTCCGGGAATGCGCTGCGCGAAGCCGAAAGAGCCGCCGAGGAGAGCCGCGACCGCGCCGAGGCGACGGCCGCGACGATCGCCGCCGCGGAGCGCGCGATTCAGGTCGAGGAGGCGCGGCTCGAGCATCTTTCCGATAGGCGCGAGCGTATCGACGAGGAGCGCGCCGAGAAGGAAGCCGAGCGTCTCGCCATCGACTGGACGGAGCTCGAGCGGGAGCTCGACTCGCTGACCGCCGCCGAGGAGAGTCAGCGCAGCGCCTACGAGGCCGCCGCCCGAACGCTCGAAGCGACGACCGACGAGATTCAGCGGCTGCGGCGCCAGGATTCGATATTGACGGCCGAGCTCGACGACATTCGCGAGCGGCTGCAGCGTGACAAAGGCCGGTTCAGCTCGCTCGAAGCGTTACAGCAGGCGGCGCTCGGCCGCATCTCCGATGGGGCCGCCCGGTGGCTTCAGCGCAGGAATGGGGGCAACGCGCCGCGGCTTGCCGCGCTGCTCGAGGTCGAGGACGGATGGGAACACGCCGTCGAGGCCACGCTTGCCGGATACCTGAGCGCCATCGAGGCCGATCGGCTCGAGACCGTCGCCGACGATCTCGATGGCCTGAGTGACAGCGGGCTCGCCGTCGTCGAAAGTGGACCCTCCCGGGCAGTCGATCGCAGCGACGCGCTCGGGCTCGAGCCGCTCGCTTCCAGGGTCTCGGCGCCGGACTCCGCCAAGGCTTTGCTGTCCGGCGTTTACGCGGCGCCTGATCTGAAGCTCGCGCTCGAGAAACGCAAGCATCTTCAGCCCGGCGAGTCGATCGTGACGCGGGCCGGCGTCGAGGTGACGCGCCATGCGTTGTGCACGCGCACGAGCGACGATCCTCAGGTCGGCGTCATCGCGCGCGGCGAGGAGATCGACGCCCTTCAGCAATCGATCGGGGCACTTTCGGAAGCGAACGAGAAATCGGCGCGGCGGCTCGCGGAGATCCGATCGCGCCTCGATCAGCTCGAATCCGGCCGCGCCGACGACCAGATCAAGGCACGCGAGCTCCAGAGCGAGCATGCCGAGACGCGGACGCGGCTCGAGACGCGCAAGACCCGGCTCGAGGAACTGCGCCGTCGCGTCTCGGCTCTCGAGGACGACATCGTTGCCCTCGAAGACGAGCGTTACGCGATCACGCAGGCGGTAGAGAACGCTCAGACGCGTCTTGACGAAGCCGCCGCGGCGCTGATCGAGAACGTCGAATCACGCGGGCGGCACGAGCTCGAGCGGGCGGAGACGTCCGAGCGCCTGAAGGAGGTCCGCGCCGAAGCCGAGCAGGATCGCGAACGCGTCAAGGAAATCGCGATCATGGTCGAGTCCCGGCGCAGCTCGAAGCAATCGGCGAGCGCCGCGCTCGAACGCGTCCTCGCGCAGCAGCGTTATCTCGCCGAGCGGCGGGCCGAGCTCGAGAGCCAGATCGAAGCCTTGAAGGCGCCGCTGGCGGAGGAGCGCAAGGCGCTCGAGATCCGGCTCGATGAGCGGCTCAAAGTCGAGGATTCGCTGGCGAAGGCGCGCTCCGCCGTCGAGACGGCGGAGCTCGAGGTGCGGGAGGCGGAAAGTCAGAGGGCGAAGGCTCAGCAGGCGGTCAATGCCGCGCGCGACGAGACGGAAAGCGCCCGCATCACCGTCAGGGAGACCGAGGTTCGCGCGGATACGGTCACGGAGCAGCTTGCCGAAACGGCGTTCGACCAGGCAGCTCTCACCGCGGAGTTGCCCGAAGACGCGACGCCGGACGCCTGGTCGGAGAAGCTCGACGCGCTGGGGCGCCGGATTCAGCGTCTCGGCGCGATCAATCTGGCAGCCATTGAGGAATTCGAGGAGCAGTCGGAGCGCAAGCAGTACCTCGACAAGCAGTACGCGGATCTCACCGAAGCGCTGGATACTCTCGAGGCGGCGATCCGCAAGATCGACAGCGAGACGAGAACGCGTTTCCGCGACACGTTCGATCACGCGAATCAGGGCCTCGGAGAACTGTTCCCGCGGCTCTTCGGCGGCGGGCAGGCCTACCTCGAGCTCGAAAGTGACGATCTATTGAACGCGGGTGTGACCGTGATGGCCCGGCCTCCCGGCAAGAGGATCAGCACGATCCATCTGTTGTCGGGCGGCGAGAAGGCGCTCACCGCCGTCGCGCTCGTTTTTGCGATATTCAAGCTCAACCCGGCGCCGTTTTGCCTGTTGGATGAGGTCGACGCGCCGCTCGACGACGCCAACGTCGGACGCTTCTGCGAGATCGTTCGCGAGATGTCGGACCACGTGCAGTTCGTCCTGATCACGCACAACAAAACCACCATGGAGGCCATGGGCCAGTTGGCGGGCGTCACGATGCAGGAGCCGGGCGTTTCGCGCCTGGTTGCCGTCGACATCGACGAAGCCGTCCAGCTGGCTGCAATGTAGACAGAGCCCGAGATGACAGACTTGCGGTGGGTGCTGCTTGCGCTCGGCATTTTGGTGATCGTCGCGGTGTACCTCTTCAGCCTGGGTATTCCGCAGCGGTGGCTGAGTCCGATCGTGGAGCTGCGCAGGCGAAAGGCCGCGGAGTCCGTCAGAGTCGAGCCGGCCTTCGACGAGCCGGATCAGCCCGAGGAAGACGACACGGATACCGCGGAACGGTCTGAGGCCGCTCCCGCGCCGGCCGAGACGATCGTCACGCTCCGGTTCATTCCGAACAGCAAGACGATCGCAAGCGACAAGGTCGTTCTGGCCCTGCGCGCCGAGGGACTCAAGCACGGGCGTTACGGCGTCTTTCACAAGCACGCGAACGACTCGAGCGACGAGCCCATGTTCAGTGTTGCCAGCCTGACGGAGCCCGGCTCCTTCGACCTGTCCCGCCTTGCCGAGACGAAGATACCGGGCATGAGCTTCTTTATGGTCTTGCCCGGAGAAGGAGATCCCGTCGAGCGCTTCGACAGCATGGTGGCGGTCGCGCGCAGCCTCGCAAGAGAGCTCGGCGGCGAGCTGCGTGACGACAAGGGAAGCTCGTGGAGCATTCAGCGCGAACGCTACATTCGCGAGGAGATCATCGAGTATTGTCATCTGCTCGCCAAGCCGCAGCCTTACGGATGAACGCGAAGGGGCACGAAGTACCGACCCGGGTCGTCCGCGAGGTCGCGAAGCTGCGTAGCGAAATCGAGGATCACCGCTACACCTATTACGTGCTGACGCAGCCGACGATCCCGGACGCCGAGTTCGATCGCCTGTTCGCGCGCCTGGAGGTCCTCGAGCAGGAGTATCCATCACTCGTAACGCCGGAATCGCCGACACAGCGCATCGGCCCCGCACCTGCCGCAGAGTTTGCCGAGGTAACGCATGCCGTTCCGATGCTCTCGCTCAGCAACGCCTTCGACGACGAAGCCGTCGAGGCGTTTCATGAGCGAGTGCGTTCACGTCTCGGGGACGAGGAAATCGAGCCCGAATCGATCGAATACGTCGCCGAGCCCAAGCTCGACGGCACAGCGATCAATATTCGTTACGAGCAGGGACGGCTGGTGCAAGGTGCGACCCGCGGGGACGGCACGCGCGGCGAGGACGTCACCCGCAACGTTCGGACAATCGACAGCGTGCCGCTCAAGCTGCGGGGTCGCAAGGTGCCCGATGTGCTCGAGGTCCGAGGCGAGGTCTTCATGCCGAAGGAGGGTTTCGCGGCATTCAACCGGCGGGCTGCCGAGGAGGGGATGAAGACCTTCGTCAACCCGCGCAACGCCGCCGCCGGCAGCCTGCGGCAGCTCGACCCGAAGGTTACGGCTCAGCGTCCGCTCGACGCGTTCTTCTACGGCTACGGACAGATCAAGGCGGACGCGCTGCCCCGGACACAGGCAGAGATGCTCGAATTCCTCCGGGAGCTCGGTTTCCGGACTTCACCCGAATGGGAGTTGGTAGTCGGATTTCAGGGCTGTTTGGACTATTACTCGAATATCGGACGAAAGAGGGCCAATTTACCTTATGAGATCGACGGTGTCGTATATAAGGTGAATCGGTTTGACTGGCAGGACGCGCTCGGCTACGTGTCCCGGGCTCCGCGCTGGGCGATCGCGCATAAGTTCGCGGCCGAGGAGGAGCTGACCGTGGTCGCTGCCGTCGAGTTCCAGGTCGGCCGGACGGGCGCCGTGACGCCCGTAGCGCGGCTCAAGCCCATTTTCGTCGGCGGCGTCACCGTGAGCAACGTCACGCTGCACAATATCGGCGAGGTGCACCGCAAGGATGTCCGCGTGGGCGATACGGTGATCGTCAGGCGAGCCGGTGACGTGATTCCAGAGATCGTCGGCGTCGTCGCCGACCACCGCCCCAAAGGCACAAAACCGCTGGAGCTGCCGCGCCACTGTCCGGTGTGCGGATCCGACGTCATCCAGCCGGAAGGCGAGGCCGTCGCCCGGTGCACCGGGCAGCTCGTCTGCGGGGCGCAGTTGAAGGAGTCTCTCAAGCATTTCGCCTCACGATCGGCGATGGATATCGAGGGGCTCGGCAGCAAGCTCATCGATCAGCTCGTCGAAAAAGATCTCGTGAAGAATCCGGCGGACGTCTACGGCCTCACGGCAGAAACACTGCTGGGGCTCGAGAGGATGGGCGAGAAGTCCGCGGAGAACCTGCTCGCGGCGGTAGAGCGCAGCAAGGAAACGACCTTCGCGCGCTTTCTCCATGCCCTCGGAATCCGCGGTGTAGGCGCCGCTACCGCGAGCGCGCTGGCGGCCGAGTTCCGCACGCTCGAAGCATTGCGCGCGGCCGACAGCGAACGATTGCGGGAGGTCGAAGACGTAGGGCCCGTGATCGCCGAGCAGATCGTGTCTTTCCTGACGGAAGATCGCAACGCCCGGGTGATCGATTCCCTCGTCCGACTGGGCGTGCATTGGCCGGTCGTTCGGCCGTCAAAACAGTCGAAGCAACCGTTGAGCGGGAAGCGGGTGGTTCTGACAGGAACGCTATCGGGCCTTACACGCGCCGAAGCCAAGGAGAGGTTGGAAGCCCTTGGTGCCCGGGTAACGGGCAGCGTGTCCAAGAATACGGACCTTGTGATCGCGGGCGAAAATCCGGGGGCGAAGTTGGAGAAGGCAGAAGCACTGGGTATTCGGATCATGCTAGCGGAAGAGTTTGCTCTCATGTCAGGCGAGAGGAAGTCGCGTGGGTGAGAATGCACGGCATCGAATTCTAGCGGCGTGCTACAAGCTAATGTTGCCAGTTGCTCGTGCGCTGCTCACGAACGGCATTAGTTATCTTGAGTTCGACGAAATGTGTCGCCAAGCGTTTGTGCAAACTGCAAGTAGGGAGTTTGGCGTTAGGCGGCGAGAAACGAACACTTCCCGCATCGCAGCAATGACGGGGCTACCCAGAAAGCAAGTTCACGAGATAAAGAAGAATCTCCAGTCGGGCGATCTCGAGTCTTCAGACAGACTGAGTCCGCTTGCTGATCTTCTTCAACGCTGGGCCACTTCTGTCGATTACCAAGATCACAATGGTCAGCCGGTGATGTTGAAGACGCAGGATGACGGCACCAATTCGTTTGCAAGACTGGTTCGCACTTGTATGGGTGACGTTCCTCCGGGTGCCGTTAAAGCTGAACTGCTACGGTTGGGCGCCATATCCGTTTCGGCCGATGACCTTTTGAATCTGAAGAGAAGATCTCTTATCCCGGAGGATGTCGGCACGCGGCTCGAATCTGCGATCGTGTATAGCCTAAGAGGACTGGCCAACACGATCGCCCACAACTGCGATCCGAATATTGGCGAGTCTGATCGACTCTTCGAACGTTTCGTAGAAAGTCCATCGATGTCGGATTCGGATGCATCGCGATTCAAGACGCTGCTTAGATCGCGACTTACAGAAATTACGGAGGAGCTTGACTCCCTTTTGGCTGCGGATGCCAGGACCGATGAGGCAGATCGGAATAGAAGAGTTGGGATCGGTTTGTACTACACCGAATAGGCCAAGATCCCCGCTTGGCTGCTGAATCCATGCGCGTTTTGAGTTTCGCTTAATCAGCGACCCGCCAAGTAAACTCAGGCGGAAAATCCCACAAGCGACTGAATTTGCTAGAGAAACGCGGCGCGAATGCGGCTGCGCCAACGTTTCTCTGGAATGCTTGTTTGTCATAAGCTTGATTTTTATGCAGTTTTGGGAATATCTTCCCAATTGCCGAATTATGTCTCATGCATGGGGCCAGAAGAGCTTAGAGAGAACCTAAAGGAAGCATACCGACGGCTGTTCAACCCGTTGATTCGGATCTTGATTCGAAACGGAGTGACGGCCACTGAAACTACCGACCTGATCCGACGCGCCTTCGTTGAGGCAGCTACCTCTGAGGAGTTTCGGGTCCAGGGGCGACGGATTTCGGACACGCGTATCGCGATCCTCACGGGGCTCTCGAGAAAGGAGGTGCACAAGCTACGTAGTCAGTCAGTAGATTCAGACCCGAGCAGCAAGCTAAGTCGCATTGGACGTTTGGTTGCTGCGTGGAATCAGGATCCAGACTTTACCGGACCATACGGATTGCCATTGGCTGTTCCATTTGATGCGCAGCCTGGAAGTGAGGCTCCGACGTTTAGGGAGTTGGTGCGACGGCACAGCGGCGACATGGCACCTAGAGCCATGCTTGACGAGCTTCTAAGAACTGGCTTGGCGCATATCGATGAGGACGGGCTGATACGGAATTCAGGGCGATCATATATACCCAGTAAGTTGGATCCCGCAGCGATTGAACAGCTGGGAAAGACCGTGGGACGCCTTGCGAACACTTTGGACTTCAATAATCAAGTCG
>DATKCK010000024.1:0-8875 GCA_035513215.1 Gammaproteobacteria bacterium | reverse complement strand
ACGAATATGGACGAAAACCGCAAGAAAGCGCTCTCCGCGGCGCTAAGCCAGATCGAAAAGCAGTTCGGCAAGGGCTCGGTCATGCGCCTCGGCGACTCCACCGCCTCGCGCGACATCGAGGTCGTCTCGACCGGCTCGCTCGGGCTCGATGTCGCTCTCGGCATCGGCGGCCTGCCGAAGGGCCGCGTCGTCGAGATCTACGGCCCTGAGGCCTCGGGCAAGACCACGCTGACGCTCCAGGTCGTCGCCGAGATCCAGAAGCAGGGCGGCACGGCTGCCTTCGTCGACGCCGAGCACGCGCTCGATCCGGTCTACGCCGAGAAGGTCGGCGTCAACGTCGACGATCTCCTGATCTCTCAGCCCGACACGGGCGAGCAGGCGCTCGAGATCACCGACATGCTCGTTCGATCCGGCGCCGTCGATATCGTCGTCATCGATTCGGTTGCGGCGCTGACGCCGAAGGCCGAGATCGAGGGCGAGATGGGCGATTCGCATGTCGGCCTTCAGGCCAGGCTCATGTCGCAGGCGCTCAGAAAGCTCACGGCCAACATCAAGCGATCGAACTGCCTCGTCATCTTCATCAACCAGATCCGGATGAAGATCGGCGTCATGTTCGGTAGCCCGGAGACGACGACGGGCGGCAACGCGCTGAAGTTCTATGCCTCGGTCCGGCTCGACATCCGCCGGATCGGCGCCATCAAGAAGGGCGACGAGGTGCTCGGCAACGAAACCCGCGTCAAGGTCGTCAAGAACAAGGTCGCGCCTCCGTTCCGCAAGGCCGAGTTCGAGATCCTCTACGGTCACGGTATTTCGCGCGAGGGCGAGATCATCGATCTCGGCGTTGCCGAAGGCATCGTCGAGAAATCCGGCTCCTGGTATAGCTACAAGAGCGATCGTATCGGCCAGGGCAAGGAGAACGCGCGCGACTATCTGATCGAGAACCCGGAGACGGCCGCCGAGATCGAGCGCCAGATCCGGGCTCGGTTGCTGCCGAGCGGGCCCAAGGCCGTCGAAGCTGCCGAGCCGAAAGAGGCGGTGAATCAGTCCTGAGATGCGGGGCGCTCGGGACGGCCGTTCTCTGAATGCCTGAAGACCGGCCGGCCTGCCGGCGGCGCGCGATGGACCTGCTCGCCCGGCGCGAGCACAGCCGGCTCGAGCTCGAGCAAAAGCTCGCTGCGCGGTCTTTCGACGAGACGGTGGTTGCCCACGTTCTCGATGAGCTCGAGCGCGAGGGGCTCCTGTCGGCCGACCGCTTCGTGCAGAGCTTTGTCGAGGCGAGGTATGCGCGGGGCCAGGGGCCGAGCCGGATTCGCCGCGAGCTGGCTGCGCGCGGCATAGAATCCGCGGCCGCGAATCTCGGCGACGAGCGATTCGACTGGGATGCGAAGGCGCGCGAGACGAGGGTCAAGCGGTTCGGGGAAGCCTTGCCTTCGAGCCTGGCGGAGAAGGCCCGGCAGATCCGGTTTCTCGAGTATCGCGGCTTCAGCCACGACCAGATCAGGCGCGCACTGGAATTCGACGACGAATAGGATTAGCGTTGCTGCCCCCCGAAGCGGGGCGGACCGACAGCAAACCGAAGCGATATGAGGACAAGCAACCAACTGCGGCGAGCGTTTCTCGACTATTTCGTCGAGAACGGGCACGAGGAGGTGCCGGGGTCCTCGCTCGTGCCCGTGAACGACCCGACGCTGCTCTTCACGAATGCCGGCATGGTGCAGTTCAAGGACGTCTTCCTCGGCAAGGAGAAGCGGGAGATCCCGCGAGCGGCCACGGCACAGCGTTGCGTTCGCGCCGGCGGCAAACATAACGATCTCGAGAATGTCGGCTACACCGCAAGGCACCATACGTTCTTCGAGATGCTCGGCAACTTCAGCTTCGGCGACTACTTCAAGCGCGAGGCGATTCACTATGCCTGGGAGTTCGTGACAAAAACGCTCGGGCTGCCGGAGGACAGGCTCTGGTGTACCGTCTACAAGGACGACGACGAGGCCGCGGCGATCTGGCTCGATGAGATCGGCGTCGACCAGCACCGTTTCGGCCGGCTCGGCGAGAGCGAGAACTTCTGGGCCATGGGCGACACCGGTCCCTGCGGCCCCTGCAGCGAGATTTTCTACGACCACGGCGCCGGGATTCCCGGCGGGCCGCCCGGCAGTCCCGACGCCGACGGCGACCGCTACGTCGAGATCTGGAATCTCGTTTTCATGCAGTTCGACAGAAACGAGAAAGGTGAGCTTTCGCCGCTGCCGAAACCTTCGGTCGATACGGGCATGGGTCTCGAGCGGCTCGCGGCCGTCATGCAGGGCGTGCATTCGAACTACGAGATCGATCTCTTCGCGGCGCTGATCACGGCTGCCGCCGAGGCGACCGAGACCGAGGATCTCGAGAGCAAGTCGCTGCGCGTCATCGCCGATCACATCCGCGCCTGCTCGTTCCTGATCGCCGACGGCGTGCTGCCGAGCAACGAGGGCCGCGGCTATGTGCTGCGCCGAATCATTCGCCGCGCGATAAGGCACGGCTACAAGGTCGGCATGCAGGAACCCTTCTTCTATTCGCTCGTCGCGAGCCTCGAGACGGCGATGGGTCATGCCTACCCTGAGCTCAAAGCGCGGCGCGAGCATGTCGAGCGCGTGCTGCTGCAGGAAGAGCAGCGCTTCGCGGAGACGCTGTCGCAAGGTATGCGCCTGCTCGAGGATGCCACGGCCAGGCTCGGCAAGGGCGGCACGATCCCGGGCGAAACGGTCTTCAAGCTCTACGATACCTTCGGCTTCCCCGAGGACCTGACGGCGGATTACGCGCGGGAGCACGGGTTCTCGGTCGATCACGCCGGATTCGAAGCCGCGATGGCGGTCCAGCGCGAAAAGGCGAAGAAGGCGAGTCAGTTCAAAGCGATCGGCCGCAACGCGCCGAGGCTCGAGGAGGCAACGAAGTTCCTGGGCTACGAGCAGATCGCAGGCAACGCCGAGGTCACGGCGCTGTTCAGCCCGGACGGCACGCCCGTCGATTCGTTGAGCGCGGGGCAGGCCGGCATGGTCGTGCTGAGCGAGACGCCTTTCTATGCCGAGAGCGGCGGGCAGGTCGGCGACACCGGCACGATCTCTGCCCGGGGCATGCGTTTCGATGTCGGCGACACGCAGAAGCTCGGATCGGCCTTCGCGCACGTCGGCAAGCTGGCCGAAGGCGGGATCTCGATCGGCGACAAGGTCGAAGCGATCATCGACGCCGAGCGGCGCGCCGCGGTTGTGCTCAATCATTCGGCAACGCATCTGCTGCACGCAGCGCTTAGACGCGTGCTCGGCGATCACGTGCAGCAGAAGGGCTCGCTCGTAGCACCGGACCGCTTGCGCTTCGATTTCACTCACTACGAGCCCGTCACGTCCGAAGAGCTCGACGAGATCGAGACGCTCGTCAACGATCAGATCCGGCTGAACACCGCCGCCGAGACGCGGGAGCTCGCCTACGACGACGCGATTGCCGCCGGTGCGCTCGCCTTGTTCGGCGAGAAGTACGGCGACAAGGTGCGGCTTCTCAGCATCGGCGATTTCTCCGTCGAGCTTTGCGGCGGCACGCATGTCAATCGTGCCGGGGACATCGGGCTCTTTAAGATCACGTCGGAGTCGGGTATTGCCGCCGGCGTCAGGCGTATCGAGGCCGTGACGGGGCGTGGCGCCCTGACCTGGGTCAGCGAAGGCGAGCGCACGTTGCGCGAGGCTGCGGCGCTGCTTCGGGGCGGCCGCGGCGACATCCCGGCGAAGCTCGTGCAACTTGCGGATCGGGCGCGGCAGCTGGAGCGCGAGGTCGCAACGTTGAAGGCGAAGCTCGCATCTGGGCCCGGCCGGAATCTGCTCGATGAGGTCAAGACCGTCTCGGGCATCAAGTTCATCGTTGCGCGCATCGACGGCGCCGATTCGAAGGCACTCAGGGCCTCCGCCGATCAGCTCAAGGACAAGCTCGGTTCCGGTGTCGTCGTGCTCGGCGGCGTCGAGGGCGACAAGGTCAGGCTGGTTGCCGGCGTCACGAGCGATCTGACGGACCGCTTCAAGGCCGGCGAGATCATCAAGCCGATCGCGAGCCGCGTCGGCGGCAACGGCGGCGGTCGTCCCGATTTCGCCCAGGCCGGCGGAACTCGTCCCGAAGAGCTCGATTCCGCGCTCGGGCTCGTCGAGAGCACGCTCGCCGGCACGGCATCCTAGCCTCTCGCGTTGCCGCGACAGCGCGTCGCCGCGAGCGCAATTAGACTCCGTCTAATTATTGCCCGGATCACGATCGGCAAAGCCAATCGGTACGGAAATGCATTACCATACCGTGACGGAGGGGGGAACCCTCATAGGGAAGGCCGACCGAGCCAACAACAACGAACGGAGGCCGGCCTTAAGCCAACGGAATTCCGAAGTCCGAGAAGGAGTTTGGCTATGCTGATCTTGACCCGGAGGGTTGGGGAGACGGTGGTCATTGGCGATGACGTCACTGTCACGGTGCTCGGTGTCAAAGGCAATCAGGTGCGACTCGGCGTCAACGCGCCGCGCGAGGTCGCGGTCCATAGAGAAGAGATCTTCGAGCGAATCAAGCGCGAACGCGCCGACGACGAAATCGCTGTCGCGCAAGTTGCCGCCGGATCCCACCGCTGATCGTGAAAATGGCGTGAAAATGGGGTCAGACCCCTTTCAGGTTTCTCGAAGCCTCAAAGGCGTCCGATACCGAGGCGCGAGAGAAACCTGAAAGGGGTCTGACCCCATTTTCACTGACCCCAAGTCGGCGCATTCGCGTCCCACCTGCCCAGCCGCTAGAATCGCCCCTTCCGAATCGTCCGACGACTCGACCCGCGGAGAGGTGGCTGAGTGGACGAAAGCGCTCCCCTGCTAAGGGAGTAAGGGTTAAAAGCCCTTCGAGGGTTCGAATCCCTCCCTCTCCGCCAGCCGCAGCAGATTCAGCGGGTCGCTTCTTGATCCCGATTGCTAGCCGAGGCTCGCAAGCCACTCGTCGTCGGAAGCTTCGCCGATGTCGTCGAAGAGATAGGTGCCGAGATAACGCTCGCCCGTGTCGGGCAGCATGACGAGCAGCACCGATCCCGGCTTCGCCTTCTCGGCGACCTTGAGCCCGGCCGCGAGCGTCGCGCCCGACGAGATACCGACGAAAATGCCCTCCTCGGCCGCGAGCCGGCGCGCCGTGGCTTTGCCTTCCTCGTCCGTGACGGGCACGAGCTGATCGAAGACCGTCGGATCGAGCACGTCGGGCACGAAATCGGGCGTCCAGCCCTGAATCTTGTGCGGCGCCCATTCCTTGCCGCCGAGCAGCGAGGCGCCGGCGGGCTCCGTCGCGACGATCTCGACCTCGGGCCGGGCCAGCTTGATGACCTTGCCGGCGCCCGTCAGCGTGCCGCCCGTGCCCCAACCCGTGACCCAGAAGTCGAGGCGCCGGCTCGCGAAGTCGCTCAGGATCTCGGGCCCCGTCGTCTGCGCATGAAACGCGGGGTTGGCCGGGTTCTGGAACTGGCGCGCGAGAAACCAGCCGTGCTTCTCGGCGAGCTTCTCGGCGAGGCGGACCATGCCCGTGCCGCGCTCGGCCGCCGGCGTCAGAATTACCTTTGCCCCGAGCGCGCGCATGATCTTGCGGCGCTCGACCGAGAAACTCTCGACCATCGTCGCGACGAAGGGATGGCCCTTGGCCGCGCAGACCATCGCGAGCGCAATGCCGGTATTGCCGGACGTCGCCTCGACGACGGTCTGCCCCGGCTCGATCGCGCTGCGCTTCTCGGCATCGTTGATGATCGCGAGCGCGAGCCGGTCCTTGACCGACCCGAGCGGATTGAACGCCTCGATCTTGACGTAGATCGTGACGTGCTCGGGCGCGATACGGTTCAGACGCACGACGGGCGTCCTGCCGATCGTGTCGAGAATGCTGTCGTAGATCATCGGGATACCCCTCGAGGTTGTTCTTCGGGTCTCAAGTCGTTGTCTGAATCACTTTGGCCAGGCTGCCGGCCGGGCCCGACGCGACGACTCGTGGATTAAACCACGCGTAACGCTCGGCATAACGGACGGTCTCGCCGATCAGCAACAGTGCCGGCGACTGCACCTCGTGCTCGGCTGCAAGCTCTGGCAGCTCGGCGAGCGTCGCGCGAATCACGCGCTGGTGCCGCGTCGTCCCGTTCTCGATGACGGCGAGCGGCAGATCGCCCGGGTGGCCGAGCTCGATCAGCCGCGCCGAGATCGGGCCGAAATTCGCGATCGCCATGTAGAGCGCGAGCGTCTGGTCGGGCCGATAGGCCGCAAGGTCGGCGGCGCTGTGGTCGGTCGTATGCCCCGTGGCGATCAGGATGGCCCGCGCTTCGTCGCGCGTTGTCAACGGGATGCCGGCGTAGGCGGCGCAGCCTTCGACGGCCGAGACGCCCGGGACGATCTGGAACGGCAGGCCCGCTTCGGTCAGCGCCGCGAGCTCCTCGCTGACGCGGCCGAAGATCATCGGATCGCCGCCCTTGAGGCGGCAGACGTGCTTGCCGGAACGAACGAGGTTGACGAGCAGGCGATTGAGCTGCTCCTGCCGGATCGACGGGCGGCCCGCAGCCTTGCCGACGCAGACGAGATCGGCGTCGCGGCGTGCGTAGCCGAGAATCTCCGGGTTGACGAGCCGGTCGTAGAGCACGGTATCGGCACGCGCGAGCAACTTTTTGCCGCGCAGCGTGATGAGCTCGGGATCGCCTGGCCCGGCGCCGACGATCCAGGCCTCGCCGACGGAGGCGTCGGCTGAACCGGAAGCCTGCCAGCGCTCGAGCGCCTCGTCGAGAGCGGCTTCGCTCGCGTCCTCGCGGCCGGCGAAGCTCAAGGTCGCGACATCGCTCGAGAAGATCGATTGCCAGAATCGTCGCCGGTCGTCGATGTCGGGCAAGGCCGTGCGCACGCGTTCGCGAAAGCGGCCGGCGAGCGCCGCCAGGGCGCCGATCCGATTCGGCAGGGTCTCCTCGATCAGGCCTTTGATCCACCGCGAGAGCACGGGGGACGAGCCGGCGCTCGAGATCGCGATCGTGACCGGGTCCCGATCGACGATGGCCGGCATGATGAACGAGCAAAGCTCGGGCTCGTCGACGACGTTGCAGAGCCTGCGCGCCGCTTCGGCCGCGGCCGCGACCTGGCGATTGACGTCAGGGTCGCCGGTGGCGGCGACGACGAGCCAGCAGTCCTCGATCAGCGCTGCCTCGAAGCGGCCCTCGATCGCCTCGATCCGGCCTTCGGCGGCCCAGTTCGCGATGCGCTCGTCGAGCTCGGGCGCGACGACGGCAACCCGGGCGCCGGCGGCGAGCAGCTGCTCGACGCGGCGCGCGGCCACGGCGCCGCCACCGACGACGAGGCAGCGGCGGCCCCGGAGCTTGGCGAATATCGGTAGCGTCTGCATTCCATTGCCGCCAATCGGAGGAGCGGCACCATACTCCGGCCAGGATACGGCCCCAATATTAACTGCTTCTTCGTTTATGCTCTGGAGAAATATCGGGCGAACGGCGGACGAATTGCCGGGAACAAATTGACACTCCGAAGTAACCAATGGTTATATTCGGGCGCATTTTCGGCGACCGACCGGTTATGAGAACGTGACGCTCAAGCAACTCAAATATCTCGTCGGAATCGTCGATGCGGGCCTCAACATCACGTCCGCGGCCGATCGCCTGTATACGAGCCAGCCCGGTATCAGCAAGCAGCTCAAGCAGCTCGAGGCCGAGCTCGGCGTGCAGCTTTTCACGCGCAAGGGCAAGAGCCTGGCGGCGATCACGCCGGCCGGGCGCGACGTCATTGCGCGGGCCCGCAAGATCCTGCGCGAGGTCGACAATATCCGCAGCCTCGCGAGCGACCTGACGGCCGAGCAGGAAGGCACGCTATCGATCGCGACGACCCACACGCAGGCGCGCTACGTGCTGCCCGAGGTCATCCGCGCTTTCCGCGAGGTCTATCCGCGCGTCGATCTCGACCTGCATCAGGGCACGTCGGAGCAGATCGCCGAGCTCATCAACACGAACAAGGTCGACTTCGCGATTGCCACGGGGTCGCAGCACCTGTTTCCGCACCTGACGCTGCTGCCGATCTACCGCTGGCACCGGATCGCGCTTGTGCCGAAGGTTCATCCGCTCGCACGTCAGAACAAGCCGCTCGATCTCAAGACCCTGGCCGAGCACCCGCTCGTAACCTATGTGTTCAGCCTGACCGGGGAGTCATCGTTCAAGCGGGCGTTTCACGAGGAAGGGCTCGAGCCCCGCGTCGTCTTCACGGCCCGCGATGCCGACATCATCAAGACATACGTGCGTATGGGGCTCGGTGTCGGCGTCATTGCCTCGATGGCCTTCGAGTGCCAGGATCAGGCAGACTTGAAGGCCATCGACGCCAAGGCGCTATTTCCGCAGGTTACGACCTGGATCGGCTTTCCGCGCGACATGGTGCTGCGCGGCTACATGGTCGACTTCATCCATCTGCTCGCGCCGCACTATCCCGCGCGCGAGATTCGCGACGCAGCGAACCTCCAGTCGCAGGAAGAGGTCAATCAGCTCCTCGGCGATATCGCGCTGCCCGTGCGCGGCGGCTGCGAGAAGGAAGCCGGCGCCGCGGCCGCCGCTACCGTCTGATCGGTCCTTTCGGACGTCCTTGCCAAGCGGGCTAGAGGTCCGGCAGTGTGGGCACGTAGATCCGGTGGCATTCGACGCAGACGTTGTAGATCTCCTCGCCGACTGCGAGCATGCCTTCGAAATCCCTGTCCAGGGCGATCTGCGCCGCGCGCTGGCCGACGTCGACGAGATCGGTCGAGATCCGGATCCATTCGCCCTGGTCCGGTGCCCGCGGCGGCATCATCAGCAGATTGCCGGACTCGGCCAGCGTCAGCGCGGCCGACCAGACCTCGA
>DATKCK010000023.1:0-25193 GCA_035513215.1 Gammaproteobacteria bacterium | reverse complement strand
CTGATCCTCGACGAGCCGACGTCCGCGCTGGACGCGCAGACGGAGGCATCATTGCTCGAGGCGCTCAAGCGCCTGATGCAGGGACGTACGACATTCATCATCGCTCATCGCATGTCCACCATCCGGCATGCTGACAGGATCGTTACGCTCGAGAGTGGGCGCATCAAGAGTAGCGTATTCGCCCACGGCACGAGCACTGCCTGAGCGGGGCTGGCAGCGCGATGAGAATCATTGTAAGCGGCTATATGGTCCGCCATCCGCTCGTTGGCAACATGCTCGCATTCCTGAACTACGTGCTCGGGCTCCGTGACCTGGGTCATCACGTTGTTTACGTCGAGGAAAGCGGCTGGATCGATTCCTGTTACCAGCCGTCAACCGGGGAGCATACGAGTGATCCTACTGAAGGCTTGCAGGCGACTGAGTCGCTGTTGCGAAGACTCGGCGCAAGCGTCCCGGTGTGCTACGTGGATCGAGATTCCGGTACGGTCTACGGTGGCAGCCGGGCCCGTCTGAAACGCTGGCTGGCCGAAGCAGATCTTTTGTTGAATGTCGGGGGAGCTTGCTCACTCGATGAATTCGGTCTGTGCTCCCGGCGAGCGTATATTGACATGGATCCTTTATTTACTCAGCTGGGCCGTTTCGGCTGTGACGATTTATCGGAATACCAGGCGCACTTCAGTTACGGTGCTAATATCGGCGCAGCCAGATGCAGCATTCCCGATGCCGGATTTGACTGGCTCCCGGCGGTTCCGCCAGTCGTTGCAGACGTCTGGCGCGCGGACCCGCAGACCGCAGGGGAGTGCCCGCCGCCGGGCACAGCTTCGCTGACGACGATATGCAACTGGAATGCCTACGGGTCGGTCGAGCACGACAGTATCAGATACGGTCAGAAGAACGAGGAGTTTCTCAAGCTCATCGAGCTCCCTCGAAGGGTTAGCCGCAAACTGGAACTCGCCCTGGCCGGTGCCGACCCGAACATCCTGGAGCAGTTGAAAGCCCACGGCTGGGTGGTGCGCGATGCTGGCAAGCTGACCGCCGAATGGGATACATATCGATCGTACATTCAGTCATCGATCGCTGAGTTCAGTGTCGCGAAAAACGCATACGTGAGTACTTTCAGCGGCTGGTTCAGTGATCGCAGCGTTTGCTACCTGGCTTCCGGGCGGCCCGTGATAATTCAGGACACGGGTATCGACCGATGGCTGCCGAGCAATCGAGCCGTACTCACGTTTTCGACCCTCGAGGAGGCCGCCGAAAGGCTGAACGAGCTCGAAGTCGACTATACGAGCCGGTGCCGCGAGGCACGCGACGTCGTCGACAACTGGTTTTCGCACTCCGTAGTACTTCCCAGTCTGGTCGAGCGTGCGTTCGAATCCGCGAGCGGCCGCCGCAATCCGTGCTCGTCGACCTGCAGCAACTGAACTACCCGCCGCAGACGCGCGGTCGAGTCGTAGTCTGGGGCTACCTCGGATCTTATCCCTTCGGCGGCATGACCTGGCAAGTGCTGCACTACGTCGCAGGCTTACGAATGCTGGGCTTCGACGTATGGTACGTCGAGGATACGGATGCCGGAGTCCGCGATCCGCAAACGCTGTGGACCAACGAAGAGTACGGGCCCAATGTCGATCACTTGAGTCTCTGGATGGATCGCATCGGCCTTTCTGATCGGTGGGTTTTCCGGCCGCCTGGACAATACGAGCTTTGTCTCGGTGCTTTGGGTGCGTCCGGTTTAAAGAGACTATATCGAGAGGCGGACGCGGTCATAAACGTGTGTGGCTCGCACGAATTGAGACCCGATCACGACCAAATCGGCTGCCTCGTCTATCTCGAGACGGATCCAGTACCGAAGCAGGTGGCGGTCGCAAGGGGCGACACTCGGACCATCGCAGACCTGAGTCGCTATCGCTATCTCTTTACTTACGGCGAAAACCTCGGAGCTTCGGACTGCGCGGTACCGGTCACGCATTTCTCATGGCTGAAGACGAGGCCCCCGGTCATTCCAGAATGGTGGGCCGGTTCGAAGCCGCCGCCCGCGGACGCGGCCTTCACCACGATTACGAGCTGGAAGCACAAGTGGAACGATGTCGAATGGCAAGGTGAGAGTTGGCGGTGGAGCAAGCACTATGAATTTCTGAATTTCAGAGCATTGCCGAGCCTTTGCGATCCAAAACTGGAGCTCGCCGAGACAGGCATGAACGATCGATGCGAGCAGGATTTCCGCGAGGCGGGTTGGCGGCTGATTCCCGCCTCCCGCATAGCCGACCCCGACCGATATCGCGATTACATACTCGGCTCCATGGGCGAATTCACGGTCGCCAAGGAACAGTATGTAAAACCGCGAACCGGCTGGTTTAGCGACCGCAGCGTGTGCTACCTGGCCGCGGGGCGACCGGTTGTCACCCAGGAGACGGGTTTCTCCAGTTACATCCCATGCGGTGAAGGGCTCTTCGCTTTCTCGACTATGGATGAGGCAGCGCGGTCCGTGAACGCCATCGCTGCCGACTTTCCGCGCCACTCGGGCGCGGCCGCTTCAATCGCTCGAGAGTACTTCGACGCGGCTGTAGTCGTGCGCGAAATGATGGCCAAGGTTGCTCTAGTTTAGAGGTGCCACTGCGATGACGAGTTACAAAGAATGTAAGTACTGCATAGTAAACGGTGACGATTTCGGCGCTTCCCAGGGGATCAACCGCGGAATCGTGGAAGCGCATACATGCGGAATTCTTACCAGCGCGAGCCTCATGATCAATATGCCTGCCTCCATGGAAGCCATCCGACTCGCCGACGAGCACCCGACGCTCAGTGTCGGGCTTCATGT
Organism: Gammaproteobacteria bacterium; assembly: GCA_035513215.1. Classification (GTDB taxonomy): domain Bacteria; phylum Pseudomonadota; class Gammaproteobacteria; order Steroidobacterales; family Rariloculaceae; genus DATCZB01. The sequence continues at coordinate 22,378 of DATKCK010000023.1, read as the reverse complement.
GAACTTTACCAATGAGGGCAGTCCCGTAATCGATTTAGAAGACCCTGAATCCGCGAAGAGCGAACTCGCTCGCCAGTACAGGCTCTTCGTCGAGCGCGTTGGCAAGGCACCGTCACACATCGATACGCATCACAACATCCACAGGCAACCGCAGCTCCGGCCTTTGTTCGTAGAGTTCGCGGATATGCATGGCATTCTTCTCAGAGAGCATTCGCCGGTTCGCTACTATTCCGGCTTTTACGGACAGTGGGACGGCGAGTCGCATCCTGAGCACGTCAGCCCGAGTCAGCTCGTGACCGTACTCGAAACCGAGATTCGTCCAGGCTTTACCGAGCTTGCCTGTCATCCGGGCTACGCTGCTGACTATGATTCCACGTATTCGCGAGAACGCGAGGTAGAGCTTCGCAGTCTCTGTGATCACATTGTCAGGCAGCGCATCGAGGAGCTGCAGATAGAGCTCATCAACTTCTTTGATGCGGGCAAGCTATTACGTATCAGCGAACGGACCGGCAGCGCATGACGACTATCGTTATCGCACCGTCAAACGTGGCTGGTTTTCCGGACGGTGGAGGACACTTCTGGGTCTATATGCAGTACGTGCACGGACTCAGGAGTCTTGGCTGCGATGTCTACTGGCTCGAGCACTTGAAGAGCACGGGCGATATCGACCGGGACCAGTCCAATCTGAAGATATTCTTGGGTCGGATGCGCGACTTCGATCTCGCCGGGAAGGTGATTGTTCAAAGAGAGGGCTCGCCTTTCCCGCCGTCGGATGCACACGGTGGCGTATCACTGACGGGCAGCAAAGCGGCAGCTGTTTATAACGACGCGGACGCGCTTCTGAATTTCTACTACGCGATCGATCAGGAACTGCTCGCGCGCTTTCGCCGGACCATACTGGTCGATATAGACCCCGGACTGCTTCAATTCTGGATCAGCCAGGGTCAGATTCAAGTTCCCCGGCACGACCTATACGTTTCCACGGGCGAGACCGTCGGAACGGTAGAAGCGCGTTTCCCTTCGTGCGGAATCGACTGGCACCGCATCCGACCGGTGGTGAGCCTCCCCCATTGGCCCGTGACCCATCGTCCGGAGGCTCGCCGACTGACCACCGTCACCGGATGGTGGGGTGACGAGTGGATAAGGAACGGCACCGAAGTGTACGAGAACAATAAACGGGTGACCTTCATGCAATTCGCCGAGATTGCCCGGAGGACGACGCAAGCGCTCGAATTGGCCACTTATATGGGCGAAGCCGCATCCGTGGAACAGCCGGACAGCCTGAGCCGTTCGAGCCCTCTCGATGCATCGTCTGCCGAGTATCCTGGAGACGCCGTCGATCGATCGATACTCGAATCCAATGGATGGACCGTCCGGCATTCGAAGGACGTGTCCGCCGATCCGGAGAGCTACCGAAAATACATTCAGGAATCTCGAGGGGAATTCAGTTGTGCGAAACCTTCATGCATAAAATTCCAGAATGCGTGGGTAAGTGATCGCAGCCTGTGCTATCTGGCCAGCGGCAAACCAGTGATCGTCCAGCACACGGGCCGAAGTCGGTTCCTTCCCGATGCTGAAGGAATGTTTCGCTTTAAGACATTGGATGAAGCCGTGGCGGCGATCGAATCTATGAACTCGAATTATGCACATCATTGCCGCATGGCCCGGGCTTTGGCGGAGGAGCAATTCGATGCCGAGAAGGTTCTCAATGCGTTGCTCGACTTCGCGCTGTAGCAGTTGTAAGCGCCCCTTGTATGATGATAATCGGGCGATCGATGTAGAAAAGTTGCGCTGGTCAGACCGAAAACCGACAACCATGGTAGCGCTGAAGCAAAACACGATCCTCGGCATTTCCGCCTACTATCACGACAGCGCGGCGGCCCTGCTGCGCGAAGGAGACATCGTGGCGGCGGCGCAGGAAGAGCGGTTCTCGCGCAAGAAGCATGACGCCCGCTTTCCGGCGAATGCGATCCACTATTGCCTCAGAGAGGCCGGCGTCAGACTCACCGATGTCGACCGAGTCGTCTTTTATGACAAGCCGCTGGTCAAGTTCGAAAGGCTGCTCGAGACTTACTTGAGTTACGCACCCAAAGGCATCCGCTCATTTATTGCCGCGATGCCGATCTGGCTCAAAGATAAGCTCTATCTGAAACGTACCTTGCGCAGCGAGCTCGCCGACCTCGGGAATTGCCCGACTGCCGAGCTGCCTCCGCTCTTGTTCGCCGAGCACCATCAATCGCATGCCGCTTCAGCCTTCTTTTTCAGCCCCTATGAACGAGCCGCAGTGCTGTGCCTCGATGGTGTCGGCGAGTGGGCGACGATCTCAACCTGGCAGGGGAACGGCGCTGATCTCATGCCGCTCTGGGAAATCGATTTCCCCCATTCGCTCGGTCTTCTGTACTCGGCGTTCACGTACTTCACGGGCTTTAATGTCAACTCTGGCGAGTACAAGCTCATGGGTCTTGCTCCTTACGGCGAGCCCAAGTACGTGGACCTGATCCTCGATTCTCTGATGGATCTCAAGGACGACGGCACGTTTCGGCTCGATATGCGGTATTTCAACTATTGCGCCGGTTTGACGATGACCAGCAAGCGCTTCGACGAGCTGTTCGGCGGCCCGCCGCGCCGGCCGGAAAGTCCGTTAACGCAGCGCGAGATGGACCTCGCGGCCTCGATACAGGCTGTGACCGAGGACGTCGTGCTCAGGCTGGCGCGGACGCTGCATACGGAGACGGGCGAGCGTTTCCTCTGCCTCGCCGGGGGCGTCGCGCTCAACTGCGTCGCGAACGGACGCCTATTGCGCGAAGGGCCCTACGAAAACGTCTGGATTCAGCCTGCGGCCGGTGACGCCGGCGGCGCCCTTGGTGCGGCGGCGACGGTCTGGCACGTCTACTACGGTCAACCGCGAACGACGAATGGACGCGACACGATGAAGGGCGCTTACCTGGGGCCGAAGTTCTCCGACGAGGAGATCGAGCTCGAGCTCGAGCAGTTCGGTGCGAGGTATGTGAAGCTCGACGATGAGCTGCTCTTCGACACGCTCGCCGAGCTCCTCGACAACGAAAACGTCGTGGGCTGGTTCCAGGGCCGCATGGAGTTCGGCCCACGCGCGCTCGGCGGCCGCTCGATCATCGGCGATCCGCGCAACCCGAAAATGCAGACGATCATGAATTTGAAGATCAAGTATCGCGAGTCGTTTCGGCCGTTTGCCCCCTCGGTGCTCGCAGGGCGCGTCGCCGACTATTTCGAGCAGGGAACGCCTAGCCCGTATATGCTCATCGTCGCACGCGTGCGCGATCACCTGAGGATTCCGCTGACTGACGAGCAGGAGAAGCTCTTCGGCATCGACAAGCTCAAGCTCAAACGCTCGGAGCTGCCGGCGATCACACACGTCGACTACACTGCTCGGATCCAGACCGTCCACGAGGAGACGAACCCGCGCTATCATCGCTTGCTCGAGGCGTTCGAGCGGCGGACGGGGTGTGGACTCCTTGTCAATACCTCGTTCAACGTGCGCGGGGAACCCATCGTCGGCAACCCGGCGGATGCCTATCGCTGTTTCATGCGCACCGACATGGACTACCTCGTCGTCGAGAACTACCTGCTTGCGAAGCGCGACCAGCCGTACTGGGAAAAGGACGATTCCTGGCAGTCCGAATTCGAGCTGGATTGACAGGCGAATGAGCGAAGAGCACGTCATCCCCCATCTCGACCGCCGCGGCCTTCGCGACTTTGGCCTCGTAACGGGCGCGACGTTCGCGATCCTGTTCGGGTTGATGTTCCCGTGGTTGCTCGATCGGCCCTGGCCCATCTGGCCGTGGTTCGTGCTCTACGTGCTCGGCGGCTTGGGCCTCGTGCTGCCCGAGACGCTCAGGCCTGTTTACGCGGTCTGGATGCGCTTCGGCCTGCTCGCGAGCAAGGTAACAACCCCATTGGTTCTTGGTATCGTGTTTTTTCTCGTCATTTCCCCGATGGCCATGTTTCGCAAGCTGTTCGGTCGCGATGCCATGAGGCGCCGGTTCGATTCGAAAACGCCGAGTTATCGCGTGCCGAGTGAGCGTAGATCTGCAGAAGACCTGGAGAAACCGTTCTAGTGTTGGAGTTATTGTCCGATCTTTGGGCGTTCATGCGCGACCGCAAGAAATTCTGGCTTGCGCCGCTGATCATCGTTATGGTTTTGCTGGGTGCGCTGATCGTAATCGGTCAGGGCTCGGCCGTCGCGCCTTTCATCTACACCTTGTTCTAATGCACATCGTACCGGCCGACCCAAGCTCGCGCCTGGCCCATCGGCGTCAGAAGAGCGCGAGGTGCGTGTGGCTCGCGACATACTCGTCGACGGCAGCTCGGTAGAGCGAGGCAACGCGTCGCGTCAGCTCGCCGCCCCCCGGGGGGAACTCGCGGCGCTCGCCGGACGGACCGAGCAGCGACGCTACGGGCATCACCTCGCGCGTCGCGCTCGAAAGGAAGCACTCGGTTGCGTGCATCGCGTCGCCGGTCGAGATCTCGACTTCCTCCGTCGCGATGCCATTCGCGCGGCAGGCGGCATGAATGGCCGCCTTGGTCAGCCCGCGCAGATTCGCAGCGGTTTGCGACGGCGTCACGAGCGTGCCGTCGATGACGAAGAATACGTTGCTATTCGACGCCTCCGTGATGAGACCGGCGTCGCTCAGCATCAGGCAGTCGTCGGCGCCGAACTGGTTCGCCTCGATGACGCCGAGCACGTTGTTGAGATAGTTCCCGCCCTTGATGTTCGGATCGAGCGCCTCGTAAGGATTGCGCCGCGTCGCGACGATGGCGAGCGTCGCGCCCTTGCTGTAGTGCACGGGGTTCCATCGGGGCACGCTCTTGACGATGACGACGCGCCGTAGCGCAACGTCCTCGCGCGGCAGGAGATCGATCGGCCCGCTGCCGCGCGTCACAATATAGCGCACATAGAAGTCGGTGCCGGTCTCGCCGGCCCCGCTCGCCGCGACGGCCGCCCTGATGTCCGCCGTCAGCTCGTCTCTGACGTCGCCGAGCGCAAGATGAATGAGCCGCGCCGAGTTCTCGAAACGCCGCCAGTGCTCCTCGAGAAAAAGCGGCACGCCGTGGTAAGTCCGAAACACCTCGTAGATCGAGTCGCCGTAAAGGAATCCGCGATCCGTCACCGGAATCCTGGCTTCATCGAGCATCGAGACGGCGCCGTCGATCGCTGCCGTCGCCACGAACTCGGTCATGGATGCTCCTCGTATGGCGATCCGTCTTCGAGATAGACGCGCTCGAGGCGGCTGCCGAGCGCCGTCAGGAGCTCGTAGTTGATCGTGCCCGCCAGCGCCGCAATCTCCTCGAGCGAAATCCCGCCCCCGATCATCGTGGCCCAGTCGCCCTCGGCGACCTGATCGCGCGGCACGGCCGACACGTCGAGACAGGTCAGGTCCATCGACACGCGGCCGACGACCGGCACGCGCCGCGTCGCGACCTCGGCGATGCCGCAGTTGCTGAGGCTGCGCAGATAACCGTCGGCGTAACCGATCCCGACCGTTGCCACGCGCATGTCGGTATCGGCGACGAAGCTCGCGCCGTAGCCGATCGTCGTGCCCGACCGCACGTCCCGCAACTGTAGAATGCGCGCCCTGACCGTGGCGACGGGCTGCATCGGGCCGGGCTCGCGCCTGAACGGATTGCCACCGTAAAGCGCAATGCCTGGACGCGCAAGATCGCTGCGGAAGGCGTCGCCGAGCAGCAGGCCCGCCGAGTTTCCGATCGACGTCGCGGCGTCCGGCCAAAGCGATCGCAGCGCCTCGAAGGCTTCGAGCTGCGCCCGGTTCAGTGCGTGATCGGGCTCGTCGGCGCAGGCCAGATGCGTGATGACATAGCGCACGTCGACGGCCGGCACGCGATCGGCCTCGAGCTTGAGCGCAGCGACGTCGTCCTCGCCGAGACCGAGCCGGCTCATGCCGGTGTCCACGTGAACGGCGGCGGGTCCGGCACGGCCCCAGCGCCTGATCTCGGCGCGCGTGTTCAGGACCGGCGCCAGACGGCTCGCGACGAAGTCCTCGTTCGCGGCGCCCTGCAATCCGCCGAAGACGAAGATTTCGCCGTCGGGCAGCAGCCGGCGCAGCGCTACGCCCTCTGCCGGCGTAGCGACGAAGAAATGGCGGCAGCCCTCTGCGTGCAGCCTGCGGGCGACGGGTCCGACACCGAGGCCGTAGGCATCCGCCTTGACGACGGCGCCGCAGAGCCCGGGCGCGGCGGCCCGGGCCAGCAAACGGTAATTGCGCGCGAGCGCCGCCAGATCGATCTCGACGCTGCCAAACGCGTTCATCGGCTCGCGGGCAGCATGGCGCGAACGAGATTGGCGCCATCCGTCGACTCGATACGGTAGGCGCCGACGCCGACCGGAACGAGGGCGGACTCGCCGCGCTCGAGGCGTCCGATCCCGCGCCCGTCGCCGGTCGACAGCTCCACGGAACCCGCAAGACAGTGCAGCGAATGCGGCGCCGAAGCCGGAACGCCGACGGGGCGTGCGCGCTCGGGCAGCAGGTGCTCGACGCGAAAGTAGCACGAGTCGACCGAGACGAAGACCCCGTCGCGTCCGGGCACCGGTCGCAGCTCGGCGATGAATTCCTCCGCCGCGGTCGCGCGCAGATTGAGCGCATCGATCGCGGCGCGGACATCGACCGCGCGCTTCGGGAAACGCACGTTGTCCCAGGCGCGAAACGTCGGCCCGGGCCGCCGGATCTCGAGCGCCAGGATTTCCCGCCCTTCGGGATTGCCGAGCGAATGCACCTCGGACGAAGGCTCGCAGCGGTCGTCCGGCAGCAGACGTTTCGGCGTCGAGTTGTGGATGACCTGACCGGGCTCGACCTCGACCGCGTTCATCGAATCGAGCACCCGCCAATACAGGTCCTTGAGATCACTCAACAGCGAGGTCGCAACGCCCGCCGGCTTTCCGCCAATCGCCTCGAGCCCGGCTACGATCGCCGTCGCGTCGGCGTCTCGCGCCGCGAGCCATGGCGCGACGATGCGCTGCAAGGCGACGACGTCGGCGTCGCGGCCGAGCAGCTTCAGCAGTCGGTCCTGCTGCTCGATGCCTCGACTGAACTCGCGCGCCGTCTCGTCGGGATCGATATCGCGATTGAATCCGAGCCTCAGCGTCGCCCCCGGTTCGGCGTCGATGATTATGTAAACCTCGGTATGCCCAGGCGGATGCCCCTGCACGGACAAAAGCTCCTTGACGTCGAGTGTCTTCGGCAGCAGCGGAAAGCAGGCGCCGTACGTGCCGATGAAATCCCGGCCCAGCAGCGCGCCGCCCTGCGCCTTGAGGAGCGACGGCAGATCGACAGCGGAGCCGTCGTCTAATCGAACCCGGCTCGGATAACGCGCGGCCTCGTCGTCGGCAGCGTAGGCCGAGATCTCGAAAGCCTCGCCGTAAGGGCCGCCGCCGGCGGCCCGAAGTCGCTTGAAACGCTCGATCCAGGCGCCGCCCCACGGCCGCTCGACGAGATTGTCGCGCTCGACGCGGATCAGGCCCGACGCCAGCTCCCCGAGCACGTGCCCGTCTCCGCGCAGCGCGGCCTGCGCCATGTCGAAAGTCCTGCCCAAGCCTGAAAAACCAGCATTCTGACGCTGCGCAGTATGCCAGATCGTTTATGTCAAAACGTGACTGAGTACCATCTACGGCCCGCGTAAAGACGATACCCTTCAACAATCTATCGGCGGCGCTACTATCGGACGCAAGACTAGTTATGGCGAACTCACGAGAATTGGCCGAGCAGGCATTCTCACTTCTCCAGGATGCATTGAAGGACTCGGAAGCTCGTGCAGCCGAGCTCGATGCCGAGCTCAGGAAGAAGCGTTCGCCGAAGAACAAGCTCGAGAAGCAGACCGAGGTCCTCGAACACAGGCTCGAATCCGCGGACGCCGAGCGCGAGCAATGGCAGCGTCGGGCTCAGCAGTTCGAGGAGCTGCTCGAGAACGAGCGCATCAGGATCCGTGAGCTCAAGAAGAAGCTCGATGTCGCCGAATCGGGACCGGACAAGGTCGGCAAGAAGGAAGTCAACTACTGGCGCTCGCGTGCCGATAAATTCGACGAGGAGACGCGGCAGTACAAGAAGCGCATCGCCGATCTCCGCAAGTCTCTGAAGGAACGGCCCGCACCGCAGGATCAGCCGATAGCCGAGCCGAAGCAGCTCGCGGAAGCCGCGAATCTCGTCGACGCTCAGCAGCTCGCCGACGTCGAGGCGAAGCTCGCCGACGCCGAGACGCAGCTTGCCGAAACCAAGGCGCGGCTCGCAGACGCCCAGTCAAAGCTCGCCGACCTCGAAACCGAGCTGAAGAATCGCGACGGGAACATGGCCGCGCTCGACGACGAAGCGAACGGGCTCAAGGCAGAGCTCGCCGAGCTCACGGCCAGACGACAGGCGGCCGCGCGCTCCGCCGGCGCGGAAGTCACGCAGCTCAAGGCCGAGATCGCCGAGCTTTCGACCAAGGTCGAGGACTTGAGGTCCGAGAACAACCAGCTGAACTCGGATCTGGTCGACAAGAAGACGGAGTCGACCGAAACGGTCGCCCAGCTCAATGCCAGGCTCGGCGAAATGGCGAAGAAGGACAAGCTCATCGCCGACCGCGATCGGCGCATTGTCGAGCTCGCGGAGACGCAGCGTCAGGCCGAGGAAGAGAAGCGCGCCATTCGCGATCAGATCGCGGGTCTCGAAGAGGAGCTCAAGGAAGAGAAGGAATGCACGGTCAACCTCAGCGAGATCGCCAACGAGCGCCGCGAGCAGATCACCGAGCTTTCAGAAAAGCTGGACGAAGCCCTGGAGCGCTACGCGGAAGCCAAGTGGCACCTCGAGCGCGCCAGCCGTTTCGAGCGCCTGCTGGCCAAGCGCCGCAAGCTGATCGACAAGGTGATCGCCGGCCATCGCGCCAAGCAGAAGTCGAATACGGCACTGAAGGCCGGGCTCGACGGCCTGCGCAAGTTCAAGGCGAAATCCGAGCAGCAACAGCAAAAGATGTTGCTCAGAATCGAGGAGCTGTCGAGCGATCTCAAGGAAGCCGAGGAACGCCTCGCGAATCGGCAGGGCTCGAAGGATACCAATGACAAGCTGCGGCGGGCTGAGGAAGCCGTATCGACTTTGGAGGAGCGACTGAAGGCCCAGGTCGAGCTCATCGACAATCTCGAGAGCGAGCTCAACGCCGCGAAGGCCGCGCGACAGACAGCCGAAAACCAGAACAAGGAAATCTCAGAGCTCAAGGCAATGATCGAGCAACGAAACGAGACGATCGTCAAGCTCGAAGCGGACATCGACGAGCAGCAGATGCAGCTCGGCAAGCTGCGCGGCAGCGAATCGGAAACGATGCGCCTCAAGGCCGGGCAGATCAGGGACCAAACCCTGATCGACGAGTTGCAGATGGAGGTCGATACGCTGAAGGCCGAGCTGGCCGAGCAGCAACAGGCCGCCGACGGCGGAGCCGAGGGTGCCGCAGTCGCCTCCGCGACCGAGATTCGCAGGCGCGACGCTCAGATTTCCGACCTTAAGCGAACCGTCAAGGACCACGAGAAGGAAATCGCAAAGCTCAGCGAAGCCGTCGCCGGCTGGCAGAAGAAGTACGAGTTCCTCTCCACCGAAGCGCCCTCGGCGTACCAGTCCGTCGCCGCCGAGAAATAGGTTTCAGGACCTGTCGAGCCGGCGCATCAACGCCCGCTCGAAGACCGGACGCACCTCCCCTACCGATTCGACCGCGCAGAGCTCGGATAGCTGCGTCGCCTCGAGACCTTCGAACCCGCACGGGTTGATACGCCCGTAGGGCGAAAGGTCCATCGCGACGTTGAACGCGATCCCGTGATAGGAGCAGCCGCGCCGCACCCTGAGGCCGATCGCGGCGAGCTTCTTGCCGCCGACGTAGACACCCGGCGCATCGCGTCGCGGATAGGCTTCGATGCCGTACTCCGCCGCCGTATCGATTACGGCCCACTCGAGCGTTTCGACGAGCCCGCGAATGTCGAGACCGCGCCGCCTGAGGTCGAGCAGCACATAGCAAACGAGCTGACCGGGACCGTGATAGGTGACCTGCCCGCCGCGATCGGTGCTGACCACCTCGATATCGCCTGCATCGAGTATATGGACGGCGTTGCCCGCAAGCCCGAGCGTGAAGACGGCGGGATGCTCGACGAACCAGATCTCATCGGCGTCCTCCGGCGTCCGCCGATCCGTCAACGCCTTCATTCGGGCCCAGGTAGAGGGCATCGGCTCGAGCCCGAGATCCCGCACGAGGACCTGCACAGGATGATCCCGGATCACAACACCATCAGCACCGCTTCGTGAGCCGAAAGGTCGGTATAAAGCGCATCGATCTGGCTTCGGGTCTCGACCCAGAGATTGATCGTGAGGCTGAGATAGCGATCCTGCCTGCTCAGACGCTCGCCGAGATCGCGCTCGCGAAACTCGGGGAAGTACATTCGGACGATATCGAGAACGGCGTCCCGGAACACGTCGTCGTTGCGACCGAAGACCTTTACCGGGACGTCGCAGGGAAACTCGAACGCCGAGCCATTGCCAGTCACGCCTAATCGAACCAGAGCGCGACGCTGCCGGTCAAGCGCTTCAGAACCCACCCCTCGTCGACCGTTTCGAGTGCCACCAAAGGCATCCGCGAAACAGGTTCTCCGCCGAGACTGATCATCAGATCTCCGACGACCTCGTCGCGAGCCAGGGGAGCCACGATATCCGTCGTCAGCGCCGCGCTGGCCGCGAGATTCGCATACTCGCCGCGCGGCACGGTGACGTAGACGTCGCCCGCCGGCCCGAGCGGCAGCCGGTCGAGCCTGCCCCTGAACACGCGCGCCTCGGCAATCGCCTGACCGCCCGAAAAGAGCTTGTGCGTTTCGAACGCGTCGAAACCGTAATCGAGCAAGGCCATACTGCTCTCGGTTCTCGCGTCGGCCGTCGACGCGCCGAAGACGACCGCGATCAGCCGCATGCCGTCGCGCTCGGCAGAGCTGACGAGACAGTATCCGGCCGCGCGCGTGTAGCCCGTCTTGAGGCCGTCGACACTCTCATCGAGCCAGAGCAGGGCGTTGCGATTGTGCTGACGAATCTCGTTATACGTGAATTCGCGCTCCGAATAGCGTGAATAGAACGCCGGAAATCGATCGATCAGGGCGCGCGCGAGGATCGCCGTGTCGCGAGCCGTCGAGAGATGTCCCGCGGCCGGCAAGCCGTTGCTGTTGCGATAGGTCGTGCCGCTCATGCCGAGGTCGGCCGCGGTCCGGTTCATCGCCTCCGCGAAATCTGCCTCGGAGCCCGCGAGATATTCGGCCAAAGCGATCGCCGCGTCGTTGCCGGACTGAACGATCAGACCGCGCAACAGATCGTCGAGCACAACCTCGGAGCCGACCTCGATGAACATCCGTGAGCCGGGCGCCCGCCAGGCCTTCTCGCTGACCGGAACCGGATCCGTCAGCGACGCATGTCCCTCGACGACGGCGTCGAAGGCGAGATAGGCGGTCATGAGCTTGGTCAGGCTCGCCGGATCGAGCTGCGTGTCGGCGCCGGACTCCGCAAGCACGGCACCGCTCACGGCATCGACGAGGTAATGGGATTTGGCATCGAGCTGAAGATTCGTCTCGGCCTGCGCCGTGGCGGCCGCGAACAGAAAAGCTACCGGAAGCAGCCGCCTCAGCATCGTCAGTTGTCCTGAACCAGCCGCGCGTCGGCGACACCGGCCGCTCGCAGATCGGCCTGGATACGGTCGAAATCGCGGGCTTCGACCGGCCCGATGCGGACACGGTGCAGCCTGTCCCTGCCGTTGCCGGTGGTCAGCACGAAGCTCGCATCGAATCCGCTGTCCTTGAGTCTCTCGGCGAGCCCCATCGCATTGTTACGGTCCGAAAAGGCGCCGACCTGGATGTAGTATGGCCTGAACGGGCGAACATCCGGACCCGCCAGATCGGCTCTGGCTTCGCTGATGATCGAGAAGCCGCCGCCGTTGTCGCGTCCCGCCGAGGCGAGCACCGGCGCGGGCGGCGGAGGCTCCGCGGCCGGCGCGCCCAGAGCGCGCACCTGCACGCTGGCCGTTCCGGCTTCGATGATCCCGAGCTCCTGGGCCGCGCGCCTGGACAGATCGATGACGCGCCCGTCGACGAAGGGTCCCCGGTCGTTGACCTTGACGATGATGTGCCGACCGTTGACGAGATTCGTGACCTCGACCCAGGTCGGAATCGGCAGCGTCTTGTGCGCCGCCGTCATCAGATTCATGTCGTAGATCTCGCCGCTCGACGTCGTGCGGCCGTGAAAATCCCGGCCATACCACGATGCGATGCCGCGCTCGCGAAAGCCGTCGCTCGTGTCGAGCACGTGGTAGCGTTTGCCGAATACCTCGTAGAACGGGGGGTTGCCGCGCGCGCTGCGCTCGGGCGCGATGACCGACCGCGTGTCGGCCGGCACGGGCGACGGCGTGCTCGAGCAGGCCGCGAGCACAGACGCCGAGATAAGCAAACCGATCAGCCTCATTGAACCTGCGCCGGCTCGTTCCATGCCTGACCTCGATCGACGATCGCATTTCGCTCGCGATAGCGCTGCTCGATGGCCTCGCTCAACTCGAGCGCCGCGAGCGCGTATTTGACGCTGCGGTTGTAGCGCGTTATCACATGAAAATTCTGAAGTCCCACGAAATAAGCCGTTTCCTCGTCGGACTGCTCGACAGCGACGAGCATCGCATCGAGGTCGTCGGCAAGCTCCGACGAAAACTCGTATCCCTGGGTACGCAGGGCTCCGACTGTCTGATCGAGCCCCAGACGATTGCCGGGCGCCGCGACGGGCCCGCTCCCCTGCTCTGCGGCGACGGCGATCGGCTCGCCGAAGCGCCAGCCGTGCCGAGCCAGATAGTTGGCGATGCTGCCGAGGATGTCGCTCCAACTCTGCCAGAGGTCGCGGCGGCCGTCGCCGTCGGCGTCGACCGCGTAGGCCCGATAGCTGGTCGGAATGAACTGCCCCGCGCCCATGGCGCCGGCGTAGGAGCCCTGCGCATCGAGGATCGCGGGACCTTCATCACGGTAAATCAGGAGATATGCCTCGAGCTCCGAAGCGAAGAAGTCCGCGCGCGGCGGGTAGGCGAATGCCAGCGTGCTGAGCGCATCGATGACGCGATAGCTGCCCATGCGCTGACCGTAGAGCGTTTCGATGCCGAGTATCGCAAGAATCATCTCCGGGTCGACTCCGAAACGGGCCGCCGTCTCTTCGAGCAGGGCCTGGTGCTCCGCCCAGAACCGGACGCCGGCATCGATACGCGCCTCGTTGAGAAAGATCGCGCGATACTCGTACCAGGGAACGACGCGCTCGACGGGCCGGGATATCGCGTTCAGCGCCGACTGCTGAACCGTCGCACCGGCGAGCAGCTCCGCCACGACGTCGGGCTCGAAGCCATGCTCCCCGGCCATGCGCGCGATGAAGGCGCTACGCCTTTCCTGCACGTTGGCCGGGTCGTACTCGTAATCCTGCGCCGACCCCGCGCGCGGCGCCGCGAGCACGACAACGGAGAGTGTCAGGCAGGCAATAGCTTTCGTTCGCATGGTCATGGCGCCAGCAGCTTGCGGTGCCGGCTGATCGCGGCAAGGATGCCGAAACCGGCCAGCAGGGTGACCATCGAGGTGCCGCCCGCGCTGACGAGCGGCAGCGGCACGCCCACGACCGGCAGGATTCCGGAGACCATGCCGGCATTGACGAAGACGTAGAAGAAGAACGTCAGGCTCAGGCTGCCGGCCAGAAGGCGCGTGAAGGTGTCCTGCGCTTCGGCCGCGATATAAAGGCCGCGTCCGACGAGGGCGAGATAGAGCAACAGCAGCGTCACGAGACCGACGAGCCCGAATTCCTCGCCCATGACGGCGAATATGAAATCCGTGGAGCGCTCCGGCAGAAACCCGAGATTGGCCTGCGTGCCGTTGAGCCAGCCCTTGCCGAAGGTGCCGCCCGAGCCGATGGCGATCTGCGACTGGATGATGTTGTAGCCGGCGCCCTGCGCGTCCTCCCACGGATTGAGAAAGGTCAGAACCCGCGTGCGTTGATAGTCGAGCATGAACATCCAGAGGACCGGCGAGGCAACGAGCGCCGCGATCGACAGGCCCGCGATGATGCGCAGGCTGATGCCGGCGAGCAATATCGTCAGCCCGCCGGCCGCAACCACCAGAACCGCCGTGCCGAGGTCGGGCTGCTCGGCAATCAGAAGCGCCGGCACGGCAACGATCAGCACCACGACGAACAGTTGCGGCAGCTTCGGGGGCAGACTGCGATCGTGCAGGAACCACGCAACCATCATCGGCACGGCGAGCTTCATGAACTCCGACGGCTGCAGACCGATGAATCCGAGATCGAGCCAGCGCTGGGCGCCGCCTCTGACGTCACCAACGAGCATCACGAGGAGCAGCATTCCGAGCACGCTGACGAAGACCCATGGCGTCCAGAGACGCAGGTAGCGGGGCGGGATCTGCGCCAGCGCGAAGAAAGCGACGAGCCCGGCTCCGAGACGTATGCCCTGGCGCACAATCGCGCTGCTCGACTCGCCCGCGGCGCTGTAGAGAACGATCATGCCAAGCCCGGCAACGAGCAGAATCGTCAGCAGCAAAGGGTAGTCCACCGCAATCCTTGCGGGACGCAAGCCCCTCGGCCACGCCCTGCGCGGCTCAAAACTCAGCGAGATCTGCGACATACTCTTCTGTTCCGAAATACGCGTCGAGGATCCGGCGCGCGACTGGCGCGGCGGTCCGACCGCCCCCGCCTCGGTTCTCGACGACGACGGCGATCGCGATCCGGGGGTCCTCGACGGGCGCGTAAGCCAAGAAAAGGCCGTTGTCGCGGAACTGTTCATCGAGCGTTTCCGCGTCGTACTTCTCGTCCTGCGCGACTCCGACGACCTGGGCCGTCCCTGTCTTCCCGGCGACCGTGTACGTCGTGCCTCCCATCGAGCTCAAGGCCGTGCCGCGCGTCTCCGTCGTTGCGCCGAGCAACGCGTCGTGGATCAGCTGCCAGTGCTCGGGCGAGACATCGGCAATCGGCGCGAGCGGTTCCGCGGCGATCGGATTCGCCTCGCCCGTTTCGGTGTCCTCGGTGGCGACGAGCAGCCGCGGACGGTAGCGAACGCCACGGGCCGCCAGGTTCGCCGTCGCATGCGCGAGCTGCAACGGCGTGACCTCGGTGTAGCCCTGACCGATTCCCGTGCTGACCGTCTCGCCCGGATACCAGGCCTGCTGGTCGCGCGTCGTGAAATACTCGCGCTTCCACTCGCGCGACGGCATCAGCCCCGGGTTTTCGCCGCTGATGTCGATTCCGGTGCGCGCGCCAAATCCGAAAGCGGTCATGAACTCGGCCATACGGTCGATACCGAGCTCGACCGCAAGACCGTAGTAGTAGACGTTGCACGATCGAACGATCGCGGTGTGCAGCGTCATCTCGCCGTGACGGCCGCCCGGACCTTCGCGATAGATGCGCGAGCTGCCGGGCAAACGGAACTCGCCGCCGCAGAAGTGATCCTCGGTCACGTGCAGTGTCTCGTAGTGCAGGCCGGCAAGACCATAGAACGGCTTGACGGTCGATCCCGGCGGGTAACGCCCGGCCATCGCGCGATTGAACAACGGCAGATTGTTGTCGGCGTTGAGCTCGGCGAACTCGGCCCCGCTCAATCCGATGGCGAAACGGTTCGGGTCGAAGGCCGGCGTGCTGATCAGCGTCAGCACGTCCCCGTTGCGCGGGTCGATCGCGACGGCGGCGCCGCGAAGGCCCTCGAGCGCCTGTTCTGCGACGCGCTGCAGCCTGATATCGAGAGCGAGAACGACATGCCTGCCCGGCTCCGGCAGGCGCCCCTCGAGCGCAGCGTCGGGGTTGCTGGACCAGTCCGTGATGACGCGCCCCTGGGCATTGACGACCTGCTCCTGATAGCCGGAGTAGCCGTGCAGGTGGTCCTCGTAGGCCCGCTCGATGCCGGTCTTGCCGATCTGGAAGGTTCCCGCGTAATCCGCGCGATCGATCTCTTCGTAATCGTTCTGGCTGATCCTGCCGACGTAACCGACGGCATGCGCCGCTGCCGCGCCGTACGGGTAATTGCGAATCAGGCCCTCCTGCACATGGATGCCCGAGAAATGGTGGCGCCGAACGGCGAATATGGCCGCCTGACGCTCGGTCAGATTCGCAAGCGTCACGGGCTCGAAGCGCCGGCGGGATTGCACGAGGTCGACCAGCACTTCCCGATCGGCAGGATCGACGAGCTCGAGCTTCTCGAGCTCGATCAGGTGGGCCTCGAGATCGACGATTTGCTCCGGGATCGCGACGAGCTGCCAGGTGGGCACATTCTCGGCCAGAATCAGTCCGTTCCGGTCCATGATCAGCCCGCGCGTGGGCGCGAGCGGAGCGATGTCGATCTGGTTGCCGTGCGACAGCTCGCTGAAGCGCTGAAAGTCGACGACCTGAAGATGCACCAGGCGCCAGATCAGCCCGCCCGTCAGCAGCGTGACGATTACGGCCGCGGCAATGACCCGCGACAGGAACAGGCGCTGTTCCTTCCAGTGATCCTTCAGCGGCTGCGCGCGAACCATCGTCCCGACCTACATCCTTGCTTCGGCGGCCTGGCGGCTGCGCTCGACGACGACGAGCACGAGCAGCCACAGCAGCCCGCCCGTCAGCACGGGGGCCCAGCGCTCGACCAGCGGAACGTAACGCCCGGCGAACCCGTCGATCAGAAACAGCACGAGCTCGTAGAGCGCAAGCAGAACGATGACCAGCGTCGCGACTTGCGACGCCGGAAACGCGCGAATCCTGAGATGAAGCCGCTGGCTCAGATAGACGATCAAAAGCAGCGCCAGCGAATGCTGGCCGAGCAGGGAGCCCGACAGCGTGTCGAGCACGATGCCGAGCCAGAAGGCCGTCAGCATCCCGTAGCGGCGAGGCTCGATCAGCGACCAGTAAAGCAGAACGACGGCAACCCAGTCCGGCCTGAACGGCGCAATCGAGTCGGGCAGCGGCACGATGGCAAGAACCAGCGCGGCAACGACACTCACGGCCGGTGCGAACCAGTGACTGCCGCCCGCCCTCATTTCAGCACCGCCCCGGCAGCCGGCTCAACGTGACCCTCGCCCACGTCGTGCCAGACGAGCAGCACTTCCTGATCGCGGTCGAGGGCCGCCACCGGCCTCGCCGTGACATGCGCGAAGTTCTGGCCCGGCCGCATGACGAACTCCTCGATGATGCCGACGGGACGGCCGGCCGGAAAGACGTCGCCGAGCCCCGAGGTCACGAGGCGATCGCCTTTGACGACGTCCGCGCTGTTGGTCAGATAGGGCAGACGCAGCAGGTTGCTGTCGCCGGTCCCCTCGGCGATCGTCCTCAATCCCGTGCGCTCGATCGCGACCGGTATGGCGTGATCGGCATCGGTGATCAGAAGCGCCTCGGACGTCATCCTGGAGACGGACTCGACCTGACCGACGACGCCGTCGGCATCGAGCAGCGGCTGACCGGGATAGACGCCGTCGACCGACCCGCGATTGATGATGAAGCGCTGGCTGTAATGATCGAGATCGACCGAGAGAATCTCTGCGATCAGGACACGATCCTCATCGAGCTCCTCGTAGGAGTCGAGCAGCTCGCGCAGGCGTTGGTTCTCTCTTGCCAGCGCGTTCAGACCCTGTAGCCGGTACTGGGCGATCACGAGCTGGGTCTTCAGCCGCTCGTTCTCGCGAATCATTTCGCGCCGATCGGACACGGCGCTCGCGAGCGAGCTCCATGTCGTGAACGGCAGATCTACGACGGCATGGAGCGGGTAAACGGCCAGCGTGAGGAGCTGGCGGACTCGGGAGAGGTGGTCCTGGCGATGATCGACGACCATCAGTGTCAGCGAGACCGCCGCAAGCAGGACGAAGCGAGCCCCGAGCGAGATTTCGCCCCTCCCCGGCATGCCGGCCGCTTTTCCAGGCCCACTCATTTATATACTCCGTTCGATACGCCTCGCGCCGTTAGTCCACGGAGAAGGCCGAAGGGCCGTACTCGTCGAGCAATTCCAGCACGCGGCCGCCGCCGCGGGCGACGCAGGTCAGAGGATCGTCGGCAACGACGACCGGCAGTCCCGTTTCCTCGGTCAGGAGCTTGTCGATATCGGTCAGCAGCGCGCCGCCGCCCGTCAGCACGATGCCGCGCTCGGCACCGTCGGAGCCGAGCTCGGGCGGCGTCTGCTCGAGCGCGACCTTGACCGCGCCGACGATACCCTGCAGCGGCTCCTGGAGCGCTTCGAGAATCTCGTTGCTGTTCAGCGTGAAGCTGCGCGGCACGCCTTCCGAAAGATTGCGCCCCTTGACCGAAATCTCCTTGACGTCCTGACCGGGATAAGCTGATCCGACCTCGTGCTTGATCCGCTCGGCCGTCGCCTCGCCGATCAGGATGCCGTAGTTGCGGCGGACGTAGTTTGTGATTGCCTCGTCGAAACGGTCGCCGCCGATGCGCACGGACGCCGCGTAGACGATCCCGTTGAGCGAGATGACCGCGACTTCGGACGTGCCGCCGCCGATGTCGAGCACCATCGAGCCCCTGGCTTCGTGCACGGGCATGCCGGCGCCGATCGCGGCGGCCATCGGCTCCTCGACGAGATAGACCTTGCGAGCGCCTGCGCCTTCGGCCGACTCCCGGATTGCGCGCCGCTCGACCTGCGTCGAGCCGTAAGGAACGCAGATCAGCACGCGCGGGCTCGGCCGAAAGTATCGCGACCCGTGAGCCTTCTTGATGAAGTACTGGAGCATCTTCTCGGTGACCGCGAAGTCGGCGATGACGCCATCCTTGAGCGGTCGGATCGCTGTAATGTGGCCCGGGGTGCGGCCGAGCATGTTCTTGGCTTCCATGCCGACGGCCTCGAGCGTCTTGCCACCGCGCCCGGGCTCCTCGCGGATTGCGACGACGGAGGGCTCGTCGAGCACAATGCCGCGGCCCCTGACGTATATCAGGGTATTGGCCGTACCGAGATCGATGGACAGATCGTTGGAGAAATGTCCGAGAAAACTCTTTAACACAGGGGCCCAAAGGTGCTGATTTGACTAACTAACGACTATAGCGACGGGTAGGCTGGCGGGCAAGCGAGGTGTATAGTTCGTGTGATCTCGATCACCTGTCCGGCCCCGTGGCGCTCAAACTCGAAGACATCGAAAAGCTCGGCGAGCTCGCGCGGCTCAGAATCGAGCCCGGGGAGGTCTACGACCTGATGGCGAAGCTGACCAGCATCCTCGCCTTCGTCGACCAGCTCCAGGCGGCCGATACCAGCGAGGTAACCCCGATGGCCCACCCGCTCGACCGGGCCCAGCGCCTGCGGCCCGACGTCGTTACCGAGCCGGATCAGCACGAGCTTTACCAGCAAAACGCGCCCCGGGTCGAGCGCGGGCTCTATCTCGTGCCGAAGGTCCTCGAATAAGACTCTTATCGATGCACTACCGCACCCTGGCACAATCGGCGGCGGCGCTGAAGGCACGGAGCGTGTCGTCGGTCGAGCTGACGAAGATCTATCTCGAGCGCATTGCGCGGTTCGATTCCACGCTCAACAGCTTCATTACCGTCACCCGGGACGAGGCACTGGCACAGGCAGCGCGCGCCGACGAGCGAATCGCACGCGGAGACGACGATCCGATGCTCGGCGTGCCGATCGCGCACAAGGACATCTTCTGCACGGCAGGCATCAGAACGACGTGCGGCTCGCGCATGCTAGATGGTTTCGTTTCACCGTACGATGCGACCGTCGTCGAGCGCCTCGCTCGTGCCGGCGCCGTCGTGCTCGGCAAGACGAACATGGACGAGTTCGCGATGGGATCGTCGAGCGAAACGAGCTATTACGGCCCCGTTCGCAATCCCTGGGACACGAGCAAGGTGCCCGGAGGCTCGTCCGGCGGATCGGCGGCCGCCGTCGCCGCCGGACTTTGCGCCGGCGCGACCGGCACCGACACGGGTGGATCGATCCGGCAGCCCGCGGCGCTGTCGGGACTGACCGGGCTCAAGCCGACCTACGGCCGAGTATCGCGCTACGGAATGATCGCTTTCGCTTCGAGCCTCGATCACGGCGGCACGCTGACGCGAACGGCCGAGGACGCCGCCTTGATGCTCGACGCCATGGCGGGCTTCGACGAGCGCGACTCGACTTCGATCGACGAGCCGATGCCGTCCTCGGTTGCCCTGCTCGAGACCGAATGGGAATCGATCCGGATCGGCGTTCCCGAGGAATTTTTCGACGACGGGCTCGATCCGGGGTATGCGGCTTGCGTTCACGCGGCGATCGGCGAGATCGAGAAGCTCGGCGCGACGGTCAAGCCGATCTCCATGCCGAATCTGCACCTGTCCGTGCCCACCTATTACGTCGTTGCGCCCGCCGAAGCGTCGTCGAACCTGGCGCGTTACGACGGCATCCGCTTCGGGCACCGGTCGGAAGCGCCCTGCTCCGACATCCGCGAGCTCTACGAGCGCAATCGCGAGGAAGGATTCGGCGCCGAGGTGCAGCGGCGAATTCTGATCGGCACCTACGTTCTTTCGGCCGGCTATTACGATGCCTACTATCTCCAGGCGCAAAAGGCGCGGCAGTTGATCGCCAGGGATTTCGCGCGCGCGTTCGCGGAAGTCGACGTCATTGCCGGGCCGACGACGCCGACGCCGGCTTTCGGCATCGGTCAGAAGACCGACGATCCGGTCGCGATGTATCTGAACGACATCTATACAATCGGCGCCGATCTCGCGGGCGTGCCGGCGCTCTCGATACCTTGCGGGTTCGTCGATGCGCTGCCGGTCGGGCTCCAACTGGTCGGTCCGCACCTGAGCGAAGCGCGCCTGCTCAAGATCGCGCACCACTACCAGCGCGAAACGGACTGGCATCTGCAGACGCCCGAGGCGTTCGACTGAGAGACGAGATGGATTGGGAAGTCGTCATCGGTCTCGAAATCCACGCTCAGCTAGCCACCGAGAGCAAGATCTTCTCGGGCGCCTCGACGCGCTACGGCGCGGCGCCGAACACGCAAGCCTCCCTCGTCGATCTCGGCTATCCCGGCGTCTTGCCCGTGCTCAACGAGCGGGTCGTCGACATGGCCATCCGATTCGGGCTTGCGACCGGCAGCAGCATCGCGCCGAGGTCCGTGTTCGCGCGCAAGAATTACTTTTATCCCGATCTGCCGAAGGGTTACCAGATTTCTCAGTACGAGCTGCCGATCGTGCATTCGGGCCACATCGATATCGCGCTTACGGACGGAGAGACGAAGCGGGTCGGCATCACGCGGGCGCATCTGGAGGAAGACGCGGGCAAATCGCTGCACGAGGACTTTCACGGCATGTCCGGCATCGATCTCAATCGCGCCGGCACGCCGCTGCTCGAAATCGTGTCGGAGCCGGAGCTCCGCTCGGCCGGCGAAGCCGGCGCCTACATGCGCGCCATTCATACGCTGGTGCGCTATCTCGGGATCTGCGACGGCAACATGCAGGAAGGCTCGTTTCGTTGCGATGCCAACGTCTCGGTACGGCCGAAGGGCGAGACGAAGCTCGGCACCCGGACCGAGCTCAAGAACCTGAACTCGTTCCGGTTCGTCGAGAAAGCGATCGAGATCGAAGCGGGGCGGCAGATCGATCTGATCGAGCAAGGCGGCAAGGTCGCCCAGGAGACGCGCCTCTACGATCCCGACCGCGACGAGACGCGGCCGATGCGCGGCAAGGAAGAGGCGAACGATTATCGTTACTTCCCCGATCCGGACCTGCTGCCGGTCGCCATCAGCGAAGCGCGCATCGCGGCCGTCAGGGACAGCATGCCCGAGCTGCCGCAAGTCAAGCGAGCGCGTTTCATCGACGAATACGGACTGCCCGCCTACGACGTCGACATTCTCGTCGCCGACATGGCGCTCGCCGACTACTTCGAGGCGAGCGCGTCCAGCACGAGCGCCTCACCGAAGACGACCGCCAACTGGATCATCGGCGAGCTCGGCGCGGCGCTCAATCGCGAGAATCTCGCAATCGATGAGTCGCGCGTCTCGCCCGCCGCGCTCGGGTCGCTGCTCGACCGGATCGAGGACGGCACGATCTCGGGCAAGATCGCGAAGGACGTCTTCGACGCGCTCTGGAACGGCGAAGGCACCGTCGACGCGATCATCGCCGAGCGCGGGCTAAAGCAGATCGCCGATACGGCGAGCATCGATGCGCTCGTCGCCGAGGTCATCGCGAAGAATCCCGATCAGGTCGAGCAGTATCGCGGCGGCAAGACCCAGGTGCTCGGGTTCCTCGTCGGGCAGGTCATGAAAGCTTCGAAAGGCAAAGCCAACCCGAAGCAGGTCAACGACGCGCTGCGCAAACTACTGAGTCAATAGATTCGAAGCCAGGCAGGCGGCAGTGGTGGCGTGGTGGCCGAGCCCTTC
>DATKCK010000022.1:0-40929 GCA_035513215.1 Gammaproteobacteria bacterium | reverse complement strand
ACGAACACCCAGGCCGGCATCGGTATCGGCGGAAACAGCAGCATGATCCTGCGCCGCGGAAAATACATCGCAAACGCGAGCAGCAGGCCGAAGACGCCGCCCGATGCGCCGATCGTCGGATACGGCGGCGCGTTCAACACGGCCGCGACGATCAGATGGAGAATGGCGGCCGAGAAGATGCAGACGAGAAAATAGGTCAGGTACCAGCGCTGGCCGAACAGCATCTCGAGCTGGCTGCCGAACATGAAGACGGCGAACATATTGAAGAAGAGATGCCACCAGTCCGCATGCAGAAAACCGTAAGTCGCAATCTGCCAGACTCCGAAGGCGGACGAGCCTATCGGCCAGAGCCCGAACCACTCATAGAGCCGCGCCCCTGTCAGACGCTCGACGAGGAAAATCGTGACGTTCGCCAGGATCAGAAGCTGGGTGCCGGGGGGAATATTGAAATTCATGTATCGGCGGACTCTAAAGGGGTCACCGGCCGGGTTCAACGTTTCAGGCAACTCGGGCTCGAGGCCCGAAGTGTTTACCATTCCCTCGGCCCAGGCGTTCCGATACCAGCAAATGGCCTGATACGAGGAAGACCCAATGGAAACGATCGGTGGTGGTTTGAGCCTCTTCGCGATACTGGGATTCGTCGCGTTCCTGATCTGGCACGGCGACCAGTCCAAGCGGGAGCAGCGACAGCAAAGACTCGCCGAGCGCGAGCGGCAGTTCTCTCAGATCGGCTCGGGCGAAGCCCTGACGAGCTTCCTGCAAACCGAAGCGGGCAGGAAAATGATCGCCGAGCTCAACGAGCCCGAAAAGAAACAAGGCGGGGGCAACCTCCGGATGTCGGTCATCGGCCTCCTGACGACCGGAGTGATCACGCTCGCGGTCAGCGCCGGGTTCTTCTATGCCGCACCGCGCGTTCAGGACACGCTGCTCGTCCCGGGCGGGATCATCGGCGGCGTCGGCGTCGGCTGCCTCGTCGCCGCGCTGATCCACTACGTGCTCGGCAAGGCCTGGGGCCTGCTCAAGCCGGAAGAGGAGAACGAGAACCCCCGGCGTCGACTCGAATAAGCGTGCAACGGTCGAGTGGACTCCGGATCCTTTCGCCGCTTCTACGAGCGCAATGCCGCCGCGTTTCGCTCGTATCTGCGCTACTCCTGCCGCGATTGGGAGCTCGCCGACGATCTGCTTCAGGAGAGTTTCCTGCGGATGCTTCGCATCGAGCTGCCGGATCTCGAGGAGCCGGAGCTCAGGAGCTATCTCTACAAGACGGCGCGCTCGGTCATAATCGATCGCTTCCGCAAAACCGAGCGCGACCGCAAGCTCGCGGACGGAATGGCGACCGAGGATCCGCCCGTCACCGGCCCGCCCGAGCTGCCGCTCAACATGCAGCGCGCGCTCGGCGAGCTCAAGGAAAGAGACCAACAACTTCTCTGGCTCGCCTATGTCGAAGGCATGAGCCATAGGGAGATCGCCGGCATCATCGAGGTCAACGAGAAAAGTGTTAGAGTCCTTCTACTGCGCGCCCGCGAGCGCATGGGAAAAGTCCTGGCGGCCCAGGGAATCGGCCGCGAGGAGGTGTGTATGAATGACGAGCCCTGCCGTTTCGAAGGAGAGGTCGCCGAGGCCGCGCGATCGGGCCTTTGGCCCGACGCGCTTCGTTCCCATGTCGCCGGGTGCGTTTCCTGCGCTAAGACGCGGGCGGTTGCCGGCTTCATGAACCGCGCCGCTGCGGAACTCGGGCGGCAGCAGAGCGCGCCCGATCCGACGCTGATCTGGCTGAAAGCCGAGCTTGCCCGGCGCGACCGGCACGCGGAGCGCGAACGCCGGGCCTGGATCTGGTCCGGCGCCGTCTCGGGCGTCGCCGCCACGCTGACGGCCTGGGCGTCAATCGAGTGGATAATGCCGGTCATCATGGCTCATGCAGACGTCTTTGCGATGGGCGGCGCAGCGATCGGGCTGACGCTGGGAGTTCTCTATTTCGCCGTTTACCGGCCGCTTCGCAATGTCCGCCGGTAAGCTCAGCCGTCTCGTCTACGGGACGATTCTCGTCGTCACGCTCGCCGTGATGACGGCAGCGACGCTTTCGGTCTGGATCGAGAAGTCCGGGGAACGTGCCGCCGCCAGGCGAATCGCAGATTTGAAGTGCCTCGCCGAGAACGTCTACTACGAATCGCGCGGCGAGCCGCTCGTCGGGCAATACGCGGTCGCCGAGGTCACGATGAATCGCGTCGCCTCACGCGCGTTTCCGAACTCGGTCTGCGCGGTCGTGCGCTCGCGCGGCGCGTTCTCGTGGACCTACGCGACGAACCTGCGCGAACCCTACGGCTACGAGTGGCGGCGCGCCCAGGCCGTCGCGAGCTCGGTCTACGACAACATCGAGGCGCCACTCGTGAACGGCGCGCTGTTCTACCATGCGACGCATGTCTCGCCCGCGTGGGCGGCGACGCGCACGCAGGTGGCTTTGGTCGGGCGGCATCTGTTCTATCTTTAGCCTTGCGCGCAGCAATAATGGGGTCAGACCCCATTGCCGCCAATAATGGGGTCAGACCCCTTTCAGGTTGGACCCCTTCTGCCGCCAATGGGGTCTGACCCCATTTGGAACCAAACGGCGTCTTCGTCATCAGAAACGTTAGTGAATAGAACTGAGGGAACATCGATCATGCGCACGTCTCGCCTATCCCGAACCTTCTGCATCGCAGGGTCCACGCTTCTCGTGTGCTCCGGCGC
Source organism: Gammaproteobacteria bacterium (assembly GCA_035513215.1). Classification (GTDB taxonomy): domain Bacteria; phylum Pseudomonadota; class Gammaproteobacteria; order Steroidobacterales; family Rariloculaceae; genus DATCZB01. Next base: position 38,205 of record DATKCK010000022.1, on the reverse strand, counting down.
GCTCGCCCAGCCGGCCAACCCCACGCCGTTTCAGCAGCGCGTCATCGAGGCGATGAACGGCGAGATACGCACGGCCGAGGATCGCGCCCGCGATGCGAACCGGATGCCGACCGAGGTGCTCGAGTTCTTTCGCATGCGCGAGGACATGCGCGTCATCGAAGTCCTGCCGGCCGGCGGCTGGTACACGAAGATTCTCGCGCCCGTGCTCAAAGAGAACGGCAAGCTCTACGTGGCCCATCCGCCCGGCTTCTATGCCGACGCGTTTCAGCAGGTCGCCGACCTGCCGGGACTCGAGGAGGTCGAAGAGATCGACTGGGGCGCCACGGGCGGCGGCAGCGGCGGCCCCTTCGGCCCGTCGGGACACTGGGACGTCGAGCCCGTCGATCTGGTCCTGACTTTCCGCAACTACCACAACTTCTCACCGGCCGATCGCGCGACGGTAAACGAGTCGACCTTCGACGCCCTCAAGCCCGGCGGCTATTACGGCATCGTCGATCACACGCGCCGCCACATGGAGCCCGACACGCGCGAGAACGGCCGCCGCGTCGATCCCGTGCTGACGATCAAGGAGGTCGAGGACGCAGGCTTCGATTTCGTCGACTTCAGCGACGTGCTCCGTCGTCCGGGCGACGAGCTGGTCTACGAGGTCGGCAACCCGGCCGTTTCGGATCAGACCGACCGCTATACGCTGCTATTCCAGAAGCCGGAATAGAATGGGGCTGGATTTCGGGGAGGAGCCCCCGGGGGGGTCTGACCCTACGGGTCAGACCCCGGAGAGGTAACCACAATGAGAACGATCGCAACCTTGCTCCTGCTGCTACCGCTCGCGGCGGCGGCGCAGTCGACCCGCATCTACATCTTCGACAACGGTATGATCCAGGGGCTCGATCCCGCGCTCTTCAACTTCGAACGCGAAGAGCTCGCCGAGGTCGACTTCGTCAACATCTCCTATCTGATCGTGCACCCCGAAGGCACGCTGCAGTTCGATGCCGGCGCCGTCGCAGACGCGGAATTCGAAGGGCATGACGGCCCCGTTGTCGAAGGCATCATGTCCGCGACGCAGCCGCTCGCGCCGCAGCTCGCCGCGGCCGGCTACTCGCCCGGGGACGTCGACTACTTCGCGATGTCGCACTACCACTCCGATCACACGGCCAATGCCAATCTGTTTGCCGATTCGACCTGGATCGTGCAGCGCGCCGAGCGCGACTGGATGTTCACCGACCAGCCGCAGGGGATTATCAATGCCGCGAGCTACAGCGAGCTGCGCAATGCCGAGACGATCGTGCTCGATAACGAGGACTACGATGTTTTCGACGACGGCAGCGTCATCGTCATGTCGACACCGGGTCACACGCCGGGCCATCAGGTCGTGGCCGTCGAGCTCGAGAATGCCGGCTGGATCGTCCTCGGCGGCGATCTGTATCACTACCCCGAGGAACGGACGACGGGCCGCGTCCCGACATTCGAGTTCGACGCCGATCAGTCACACGCGTCGCGGGATCGCGTCGAGGCATTCATCGAAGAGCGCGACGCGACGCTGTGGATCGAGCACGACATCGCGACGCACGCGATGTTGCCGAAGGCGCCCGACTTCGTCGACTGACGCGCGCGTCAGTTGGGCGTCGGCACCGGCGCCGGCGGGGCCGGCACCGGCACCACGTTGGGCTGCCACAGCGTGGCATTTTGCTCGGGAACGGTGTATTCGATCGTTTCCCGCCGGCCGTCGCGCATGATCGAAAACTCGACCGTCTCGCCGGATTCGAAGCTCGACAGGATGCGGATCGCATGCTCAGCCGAGTTCGGCGTCCGGTTGCTGATCGAAAGGATCACGTCGCCGTCCTGGATGTCGATCGCATCGTCCTCGGGCGCGCGCAGGACGAGCAGCCCCTCGTCCGTGTCGAAGTAGCGGCCGAGCGTCTCGGACATCGTGACGAGCTCCATGTCGCCCCACGGCGACGACGCGAAGCCCCACGAGCGAAAGATCCGCTCACCGGGCCCCGACAGGATCGATACGTTCGGCGCGTTGCCGTTCCGGTCACCGCCCGACACCCAGAGTCCGTTTCGAGGGATCTGTCCGACATACCCGCCGAACCCACGTTCCGTCTCGACATCGAGGTTGAGCGTTCGTCCCGCTCTCTCGACGACAAGCGCGACCGTCTCGCCCGGCTCGACATTGCGGATCTCCTCGCGCAGTGTCGCCGTCGGCTGCTCATCGGCCGTCGCGACGGCCGTTCCATTGACCGATTGAATGACGTCGCCGACCTTCAGCCCCGCGGTCTCGGCGCCGCTGCCCGGCGTCACCTGAGTGATCAGCGCGCCCTGCTCGGCATCGACGACGGATGCGCCGATGCGCGCCTGGTTGCCGAAGTCGCGCAAAAAGACCTGGAAGTTGCCGAGCTCGCCCTGGAACCTCTCGAGCTCGGGCGCGACCTGCACCTGCGTCGCGATCGTGCGCGCCGCCTGCTCGAGCTCGCGCCTGGCCTGCTCCATCTCGGCCCGCGCGCCTCGGACCTCCTCCTGCTGTCGCTCCCGTTCCGCCTGCTCCAGCGAGCGCTGGAGTTGCGCTTCCTGCGCCAGCAACTCGCGCTCACGCTCGGCCTCTGCCCGCTCGAGCTGGCGTTGGCGCTGCATCTCCGCGCGTTCGAGCTCGAGCTCGCGCTGCAGTTGCAACTCCTGCGTTTCCTGCGCCTCGGCCCCGGCGTCCTGCGCGAAAGCCGCTTCGGATCCGATCGCGGCGAATACGAGCAGCGCGATGACAGCGATTCCTTGCTTCGACATGATTCTCTCCAGCGTAAGTGTTGCTTTCAAAAGACGAAGGCTCGCGATTGCGCATAGCGCACGTTGACGAGCGCGTTCATGATCTCGACGCGATCGCGCATCAGCGCTTCGCGGTATTCGGGCTCGGCGGCATCGGGCGATTCGAGCACGGCATCGATCAGGGCGATTCGGTCCTCAAGCCCGACGATCGTCGATGCGGTGCCGGCCCGCATCGCACGGCGCGGCGCGGGCATCAGCGCGAGCAGCTGCTCAAGCTGCGCCGTCTGCTCGACGAGGTCGAAATAGGCGGCATCGGTTTCCTCGGCGACGGGTGTGCGTTCGGAAGGCTCCTCGAAGTCCGCCGCCCACATGGCGAGCAACGCGCCGGCACCGATCGCAACTCCCAACGCAGCAACTCTCGCGAGATAGCGCCAATAGGACCGCGACTGCCCCGTGGCAGCGGCCCGTGACATCGCGGCCAGCACGACCGGCTCGAGCTCTGCCCGCGGCTCGAGCTCCGGCAGCGCCTTCAGTTCGCTCAAACGGTCTTCAAAACGCCCAGACATGGCTCCGCCTCTTCGCCTCCGTCCATTGGATCCAAACGTTCGCGCAGCTCGCCGTACGCGCGCGACAACTGCGTCTTCGAAAAACTCGTGCTGCGGCCCATGAGCCGCCCGATCTCCTGATGCGTGTAGCCTTCGACGCCATGCAGCCAGACGACGGCGCGGGCCGTTGCCGACAAGGCCGCCAGCGCATGCGCGAGCTCCTGTTGCCGGCCGAGCCGGTACGCCTGGTCGTCGGATCGGCCGGACCGCTCGGCCGCGTCCTCGGCCAACTTTCGGCCCTGCCACGCGTCGATGCCGTCGACCGCGCCCGTCCGCCGCGATACCCACGGCGAACGCAGGTGGCTCAGGGCCTTGTTAATGGCGATGCGCTTGATCCAGCCGGCAACCCCGCCGTCGCCGCGAAACGCGGCGGCGTTTCGGATCACTTCGACGAAGCTGTCCTGGAGCACGTCCTCGGCCGCGGCGCGCGATCCGAGCATGCGGTAGGCCAGCGTGAAGACCATCGGCGCGAAGGCCCGATAAAGCGCCGCGTGCGCCTGCCGGTCGCCGTCCCGCGCGCGCTGCAACAGCGCCTCATCGATATGCGAATCGCCCGACAACGTTTCCCTCGAGTGGGGCGGAATGGGGTCAGACCCTTGGGGGTCAGACCCCTCCCGAATTCCCGGCCTCTCAGCATAAGACGCCGGACGCGCGGAAAAGGTCGCAGGCGAAGGGACAACGCTGGCGGCAGATCTGTCGGGGTCAGAGCCCGGGCTCTGACCCCAGGTTCCTACACTGACCGGAGGTTCCTACAGCAGCACCGAGTCGCTGAGGTAGCGCACGGCCCGCTCGAGCGCCGCCTTGACTCGGTCGACGAGATCGGGAGTTGCCCCGAGCATTCTGAGCGTCGGTGCCATCAGGAAGGCGTCGCCGTCGACGGGGCTCGCCCTGAGCTTCAGGTGCGCGAAAACGCGGTCGCGGTCGCGGCCGATGCTGAGGACCTCCGGACCCGCTCCGGTGGCGCCGACGAACTCGGCGGGCAGCAGCTTAAGGCTCACGCTGCCGCGCACGTTGCCGCCGATCGCGAGCACCCGCGATCGGTCCGCCTCGAGCTTGACGACGAAGTCGCAATGCGAGCGGATGCCGTTGCCGAGCTGCCGGCGGCGCTCGGCGAGCGTGTCGTAGGTCGGGCGGCGGGCCGAGCACACGAGATCGCCGGGCTCGATCGGGACTTCGCCGACGTCGTACGCGACATAAGCCGTCCCGGCGCGGTTCTGATCACGCGCCCGGATCGCCTGATCGATATACGTGTGATGCGCGATCGCGCGATCGAACTGCGACTCGTCGCCGAATCCACTCTCGCACATGACCCAGGAAATGAATGCGGCCGACCACGGATCGCGCCATCGCGCGCCGACGCCGCTGCCGTTCCAGACCTCGTTCTGCCGGCTCAGGATCCAGGACCCATCGCCCGTGATCGCCCAGTACCCGGCGATCGATCCGGCGAGACGCCTGGACTCCTCGACCTCGTGCCAGGTGAACCCCCGGGTGAACCGCGGGCGGCCCGAGAACCCGCCGCGCGACTCACGCTCCACGGTCTCGTCGGCGACGCTGAATCCGAAGTAGGCCCATTCCTGGACCGCGATGTCGACGATGCGCTGCCGCGCGCCTGCCGGCGAGGCCTCTGCGCTACAGCTCGTCTCGAGCACGCGCATTGCGCCAGGCTCGCCGCTGACCCTCTCGGCAGGCGGCGTGACGGCGAGCACGGCGCTTGGGAGGCGCTCGAAATAGAGCTGCTGCGCGCCTGCGAGCGGTGTCAGGCCGGTGAGGCCGACCAGCACCAGCAACGGTCTTTTCAAGTCGCGAAACACGGGTGCAAACTCTCCCGAAGCGAACCGATCTCAAATCTACCAAAATGAACGCCGAAGGATAGCCCAAGGAGACCCCAATGAAGCGACTTTCGATCGTCGGCCTCGGCCTTTGCGCAGCCACGCTGGCCGCCCCCGCCCTGCCCCAGGAGGACGATCAGACCTACGACCGCGTCGATCTCATGGCGGAAGCCAGGCTCGACGTCGAAAACGACGTGCTGATCGCGATGGTCTTCGCCGAGGTCGAGAACAACGACCAGGCCGATGCCGCGGCCGCCGTCAACGAGGCGATCGCCTGGGCGGCCGACCGCGCCCGCCGCGTCGAAGGCGTCGAGATTCAGACGACGAATTACACGACGCGCCCGCTTTATGCGAACGGCCGGCGCATCGTCGGCTGGGCCGCGCGCCAGGGCTTGCGGCTCGAGTCCGGGGATGCCGGAGCGCTGAGCGCGCTGCTCGGCGAGCTACAGGAGCGCGTAGCTGTGCAGTCGATGAGCTACGGCCTGTCGGACGCCGCGCGCAACGGCGCCGAGGAGCGGCTGATCGCGGATTCGCTCGCGCAGTTCGACCGGCGCGCGCGGCTCGTCGCGGGCGAGCTCGGCCGGGACGGCTTTCGTATCGTTCAGCTCAGCATCGGCACCGGCGGCTTTTTCCTACCGCGGGAAGCGATGGCGCTCTCGCGAGCGGCCGACGCCAGCTTTACGCCGCCCGAGATCGAAGCCGGCACGCAGAGCCTGACGGTCACCGTCAACGGGACGATCGAGCTCGATGCCGCGCCCTGACGGCAGTTGCCCTCGGGCGCGGTTGTTCTTAGTCTTATCAACCAGAATCAAGCCTTTGGGGGCGAGAAGAATGGATAAACTCAGGGGATCCCTCCGGATCGGGCTGGCCGTCGCACTGCTCGGCCTTGCCGTTGCCCCGGCAGAGGCACAGCGCCTGTCGGGCGAAGAGATCATCGATACACTTCGCGATGGCGGCTACGTCATCGTCATGCGCCATGCGCCGGCGAGCCTCGAGGCCGCGCGCAACCGCGGTGGCGGCGGCGGCTTCGGCGGCGGCCGCGGCGGCCGCGGCGGCGATCCGGCTCCGGAGCCGACCGAGGAGGCCCTCGAGCAGTCGAGCATCGAAATGCTGACCGGGATGCGCTACGCGATCTGGCGCTTCGAGGTTCCAATCGGTGCGATTTACGCGAGTCCGACGCAACGCGCGCGGGAGCATGCCGAGGAGATACCGTTCGTCGACGTCGAGATCGTCGCCGAGCTCGCCGGCGAGGCCGCGAGCTCGGGCTGGCTCGCGGGCAAGCTTCGGGAAGCTCCGATGGCAGGCTCGAACACGATCATCGTCACGCATTCCCCGAACATCCAGTCGGACGTCGGCATCGATGCCGTCGCCGAAGGCGAGGCACTGATCGTTAGCCCCGGCGCCGATCCCGAGGTCGTCGGCCGGCTCACTTTGAGGGAATGGTCGGTGCTTGCGACGGAGTCCTCTTCCGGCGGCTGAGGCGCCTACCACGCAAGTTCGGCGGTCATCACAGTCCGGCATGTCGATCGCTTAAGCGTTGAGGAGTCGATCATGAGAATCAGCACGATCCGATTTGCCCTTGCGCTCCTTGCGGCAACGGCCTCCACCGCCGCCGTTGCGCAGCGAGGCGGCGGCCCGCCCGTCGAGCTGCCGCCGGAACGGCTCGTTCCGGCCGAGCAGACCATCGACCCCGGCTACGAGGCACCGCGAACATCGTGGGGCGATCCTCTGCTCGCCGGCCACTGGAGCACGGACGACATGCGCGGCATCGGCACGACGCGCCCCGAAGAGTACGGCGAACGGGAGTCCCTGAGCGAGGAGGACTTTCTCGAGCGCGCACGCAGCCAGCAGCGTGGACGCACATCCGCCGTCGAGACCGAGACCTTTCTCCGCAACGAGTGGGGCACGCGGACTTTCGGTTTCTCGTCGCTCGTCGTCGACCCGCCGAACGGGCAGCAGCCCGCCGTCACCGAGGCAGGCGCCGCTCTGCGCGAAGCGAACCAGTCCGGCAGCACCGGCCGCGGGCCGTTTCACGTCTTCAACGATTTCTCGATGTACGACCGCTGCATCTCGCTCGGCCTGAACAGCGGCATGCGGGCTCTGATTTACGGCAACGGCATCATCATCGCCCAGGGCCCGAATGCCGTCGCCATCACTTACGAGATGGTGCACGAGACACGGGTCGTTCCGCTCGACGACCGCCCGCACCTGCCGCTCGACATCAAGCAATACGGCGGCAACGGCCGCGGCTACTGGGACGGCGATACGCTCGTCGTCGAGACGATGGGCTTCCATCCGAAGGTCTCGGTCGGCGCCGCGACGCCGAGCGACGAGATGAGAGCGATTGAGCGGATCCGGCGCGTCGACGACGAGATGATCGAGTACCGGATCACGATCGACGATCCGGTCAGCCTCGAGCATCCCTACACCGTGCGCACGATGTGGACGACGCAGCCCGGCTATTACGTCTGGGAGTACTCGTGCCACGAGGGCAACGGGGCCGTCGGCCATTCGCTGTCGGGCGAGCGCAACTGGGAGCGCAGCGTCGCGGCCGCGATCGCGGCCGGCGAGGAGCCGCCCGGGCGCGGCGGCAGCGTCTACGGCCCGCCGGGCGCCGACGACGAAGTTTTCGACATCAACGCCGGCGAATAGCCTGGGCCTGGGGTCAGACCCCTTTCGGGTTTCTGCAGGTTGTGCAGGTTAGGGTCAGACCCCTTTCAGGTTTCTGGGCACCGCGTCGCGGGCCGACGGAGAAACCTGAAGAAAGCTGAAAGGGGTCTGACCCCGGAAACGTGACCCCGGAAACGCCGCGAGTGGTACCATCAGGACCTCGGACGGGGGATGACATCGGCCCAAAGGAGTCGATAATGAGACTTAGAACAAACACGATTCGATTGGCTGTCGGTGCGATTGCAGCAACCGCTGCCACGGCCGCTTTCGCGCAACGCGGCGGCGGTGCGCCGGTCGAGCTGGACGAGCAGCGTCTCGTGCCGGCCGAGCAGACGATCGACCCGAATTACGAGGCGCCGACGACGTCATGGGGCGACCCGAAAATCGCCGGCCACTGGAGCACCGACGACATGCGGGGTGTCGGCTCCCAGCGCGATCCGAAGTACGGCACCGTGGAATCGCTCGACGACACCGATTTCCTGGCCCGAGCGCAAAGCCAGCAGCGCGGTCGCAATTCGGCCGTCGAAACCGAGACGTTTCTGCGCAACGAGTGGGGCACGCGGACCTTCGGTTTCAATTCGCTCGTCGTCGATCCGCCGAACGGCAGGCAGCCGGGCATTACGGAAGCCGGCCGCGACCTGGCTGAGGCCAATGCCTCGGGCGGCACTTTCGGCAGCGCCCGATTCCATGTATTCAACGACTTCTCGATGTACGACCGCTGCATCGCTCGCGGCCTCAACAACGGCACGGGCGCCGCGATTTACGGCAACGGCATCATCATTACGCAGAGCCCCAATGCCGTCTCGATCACCTACGAGATGATTCACGAGACCCGTGTGATTCCGCTCGACGACCGCGCGCACCTGCCGCTCGACATCAAGCAATACGGCGGCAACGGCCGCGGCTACTGGGACGGCGATACGCTCGTGATCGAATCGATGGGCTTCCACCCGAAGGTTCGCGTCGGTGCCGCGACGCCGAGCGACGAGATGCGAACCATTGAGCGCATTCGCCGCGTCGATGACGAGATGATCGAGTACCGCATCACGTACAACGACCCGATCAGCCTCGAGGCGCCGTACACGATGCGCGTCATGTGGACGACGCAGCCCGATTATTACGTTTGGGAGTACGGCTGCCACGAAGGCAACGGCGCCGTCGGTCACTCGCTCTCGGGCGAGCGCGCCTGGGAGCGCCAGGTTGCGGCCGCGATCGCGGCCGGCGAGCCGCCTCCGGGACGTGAGGGCAGCGTCTATGGCGCGCCGGATCCCGAGGCCGAAATCATCGATATCAACTCCGGCGAATAGAAAACGGGTCTGACCCCATCTTAGAAGAGGGGTCTGACCCCATTTCTAGAGCTCGAGGCCGGGGGCGGTGCGATCGAACACGGCGATGGCGTCGCCGATCTCGATGCCCATCAGGTCGTGGCCGACGACGAGTGGGCCATCGTAGGTGCGGCGCGTCTCCTCGATGAGTTCCTCGTTGCTGACGACCGGGATGCCCGGGGCGCTCAAGTTTACGAGGTGCGTGTAGACGGCGAGGCGGGGCTCGGCCATCGAGAAGATCCGGCCGACTTCCTCGGGCGTCGTGTGGTGATCTCGAATCCGGATCAGCTCGGGATACTGCTCGTAGAGCTCGGGCTGGCCGGTCACGACCTCGTGGATCAGCACGTCGACGCCTTCGCCGATCCGCGCGATGTTCTCGTCGTAACGCGTGTCGCCCGAGATCAGCACCGAGCGGCCGGCGTAGTCGATGCGATAGCCGACGGCCGGCTTGATCAGCTCGCCGTGATCGACGGCAAAGGCCTGCACGGTGACGCCGTCGCGCTCGTAGACGACACCGCCTTCCTCCGGGAACTCCGTCACGGCGAAGTCGGCCGCCTCGCGCGGCAGGTTCTCGTCCGGCACCCGGATGTCGATGTCGCGCTGGTAAGCGGCCTTGAGCCCGTTCGTGATATCGCTTAAGCCCTCCGGCCCCCAGATCGCGAGCGGCCAGGTTCGCCGCCCGAAGGCCGGCGGCAGCCAGCCCGTGAGCCAGAAGTCGGCGAGCCCCGAGATGTGATCGTGGTGAAAGTGCGTGACGAAGACGCCGTCGACCTCGGACAGCGGCATGCCGAGCTGCCAGATGCGGATGCTCGCACCGCGGCCGGCGTCGAAGAGCAGCGTCGTCTCGCCGGCCTCGACGAGCGTCGCGGCCTCGAAGCGATCGTGCAGCGGCGTCGGGCGGCCGGTGCCGAGCAGGGTCACGCGCATCGTTTGCGCTTCGGCCGTCTGCGCCGCGATGGCGAACAGGCACGCGACCGACAGTAACAATTTGCGAACGGATTTCATCGTAGCCTCACCTCAGACGTGTCATCGTTTGCGAAACACGGGGCTTACGGGCACGCAATGTAGCCGAGCGCGCAGAGGCGCCTCAGCTCGGCCGGATCCAGCGTCTCGATCGTCGTCTGCACGGCCGGCAGCTGCTCGGCGAGCGCATACGCGAGCCAGTCGTCGATGAGCTGGCTCAATCGCTCGACGACCTCCGGATTCTCGGCCGCGAGATCGACCTGATCGAGCGGATCGTTGGCGTGATCGAAGAGCTCGTACTGCGGGTAGTCCATGCCCTCGGGGATATAGACGTTGTGCACGAGCTTCCAGTCGCCGTCGATGACGGCATAGGCGTCGCGCGGGAATGGCCCGGGCTCCGTGCCGTTATCGTCGCGCAGTTGCTCGGTGAAGACCGGCACTGGCCGCCAGGCGCTTTGCGCGTAGGCCACGCCGCTCGAGGCGAGCCGCGGCGGCTGCAACAGCGACTCGAAGCTCTGCCCCTGCGCAGCCGCGGGCACCGGCACGCCGCTGAGTTCGAGCATTGTCGGCATCAGGTCGATCGACTGCAGCGTATCGCTGATGACGGTGCCCGCCTCGATCCTGCCGGGCGCCCAGAGCACGAGCGGCACGTTCGAGTTCGGGCCGTAGATCTGCAGATGGAAATGGCTGCCGTGCTCGAGAAACTCCTCGCCGTGATCGGAGATAAAGGCGAAGATCACGTCTTCGCTCAAGTCCAGCCGCTCGATCGTCTCGATCAGACGGCCGATTTCGGCGTCCATCGCGCGGATTGAGCCGTCGTACCAGTTGATTTCCTGCTGCACGTAAGGCCCGGGATCGATGTCCAGAGCCTCGAAGCTCTCCGTCCTGGGCTCGCCATCCGGACCGCCGCCGAACCCGCCGGCGCCTGCCTGCCTGAGACGGCTTTGAATGTCCTGGTAAGCCGCGCGCGACTCATCGTCACCCCACATCGTGTCGTAGGGCTCGTAGCCGGGGTAAGGCGAGTGCGGATCGGTCACGTGAATATTGATGAAGAACGGCCCGTCGCGGTGCGCCTCGAGCCACGGAATCACGCGATCGACGAACGGGCGCGCCGACTTGCTGAAGCCGCCGCCTTCAGATAGCGATGCCGGCTCGTGAACCTCCTCGAATCCCTGATGCAGGTTCGTCGCGCGGCCTACGAACGCGTTCGACGTGAGCGAGAGCGTCGCGTAACCGGCCTCGCGATAGGCCTCGGCCAGCGTCGTCGCCGTCGGGGGCAGCAGGTCGAAGAAGCGCTGCACCGTGTGTGTGCGCGGATAGAGCGAGGTGTGGATCGACGGCACCGAGACCTTGGTCCAGATCGCATGTGCCTGCGCGTCCTGCACGAGCGCGCCTTCGGCGGCGAGCCGCGTGAGCACGGGAGAGGTCTCGCGCTCGTATCCGTAGGTCGACAGCTTGTCTCTTCTGAGCGTATCGGCGACGAACAGGATCACGCCGCGCGGCGCGTCGGCGGGCCCGGCCTGGGCCACCAATCGGTTGCGCACGGCCGGCGAGCCCCAGAAGCCGAGCGCGTTGTCGCGGTCGGCATCGAGCTCGAGCCAGAGCGTGATCGTCTCGCCGCCGAGCTCCGAGAGATCGATCGGCATGGCCTGCCAGATATCCGGCGCCGACACGGTCTGCTCGCCGAGAACGACCTCGTGGCCTTCGTGCGCAACCGTGACGCGGAACGTGACCGGCGACTGCTCGAGCGTGCCGACCGAGAGATCGAGCCACGGATCCTCGGGCAGAGTCAGCGCGAAGCTTGCGCGTTCCGGTGAGCGCGTGATGATCGTTTCGTGATAGACGCCGGCGAGCCCCTGCCAGCCGATGCCGGACGGTATCGAGGCGAGGTGCTCCTGAAGGAACGTGAGCCGGACCGACTCGATTTCGAACTCGGCGCCGACCTCGTCGGCGGGCCGGATCAGAATGTGCCGCGTCGACGCGGCCGGAATTCTGCCCTGCTGCTCGGCGAGAAAGGTATAGGTCTGAATCTCGTCCGCAGCGGTTACATCCTGGATCAGCGGCCACGGCAGCGCCCGCAGCCTCGCAACCTGTGCCTCGTAGTTGGGCGGCTGCTCGCTCAGGCTGATGCCGAGCCGCGTGTCGGCCGAGACGCGCGCGCGGATCTCGATCGAATGAAGCGCATCGCGGTTGTCGACATCGCCGGTACGCTCGATATGAACGAGCGGCACGATATCGCTCGTCGTGCCGGCGAGTCGCCCGTTCTCGACGTCGAGCGCGGCGAGCCCGCGGCCTGCCTCCCACTCGAAGCCGCCCGAGCCGTCGAAGCGTATCTCGGTCGGCGCAATCCCGGCGGCGACGCCCGAGCTACCGGTGACCTCGGCGTCGTCGAAGACGTCCTGAAGACGTATGACCCCGAAGCCCGCGTCGCCGGGCTCGCCGCCGCAGGCCGACAGCGCCAGCGCCGCCAGCAGCGGCGCGCCGGCCGCAAGCTTCCGCGGAAAGGTGTGGGCGTGATCGAAGCTCGACATGGTCCTGATCCCCCGTTTCCTGCTTTCGGCTCAACAGGCAATGTAACCGAGACTGCACAGGCGTTGCAGCTCGGCCGGTTCGAGATTCTCGGTTGCGATCCCGTCTTCCGGGAAACGCGCGGCATCCGCGTACTCCTGCCAGTCCCCGAGGAGCTGCTTGAGCCGCTCGACGAGCTCCGGATTCTCGGCCGCGATATCGTCCTGGTCGAGCGGATCGGCAACGTGATCGAAGAGCTGGTACTCGGGGATGCCGAGCCCGTCGGCGATGAAGACGTGATGGACGAGCTTGTGGCCTCCGTCGATGACGGAATAGGAGTAAAGGCGCATGTCCGTCACGATGCCGGGCAGACCCGGGCCCTCCGTTGCCGGCGATTCGGGCATGCGCTCGCTGAACACGGGCGCGGGACGCCAGGTCCCCTGCGCGTGCGCTATGCCGCCCGCGAGCCGCTCGCGCGATGTGAGCAGCGGGACGAAGCTTTGCCCCTGCGCCGTTTCGGGCGCAGGCAATCCCGACAGCTCGAGCATCGTCGGCATCAGGTCGAGCGACTGGATCGTCTCGCTGACGACGGTGCCGGGCTCGATGCGGCCCGGCGCCCAGATAACGAGCGGCACGTTCGAGTTCTCGCCGTAGATCTGGCGGTGAAAGTGCCCGCCGTGCTCGAGAAACTCCTCGCCGTGATCGGAGACGAAGACGAGCAGGACGTCGTCGCGAAGGCCGAGCCGCTCGAGCGTCTCGACGATGCGGCCGAGCTCGGCGTCCATCGCCCGGATCGAGCCGTCGTACCAGTCGTAGTGCTGCTGGAGAATGTCTATCGGATTGACGCCGGCTTCCCTGAGACCCACGGTCGTCGGCTCGCCGCCCGCGGGAGGACCGACCTCGACGAACGTCGGCCTGACCTGCCGGAACTTCTCGATCCCCTCCTCATAGCGGCGACGCGTCCCGGCATCGCCCCAGTAGGCGTCGTAGGGCGCCTGCGGCATGAACGGCGAATGCGGATCCGTGACGTGGATATTGACGAAGAACGGCACGTCGCGATGCTGCTCGAGCCACGGCAGCAGGCGATCGACCTGCGCCCGCGCCGACTTGCTCGGTGTGTCGCCGACTTCGTCATCAAGCGCCGCGGCCTCCTCGAAATCCTCGAAGCCCTGGTGCAAATTCGTCGCGCTGCCGACGAACCAGTTCGCCGAAAGCCCGAGCGTCGCGTAGCCGGCCTCGCGATAGACCTCGGCCAGCGTCGTCGCGGCCGCCGGCAGGCGGTCCAGCATTTGCTGCACCTGGTTCGTTCGCGGATAGGTGGAGCTCAGCATCGACGGCACGGAGACCTTGGTCCAGGTCGAGTTGGCCTGATTGTCGAGCATCAGCGCGCCTTCGGCGGCCAGCCGCTCGAGATTGGGCGACGTCTCGCGCGGATAGCCGTAAGGCATCAGATGGTCTGGGCGCAGCGTGTCGGCGACGAAAAGAATCACGCCCTGCGGCCCATCGGGCGAGGCGGCGGGTCTCGCCCCGCTGTTACGGATCGCGGGCGCGCCCCAGAAGCCGAGCGCGCCGGGCTGCTCCGACTCGAGCTCGAGCGAGAGCGTCACGCGTTGACCGGCGAGGTCGGCGAGATCGACCGGCATCGGCTCCCAGCGCCCGGCCGTCGTCAGCGTGCGCTCGCTCGAGAAGAGCGTCTCGCCGGACTGCGTGGCCAGGACGCGAAACGTGACGGGCAGCCGCTCGGCCGTCGCGATCGCAACGTCGAGCCACGGCGTCGAAGGCAGCGTCAGATCGTAGCTGACGCGCTCCGGCGCGCGCGTCACGATCGTTTCCTTGCCGCGGTGATCGAACGCCTGCCAGCTGATGCCGGACGGCACGGTCGTCATGTACTCGCGCCGGAAGATCAGCTGAATCGACTCGATCTCGAACTCGGCGCCCGCGGCATCGGACGGCCTGATCAGTATCTGGCGCGTGCCGTAACCGTTGAGCTCGGCGCCCGCGGCATGGGCATTCAGCGCCGTGCCGACAGGAATCGCATAGGTCTGAAACTCGTCGCCCGGCAGCAGCGGCGACGACAGCGCCCACGGGATCAGCGTGCCCTGCATCGCGATCGCCTGGGCGTTCGGCGCATCGGCGCTGGCGAAGACGACACCGATATTGGCGCCGGCCGACACGCGCGCGCGAATCTCGATCGTGTGCAGGATGTCGGGATTGTCGAGGCCTTCCGCGCGCGTAACCTGCACGATCGGAAATTCCGCGGTCGTGGCGCCGGCAAGACTGCCGTTCTCGAGCCTCAGATCGGCGACGCCTAGCGCAGCCGAGTAACCGGGCGCCGGCTGGCCATCGAAACGCAGCACGGTCGGGTCCACGGGCTCCGGCGGTGCGCCGCCCGCCACGGTCGCGTTCGCGAACTCGTCCTGGAGGCGAATGACGGTCGGTTCGTTCGTGCCGCCGCAGGCGGCAAGAGCGAGGCAACAGAGAATGACGGGAGCGGTCGGTTTCGTCACGTGTGACACCTCAGATTTTTACGCCGAATGGTTTTCTCAACGCAAAGGCGAACACGATTGATAGCACGAAAAAGACGATGAGCCAGTGAATGCCAATACCGAGAAAATCGACGGTCGCGTCCTCGTAATCGAGCTCGATCGACTCGAACGGGCTCTCCGACGGCAAGGCGGGCTCGGCCGGATAGATGAGCTCGTCGAGGAAGCCGCGCACTCGGATCGGCGATCGCCGGACGATCCCAGCCGTCGCGTCGAGCAGCTTGCGCGCTGTGTTGCCGCCGATGTCGAGCTCGAGCTCGTAGGCGCCGGCGGCATCGATGGCGACGCGCCAGCTCATCTCGCGCAGCGACGGCACCCAGACACCGGGCTCGACGACCGAGACCCCCGGCGCCGCCTTGACGGTGATGTCGGGCTTCCCGCTCGGGACGGCGTCGGGCTCGAGGACCACCTGGAGCTGCGTCACCCGCCCGGGCCTCAAGCCTTCGTAGCCGTAATGAAACTGAAGCTGCGCTATGACGAGGATCAGCGGCGGCAGCGTCCAGAGCATCGGCACCAGCGAGAGGCGCATGTAGGTAAGCGAGCGGCGCAGGATCTGCCCCTGCGCCCGGAACATCGTGCGCAGGTCGTCATTGAATAGCCTGATCTCGAAAAGACCGGCCGCGATCCTCGCCTTTACGTCGCCGATCGCGGCCTGGTTCGACGTCCGCTTGAAGATCAGCAGCAACACGACCGCCGTCGCGAGCGAGATCGGGACGAGCGTCACCCATGGCGACATCGCCCGGAACGGGTATAGCAGCGCGTCGAACAGCGCGCGCAGCGGCGTGTTGATCAGCGACATCTACGAGATGTATCCGAGACCCTTGAGCCGCTTCTTGATCTCTTCCTCGGAGCCCGCGTCCTCGAGCTGGGCCAGTTCCTTCTCGAGCGCATGCGTGATGAACTCCTCGGGCGAGGAATAGCCCGCGATGTCGGCATACTTCCTGACCTTGGCGATGAGCTCCTTGTCGAGCTTTACTTTCGTCGTTCCCCCGAACACTTCCAGCTCCTCTTCTTCTGTGGTCCCTGGGGTCAGACCCCGCATCTCACACGAATCTCACTCCGGCTGCACCGGCTCGTCGATGCCGAACTCCGCGAGGATCGCCTGCGCGAGATCCTGCAGCCTCGGCGCCGGGCGCGCCATCGGCCGGCTCGCGAACAGCACGCCCGGCACGGCCTCGTGATCCCATTCGTGATCGCCGGACCAGTCCTCGGTGTTGTCGGCGAATACCTCCGTCCCCATGACGGCGCCGGCCGCCGAGGTTCCGAGCGTGCGCGTGCCCTCGGTCCAGCCGATGATGACATCGGGCCCGACGTCGAGCGCGCCGCCGTCCGAGAACACGCCGTCGCGCTTGTAGACCTTCGCGACCGCGCGTTCCCCGGTCGCGGGATCGATCACGGCTTCGAGCGCTTCGGCGATCTCGTCGATCAGCGCCTCACGCTCCGCGGGCGGCACGATGCCCTGGGCCTCCCGGCCCTCCACGTTGACATAGAGGCCGTTGAGACCGGCGTTGTAGGCGCGCGTCTCGGTCCAGTCGACGTTCAGGAGCCCCGCATCCGGCGTGAACGGCGTCTCGATCGTCGCGAGATAGTCGTTTTCCCTGAGCCAGGTGTTCAGATCGAAGCTGCGACGCCATGATCCGAAGCCGTGATCCGATAGCACGATCAGTATCGTGCTCTCGTCGATGCGCTCGAGCGTCTCGCCGACGAGCGCGTCGAACTCGATGTACAGATCGTCGATGACGTTGGCGTATCGCGCGTCGCGCACGGGATCATGGGCCGGATGCTCAGGGTCCCTTGTGTGCCACATGACATGGCCGACCTGATCGAGATTGCCGAAATAGAAAAACAGAAACCCGTTGTTGTAGGCGTCGAGCGCGTGCCGGTACATCTCGACGTATTCGTCGCCGACGAGTCTCGCCTGCGTCAGATACTCGTCGAAGTCGAAGATGCCCGCCTTTCGCGCGTCAGCCTCTTCGGGCATCTCTTCGGTGTAGAAGCGCCCGAGCGCCTCGGCGAGCTCGGGCGCAAAATCGGCGGGGTGGGAAATCGGCGCGGCCGGCGCCTCGGGATCGAAATCGAACGGGGAGACATAGAGCTCGAAGTCGGGCCGCACGGACTTGAGATAGAAGCGCGCGATGCCGCGGAGCGTCTGCGTCGGAATCAGATCGAAATCGACGGGCACCCAGGCGGACCATTCACCGACGCCGATCACGCGCTCCTCATCGCCGACGACGAGCTTGACGACGGGATCCTCGGGATCGATATAAACGGTGAACGGCGCCACGGCGGGCTCGACGTTCCCGTTCTCGTCCGGCACGCGGAACGGATTGTCCGGCCCGACGAGATCCGCGTTGACCGTATTGTCGATGACCTCGACCTCGTAGGCGTCTCCGTTGTCGAGAGTCTGGCCGCGAAACCGGAACCGCCGCGACGTGTAGAAGGAAAAGCTGCCCGATCCGCCCTTGAGATCGGTCGTGCCCATTCCGCTGAGCTCGCGCGTCGCCTCGCCGATCGGCGGGAAATTCACCGGCATGCGAAAGATGCTCGACTCGACGCCGTGCTTCTCGAGCACTTCCCAGAACGTGCGGCCGCGGCGCGCGAGCTCGATCGAGCCGCCCGAGAGCGGGAACTGATAGCGCCCGACCGTGATCGCGAAGCCGCCCTCCTCCACATGGAGCATCGAAGACTCGGGGAGCAGTGTCTCCGGGTCGCGATGCAGGAAGTCGAATATGCCGTGGCCGCCCGAATCCATGCCCGTCATCATGTTCGACCAGGCGACGGGGCTTTGCGGCGGAATCGCCGTCTCGAGCGGCGTGAAGCTGCCTTCTTCGGCGAGCCGCGAGAAGTTCGGCAGACGGCCGGCGGCCATCAGCTCCTGCGCGACGCCATAGTCCATGCCGTCGATGCCGAGCACGATCATGCGCATGCCGTCGTCGCGCGCGCCGCCGCAGCCTGCGAGCGTCAGTGCTCCCGCGGCGACAATCAGGCGGCGGCGGAGAAGCATGGACTCAGGCGGTTTGCAGCGCTTCGCGCGTGAACAGCGGCCGCCCGTCCATGTGGGCCGGCGGCTCGAGGCCGAAGAGCTTGAGCACGCTCGGCGCGATGTCGATCAGCGACGGCTTCTCTTCGTCCATGGCGATGTTCGAGAACAGGATGCCCGGCACGAGCCTCGGATCGATGCAATGATCGCCGCTCCAGGCCTTGACGTTGTCCTCGAAGATCGGTCCCGCGACCATGCCGGTCGCGCAGTCCCAGGAGATGCGGTAACCGGAGTTGTAGCCGATGACGAGATCGGGCGCGTTCTCGGAGTAGGGCCCCGCATAGAGCTTCGCCGTGTCGAAGACGCGCTCGACCGCGACCTTGCCGCGCACCTCGTCGACGATGCCTTCGAGCCCGCGGATGATCTCTTCCTTGACGGCCAGAGCTTCCTCGCCCGGCTCGACGATACCCATAGCCTCGCGCCCCTTGAGATTCAGAAACATGCCCGAGAGGCCGAGCGAATAGGCTTTGGTCTTCGACCAGTCGACGTCGGCGAGCCAGTCACCCTCGCCCGTCGCTCCCTGCTTGAGCGTGAGCAGCCCCTGCTGCATGAGCCAGCCGTTGAGATTGACGCCGCGCTGAAACGAGTCGAAGCCGTGATCCGAGATCACGAGCAGGACGTCGCCTTCCTCGAGCTTCTCCATGACGCGGCCGACGATGGCGTCGTTGTGCTCGTAGATCTTGCGGATCGCATCCTTGTGCTCGGCCGCGGCGATGTCCGTGCCGTTGTTCGCCGGATGATCGGCCTCGAGGTAATGCCAGAACATGTGCTGAATGCGGTCGACGGCGTCGAAGACGCAGGTCAGCGTGCCGTGCCGCAATTTCTTGAGCGCGGCGAAGAACATCTTCTCGCGCTCGGCGTCGATGTCGTAGGTCTGCTCGAGAAAGGTGCCGTCGTCGGTCACGCCCTCGTTGAGCGCCCAGGTATCCTCGGCGAGCCCGAGCGTCGAATAGGGCCCGCCGATTTTTTTCGCGAGATAGTTCGAGTAGTAGGCCGGGTGGCTGATCGGCATGGCCGGGCTTTCGGGATCGATGCTGATCGGCGTGACGTAGAGCGAGAAGTGCTCTCCCATCTCCGTCACCATCAGACGGCAGCAGCCTTTGACCTTGACCCCCGGCGCGGCCTGGAACTCGAGCTGCACCCACTCGCTCAGGACGTTCGGCACGAGCTCGAGCTCGAGCTTGCCGATCGTGAGCTTCGCCTTGCCGGCCGCCGCATCGCGCTCGATTCGCAGCGGGATCTCGAGCGGCGGATTGTCTCTGACAAATGTGTTGTCAGGTCCGTGGATACTCGTCTCGATGACGCCGCCGGTGTCCTTAAGCTCGATGCGGATGCCGCCTTCCTTGATCTTCGCATCCGTATGCCTCGTCGTGAAAAGCAGGAACGTGCCCTGCGTGCCGAGCAGATCCGGCACGCACATGGCCGAAAGCTGCGCGCCGTAGAACTTGTCGGGCGGAAACGTGATCGGCACGCGCAGCACGGTGCTCCAGATGCTCTGCTCGCCGAGAATGCGCCAGAAGGGCTTCGACTTTCTGAGCTGGCGGATCTCGGGCTTCTTCGTCGGAATGCGGTACTTGCCGACATTGAGCGTCTTCTCGACGCCGCCGATATGCGTCGACGACAGAAGCGGCAGGTAGGTCCTCCGATCGCGATTCAGGAAATCGAAGATGTTGTGGCGCGCCGGGTTCGTGCCGGTGGCGAACGACGACCAGGCGACGGGTGAGAGCGCGGGATAGGTCGTCGCGAGGCGCCGGTAACAGCCCTTCTCCTTGAGCTTCTTCAGGTTCGGCAGCAAGCCTGCGTCGAGATACTGCTCCGTGAGCTTCGGGTCCTGCCCGTCGAAGCCGACGACGACGAGACGGTTGATCCATGGCTTCGGCCGATTGCGCAATCGGAAAGCGCGGATCGCCATGCGGAAGGGCCAGATCAGGAGCGACGCGACGGCGAGCAGCAGCGTCGTGAAGACGACGAGAAAAGACGAAAGCAGGGCGAAGCCGGCGCCCGGCCCGACATAGGCGTTCAGCGTATTGGGAACGATGGCCGACGCGATCGCGATCGTCAGGCTCACGGTCATGATGCCGATAAGCCGCGGCGGGCCCGTTACCTCGTCGAGCAACGGGTGGTCGCTGCAATGGTCGAGGCGCTCGTAACGAACGTGTTTCTTATCCGCTACGATCACCGTTAGAGTGTCCCCTGCTACTTGAAGTACCGGCGAGCCGCGATTTCTTGTATCGCGGCTGACTTTAGCATAGAAAAAGGACCCGCCGGCGCCGCTGAACCAGCCGGAAAGATGCGCACGCTTTATCGCAGAATTCGTTACGGAGAACCGATCGTCGTCGTGTCGGGACTGCCCCGCTCCGGCACTTCGATGGCGATGCAGATGCTCGCGGCCGGGGGTCACCCGGTCGTCACCGACGGCATCCGGGAGGCGGACCAGGACAACCCGAAAGGCTATTACGAGGAAGAGCGCGTCAAGGACCTGCACTTGAACGGCGTCGACCGTTGCTGGGTCCGCGGCACGCGCGGCAAGGCCATCAAGATAATTTCCTTTCTGCTCAAGTACTTACCGAAGGACAACAATTACAAGATCATCTTCATGCGGCGCGACCTCGGCGAGGTACTCGCGTCGCAGACGAAGATGCTCGAGCGGCGCGGCGAGCCGAACGAGACGTCCGACGAAGAGATGCTGTCGATCTGGCAGAACCACCTCTGGCGGGTCAACTACCTCCTGAAGCACGCGCCGCACATGGAGGCCATCGAGATCGTCTACAGCGACGCGATCGGCGACCCGATGCGCGAGGTCACTCGGATCCGGGATTTCCTCGGTCGTGAACTTAAGCTCGACCGCATGGCCGGCATCGTCGACCCGAGCCTGCACCGCAACTGAGCCTGGCCCGCCCCCGCGAATCGGCTATCGGCTATCGGCTATCGCCTATCGCCTATCGCCTATCGGCTGCTTGCATTCGACCGCCGGACGCGTAGTCTCCGTGGCGGCGCCGGCCGCGCTCGAGCGGCTTTGCAGGGCATGCTATTTCGGCTGCTGACGGATCGGTACCGGGAACGACGATGAACGGGGAAAAAGGATGACTCGGTTTGCGCGACTCGCCGCCGTGCTGGGCCTGCTCTCGGCGGCCGGTTGTAGCCCGTCGCCGCCGACGGTCATCGGTACACCGGTGCTGCTGATGAACCCGAGCGGCAGGGCGCCGCTTGCGGGGCTTTTGATGTTCCGCACCGACCAGCGCGCCCGCGCGACGCTGACGATCCGCGACGACGAGAACAACGCGGTCACGGCCACGCCGAACGACGGCTTCGATACGCTGCACGAGCTGATGGTTCTCGGGCTCAGGCCCGGCCGGAACAATACGATCGAGGTCAGTCTCGAGACCGAGCGCGGGCTCGCGGTCCCGGGGCCTTCGATCGACGTCGAGACGAAACCGCTGCCGGGCTCGGTGCCGCCGATCGACGTCAGGGTCAGCCGGCCGCCGCGCATGGAGCCCGGCGTCACCTTCCTGCCGGTCTTCGACTCCGACGTCGAGAACGTCGGCTTCATCGTCGCGCTCGATGCCCAGGGCGACGTCATCTGGTACTACGACGTTGCCGTGGACGAGCCGCGGCGGATGGAAAACGGCCACTTCCTGATGATGGACGACTTCCGCGAGCGGCGACGCCTCGTCGAGGTCGACATGCTCGGCCGCACGGTGCGCCGGTGGCATGCAACCGGCATCACGAACGATCCGCCCGACGGCGCGATCCCCGTCGCGACGGACACGTTTCATCACGACGTGATCATCCTGCCGTCGGGCAATTTCATGGCGCTCTCGACGGAGCTCAGGCACGTCGAGGACTATCCGACGAGTGACACGGATCCGTCGGCGCCGCGCGAGCCGCGTGACATTGCCGCCGATCGAATCATCGAATTCGTTCCGGAGACGGGCGAGATCGTCCGCTCGTGGAGCCTGTACGATCTGATCGACCCGAACCGCATCGCGCAGTCCTTCGACGCGACTCATTTCTACGACGGCGCCTACGACAACATTCTCGACGAGCCGCCGGTCGACTGGTCGCATACCAACAGTCTCGTCTACGACGAGCCGACGGATACGCTGATTCTCTCGATCCGGAAGATGAGCGCCATCGTCAAGATCGATCTCGCCGCCAGCGAGCTCGTCTGGATACTCGGCGATCCGACCGGCTGGGGCCCTGAATTCCAGGATCTCTTGCTCGAGCCCGTCGGCATCGTCGATTGGCCGTACGGTCAGCACGCGCCCGAGATCCTGCCGAGCGGGAACCTGCTCGTCTACGACAACGGCTCCTGGGGGCGGGCCTATCCGCCGAACGAGGGAGCGCCGATCGAGGAGCGCTACAGCCAGGCCGTCGAGTATGCGATCGACGAAGAGAACATGACCGTCAGGCAGATCTGGTCTTACGGCGGCTTCGGCACCGATCACTTCTACTCGGCCTTCGCCGGCGAGGCCGACCGTCTGCCGCAAACGGGCAATATCCTCTTGACCAATGGCGGCCAGGAGGTCGATGACGCAGGGCGGCCCTTCTATGCCGGCTACGAGTCCGACGTCTGGCCCCGCGTCAAGCTGTCGATGATCGAGGTCACGCACGAGACGCCGGCCGAGAAGCTGTGGGAGATCTCGATCGACACCGTCGATGGCGGATGGGGCGCCTATCGCGCCGAGCGATTGCCGAGCCTTTATCCCTGAAACGGCCGCGAAACGACATGCCGATGAAGAAGCTCGCCATTACCGCCGTCCTGCTCGCCTCGATCGGACTCTCCGGCTGCGACCGGCCGCAACCCGACAGCACCGGGCCTTCGATCACGAGCCCGCTGATCGTCGAGATGAACCCGAGCGGGCGCGCGCCGCTCGCGGGCGTCGCGAGATTCACGACGAGTGAGCCGGTGCGTGCCACGATGATGGTCTTCGATGCCGACGGCCACACGTTCAGCGCGAGCTCGGGCGGGGAGCCGGCAACCGAGCACGAGATCGTGCTGCTCGGATTTCGGCCGAATCGGCGCCACACGCTGGCGCTCGCGCTCGCGGGCGAGGACGGCACCGAGACACCGGCGGCGAGCCTTTCGATCGTCTCGCCCGAGCTCTCCAACGAGACCCCGCCGATCGAGGTGACGGTGAACGAGCCTGCGGCCGTGGAGCCCGGGCTGACGCTCGTGCCGATCTTTCGCTGGATCAACCAGCAGATCGATCAGAACCACGGTCAGATTCTGATCGTCGATGCCGAGGGCGAAATCGTCTGGCAGTACGTCGCGCCGCACGGGCTCTACGAGGTTAAACGGCTCGACAACGGCAATCTCGTCTATCTCGACCTCGGCTGGAAGATGACTGAGATCGACATGCTCGGCAATGTCGTCAGGGAATGGCATCCGGCCGGGACGCAAAAGGACGCTTCGGCTGCCAGCATTCCCGTCGATACGGACACCTTCCACCACGACGTCGTCATCATGCCGTCGGGCAACTATCTCGCCCTGTCGACCGAGGTCCGCGAAATCGCGGACTGGTACTCCGACGACATCGAGACGAATCCCGATGCCCCGCGCGTGACGCGCGACGTCATCGGCGACGTTCTCGTCGAGTTTCAGCCCGACGGCACCGTCGTCAACGAATGGAAGTTCTTCGACCTGATCGACCCGTACCGGATCGGCTACGGCTCGCTCGATCCCGCGTTCTACGAAGGCGTTTATGAGGAGCCGGCTCCCGACTGGACTCACATGAACGGCATCCACTACGACGCGGCCACGAACGCGGCGCTCGTCTCGACGAATCACCTGTCGACGGTCTTCAACCTCGACCTCGATTCCGGAGAGTTGCTCTGGATGCTCGGTGATCCGACGGGCTGGCGCCGGCCCTGGCGTGATCTGCTGCTCGAGCCCGAGGACGACGGGATGATCTGGTCATACCATCATCACTCGCCGAAGTGGACGCCGGCCGGCACGATGCTGCTGTTCGACAACGGTGCCGTTCGCGCCGTCCCGCCGAACCCGCCGCAGCTCGATCCCGAGGCCGCCTTCAGCCGCGCGGTCGAGTACGAGATCGACGCGGAGAACGGAACCGTCAGAGAGCTTTGGTCGTACGGCGGCCCGGGCGAAGAGCAATTCCTGTCGGCCTATTCCTCCGACGCCGACTGGCTGCCCGAGACGGGCAACATCCTCGTCACGAAGGGCGGCCGAATCCGCGACAGGGACGGCAACGTGCTGATGTTTCCCGAGCAGGGGCATAACTGGATTACCGTCACCGAGGTCACGCACACGACGCCGGCCGACAAGGTCTGGGAGCTCGTGATCGACGATCCGAGATGGGGCGTGGCGGCGTTTCGGACGGAGCGGATTCCCGGGCTTTACCGGTGACGTCGATTGGCCGAAGGCGATAGCCTCACCGGCCGTCCGACGATTCCTCTTCCTCCGGCGACGACTGCGTATCGAACGAGGATCCGGCAAAGACGCGCCGCCCGTCGGCCAGCATCACGGTTCTCGCGTTTGCGATGTTGTCGGCGGTTCGATGGCGGAAGCCCTCGACGGTGACGACGGTTCCCGGAACCAGGGAGTCCCTGCGCCAGCCCTGGCGCATCAAACCGTTCGGGGGCCCGAGCTCGAGATCCCAGTTGACGATCACGCCGTCGTCGTTCGGCGCATCGATGTAAAGCCGCGCATGCGGGTTCGTCCACTCGAGCAGCGTGACCGTGCCGGTCAGCGTGATCGGGCGATCGGCGTCGTATTCGGCGCTGAACGCATGATGCGCATTGACGGAAGCCACGGCCAGAAAGCAACCGGCCACGGGGATCAGAAGCGTCTTCGGGTTCATTGTCTTCACTTTGCTGCCGTTCGTCGAAAAGTATGATAGGTTCGATGCGCGAGCCCGTCCATCGGGTGCTAAGCCGATAATATAGCTGAACTTTTAGGGTACGCATGAGTAGGCCTGCATTTTTATTGATCGCTCTTTGCACCGTGGCAGCCGCGTCGACGGCAAACGCCCAGTGGCCCGACTACCCGACGCCGAACGTGCCGCGCACGCCGGACGGCGAGGTCGATCTCGAGGGTCCCGTCCCCCGCACGGAGGACAGGCACCCGGATCTCTCGGGACTCTGGCGCGGTAGAGGCGCCTTCGGCGAGGATCAGGAGCCGAGCGACGGCCCGCCGGCCGCCGGGTTCCGCTACGTCGGCCAGAACATCGAAGGCGGCCTGCCGTTTCAAGACTGGGCTAGGGAGCTTCGCGACAAACGCATCGCCGCCGGCAGCGGCGACAATCCGGAAGCGCATTGCCTGCCGATGGGCAACATGCAGTTTCACACTCAGGGCTTCCCGCGCAAATTCGTGCAGACACCCGATCTCCTGATTATTCTCTATGAAGCGAGCATGGGCATCCGCCAGATCTTCCTCGACGGCCGCCCGTCGCCCGACAACGATCCGCAGCCCTGGTTCTACGGCTACTCGACCGGACACTGGGAGGGCGACGAGCTGGTCGTCACGACGACGAACTTCCGGGACGGCGAGTGGCTCGACATCGACGGCAGCCCTTTGACCGATGCCGCGACGGTGACCGAGCGCTTCCGGAGACCGAGCTACGGGCGCATGTCGATCGACATCACGGTCGACGACCCGAAGGCCTATACAGAGCCCTGGACCGTCCGCCACAACCAGACGATCATGGTCGACGAGGATCTGATCGAGTTCGTCTGCCTCGAGAACCAGCGCTTCGGGCAGTAGCTCGCGTTCTACGGAACAGCCTCATACCTTTCAGCGGCCTTGCGGAAGTCTTCCCGGGCCGAATCCAGGTCGAACGGTCTTTCGCGGAGCGTATCCGCGTCCCACTCGCTGCGCCCGGGGGCGAAAAAATCGCCGCCATAGATGTGAATGGCTCCCGTCAGGCGGCCGATCGGATTCGTCACCGAATGAATGGCGTCGGGCGGCAGGCCGAATACCTGTCCCTCGGACAGTGACGCTGCACCGAGGGCAGTGATCCGCCCGCTCTCCCGTTCCCAAAGAATGTTGTCTTCACGTCCAGTGTAGATCCCGATCGATGCCCAGATGTTGTGGTTATGCGGCAGCAACACCATCAACGGTGCCCAGACAACGTTGAGAATCGTGACATCGTGGCCGCGATAGATTGTGTGTATTCCGGCCTCGGCGGGTTCACCGAGATCCGACATGACAGCTCGCGGCCGGTCTACCGCGCGCTGCAATAGCTCCTCGACCGCCGCCTGTGCGTCTCCTCCGGCGCTTGCGCGGCGTACATCCTCGATGAACCGTTCCAGGTCGAAGCGGCCTCTTACGCGCGATCCGCTCGACAGATCCTGACCGAGTGTCGCTGACCATGCGCCGGCCGCACCGAGGAGCAGAAACCGTCGGGTATAGGCTTCGATAGGCATGAGCATCTCCTGTTGGCGAGCAAAGGCGACTCGATTGTCTGGGTCACGCGCACCGCATTCCAGTCACAAATCTGGACTGGTAATCTCCTTGTGCCATCCGGGCAAAAGCCGCATCCTCGCGACGTCCCCGACAGAGAGAACTGCGATGCAACGAGGATTCGAACAGTTTTGCCCCGTCGCCCTGGCCTCGGAAACGCTAACGCAGCGCTGGTCCTTGCTGATCATTCGCGAGCTGCTCGCAGGGAGCTCGAGGTTCAGCGATATTCGCCGCGGCGTGCCCCGAATTTCCGCCTCGTTGCTGAAGGCACGCCTCGATACGCTCGAGCACGCCGATATCGTCGAGCGGCGCCGCGACCGAAACAGGGATATCGACGAGTACCACCTGACCAGCGCAGGTAGAGAATTGAAGCCGGTCCTCAATCAGATCGGCGAGTGGGGACAGCGCTGGGCGCGGGACATCAGCCCCGAGGATCTCGATCCCGGCTGGCTGGTCTGGAACATTCACCGGCGGATCGATACGAACGAGATGCCGCCTGGACGAACGGTCATACAAATCGAATTCACCGATGCGCCGCGAAATCACCGATACTTCTGGCTGGTGCACAAAAGCGGCGACGTCGAGGTCTGCCTGAAGTCGCCCGGCTTCCCCGTCGATCTGACCGTACGAACGACCGTGCGCGTCATGGCTGAAGTCTGGCGCGGCATTCGCAATATCCGACCAGAGATCCGCTCGGGCAGTATCCGTCTGGAGGGCCGCGCCTCATGCCGGCGCGCCTTCCCGAGATGGCTCCTGCTCAGCGTCTATGCCCCGATCAAGAGACAGCGGCGAGACGCGGCCGCCTAGCGGACGCTCTGAATCTCCTCCGAGATCGACTGCTCGTACATGCTCCAGCCCGACGGGATGCCGAAAGGCGCCTGATGGAACACGGCCTCGATGCGGCGCATCAGCCCGTTCTCGATCTTGAAGAGCTCGGCGAGCTGCCAGGTCCAGTTGATCCGATGGTGATCGAAGAACGCGAACGCGAAGACGATGCCGCGCTCGGTGTCGGCTGCGACGAAGCGGCGGTCGCGAATGCGATCGACGATGCCGTTCAGCGAATCTCCGGTGAAGTTGGCGAGGCAGTCGTCGGTCGCTAGGAAGCCGTTCTCCCATCGCTCGCAATCCTCGGTGAACGGGTAGTAGCCCTGGCTGTCGTGGCGCGCGAGCGCCGTGAAGTAGTGGTTGCCGGCCTCGACGAGCTCCTCGCGCGTGTGCCGCTCGTCCTCGGGGATGACCTCGAAGAAGATCGGGTGCGGCTCGCCCATCGCAAGCACCCTGTCGCCCGTCGTGCCGGGCACGGGACCACCGCCGCCACCACCGCCACCACGCCCGCCGAGCGCAACGGCGGGGCGGCTCACGAGCTGCTCGATCTCGGTAATGAGGCCGTCGCGGATCTTGAGCCGGATCGAGATCGCGACGTTGTTGCCTTCGTCATTGTTGACGCCGTTGTTCGCCATGTTTTCGACAACCGTGCCGATGAACGCGATCTGCTGCGTTTCGATGTCGGGCACATAGAACCGGTAGCCTTCGAGCCCCGACATGCCCCACCAGAGCCCTTCGTTACCGAGCGGCAGCTCAATGCCGTTCTCGGTGAACCGGACGTTGCGCGCGAACAGGTTGTCGCTGACGTCCTGCTCGAGCATCGCGACGAGATAGCGGTCGATATAACCCTCGAGACAGGCGCGGTCGCAGTCGGGGTCCTTCTCCGGGATCTGCAGCGGCGCCTGCGCGAGGGCCGCGCTCGACAGGACTCCCAGGGATGCAAGGGCAAGCAATCCGGTCCGCATTTTTCGTTCTCCTTCCATTAAGCGATCGTTGTCCAAGTAATCCAGGCGAACAGAATCAGAATCGCGACGAGCACGCCGGTCGTCGCCGGCCCGTTCCGGTTCTCCTCGCCGACTAAAGCCCCGCGGCCATTCAAAATCAGCAACACGAGCGCGAGCAGGGGAATGAAGGTCGCGCCGACGATAGCGTACACCTGCTGAACGCGAGCGAAGCTCGAGAAGAGCCCGACCATCGGCACGAAAGCCAGCGCGATCATGTAACCGCGATAAGCGTTTGAAGCCGTGTCGACGCCGGGGCGCTGATCGGGCTCGCCGCCCGTTCCGCCCCGATGACGGACGAGACTGAAGACGTCGGCGAAGAGATAGGGCACGGCCTGCCAACAGCCGAGCAGGCTGCTGAACACGGCCCCGGCCGCACCGACCAGGAACAGCCAGCTTCCGACGGGACCGATTCGCTCAGCGAGGCGGGCCGAAAGATCGACGAGCAGCGTCGCGCCGCCTCCTTCGATCTCGATCGTGCTGCCGATGATGACCATCGCGATGCCGAATAGCGCCGTCATGAGATACCCCGCACCGAGATCGATGCGGCAGGTGCGCAAAGCCTCGGTACCCTCGCGGCCTTCCTCCCGAATCCAGTAGCCATAGCAGAGCACGGTGAACGTGCCGCCAACGCCGCCGATCAATGCCACGGTCCAGCCGAGACCCTCCCCATCGAGGTCCGGAATGCGCGGAACGAGCAGCCCGCTGCCGACCTCGCCGGTTCCGGGCCAGACGAAGGCGGCGCTGACGACGACGGTGACGAACATGACGCCGATGCAAACACGCATGACCTTGTCGAACAGCGCGTAGCCCCCTTTGAGTGCGAGCGCGAGCCCGATCAGGCTCGCAAGCGCGCCGAAGACGATCTTGCCGGTCCTGGCATCGTCGAAGACCGGAACGATCGCGTGCAAGGTCACGCCGCAGGCGTTCATCAGCGCCGACGCGACGAAGAACGACCAGAACATGAAATAGGGCAGAAAGAGCCAGCCCGCGACCGGCCCGAAATGTCGGACCACGCCTTCGAGCAGCGTGTCGCCCGTCGCGAGCTGCCAGCGCGCAAGCCCTTCGGTGACGACATACTTGAGAAAGGCGCCGACGACCGCCGCCCACAGTATCGCCGTGCCGAGATAGCTGCCGGCGAGGCTCGCCGTTGCGAGATCGCCCGCACCGACACCGGTCGCGGCCACGAGCAGCCCCGGGCCGATAATGGCGAACAGACCCGTTGAACGCTTTGGCTTCACCGCCGCCGACCCTATGGGAATCCCCGGCAAAAGCCAAGCAATGAGTCAAACGGAGCCTGGCCCGTCGGCTGCGGCGGCGAGCGGATTTGGGCTATGCTCGGTCCGAACGGCATGCATCGAACCAGACATCTGACGGCGCGGAACGGCACGAGCCGGCGCGATTTCATCGCCGGCGGCACCGCGGTCGGCCTCGGCGGCGTGGCCGGCCTTTGTGCCGCTCAGGACGGCGCGCCCGATATCCTCGCCGGCGCGCTCGCAAGACCCGATCTCGCGCTCGTCAACGGGCGCCTGGTGGATTACCGCGGCGCCGTCGGCGACACGCTGCTGATCGGCAATGGCCGCATCGTCTACGCCGGACCTGCGATCGATCCCGGCCCGCCGCTGCCGACCGTCGACCTCGGCGGCCGCACCGTAATTCCCGGGCTCATCGATGCGCACGTGCACTACACGCGCGCCGGTGTCAATCCCGGCCATCAGGAGCGGCGCGTCGAGCGCGCGTTCAGCATCGCCGAGTTGCAGGAAACGCTTGCGAGCCGGGCCCGCTCCGTGCCCCGCGGCGAGTTCGTCACCTGTATCGGCGGCTGGAACCATCAGCAGCTCGCCGAGGGCAGGCGGCCGACGCGGTCCGAGCTCGACGAGGCGGCGCCCGAGCATGCCGTTTATCTCTCGGGCACGGGCGGCGGCACAGACGCAATCACGAACTTAAGAGGCGCCGAGTTCTTCGAGGAGCGCGGCATTGCCGTCGACGCCGAGACGGGCGTCGTTGCATCGGCGCGCGATGCTTTCAACGCGCTACAGAGCGTTCAGACCGACGAGGATCGCCTGCGCGGCACGGCCGAGCTCAACGCCTACGCTTCAGGGATGGGACTTGCGACCGTCGTCAACGCCGGCAATTTCGAGGACCAGGCGTATCCGCTCGCGCTCTGGCGCGAGGACCGGCTCAACGTCAGGATGCGCCCGCTCTACCCCGCCGACTCGCCGGAAGAAGTCGAGTCACGCACCCTGAACAACTTCGGGCAAGCGGGCCGCGCTGTCGGCGACGATCTCTATCGCCCCGCGGGTTTCGGCGAACGCATCGGCGGCACGAACACGATGTCGGAGCGGCTCGAGCCGACGGCGCGCATGATCGCGCGCCACGGCTGGCTGTTGCAGCAGCACTCGATCTCGAGCGAGGAGAACGCGTTTCATCTCGGCGTCTTCGAGCGCATCGCGCGCGAGTATCCGATTGACGCGCTGCACTGGGCGCTGATACACCTGCAGGAGATCAGCGAGCAACATCTCGAGCGGCTCGGCGCGCTCGGCGCCGGCGCAAGCGCTCAGACCTGGACCTATCTCTCGGCCACCGGCGGTCCGCCGTTTCGGCGTATCGTCGACACGGGCATTCCGGCGGCCGTCGGCACGGATTCGACCAACGTCTCGGCGCTCGATCCCTGGCTCACCCTTTTCTACATGACGACTGGGCGGAACCTCGCAGGCGAGCTCACGAACGACGGGCAGCAGATCTCGCGTATCGAAGCGCTTCGTCTATACACGCAGGGGGCAGCCTGGTTCTGTTTCGATCAGGAACAGCAGGGCTCATTCGAGCCCGGCAAGCTCGCGGACATCGCCGTGCTGAGTCACGATTATCTGACGGTCGCGGATGCCGACCTGCGCAGGATCGAATCGGTGCTGACGCTGGTCGGTGGACGCGTCGTGCACGCGGCGGCGCCATTCGCCTGATCGACCGCGCACGGACCGATTCCGTGCTACTGCGGTCCGCGGCCTCCGAGCAAATCGTCGCGCGGCGTTGCCGGCGTTTCGACGTCGCAGCCCGCCTGCCCGGCACAAAGCTCGAGCAGCAGCGCTGCCGTTTCGCTTTGCGCGCCATCGCTGTCGCCGCGGCCGCGCTGACCGCCGCCGACGGCCGTGTCGTAAGGCGTGCGTCCGCCGGCGTCGGCGATATCGATGCGCGCGCCCTGATCGACGAGGAATCGGACGACGTCGTTCCAGCCCCAGGTCACGGCGCCGTGCAGGGCCGTCTGGCCCGTGCGACTGCCGCCGAAGCGCCCGCCGCCGCCGACAGCGGAAACCACGGGCGCCTGCGCATTGACATCGGCGCCGGCTTCGATCAGCACACGCAGCGCGGCGATCGACGCATCCTCAACGTCGGCCGTCTCGTAATGCGGGATTCCGGAACCATAGCCGCGCGGATCGCATGAAGACGAGCCGAGACCTGCGGCCGCGTGTATCGGCCGGATGCCGTCCTGATTCGGCAGGTCGAAATTCGCACCGGATTCGAGCAGTGGGCGCATCGCCTCGGCGTCGAAGGTCTTGGCCGCGAGCAGCAGCGGCGTCATTCCGGTCTTCAGCATGCTGTCGCAGCCGCGGTCATCGACGATCGAGCGATAGGGCGTCGACATTTTCAGCTGCAGATCGGGATTGGCGCCCGCTTCGAGCAGGAGCCCGATGACCTCGATCGGCAGCATCGCGTCGGCGCTGCGCCTGTCGGCGCGGCCGCCGCTCGGGATCGCGTTCTGATCGACGGCGGCGAACAGCGGCGTGCGTCCCCACCAGTCCCACTTGTTGACGTTGGCGCCGGCCTCGATCAGAACCCTGGCGGCATCCATGTGCCCGTTGTCGATCGCGATGAAAAGCGCAGTGACATTGTCCGGGTTTGCAAAGTCGGGATTCGCGCCGCCTTCGAGCAGCGCCGCGACGCATTCGGTGCAACCCTCGCGCGCAGCGAAGAGCAAGGGCGACAACCCGCCGGTCGGCCGATACATGCGGCGCGGCTCGCCGGAAACCTGGCGCGGCCATTCGTTCGCGGCCGAGCGCACGTCGGGCTCGGCGCCGGATTCGAGCAAAAGCCTTATCATCCCGGGCTGTCCCTGGGCCGCGGCCCACATCAGCGGCGTCTGTCCGCGCCAGCGCTCGGCGCGATTCACGTCGGCGCCGGCATCGATCAGAAGCTTCGCAGCCTCCACCTTGCTGGTGCGGGCAACGATCATGAGCGGAGTCTGGCCGTCCGCGTTCGCCCGATCGACATCGGCGCCCGCGTCGAGCAGCAAGGCGATCATTCGCGGATTGCCGATTGCAGCGGCTTCGGACAAAGGCGTCGAGCCGTACTCGTTGATGACGTCGGCTGTTGCGCCGGCCGCCACGAGCGCTCGCGCGAGCTCGACGTCGTCGTGATAGGCCGCCCAGTGCAGCGCCGACGTGCCGTCCTCGCTTCTGGCGTTAGGGTCGGCGCCGTCGGCTAGGAGCGCTATGACCGCGGCAGCTTCGCCGTCGCCGGCCGCATCGACGAGGGCGCTCGCGGCGCGCGCCGCCGAAAGCAGGGCGACGGAGCCCGCGAGCGCAAAGAACGCGATACTGAGCGCATCCGCGATGCGCAACCGCCGGCGAAGCATGGGGCGAACCATGGTGTCAGACGCCATGGCTCAGATCTCCGAGATCAGGCCGTCGCTATCGCCGACGCCGTCGACGGGCACGTTGACGCGGTCCATCAGCGTGTAGAGCACGTTCGCATGCTTTGTGTTTTCGGGCAGCCGCACGTGGTTATTGCCCTTGATGCGGCCGCCGTTCGTGCCGACGACCAGCGTCGGCAGCGGGCCGTGGTCGTGGTTATTGCTGTTCGACATGTTGCTGCCGTAGAGGAATACCGAGTTGTCGAGCACGGACCCTCCGTCGCCGTCGGGCATCGCAGCGAGCTTGCCGAGGAAGCCGGCAAACGCCTCGCTGTGCCAGCGCTGGATGACGATCAGCTTCTCGATGCTCGCGCGATTCTCGGCGTGATGCGAGAGCGGATGGAAGGCGTCCGGGACATTGATATGCGGATAGGGCTGGTCGCTGACCTCGGCCGCCATCATCAGCGAGACGACGCGCGTCATGTTGGCCTGGAAGGCCGCCGCGGCCAGATCGAACATCAGATGCAGATGCTCGTCGATCGGCGGCATCGCGACCGGAAGCTCCGGCAGATCGAGCTGGCTCATGTCGCGCTCGCCGACGAGCTCTACGCGGCGCTCGATCTCGCGCACGCTCTCGAGATAGTCGTCGAGCATGGCGCGGTCCGAAGCGCCGAGCGTGCGCTTGAGATCGGCGGCCTCGCCCGAGACGAGATCGAGCAGAGACAGGTAGTCGCCCGAGATTCTCGCGCGCTCGTCCTCGCCCTGGCCGCGGCCGAAGATTCTCTCGAAGGCGCGCTTCGGATCGTATTCCATCGGCATCGGCGTCGTCGGATTGCGGAACGAGATCGTCGTGCCGTAGGCGCAGCCGTAGGTGCCTTCGCAGGCGGAGCTGCCACCCCGCTCCTCGGTCGAGAGCTCGATCGAGGGCAGCGGCGTGTCCTGGCCGAGGTACCGCGCCGCGATCTGGTCGATCGTCGTCGCGGCGTAGGGCGCATGCTGCGGCCTGGGCTTCACGCAGCTGAGCCACGTCGACGGCGTGATCGCGTGCACGGGCCCGTACGCGTGCGCGTTCGCGCAGCCCGAGACGACCGTCAGCTTGTCCCTGAACGGCGCGAGCGGCTCGAGGATCGTCTTGAGATCGAAATCGCGGCCGGCGATCTCGGGAGTCCAGCCGTTGACCTCGTGACCGTAGCGCGTGTTGTTCATGATCACGCCGTGCGGCAGATAGAAGAAACCCATGCGCGGCTTCGCGGCCGCGGCCGTCTGCGCGAGCGCGGTGGCCGCCGGCACCATGGCGCTCAGGAACGGCAGGCCGATCGTCGCCCCGCCGCTTTTCAGGAACATGCGTCGTGACAGGTGCTTCTTGGTGATGAACATCTCGGTTTCCTCCGAAAATCAATCGGCGCCCGCGGCATTCGCTGCGACGCTCGCCGCGCCGGGCTCGCCCGAGTCTTCAGCGACGGCCGCGTCGGACTCGGGCACGGTGCGCATCGTGAACGCCGGGCTCGACACGATGCCGCGAACGATGGCCTCGAAGCGATAGTCGGCAGCCTCGGCCTTTTCGACGATCGCGCGCACCGTCGGCATATCGTAATACTCGACGCCGCGCCCGAGCGCAAATGTCATGAGCTTCTCGGTCAGCGCCTGAACGAACTGCTCGGGGTCGGCCGCGAGCGCCTCGCGCAGATCGTCGGGGCCCGTGACCTCGCGCCCCGTGCCGGCCATCGTGCCGATCGGATCGACGGCCACGCCCGTGTCGCGCTCGCGGATTCGCCACTGACCGACCGCGTCGAAGCTCTCGAGCGGCTGGCCAAAGGGATCGATGACGCCGTGGCAGTGGTTGCACGATGGCACCGAGCGGTGCATCTCGAGTCGCTCGCGAACCGAGGCCGGTCTCGCGCCCTCGACGGCCGTCAGATTCGTCTCGACCCCGGGTGGCGGCGAGGACGCCGGCGTGCCGAGCAGGTGTTCCATGATCCAGACACCGCGCAGCACCGGCGACGTTCGGTCGGGGTAAGAGGTCACGAGCAGAATGCTGCCCTTGCCGAGCAAGCCGAAGCGGCGCGAATCCTCGAGCTCGACGCGCCGGAACGCGTCGGTGCGCACGTCGGGGATTCCGTAGTGCCGCGCGAGACGATCGTTGACGAACGTATGCCTTGCGGTCAGCAGATCCACGACGCTGGCATCGGCAAGCAGAATGCTCTCGAGGAAAAGCTCCATCTCTTTCTCGAAGGCCGCGCGCAGATCCTCGTCGAAATCGGGGAACAGGCGCGTATCGGGCTGGATCTGCTCGAGGCCGCGCACCTCGAGCCACTGGAACCCGAAATTCGTCACGAGCGATCGGGCCCGCGGGTCGGCCAGCATGCGCGTGACCTCTGCATCCAGCACGTCGGCGTCGCTCAAGCGCCCTTCTGCCGCAAGATCCAGGAGCTCGGTGTCCGGCACCGTGCTCCAGAGGAAAAACGCGAGCCGCCAGGCGAGCTCGAGGTCCGTGATCGGGTAGGCGCTGCCGGGCGCGAGATCGGCCGGCGCGCCGCCGGGCTCGGCGCGATAAAGAAATTTCGTGCTCGCGAGTATCGCCATCAGGCCTTTCTGGATACCGGTCTCGAAGCCGCCCTCCGCGGCACCCTGCTCGTAGAAGCCGAGCACGGGCGCGAGGTCGGCCTCGTCGACCGGGCGCCTGAATGCGTGGCGCGCAAGATTGCTCAGAATCTGCCGGGCGCAGGTCAGGGCCTCGGTGTCGCTGTCCGGCCGGCAGACGAAGATGCGCTCGCGGCTCGCGACTGATTCGCCGATACCGGTCGCGCTGTACGGGCCGATGATCTCGGTGCCCGCGATGCGCGGGATGTCGGGCACGCCCTGCCCCGGCACGAAGTCCTCGAGCAGGTAATCGCCCTCGGCATGGGAGCGCGCGACCCAGGTCACGCCGACTTCGCGCCGGCCGGCCCTGACCGGCAGCCTGATCTCGCGGAAGCGCTCCTTGATCGCGACGACGGCCGGCATCTGGTTCTGATCGATGTCGCGCGAATCGTCCTCGCCGCCCATCTCCTGCTCGAATACCTTGACGCCGTCGATCGTCAGGATGAGCTTGTGCCGATATTCGCTCCAGCCCGTGGGGTAGGCCCTGAGCGGCGTCCTGGCCGGCGAGATCACGTTGACGTGGAAGACGTACTCGCCGTCGGCCGGAAAGTCGTATTCGATCAGCATGCCGCCGCGCGTACCGAGCGGCAGGCCGTCGACATGGATCGATCCGTTCTCGAGCGTCGAACGGAAATCGACACGAACGGGATCCGGGTTCGGATTGCCGACCGCCCGGATGCCGATGTCGCGCGCAGCCGCGATGTACTGATCGAGATGCGTCGGCGACATGCCGAGCACGTTGGCCACGTTGTCGAAGCCTTCGCTCGTCACGTCGGGCGGCAGGATCGCGTCGGCGTCGATTTCGAGCGCGAGAATCTCGTTGATCGCGCGCGCGTATTCGGTGCGATTCAGCCGGTGCAGGCTGACCCGTCCCGGCGCAGGCCCGGCCTCGGCGGCGCGCGCATCGAGCGCCGTCTCGAGCGTTTCGATGAGCCCCCTGATCTCGGCGAATTCGGGCCGCTCGCTGCCGGGCGGCGGCATCAGGTTGCCGCGGAGCTTCCGGACCACGGCTTCCCAGACGTCGGGATGCTCGGCCAGATGCGCGGCCGAGACCGATTCGAGCGAAACGTTGGCTTCGAAATCGATGTCGTTATGGCACTCGATGCAGTAAGGCGTGAGTGTCGCGATGCCGCCTTCGAGATCGGGCGGGTTCGCCTCGCGCTCGCACCCGGCCGCTAGCCCCGCGATGCAGGCCAGAGCGAGCCATCGCCCGGCAGGCCGAGTTGAACGCGAATATTCTGCGACGCCGGCGCTCATGCTCTTCAGATCGGTCCCCGCACGCGGCCGCCCCACCAGAGGCCGTTGTACGTGTTGTGGATGAAGCGCCGCGCATCCGGCAGCGACTCGTAGCCTTCGATGATGCCTTCGGCGAGCATCTCGTCGGCGCCCTTGCCCAGATTCATCGCGATGCGAAAACGCTCGCTGAAATCATCGAGCATCGCGAGTTGCGCTTCCAGCGCGGCTCGTTGCTGCGGCGCGCCGAGGCTTGCGATGACGGTCGTCCCGGGGCCCGCGAGCTCGAGCAGATCGCGCATCGCTTGCTGGCTGCCACCGATCCAGCCGCCCGTCGAGTAGTCGAAGAGCGGAAAGGCATCGACGGCCAGCACATCGCCGACGGCAATGACGTCGTCGCCGGCGAAACGAACGTAAATATCTCCGTCCGTGTGCGCCTCGGGCAGGTGGCCGTACTCGATGACATAGCCGCCGAGCTCGTAGCTCAGAGGCTGCGGATAGGACGAGTAGAAAGTCTCGGTCGGCAGCGCTGCGTCCGGGCTCGGCGTGTAATTCTTCTTCTCCCAGGCGACGTAGTACTCCGTGGCCATCCATAGCCGCGTGTTCTCGTGCGCGACGATCGTCGCCCCACGCTCGGCGATCGCCTCGTTGGCGCCCGTGTGATCGGGATGCCAGTGCGTGCTGAAAAGCACGCGGATCGGCACCCCGCCGTAGGTCTCGTCGATGAAGCCGAGCAGCGCCTCGGCCTGCCCCGGCGCGCCGCTGTCGACGAGCGCGAGGCCGTCGGGTGTCTCGAGCACGACGACGTTGGTGCCGGCACCGGTGATCAGCGACACGCGATCCGTCACGCGAACCAGGCCGAGATCGCCCGTCGCCGCCAGCGCGAGCAGCGGGCCGAGACCCAGCAGTACGGCGCCGAGCGTGGTGCCGACCGATTTCCCTGGGAACGTTCGCCGTGGCAGCTTGACTGGTCTCATCTCATGTTTGACCGGGCGTGATCATGATCGTTCTGCCTATTATAAGGAGTTGAGCCGCCTCCCGCCGTCCTCCCGGGAATAGATCCGCCGGTTCGAGCGTTATACCAGTGAATCTTGTTCAAGGAGGTACTGGAGATGTCACGGAAAGAACTCTTGTTAATCCCGATAGTTGCGCTCGCCTGCGGGCACGCGGCCGGCAACGGCCAGACGCTCGAGGGATCGTCCGATACGCGACTT
>DATKCK010000021.1:0-16948 GCA_035513215.1 Gammaproteobacteria bacterium | reverse complement strand
TCCAGGCGAAGGTGTCGGCCTATCTCGAGACGGATCTGGCCAGGCGTGATGTCCTGCCGTCTCCGGAAGAGTCGGTCACGACGACGTATTACAAGCCGGAGCAGTCGATTCTGGCCGACGCCGAGCTGCCGGAGCTAGAGGAGGTCGTCTTCGCGGCCGCGAGCACGTTTCTCGAGGGCAGGCTCGGGCTGCCGGCGCGGCAGCTCGAGATCGAGCGCGCCTGGATCAACGAGTTCGAGCCCGGCGCTCAGGAGGGGCAGCACACCCATGACGGCAGTCTTTTGTCTTGCAGCTACTACGTCGAAGCGCCCGACGATTGCGGCTGCATCGTGTTTCCGGATCCGATCGGCGAGCGTCGCGGCTATCGGCAGTTCACCCGCACGGTGGGCAGCGGCCTGCTGACGCGGCCGGAAATCGCCGTGGAGCCGAAGCCCGGCCGGCTCGTGATGTTCGAGTCCTGGTTCGGGCACAGCGTGCAATGCAACAAGAGCGGCAAACGCAGGGTGTCGATTGCGATCAATCTGCGCGAGGCGCAGGCTCAGGCGCGGAGTTCGGCGGTCGTCGCCGGAGCTGCCGGAGGCGGCGCGGACACCGACGCCGCGGGCACCGAGGCCGGGGGCACCAAGGCCGCAGCCGCAACGGAGGCGGGCACTGAGTCTTCAGGCATCGAG
Organism: Gammaproteobacteria bacterium; assembly: GCA_035513215.1. GTDB lineage: Bacteria > Pseudomonadota > Gammaproteobacteria > Steroidobacterales > Rariloculaceae > DATCZB01. The sequence continues at coordinate 16,277 of DATKCK010000021.1, read as the reverse complement.
GCTGCGGCGACCGTTCGGGGCCCCGCCGGCGCGGCCGGAAAGCCCTATCTTTTCAACGAGCTGTTCGACGTCGAGATGAACCTTCATCTGAACGTCAAGCCGATACAGAAGCAGATCCCCACGGTCGTCATCGACGAAGTTCTAAAGCACCCGGAGCGTGTCCGCGACGTCATCGGGAGCATGCCGGCCGCAAACTGGAAGCACGAGGCGGGCGGGCGCAACTTCGCCGACTACTACGATTGCCGGCTGCGCGTTCCGATTCGCTTTCCGACGAGCCTCGTCTCGGTCGCCCAGAAGGCGATCCAGCAGATCTACCGGCTCGGCACGCGGCCCGCCGATGCCAGCATCGACGTCAACTGGTTCATGCAAATCAAGGACAAGCGCGGCGATTTCGCGGTGCCGCACAGCGACATGACGGAAAGGGCGCAGAGGTCATTCACTTGTATCGTCTACCTGAATGGCCGGGATGAATGTTCCGGCGGCACGGCCTTCTTTCGCTTCCGGAAATCAGGGTCCCTGATCATCGACGAGGCGTATGCCAACGCCGTCAAGGCCGACTCGCGGATCGCCGAGACCGGCCTCGACTACTGGCCGGAAAGAGCCGACGAGCTCTGGGAACGGGTCGGCACGGTCGATATGGTGCCCGGCAGAATGCTGATTTTTCCGTCCGAGTTCTTTCACGCGGCCTGGCACCCGAAAGACTCGTTCTTCGAGTTTCCGCGGCTGACGCTCGCGTTCTGGATGGTCTGCTAGGACGACAAGCGCGTGCCTGGCGTCGAGGATCTGGGGGCCGCCGTCGCGCGCGCCATAGCGTTTTGCTCAAGCAGCCGCGAAGCGCAGGCGCTGGTCTGGCTCGAGCACATGCACCGCCGCTTCGGAATTCCGGCGTTTGCCGGTTCCCTCAGGCGTTTCGATCGACTGCTCGCCGAGCAGCCGCAGGAGGCGCCGAAGCTCCGGCTGTTTCGGCGCATCGCCGATCCCGGCAGCACGTTGCGGTTCGAGGATCTTCAGTCTGTCTCGCACCCGTCCGACGGAATCATCGTCTCGGCGCTCTATTGCGACCGGCTCGAGCTGCCGCCCTCGTTCGGCGATCTGCTCAGCGATGCCGTCAGAGCGGGCGGCTACTATTGCACGCACGCGCTGCTCGCCTGGGTATGGCTTCAGGAATACGGCGGCGGGGTCGGCGTGCCGGCGGGTTTCGTCGAAGATCTCTTGCGGGCGAATGCGGCGATCGTCAACGACGACACGAGCGTGGTCACGGACCTCAAGCTCGAAGCGGCTGCGTTTCTCTGCCTGGCCGGGGAGGGTGCACGCGTCGATGCCGCGTTCGTCGCTACCGTTCTCAAGAGGCAGAATGACGATGGCGGCTGGGGCATGACGCGAAAGCAGCCCGGGATCTCGGACTGGCACGGCACGGTGCTCGGGCTCATGCTCCTTCTGCACGTGCGCGAAGCTCAGAATGCGTGAGCGCGGAGGATTCAGGTGGCGGGGACTTCGCCGGCGTGCTTGCGCATGTGCTCGGCGAACAGGGCATCAAAGTCGAGCGGCCGCAGCGAGACTTCCGGGAAGCCGCCCCTGCGCGCAACGTCGTCGATCGTCTTGCGCGCAAACGGAAATAGCGTCTCCGGGCAGACCCGGCCCAGTAACTCCAGCATCTCCTCGGGCGTATAGCCCGTCATCCTGAAGACGCCCGCCTGCACGATCTCGATCTGGAAGAGCGTGTCCTCGCCGTTGACGGTCTTGACGTTCACGTGCAGGAGGACCTCGACATGCTCGGCATCGATCTGGGCATTCGTCGACCGCAGGTTCAGGAGCGTCTCGGCGTTCCTGTCGGCAGTGAAGACGTCGGGTACCTTGGGTGACTTGAAGGAGAGGTTCTTGAGGTAGACTCTCCCGATTAATACGAGCCGCTGGGGCCCGGTTTGCTCATCCGCCATCGTTCATCCGTTTGCGCTGTGTCCGGCGCAGTATAGGTGCTGGTCTCAGTTCCCTGAAGCGGGGCCGGCGCACCAGGTTTGCCACGCATTCCGGAACACCGACTCGATGTCCCGCGCGAACCGCTGGGCATCCATGACCGGAGACGATTCGAGCCGCGAGCGCAGCTTGCGCCGCATGACGTCGAGCCGATCCTCGTCGCGCAACAGGGCGGCCGCGATGTCGACATACTGTGCCTCGTCGTGGGCGACGAGCTCCGGCAGGCCCACGTTCGACAACAGCGTCGCGCCGCCGCGCGAGACGGCCGTTCGGCCGGCCAGCGTCACGACGGGCACGCCCATCCACAGCGCGTCGCAGGTCGTCGTTCCGCCCGTGTAGGGAAACGGGTCGAGCCCGACATCGATCCGCCGATAGGTCTCGAGATAGGGTTCGAGCGGCTGCCAGCCGACGAATTCGAGGCGCGATTCGGACAGGCCCGCCTGCTGCCAGGCCTGCCTGAGTCGTATGTGGTGCGGCTCGGCACGCGCGTAAACCAGCAGCCTGGCCTCCGGAACGCGTTGCATCAATCGCGTCCAGAGGGCGAGCGTCGCGTCGGTGATTTTCGCAAAGTTATTGAGGCAGCCGAAGGTCGGCGGGCCCCGTCGCCCTTCGTCTACAGGGCGTGGCATGGCGCTGGACGACGGCGCCGCATAGCACCAGTAACAATGCGGCAGGTGGATGGATCGCTCGCTGTAGTTCGCTTCGTCATCGGACGAGGGATCGAGAAACCGGTCGGTCAGCCGGTAATCGATGGCGTCGACGCCCGTCGTGCTGCAGTACGCGAGATAGGTGATCTGAACCGGTGCCGGTTTCCGCGCGAACGTGAGCAAGCGGTTGCGGCCGGAGTGAGCCGCAAGATCGACGAGGATGTCAATGCCGTCGCTGCGTACCGAGGCGGCGAGCTGCCGGTCGCCCGATGTCCCGATGTCGTGCCAGTGATCGCATTCGGCCCGGATTCGATCGGTCATCTCGTCCGGTCGGGCGACATCCGAGTAAGCGTAGATCTCGACCGATTGCCGGTCGTGATTCTCGAGCAGCGGCAGCATGAAACGCGCGACGGCGTGTGCGCGAAAATCGGGCGACACGTAGCCGACTTTTAGGCGCCGATTCGGGTCCGGATGGTTCCGATGCGGCGCCCGCTCCGATCGGAGCGGCCAAACATGGCGCTCGGCCCACTGACGGTGCTCGCGGGCGAGGTCGGCGGGCGAATAGTCGGCATGATAGTGCAGCGTCAGCAGGAGGTTGCTGTGCAGCATCGAAAGATCCGGGCGCAGCTCGATCGCGCGGCGAAACGCCTCGATCGCGCCATCGAGATCGCCGCGGTCTTTCAGCAGGTTGCCGAGATTGGCATGGGGCTCCGCATAGTCCGGACTGATTTCGATCGCCTTTCTAAGATGCGATTCGGCCTCGCCGAGCTGACCCTCACCCTGCAGGAGGCGGCCGAGATTGTTGAAGGCTTCGGCGCATCCGGGATCGACCTCGCTCGCCATTCGATAGGCACGTTCGGCGTCGTCGAAACGGCCGAGCCGCTCGAGAACCTGGCCGAGATTGCTGTGATAGACGGCGCCGTCGGGCCTTAGGCTCACGGCCCGCTGGACCAGATCCAGAGCCGGCTCCAGATGACCCGTTTGCAGCCCGATGACACCGAGCAGATGCAGCGAGTCGGCGTGCTCGGGGACTGCCTCCAGTATCAGGCGGTAGCCTTTTTCGGCTTCGGCCAGGCGGCCCGCATGATGATGCTCGAGGGCCTCGGCAAAGACTTGATCGACGCTGGCCGGCATGGTGACTCGGCGCTGTCTGGCGGGAAGCCGCGCTAACGGATGCGTTCGACCTGGATGAAGTTGCCTATGTCGGGATCCGTGAGCCGATACGATTCACCCCAGCGTGTCGGGCTGAGATGAACCTCGGCGCCCTCGAGCAGGAAATAGCGCTTCGGCGCATTTTGTCGCCACACCTGACCGTTGTCGAGGAAGATCAAATAGGTGTCGGGCTCCATCTCCCTGAGCGAGGTTACCCTCGCTACGATCTCGCCCCCTGCCGCGTCCGGTTGTTCGCTGTCGGCCGCGGCCGGTGCGTCGCGTTGCGGTTGTGGCCGCGCCTGCAGCGCATCACGTTGCGCCGGCGGATTGGCGCGGCGGGGCTCGGTTTGGGCGGCACTGGAAGGTGCGCTCGATGTTGCGTTCGAATTCGGCTCGTCGCTGCCCGTCGCTTCGACTTCGCGTGCGTCGACCGCTTCCTCGACGCGGGCGAGGTAACAGGCGATCTGCTGTTCTCGCGTCTCGAGATCGATACAGCCGGCGACATCCACGTTCACGCTGTCCGGGGGTACGCTCGCGCCTTCCGGCGGTTGGGCATTGGTCATGGCGGCGACCAGAGCGAAGGCGCCAAGCCCCACGGCCGCGCTCGCAAGAAGACGCGTCAGTCTGATTCTCAAGCTGCGGCAAATCATCACGGCAACCGAGGTTACCATGGTTCCTGCCGCTCGGCCACGCGCGCCGCGCACGGGCCGCCGCCCGTCGGCCGGTCGATGTGCAAGTCTCGCTATGATTCGATCGTTATCCGACCGAGCACGCGCATCTCGTTTTCGATGAGAATGATAGTCGCGGAGCTTCGTGCGAATTGGGTCTTTTATCGTGTGAATTAACATGCTACGCTGCCGCCGGTACGAGTTCGGGCACTGCATCGGACTCATGGGGGGGTGTGCGTCGGATTGAACGGAGTCGCCGGCGTCTGACTTTATCGGGAGATCTCGAACAGGGGGTACGGGATCTTCAGCATGGGGGATGCGATGAAGGTCCATGACCAAGCGCCGGGAGTGCGTCCGCGCGCCGATTTATTGTCTCTATCGATTGCCGAAGCGCTTGGCCGTTCGCCAACCGGGCGGCGATCGTCGCTCGCCGCGGTGTCGGGCGGAGCCTTGTTGAGCGCCGTGATGTTCGTTGCGCCGAACACGCCAGCGTCAGCACAGGACGAGGAAGCGGACGGTTTGCAGGAAACGGTCGTCGTTACCGGCTCGCGCATTCCCCGCCGTGACTTCTCGGCCAACGCGCCGATCATGACCGTCGACGAGCAGCTCTTCGACGAGACGTCCCTCATCGGCGTCGAGACGATTCTGAACCAGATGCCGCAGTTCGTCCCGGCCGTTACGCAGTTCACGACGACCGACGTGCAGCAGACGGCAACGAACACGGTCGGCGTATCGACCGTCAGCCTGCGCGGCCTGGGCCCGAACCGCAACCTCGTCCTGATCAACGGCCGGCGCGCGATGCCGGTCGATCCGACGATGATTGTCGACACGAACTCGATCCCGGCATCGGCCATCGCGCGCGTCGAGGTCATCTCGGGCGGCGCCTCGGCCGTGTACGGCGCCGACGCCGTCGGCGGCGTCGTCAACTTCGTCCTCAAGGACGATTTCGAAGGCGCGTCGGTCGATATCCGCGTCGCCGACACGCAGCACGGTGGCAACCAGGAGATCACGATTTCCGGACTGCTTGGCGCGAATATCGCGGGCGACCGCGGCAATGTCATGCTCGGCGTCGAGCGCGCGACGCGCACGAAGCAGCACGAATGGCAACGAGACTGGAAGGTCGCGGACTTTGCCAATCCGCTGTCGCCGGGCGGCGGCTTCATCTGGGGCGGCACACCGTGGATCAACAACGAACGGGATTTCCAGAACCTGATTCCTCCCCCTCCCGGAGAGGCATCGCCGGGCGTCCCTTATACCAACAACCTTCCGGCGCGGAATCAGGCGGAGATTGCCACGCGAGTCGGCTGGGTCGATGAGACTCCGCTCGGTACCGTGACGACAGTCGACGAAATTTTCAGCGACTTGCCGGCCGGTACGATCAGCAACAACATCCAGGCCTTCAATTACCGCCTCAATGACGATGGCACGATCTTTACCGGGATGGGATTCGGTGCGCAGACGACTTCCGGTTCTTCTGCGCCGGGCGGTTACCGCTACAACGGTCCGCTCTACGACCCGAATGTACCGGGATCAGGCGGTGATCACTGGGGCAACTATGCCGGCTTGCCGGTATTCGTGCAGCACCCTTGGGGCGGGATCAAGGAAAACAACCTGTATCGCTGGGCGTCGTCGCCGCTCGAGCGGCTGTCGGCTTTCGCGAACGGCCATTTCGAGGTCAGCGACAATGTCCGCGTGACGGCGCAAGCCTCGGTCACGCGTACGCAGACGGAGTCCAGCCTCGGCAACACGGCTGCCAACATCAACCAGTGGGCGGCTGCCGTGCCTTTCGGCAACGAGCTCTATCGCGGCAACAATCAGCCGCTCTACCCGGGCGACTCGCTGGATCGCAGTATTTACGACATTCCCGATTCGCTGTGCGAGCTCATCGACCGGGACGCCGACGGCGTAGTCGACGATCTGCCGGTGGGTTGCACGGCAGTTGGTACGACGAACCTGGCGTATACGATCGACGGCCGTTTCGGCGTCGAGTGCGATGCCCCGCCGACGCCCGAGAGGCCGTGGCTCGACGGCCAGCCGGGCTGCACGAACTCGGAGGCCTGGCCGACCTCAGCAGAGCTCTACAACCTGCTCATGAGCCGCCCGGACCCGAACGCGATCTGGTGGGGCAACCGCTCGCCGGATTACCTGCGCGAGGCAATGGGCAGGGGTCGTTCAACGACGAACACGACGACGACGATGAACTTCTCGCTGGGCCTCGAAGGCGAGCTGCCGAGCGGCAATGATTTCTGGGATATCACCGTTTCGACGGGGCGCTCGGACAACCAGGTCAACCAGCTCGGCTCGGTCAGGCTGTCGTCATTGCGCGCGCTTTATCTGGTCCCGAACTATGGCCGCAATGCACAGTTCGACCCGGAGCCCGTCAACGACGGCTTCGCCGAGAACAACTCGCGCTGCACGACGGGCCTGCCGATCGTCGAGCGGTTCCTGCCATCGAAGGACTGCGTCGACATGCTCGCGGCATCGCTCAAGAACCAGCGTGAAATGACGCAGTCCGTGCTTGAGGCGAATATCGTCGGCGATCTTGCCGAGATGCCGGCGGGGCCGTTGCAGTACGCGCTCGGCGGGACGTATCGCGAGAACAGCTTCGACTTCGTGCCGGACAACCTGAGTCACAATCAGAACTTCCTCGACCCGATCGCGGGCACCTTCCCGAACGAGCAGAGCTTCGGCGAGTACGATGTCACGGAGATCTACGGCGAGCTCTTGATTCCGATCGTCTCGGGCGGCCCTGCCGGCGTCGAGCATTTCAACGTCGAGCTCGGCGGCCGCATCTCGGACTGGAGCATGCCGAACATGCCCGACCTCGAGACTTACAAGGCGCTGATTGACTGGGCCGTCGCCCCGCGCTACCGGTTGCGCGGCGGCTTCAACCGGGCGTTTCGCGCGCCGAACCTCGGTGAGCTCTTCATCACGCGCACCCAGGTCTTCGGCGGCTTCGGCTCTCGTGACTGGTGTTCGCAGAATCTCTCCTCTCCGGGTACGTTCAGCGCCACGCCGGCGGATTATGTGCAGGGCGTTAACCCCGGTACGCCGACCGCGCAGACGGCACAAACGGTGGCGATCTGCCGGACTTTGATGGGCCAGACTGGCTCGATCGCGTACTACGATGCCGACCCAATCGAAGAGCAAACCTCCGGCGGCGGCACGGGCGTCGCCAACAGCTTCGGCAACCGGGACTTGAGAGAGGAACGGGCCGACACGTTCACGCTCGGCACCGTCATGGATTTTCATGACAACTTCACGCTAACGGTCGACTGGTACGAGATCGAGATCCAGGGCATGATCTCGCTCGAGAACGCCGACTCGATCTACGAGCGCTGTCTTTCGACGCAGTTCAACCCGAGCGGCGATCCGACCACTCAGGCCTGTCTACAGGTCGTCCGCGACCAGTCCGACGGCACCTCGCAGTTTACCGACCGGTCGTTCACGAACGAGGGTCGGGCGCTCATGTCCGGCGTCGACTTGCAGCTCAATTGGCAGCGGCCGCTCGGTCCGGGCATGTTCAGCCTGCAATCGGTGGCGAACTACAACTTGAAGTCGATCACGCAGGACCGACCGGATGTCGCAGAAGAAGATCATGCCGGCTACAACGACTGCTCGCTGCAGATCCAGTGTCAGCGTTACGACTACCGCGTGTTCTCGCAGTTCAGCTACGCTCAGGGGTCCTGGAACGTGACTCTCAGGCATCAGTACTGGCCGCGTCTCGACGACCAGGACTGTCGTGAAAACGTCCTGTCGGAGGATTGCATCTACGACAGCAACCCGACCTACCAGCTGTTTGCTTTGACGGGCGGCTACACGTTTGCCGATCGGTACCGCCTCAACGTCGGCATCGAGAATCTCTTGGACGAGGATCCTCCTTGTCTAGGGTTTGATCCGGATGCGCCGGCGTACGTGGCCTATGGTGGTCTGCAGTGCACTCACCAGGGTGGAGCCACCTACGATCCGCTCGGGCGGCGTTACTTCGTCAGTCTGACGATGGATTTCTGATTCATCTGACCTCTGAAACCTCAGCGGCGGGCATTGTCCCGCCGCTTTTTTTCAGGGGATCAGAGCGGCCGCGTAAGGGAACTTTACGTGCAGCACGATCATCAGCGCCAGGATCGTGGCATGCCAGTTCGAGTCGTCCTTGGCTCCCCAGCCGCCATCTTCATTCTGAAATGCGATGACGCGCCGAACGAACCCGAGGTCGACGCGCCAGGCCTGGCGTGCCATGCAGAGAAATGCGCCGGCCTCGAGCTTGAGGTCGTCGACACTCGTCGGGTCGTCGTTGATGATCGCGACTGTGCTGCTGAACATCTCTTCGAGAAAACCGTCCGGCACCTCGAGGTCATACTGATTGTCCTGAATCCAGGCCCATGCCAGGACGGCATGCGTACGGCCGTACCCGCCCTGGCTGACGGCGCGCTGGAGCGCCTCTGCATACGAGTCGGGCAGTCCGAGTCGATCGCAATAGAGCGCTGAGATGATGAGGCGGTCGGTCGGAATCTTCACATGGTCCCAGTCATCGGGTATGAGCGGGTTGTCGGCGTCGAAAATGCGTCGAAACACCCTGAGCACTGGTATCTTGTCGGGGGGTTGTTCGGGTAATACCTCATCATAACGCTTGCCTGCGTCGGCAAACTCCTCGATGCCGTAGAGCCGGTGCAGGATGGTCATGAACATCAGCGCATGCGGATGGCGCACCTTCTGCAGGTATGCGATGGCGCTCCCGATGGTCGTATCGACGTCGGCCGGCGTTAGCATGCAGCAAGTATAATCGTCTCGTTCAGGATTTGGCGGCTTGAGGACGTGACATGACCGAACGCATGCCATCCAATACGGCGCCACGAGCTGGCTCGCCGCTCAAGGTGGAGGTGCTCAAACTCTTCCCGACGCCGATCGTCATTGCCACGGTGCGTGACGCGGAGTCACTCAACGCCGAGCTCAGGCGTGTCATCCTCGCTCGCGAACAAACGAGCGCATCGGTGGAGCGCTCCAATCGCGGCGGTTGGCAGTCGAGCTGGGATATGCACGAATGGGCTGGTGAGCCGATGCAAAGGCTGCTGGCCTACGTGCAGGCTGTCGTCAACGATGCCACCGTCGACCGCGCAGGCAACCGCTACAGGTTCGCCTGGCGAATCAATAGCTGGGGCAACATCAATCGAAGTGGCCACGGCAATCAGTTCCACACGCACCCCGGGGCGTTGTGGTCCGTCAGCTATTACGTCGACGATGGGGGTGTCGATGCCGACGGCTCTCTCGGCGGCGAATTCGAGATCCTCGATCCGCGGGGTGTGGCGCCGGTGATGTACGCGCCGCAGCTGACGTTTCCTGGTCCCGATTGCGTATCGCTCGGCGAGTCGCACAGATTCACGCCGCGCGCCGGCGTATTCATCGTCTTTCCGAGTTGGCTGTCGCACGGAGTCTGCCCTTATCGGGGCACGGGCGAGCGGATCTCGATCGCCATCAACTTCAGCCTCGCCGCTAGCCCGTGACGCGCTAGAGGGGGTTGCCTTCGGTGTCGAGCTCGACGATCGGAAACTCGAGCTCCTCGAGGCTCGGCAGGATCGAGCGCTTGTCGCCGACGACGACGAGGATCATCTCGTCGATGCCGAGATGCTCTCGCGCCAGCGTATCGATCTCGCGTTTGCGAATGCGCTCGAGAATCTGGTTCTGGTGCTCGATGAAGTCCTCGGACAGGTCGTAGGTCACCATGTCGGACAGGATGTTCAGCTTTTGTAGCGGCGTCTCGTAACGCAGCGCATCCTGCTGTCCAATCGCCTGCCGCGTGAACGTCAGTTCCGCCTCGGTGATGCCCTCGGCCGCATACCGCTCGATCTCGTCGACGAACTCGACGATGGATGCCGCCGTTGCATCGGTCCGAACGCCTGCCGAGGCGACGAAGGTGCCGAGGCGGTCGTCGCCCGTGAATCGGGAGCGCGCGCCGTAGGTATAACCCTTGTCCTCGCGCAGGTTGAGATTGATCCGGCTGTTGAACGAGCCGCCGAGCGCGAAGTTCATGAGCTGCGATCGGTGGAACTCGCCGAGCGCGTCGTAGGGCAGGGCGCGTTTGCCGATTCGGATCTCCGACTGCGCGGCGTCGGGCTTGTCGACGAGGTAGAGCGTTCCTGCGGCGAGCTCGGGCAAGGGCTCGAGCGACGCTACCGGGGCGCTGTCGCCCGTCCAGTCCGTCAGAAAGGCGAGGGCCTCGGTCAGGTCGTCCTGCGGGATGTCGCTGACGGCGATGACGGTTGCGCTCGCCGGAGAGTAGGCGCGCGCGTAGAAGGCCTTGACGTCGTCGAGGCTGATATCGGTTACCGTCTCGGCCAGCCCGGCATTCGGATAGGCGAAGCTGTTGTCCCGGCCGAACAGCACGAGGTCGAACACGCTATTGGCCAGCGGCGACGCCTGCGTCTTGCTGAGCTCGATCTGCTGCAGGGTTTGGTCCTTGACGCGGGCGAAATCGGCCGCGTCGAATGCCGGCATGAAAAGGCGCTCCGCCGCGATATCGAGCGTGTCGCCGAGATTCTCGCGGAGGCTCAGCATGGTGACGGTCGTAAAACGGTCGCCGGAGCCGATCATGAGGATCGAGCCGAGCTTCTGCAGCCGGTTCGACAGCTCCTCGTTCGTCGAGCGTTCGGTGGCCTCGTTGAGCATGGTCGCTGTGAGCGACGCCAGGCCGAGCTTCTCGAGCGGCTCATGCCGCTGTCCGGCCTCGAACTGAATCTGAATCGCCGTGAGCGGCACCTCTGCGTTGACGGCGCCGAGCACATCGATGCCGTTGGCAAGCTCGTCACGCCAGATTTCGGGGAGCATGATCGACGGATTCTCGTCGGAGGCCGGCGGTTGCATGCTCCGGTCGAAGCCGTCCTCGGGCTCGCGCAGGGCGATCTCGGTCTCGGGATAGTCCGGAATCTCGCGCTCGGGCGGCGTCCAGTTGTCGCGCGCGGCCGCCGCTTGCGGCTGGCCCGTCGGCACGACCGAGACAATCACGGCGGGACGGTCCTCGATGTAGCGACGATAGACGCGCATCACGTCCTCGGCCGTCACCCGCTCGTAACGCGCGATCTGCTCGGCCGTGTAATTCGGCGTGCCGTTGAAGGTCGCGTAGCTCGCGAGGCTCGAGACCTTGCCGGAGACGCTCTGCAGGCCGAAGATCGTGTCGAAGCGTATCTGCATCTTCATCCGGACGAGATCGTCCTCCTCGACGCCGCGTTCCTCGAACTCGGCGAGCGACGCCCGCATGGCCGCCTCGATGTCGGCGAGGTTCGCGTCGCTCGCAGGGTTGGGGCGAGCGTCGAGTGAAAACCGGCAGCCGAGCTCGCCACAGGGATGCGAGGCGCTGGCCGTGACGGCCGCGCCGTCGCGGACGAGGTTCTTGTAAAGCAGCGATGTCCGGTCCGTTCCCAGGATCGACGAGAGCACATCGAGCGGCGCCTCGTCCTCATGAAAGACGTGCACGGTGGGCCATGCGATTCGCAGATGCGGCAGCGGGACGCGGTCTTCCATCGAGACATAGCGGTCCTGATCGAGCGTCACGCGTTCATAGACAGGGTCCTCGACCTCCGGCCCTCTGGGGATGGGCCCGAAGTACTTCACGATCCATTGAAGTGTCTGAGAGGGATCGAGGTCGCCGCCGATCGAAAGGACGGCATTGTTCGGACCGTACCAGCGCAGGAAAAACCCCTTGAGATCGTTGAGGTCGGCACGATCGAGGTCCTCGATGTAGCCGATCGTCTGCCATGAATAGGGGTGCCCAGGAGGAAAGAGCGCGCGATCGGTCACCTCGTTGAGCAAGCCGTAGGGCCGGTTGTCGTAGTTCTGGCCGCGCTCGTTCTTGACGGTCTCCCGCTGCACCTCGAACTTCTGCTGCGTCACGGCCGGCAGCAGGAATCCCATGCGGTCGGCCTCGAGCCAGAGCACTTTCTCGAGCTGGTTGGAGGGGATCGTCTCGAAGTAATTCGTGCGGTCCGAGTTCGTCGTGCCGTTCAGCGTTCCGCCGGCCTCGGAGATGATTCTGAAATGCTCCTCGTCGCCGACGTTCTGCGAGCCCTGAAACATCATGTGCTCGAAGAAGTGAGCGAACCCGGATTTGCCGATCTCCTCGCGCGCCGAGCCGACGTGATAAGTGACGTCGACATGGATCAGCGGGTCCGAATGGTCCTCGTGGAGAATGACCGTGAGGCCATTGTCGAGCTCGTACATCGTGTACGGAATCACGATATCGTCGGCGGACTCCTTGTCGACCTGCTCGATGAACCGCACGCCGTCGGGCATGCGGATTTCGCTGCTGTCCGCGGTCGTCTGCGCCGACGCGGCCGATGCGGTGACGAGGCCGGCGACGACGAGGGCGGCGGCCCTCACAAGCTCACGTTTGATCGAATGGCGATCTTTCATCGTCTTGCTCCATGGAATCGTGTGCCGACACGCGGAGTATATAGTGGCGTGCCGGGTGCAGGTCGCGGGCCGCCAGACGCTGCCGGCGCAGCGGCACTTGACCGTAGGCATAGCTTCTGAGCGCCTGCTCGAGCTCGCTCGATAGCGGCACGGCGAGATTGAAGTCGCCGAAGTTCGCCGACGATCGGTTGATGCCGACGACGACGTTCTGCCCGTCTTCCGTTCTGTGCACGATCGCGGCGCCCGAAGACATTCGCCCCGTATCCGCCGTATGCGCAAGCCGCAAAAATCCGCCGTACTCAACGGAAAAAAGCTCGCCCTCGGACAGCATCAGGGATCGTCTGGCGGTTTCCATGTCCGCGTGGTAGGCGACGATTCGCATCGGGAGGCCGTTCAAATTCTCGATCTCGTTGCCGTTGAACGCGAAATCAAGGGCCGCCGTGGACTCGGGCAGAGGCTCGGCCGTTCTGAGGACGGCCCAGTCCTGGTTCGGGGCTCCTGCGTTATCCCGAAACGCCCCCATCGCGGCATGACTGAATGCGACTTCTGCGGTGATGTCGCCGTGCACGTCGTACTGCCGGAAGACGCAATCGGCGGCGGCATCGAACTCGACGGGCGGCCCCCGGCGTCCGCCGTCGGTGAAGACATGCGCCGCCGTCACGACGGTGTTGCGGCTGCCGACGACCGTGCCGGTGCCGGCCGACCGCCGGCGCCGGTCGTCGACGATCCTCGAGCAGACGACGAGTCCTGATGCCCTGAGCAATTCGGCGTCATCGGCGCCGGGCGCCCGCCGGCCATCCTTGCCGACGACGCTCGCTCCGGCGACGACGGTCGCGAGCATCGCTGCCCCGGAAAGCACGGATCCGATGGAGATTCGATTCATGGGCCCGTTGTGGTAAGCCGCCTCGTACGCGGAAATCATACACGTCCGAACCTTAAGATTACTTGTTCCGGCCCGGGCTTACGCTGCCGCTCGTTTGAGGCCGGGCCCCCGCGGTGTTACGCTCCGATACGAGCTGATCCGTGTGCAGCAGCGTTCGCGGACGGCACCCGGTGCGATCACTGTGGGGACTTACGAATATGACTAAGCGGATTCTGGGTTCTGTCATCCTGGGCGGTTGGCTGGCAGCCAGCGGCTCGTTGCTGGCTCATCATTCTCTGTCGGGCGTCTACGACATCCGGGGGCAGGGCGAGATCACCGGCGTGGTCAAGAAAGTGGAGTTCATGAACCCCCACGGAGCGATGACCATCGAGGTGGCGAACGACGACGGTTCGAGCACGGATTGGATTCTGACCACGGGGTCTGCCAATACACTGTCGAGTCTTGGTTTCGGTCGGGGCGGGCCGAACACCGTAATCGCCGGCGACGTGGTCACGATCAGCTATTTGCCGTCGAGGGACGGCAGCCCATTGGGCTTCATCCGCTCGATTACCCTGCCCAATCAAAGCACGATCGAGTTCGAGCCGGAATAGCTTCGCGCCGGAATCGGTTCGAGCCGAGCTTCGACCCGGTCCAGGCGGACACGTCTCAGGTGGCCAATTTTTCGAGGGGGAACAGCATGGTCTTGCAACGTAAGGTGATCGGGACGGCGATTGCACTCGCTCTCGCGATCAGTGTGCCGCTGACAGCGAGCGCACAGGGCGGTCGCGGCGGCCCGCCGCCCTACACGCCGGAGGCCGATGCGAGGGATCTGAAGTCCGTGCTGTTCAACTGGACCTGGCACATGGGCATGCTGCGCGGTATCGAGGAGCACGAGCTGATCGTCTCGCTCGAGTATCAGGGCAGCGGCACGGTCGAGGTCGACGGCGAGCCCTGCACGCTGACGCGCTATCGCGCGAGCACGAACTATCAGACGGTGGGTCAGCGCATCCAGTACGAGTGCGTGGTCGACAGCGGCGAGACGGTGTCGAATGTCGAGGTCGTCAGCGGCGAGTACGCCTGGAACGAGGACGTCCCCGGGGGCGGGCTCATCCCGGGCGAAGGCACGGCGACGCCGATGCCCAATGCCGTCGAGGAGCGGCTGATCCGCATCTGGGCCAGCCCTCAGGGCGCGGCCAAGGCGGCGCTCGCGGGCGCCGGCATCGATCCGCTGCAGATGATGCGAAATCCCGGCGGGCTGCTGGAGGAGGGCACCTCGACAATCGGCAGCACCTCGGTCGACTGGGACGGTGACACGCCCGTCGTGACGTTTCCGATTCCGGGCGTCGACGGCGCCACGGCCGTTGCAGCGCTCGATGATCGCTATATGACGCAGAGCGTCGTCGTCACGCTAGGCGGCGCGACGACGGAGTTTGCTTACAGTGACTACAACGATTTCAACAATCCACTGAACAGGATCGAGGTTTATATCGCCGAAAGGTCGATCGAGCGTCAGGACGGCGAGGTCGTTCGGGATCTGACGACGGTCGAGACGGAGACCGGCAGCGTCTACGTTGTCGTGCCCGTACCGTCGGGCGTGGGCCCCACCGAGTCGATGCCGACTTACGCGAGCGACCAGGAACCACCGGTGCTCGATTCCGACGCCCCGACGCCGCGGCTGGCCGACGGCAAACCCGACCTGACCGGTAACTGGAGCGGCAGGAGCACGTTTTTCAACTGGCGCTATGGCAGCCGCCGCTGCGCGCCGACCCAGCTCGAGGGCTGCAGCACACAGTGGAATCAGACAGTCGATTTCGAGTTCGAGGCGGCTTCGCGCTACGGGCCGAATCGCCCGCTCTACAAGCCGGAGCACTGGGACCGCGTCATTTATCTCGATCAATGGACGAACCTCGATGATCCGGTCATGACCTGTCAGCCACTCGGGATTCCGCGGCAAGGGCCGCCCCAGCGCATCTTCCACACGGAGAACGACATTACCTTTCTCTATTCGGGCGGCCGCGATGGTGGTGGCGGTTACACGGACGTCCGCGTGATCCCGACCGACGGCCGCGAGCATGACGAGCGGCAGATCATCCAGACCAAGTACACGGGACATACCGTGGGCCACTGGGA
Source organism: Gammaproteobacteria bacterium (assembly GCA_035513215.1). Lineage (GTDB taxonomy): Bacteria > Pseudomonadota > Gammaproteobacteria > Steroidobacterales > Rariloculaceae > DATCZB01. The sequence continues at coordinate 444 of DATKCK010000021.1, read as the reverse complement.
GGGCGATACGCTGGTGCTCGAATCGATCGGGTTCACGCCGCGAACGTGGCTGGCGCGCGGCGGCTTCTTTCACTCCGAGGACATGAGGGTCACCGAACGCTTTACGCGGCAGGGCGATCAGATTCTCTACGAAGTGACGGTCGAGGATCCTCAGGTGCTGCTCGAGCCCTGGGTGCTGACGCCGAATCTGCTGACCACCGGCGGTGGCGGTGGCGGTGGCGGTGGCGGTGGCGGCGGAATGGTCGGCATGGAGCGGGGCACCTGCGAGGCCTACGAGCTAGAGAACATCACCTCGCAGATCCGGCACTAGTGGCCTGTAACAGTCGAAACCGTAGTGATGCGATGGTTGGGGTCGCGGTAGACCCACTTCACGGGCTTCGGTGAGTCGTTGTATTTGCGGATGTAGCGCATAAGTTTTCTCTTGAGATCTGGCACTGAAGTGAA
>DATKCK010000020.1:0-2199 GCA_035513215.1 Gammaproteobacteria bacterium | reverse complement strand
CCCCCTGCGCTCGCGCACGCGATCTCAGCCGCGTTGCCGGGCTCTCGACGGAGCCGGCCGACGCCGGAGCATAGAGCGGGGGCGCCGGCCATCGCAAGCAATCGCGCCGAGGCCGCAATCGCGCCGTGGCCTCTTCCTCCGGGTCCGAGGAGCCGCACACGCTGCGAGGGCGTCGGAGCGCCTCGGAGCGCGACCAAATGCCGGTTAAATTTCAGTCATGACGCCGATTAGAGGTGTCCGCGAGCGGAATCGGCACCTAAACTGCAAGCGAGACAGAAGCTCCGAGCCAGCGAGTATCCATGCGCATCAAAGCGATCCCGATCGTCGTCGCGGCGACCGCCGCAGCTCTCGCCTTCATCGTGGCGTCGCCGCTCTCGGCGAACGAGCAGGAACCCGAGTGGCGCCACGCCACGGCGCTGACCGGCAAGCCGAGATACGCGCCCGATTTCGAGCGTTTCGCCTACGTCAACCCGGACGCGCCGAAGACCGGCACCGTGCGGATGTCGGATTCGGCCGGCTTCGACACCTTCAACCCGATCCTGACCCGCGGCAACCCGGCGCCGGGGATCGGCCTGATGTACGATCAGCTGATGACGTCCTCGCTCGACGAGCTCGACATCAGCGCGATGTACGGGTTGATCGCCGACGCGCTGCGCTATCCGGCCGACTATTCCTGGGTCGAGTACCGGATCGATCCGGACGCGCGCTGGCAGGACGGCGAGCCGATCACCGCCGAGGACGTCGTCTGGAGCCTCGAGGTGGCGAAGGAGCACAACCCGAGCCAGCGGTTCTATTATCGCCACGTGGTCTCGGCCGAGGCGGTCGGCGAGGGCGTCGTCCGCTTCACCTTCGACGGCCCCGGCAACCGCGAGCTGCCGCATATCGTCGGCCAGATCACGGTGCTGCCGAAGCACTGGTGGCAGGGCACCGGCGCGAGCGGCAACCCGCGCGACATCGGCAGCGGCACCCTGGAGCGCCCGGTCGGCTCCGGCGCCTACCGCATCGGCCGCTTCGAGCCGAACCGCTTCGTCGAGTATGAGCGGGTCGAGGACTACTGGGCCGCCGATCACCCGGCGCAGGTCGGCACCAACAACTTCGACATCGTCCGCTACGACACTTTCCGCGACCAGACGGTGCTGCTCGAGGCGTTCAAGGGCGACCAGTACGACTTCCGGATGGAGAACGTCGCCAAGCAGTGGGCGACCGGCTACGATTTTCCCGCCGCGCGCGACGGGCGCGTCATCCTCGAGGCGTTTCCCGACAAGGCGAGCGGCATCATGCAGGCGTTCGTCATGAATTTGCGGCGCGACAAGTTCGCCGAGCCGCGTGTGCGCCGGGCGCTCAACTACGCTTTCGATTTCGAGACCATCAACAAGACGACCTTCTACGACCAGTACAACCGGATCGATTCCTACTTCGCCGGCACCGAGCTGGCCTCCTCCGGGCTGCCCGAGGGCAAGGAACTCGAGATCCTCGAATCGGTGCGCGACCTGATCCCGCCCGAGGTGCTCACCGAGCCTTACGAGAATCCGGTCAACGGCGACCCGACGAAGCTGCGCGAGAATCTGCGCGAGGCGCTGAACCTGTTGCAGGGGGCCGGCTACGAGCTGCGCGGCCGGCAACTGGTGGATACCGAGACCGGCGAGCCGTTCACGATCGAGTTCGTCAGCAACGACCCCAACGCCGAGCGTTACGTGCTGCCCTTCTCGCAAAATCTCCGGCGGCTCGGCATCGAGATGACCTACCGCGTCGTCGACACCCCGCAGTACATCAACCGCATCCGCGAGCGCGACTTCGACATGACCACGCTCGGCTGGGGGCAGTCGCTGTCGCCCGGCAACGAGCAGCGCGACTTCTGGGGCTCGGAGGCCGCCGACCTGGCGCAGTCGCGCAACTATGCCGGCATCAAGGACGAGGGCGTCGACGCGCTGATCGACAAGATCATCTTCGCCGAGGACCGCGAGACGCTGGTCGCCGCCACCAAGGCGCTCGACCGCGTGCTCCTCCACTATCACTTCGTGATCCCGCAGTGGTACATCGACGTCGACCGCACCGCGCGCTGGGACCGCTTCGGCCACCCCGACGACATCCCCGAGTTCAACCACGGCTTCCCGACGATCTGGTGGTGGGACGAGGAACGGGCCGCCGCCGTCAGGGCCAAAGGGAGCTGATGAGGATGCGCAACTCGATCGATCGCCT
>DATKCK010000019.1:0-29782 GCA_035513215.1 Gammaproteobacteria bacterium | reverse complement strand
GGTGGCGCGTATGCTTTCAGCATGAGCCAGCAGACGGCCGCCGATCTGCAATCGTTCCTGTCGCAGGCGCTGACGGACCCGCGCGTCGCCGCCGAATCCTTTCCGTTCGACCGCCCGCGCCTGAAGTCGGAGCGCTGAGTTTTCGTAACATACCTGCAATAAAAATGGGCTTGCTCTCAGTCATGAATCACTTATTATCCGGACTGATCCTCTCTCCAAAAGAACGATAAGCGCTGCATGTCGACGTACGAAGAGCCGAGCGAGCTACCGGCCCGAGCCGACCCCGAAAGAGAGACCCGCGAGACCGTGAGTCTGGTCGATCTGTTCGATCAGATGGACCGCGATGCCTTCAGGCGCGCGCTCAAGCAGCGCGACAGCGTGTATCCCCTGTACGCGAATCGCCAGACCTGAACCATTGCGGTGCGGACCGACTCGGGTTCGCCTCGCCATGGTGCAAACGGCCAACTCAAGGCTCAGCACCCAAGCCATTTTTCGGTTGGCACGACCCTTGCTTAAGGCTAGTCGAGCAGGGGCGATCGGCATCCGGATTCAGTGGCTCCCCCCTTCACCAGATTAGGATACCGGTCGCTTCTGCTCCCCAACGATCCCGCCGCCCGATCCCTGATCCCGATCTGTCACAATAAGACTCCGACGAACGAGCGGAGCCAGGACCATTGACGAGCGACATCGATCAGCGAACGGGCTGGCCGGACGGGCTGTGTGTCGTGCTCGAGGAGCACCCGCGCGAGACCTGGGCCGATACCCGATCGGCCATGGCGCGCTTCTGGATCGACAAGCACAATTACCTGAGGCGCCAGTCGGGCGCGCTGCAGAGCGCGAATGACGAATACCGGGCCGAGCGCGTCGACGCCGCCCGGTTCGCCGCCTTCATCGCGCCGCGCTTACAGGGCTTCCTGGCCGAGCTGCACGGCCACCATCAGGTCGAGGACTTTCATTATTTTCCGGCGTTTCGCTCGGCCGAGCCGCGCCTTGCGGCGGGTTTCGACGTTCTCGCGCGCGACCACGAGCTCATTCATCAGGGCATCGCGGGGGTTGTCGAATCGATCAACGCGTTCCTGTCGACAATCGACCCCGATGCCAACGACAGCGACGCGAGAAGAATGGCCGCGGACCGCTACATCGCCGCGAGCAGGCTGCTGCACGATCGGCTCGCCCGTCACCTCGCCGACGAGGAAGACCTGATCATCCCGCTGATGATTCGCGAAGACGTCGGGTAGCTTCAGCGTACGCTGTGGAGAGCCGGGTGACCGGGAGGCGACACGGTGGGATAATCGCCCGATGCCACGGACGCTGCGCCTCCTGTCCCTGATCCCGATGCTGCTGATCGCCGGCACGTCGGGCGCGCAACAATCCGCATGGGGCGTCAAGTCGGATGGCGAGTGGCACTTCGCCCGGCTCGTCTACAAGAGCGCCGAGTATCGCAGCAGTTTCGCCACGGACTATCCCGAAGCCGAGATTCATCTGCGACAGGGCCTCGGCCGCCTGACGCGCATCGACATCGGCGGCGACACATTCATCGAGCTCGACGACGACGACATCATGAATTACCCGTGGCTCTACGCCGTCGAGGTCGGCCGCTGGTACCTCGACGACCGCGACGCGGCGCTGATCCGCGAATATCTCTTGCGCGGCGGCTTTTTGATGGTCGACGATTTCTGGGGCTCGCGCCAATGGCAGATCTTCGAGGACTCGATGCGGCGCGTCTTCCCGGATCGGCCGATCGTCGAGATCGACGAGTCGGACCCGCTGATGTCGCTGGTCTACGAGCTCGACAAGAGCATCCAGATACCGGGCGTCAGCTACTTCCGATCGGGCGTCACCTGGCAGCAGGACGGCTACGTGCCCTACTGGCGCGGCATCTACGACGACGACGGCCGGCTCATGGTCGCGATCAACTTCAACATGGATCTCGGCGACGCCTGGGAACACGCCGATGATCCGCGCTACCCGGAAGCGTTTACCGGTCTCGCCTACCGCTTCGCCGTCAATTACGCCATCTACTCGATGACGCACTGAGGCTCAGTCCCCCGAATACGCTCCAGCACCTCGACGAACGTCCGCTACCCAAGCGCGGGATCCCCCGCTGCGGCGGTCGTGATGATGTCACGCCGATTCAATGCGGCTTCTACGATGGATTCGCGGATATCAGCAGGGAAGTCAGGGGGTAGCGCCGCGCAGACGGTCTCGATCGCATCAGGCAGCGAGTCGGCAATTTGATCCAACGCCATGGTGGCCATGCCTTCCGGGAGCCCTGCTCTTTCAGCCGTCTGGAGAAAGTGGCGCGGCTGGATTCCATGGAGTTGGTAGTGCTTGTTCTTGCCAACCGACATCGCGAGCCGGAAGTCCTTTTTCTGAATCTGTTTGTTGTCATAGATGTGCTGCGCCGACATCACATCATAGAGGGGCGTCAGCTCGAAACCGCCGCCCGGACGAAGGAATACACTGAAATTCTTGGCGTGCCCGTCTGTCGCCGCCAGAAGCCAGAAGGCGATCTGTGCCCGCAGGAATACCGTCTGGTCATGGGCAGGATCATCACTGGCCTTCAGGAACTCGAAGATGTCGACCATGCCGGGCCCGAGATCGCTTTGATACTTTCTGGTCGGCGGAACCGACAAGGCCTGACAACAATCTTCCTGCGGCACGCGGAGCAGCCGCCCGTCTTTCGTCCACTCGCGATCGAAGCGCGCGATCACGAGCGCCCGTGTCCCGGCAAAATCGAGAATCTGCGTCTTGGCGACGGGCAAGCCGAGCGCGCCGAGAATCTCGAGGCACATATGCTCATTCTCAACGCTATGGGTAAGATCGTAGTTTCCGCGCTGACCGATCTGGGGCTTAAAGATATGCGTCGTTGCCGTCGTACCGTGCGGGATGTGCCACTCTCCTTTCCAGTGCAGCAAAGCCGTCTTGTCCTGCGCCCCCGCAATCGAAATCCTGAACTCCTTGTCCTCACCCATGCCGAGCGGCGCGCTTGCAAGGTTTGAGAGCGTATCGGCGATCTCGTTGTTGCTTATGGGCCTGGCCTTGAGCTCCCCAGCCTTGCCGGGATCATCGCCATCGGGCAGGAATTGCAGAGCGCCGACGCAATCGCGCCCGATCGCGGCGAGCAGGTTGTAGGCGTCGGCGCCGTCCGCATGCGCCCGTTCGGCAACGCGGTCGCGAACGTCCTTGCTGTCGGGCAGGAGATTATCGAAGACGGCTATGACCGGGTCACCGACATAGCGGTCTTCGCGCAGCGGCAAGGAGAGTGAGGCCGGAAAAGTATGTTCCCAGTCAAGCCAGCTTTGATCGTACTGAAAGTCGATCGCGCCGGATGTCTCGCGCCGCAGCCGCCCGACAAGTCGCCCGTTGAGATAGACGTTTAGCGGTATGCGCGCCCCCTTCTTCGCCATCAGAAGATATCGTCAAGGCTGCGGGGCGCGGCCTTTCCGCGCTGGTCGATAACGATCTCCAGCCCGAGCGCCGTGAGGGTATCGAGCAAGGTACTAAGCTGCGTGGCGGGCTCACCTTTCTCAAGTTTTGAGATGGTGGCCTGACGCAGCCCGATCTTCTTGCCGAGCTCGGTCTGTGTGAGCCTGGCATTACGGCGGGCGCGGCGAATGATCGCCCCGATCTGTTTGGCTGTCCGCGCACTCTGACTCATGACAAGACTCCTTCCTTAATCGTTTATACGTGATCGCGTATAAAACGTCAATATACGCGAACGCGTATAAATCGAACCGATACGCCATCGCGTATGGGGAGTCCCCAAGCCACGCATCGAGTTTCGCAGGCTCAGTCTTCCGGATAAGCCCGAAGGAGCTGCGCGACATCGCCCGGCGAGAGCCCGGACACATGCGCGATGTCGGCACGCGATTCGAGACGCGAGCGATAGCGGTCGAAGAACGCCGCGGTGTCGCCGCCGTAACCGAAGTAGTACATGACGTCGTCGAAAATGTCGGTGTGAAGCATGCCGAGTGCATGCCCGATCTCGTGCAGGCAGGTCAGATAGACGATGGTTTCCCGCATCAGCGGATCCAGGCCGGCCGCGTTCGCGCCGTCGCCGGTCGTCTCGGTTTCGGTGCGCACATAGACCTCGGCTCCGCGGCGATCGCCGACGAGAATCGGGCGCATCTCGCCGTAAAGCGCGAATCCCGGTGAGACGAGGTAGATCCGGATCACGGCATCGGCCTCGACCGCCGGCGTCACCTCGAGCCGCCCTTCGGCATGACGCACCCAGTCGTCGAGCGCCCAGGCGCACAGCTCGGCGTCCGATCCTTCCGCGACCGTCGCATCGGCTCCCGCGATGAAATAGCCGAGCGGCGTGTCGTTCGCGAGCGGCGCGATGATCTCGCGAAAGGGAGCCGGAGCCCGCGACGGATCGGGAGACTCGGCTCGCGGCGATTCAGGGGTCTGAGCGCCGGCCTGACTTGCTGCGAGCCATAAACAAAGCGCGACCAGGCGCGCGCCCCGCTCAGACGAGCAATAGCTCGACATGTCGACCTACCAGCGCAGCGAGCGGCTCGATGTCGTCGGGATCGGATGTAGCGATGTCGTCACCATCGTCGGCGAGCAGCACGAGTGCCGCATCGATCACATCCGTGCCACGCGAGCGGGCCAGCAACTCCCCGGCCGCGCGCCCGAGAGGCGCGTCGAGAGCCCTCACCTCGATCCCCTGGAGAGCCCTGGCCAATAGCGCTTGACGCGAGCCACTCCCACGCCACACCTGCCCGATGACGCCCCCGTGCGAGACCGGCACGCTGGCCGCAAGTTGCGCCGCCTTCAGGCGCCGCCACATGGCCCGATCCCCTCTCTCGAGCGCGATCAGAGCCCCACTGTCCAGGACGAGCGTCACGTGGCCACGCCGCGAGCCTTCCTCGCCGGCCGGTTCTTGCCGCGAACCACGATGGCCGATTCACGGTCTGCCCGCGCCTGCTCGGCGAGTTCCCGGGCAGAGATAGTCCCATGCTTCTTTTCATACGCGGCTACCGCTTCCGCCAGCGCAGCTAGCCGGCGTTCCTTCGCGACCTTTTCGGCCAGGGCGGCATTCACCCATGCGCTCAGTGATTCCGCGCGGCCTTCCGCCACGGCATGGTTACCCGCATGAATGAGATCGGGATCGACGGTGACGGTCAGGCGTTCCTTGCGCGAACTCATACGATAATACTAACTTCGATATGATCTTTATACAATCCTGAAAACTTTCTCGGCATTGCGCTGATAGAGCGACTCCCTGTCCTCGTCCGGGATCGGCAACCGGTCCGTGACGGCCACCTCCTCCGGCACGAACTGATAGGGGTAATCCATCGCGTACATGACCCGGTCGACGCCGAGCACCTGCTGCGCATAGAGGATCACTGGCTCCCAGGCCATGCCACTCGTCGTGACGTAGACGTTCTCGCGCATATAGTCGCTCGGCCGCTTCTCGAGCGGCCGGAAGTTCGGGTAGCGCTTCGTTTTGACGATGAGCCGCTGAAAGAAGTCGACGCGAAAGAGCCAGTACGGAATGCCCTCGCCGAGATGGCCGACGACGATCCGAAGCCTAGGAAAGCTGTCGAACAATCCGCAAACGATGAGCCGCAAGAGATGCATGCCCGTTTCCACGGCAAAGCCGTAAATCGCGCCGTCGAGACCGGCCTCGAGCAGCGGCTCGATCATGGCCGGCGGCGGCGTTTGCGGGTGGATATAGATCGGGACGTCGAGCGCTTCAGCCGCGGCGAAGATATCCCAGAACTTCTCGTCGTCGAGGTATTCGCCCCGCGTATGCGAGTTGATGATCGCTCCCTTGAAGCCGAGCCGCGTCACGGCGCGCTCGAGCTCCGCGGCGGCCGCGGCCGGATGGTTCGGAGCGATTGCCGCGAGCGCCGAGAAGCGGTCGGGACGGCTGCCGATCGCGGCGGCGAGCTCGTCGTTGTAGTCGCTCGCAAGCCCCGCGGCCGTGTCGGGATCGAAGACCTGCAAGCCCGGCGCCGTCAGCGAGATCACCTGATGATCGATGCCGGCGGCATCCATGTCGGCCAGCCGCCGCTCGCCGAGATCCTGCAAGCGCTCGATGACGTTGCGCGTCCACTCGCTATCGTTGAACAGAAAGTAGCCCATCAGGCTTTCGAAGCCCGGGTCGAAGCTCGAATGATCCTTGATCAGCGCGCGGTAACGATCGAGCATGTCGCGCGGGGCATAGGCTTCTTCGGTCGCAATCCGCTTGCAACGGACGGCTCGATCCGGTTGACTCATGACGAAATCTTAAGCGCGTGCAATCGGCGTCTATCATGTAGACTGCCGCCAGCAAATGCAAAGGGGCTTAGCGGCAGCATGCCGGTAACCAGACTCGAGCACTATCTGGTCGTCAGCGACGCGCTGGAAGAGACCAGAGACTTCTATTGCAACATCCTCGGGCTCGTCGAGGGCTTCCGTCCCGACCTCGGCTTTGCCGGCTACTGGCTGTATACAGGCGACGTTGCCTGCCTGCATCTGGCCGACAGGCAAAGCTACACCGACTACAAGGCGCGCGTCGGCACGCCCGTGCCGCAGCAAACAGTCGATACCGGCGCGATCGATCATATCGCCTTCAATGCCACGGACTTCGAGGCAACGGTCGAGCGACTCGAGGCCGAAGGTCTGCGCTACAGGCAAAACGATATTCGCGATATCGGGCTCAAGCAGATATTCGTTCAGGACCCGAACGCCGTGACGCTCGAGCTCAACTTTCGCGATTGAAGAGGAACAACGAGTGACGAACACGGATTACGGATTCATCGGCGTCGGCCGCATGGGAGGAAGGATGGCGCAGCGCCTGCTCGACGCAGGCTATTCATTGACGGTTTACGACGCATCCCAGGCCGCCGTCGAAGCACTCACGGCGGCGGGTGCAACGCCCGCGAATTCCGCAGCCGAGGTCTGCTCCAGGACGAAGACGGCATTCCTGAGCCTGCCGACGCCGGACGTCGTCGAGACCGTCTGCCTCGGCCCGGCCGGCGTGCAGGACGGCAGCAGCGTCAAGCACGTCGTCGATTGCTCGACGACGGGTCCGAAAGTCGCGCGCCGCGTGGCGGCCGAGCTCGGCCAGGCCGGCGTCGACTACCTCGATGCCCCCGTCAGCGGCGGCCTGAAGGGGGCGAGCGACGGGACGCTCGCAGTCATGGTGTCGGGATCGAGGCCCGTGTTCGATCTCGTCGAATCGGCGCTCGGTGTGTTCGGCAAGGTGTTTTATGTCGGCGATCGTCCGGGGCAGGGTCAGATCATGAAGCTCGCCAACAACCTGCTCGCGGCGGCCGCGATCGTCCTCTCGTCGGAGGCGATCACGATGGGCGTCAAGGCCGGGCTCAAGCCGAGCCAGATGTGCGAGATCATCAACTCGGGCAGCGGGCGCAACAGCGCGACTCAGGACAAGTTTCCGCGCGCCGTCATCCCGCGCAGCTTCGATTTCGGTTTCGCAACCGGTCTTTCCTACAAGGACGTTCGCCTCTGCCTCCAGGAAGCCGACGAACTCGGCGTGCCGATGGTTGCCGGCGCCGCCGTGCTCCAGATGTTGGCCGTGACCAAGGCGAAGTTCGGCGCCGATTCCGATTTCACGTCGATCGCGCGCGTCGTCGAGGAGTGGGCCGGCGTCGAAATCAGGGACTGAGCCTGCCAGCCGATGAGCACGGCGCAGCACGTCGAGAACTTTCTGCAGCTACTGACTGCCGGCATTCTGACGGGCGTCATCTACGGGCTCATGTGCGCCGGCCTTTCGCTGATTTTCGGCGTCATGCGCGTCATCAACTTCGCCCAGGGCGAATTCATGATGCTCGGCATGTATGTCGCGTGGTACTGCTTCGGCATCGCCACCGGCTTCTCATTCTTTCCCGAGCTCATCGCGCCGTATGCCGCGGCGCTCGTTGCCGGCCCCGTCGTGTTCCTGCTCGGCCTCGTCGGACACAAGACGCTGATCAGCCGCGTCACGGGCACGAGCTCGGCGCGGCTCGATTCCGAAGGCCATTACGCGCAGCTGATTCTGACGCTCGGCATCTCGCTCGTCCTGGCCAACGGCGCCCAGGCCTGGTTCGGATCGGCACCGGTCTCGATCTCGACGCCGCTATCGTCGACGCCGTGGATCGTCGGGCCGCTCCGGGGCGAAGAGATCCTGATCTTCGTCAATCAGGCGCAGTCCTTCGCGGCGCTCGTCGCGCTCGCCGTCGTCGCGGCCTTCCTCGTCGTGATGGGTAGATCGCGGCTCGGCAGGTCGCTGCGCGCGGCCGCCGACAACCCCGAGGCCGCCGTCTACATGGGGATCGACGTCGACCGCGCCTACCGGATCGCGTTCGGTCTCGGCGTCGGCATCACGGCGATCGGCGGCGGCCTGCTCGCCTCCACCAACCCGTTTCAGCCGCACATCGGCATCGAGTACGTGATCGTCATGTATGCCGGCGTCGTGCTCGGCGGGCTCGGCAGTCTCGGCGGCGCCTTCTTGGGCGGCCTCATCATCGGGCTCGTGCGCGAGCTGTCGCCGCTCGTGCTTCCGACCCAGCTTCAGAACACGTCGATCTTCGTCTGCTTTCTGATCATCGTGCTGCTCAGGCCCCAGGGCCTGTTCGGCAAGGCCGCGCGAAGAGCCTGAAGCGATGTTCGCGACCGAGGCGCCGAAGCACTGGCCGTGGATTCTCGCCTTCGGCCTCGCCTACGCCTCGCTTGCGCTCGTCGTCGACAACTCCTACTACCAGCTCATCATGACCAACGTGCTCGTCTGGGCCGTCGTCGGCATGGCCTGGAACCTGCTCTGCGGCTACAGCGGCCTGATCTCCTTCGGCCATGCGGCCTTCTTCGGTCTCGGCGCCTACTTCGTGGTCCTGGCTCAGGTCGCCTGGGGCTTGACGCCGTGGATCGGAATACCGATTGCGGGCGTGCTCGGCAGCCTCGCAGGGTTGATCGTCGGCGTTCCGACGTTTCGGCTGCGCGGCCATTACTTTGCGCTCGCGATGCTCGCCTACCCGCTCGCGCTACTCTACGTCTTCGAATGGCTCGGCCATCAGGAAGTCGCGATACCGATGGAGCGCGAATCGCCGGCCGCGTTCATGCAGTTCGAGAGCGGCCGCGTCTATATCTTCATCGGGCTCGCCTTCGTGCTGCTCGCGATGGGCGTCACCCGCGTCCTCGAGCACTCGCGCTACGGCATGTCGCTGACGGCGATCAAGCAGGACGAGATTGCGGCCGAAGCGTCCGGCATCGGCGCGCTCGAGTGGAAGCTTCGCGCGATTGCGCTGTCGGGCGGGATGGCCGCGGCGATCGGCGGTTTCTATGCCGTCGTGCAGCTCATCGTGACGCCGCTATCCGTCTTCGGCGTGCTCGTCTCGGCGCAGGCATTGATCGTCGTCATGTTCGGCGGCGTCGCCACGCCCTGGGGCGCCGTCATCGGCGCCGTGACGCTCGTGCCGCTCTCGGCCTGGCTCGATGCCCGATTCGGCGCCGAGCTGCCGGGACTTCAGGGCGTCGTCTACGGCATTGCGATCATCGCCGTCATTCTGCTCGCTCCCGAGGGCGTCTTCTGGAAGCTGCGCGACCTGCTCGCTCGCAAGGGACTCATCGCGGACACCGCCACACTCGCGGTGACGGAATCCGCCGAGGCGGCGAGCGCCCGCTTCAGGATCGAACGCGAAGGCAGCCGGCTGCTCGAGGTGAAGAACCTGAACAAGACTTTCGGCGGCCTCAGGGCCGTCGATGACGTCAGCCTCGAGGTTCGCCGCGGCGAGATTCTCGGCATCATCGGGCCGAACGGCGCCGGCAAGACGACGCTGTTCAATCTGATCAACGGATTCATCAGACCGGACCGGGGCGAGGTCCTGCTCGCCGGCACGAGAATCAGCCACAAGCGGCCGAACCGCATCTGTGCGCTCGGGCTCGGCAGAACCTTTCAGGTCGTCAAGCCTTTCGCGCGCATGTCGATCGCCGACAACGTGATCATCGGCGCCTATGTCCATGCGGCGTCGCTCGACGAGGCCCGCCGAACGGCTCGCGACGCGCTCGCGGTCGTGGGCCTCGGCGAGTCCGCGGGTCACGTTGCCGGCGGCGCGAGCAACCGGAATCTGAGGCGCATGGAGATCGCCCGGGCGCTCGCGACGCGGCCGGAGATCCTGCTGCTCGACGAGGTCTTCGCGGGGCTGACGGGGGCCGAGACGGCCGAGCTGATGGAACTGTTGCGCCGACTCGCGGGTCTAGGCATCACGCTCGTCATCATCGAGCACACGATGAAGGCCATGGTCCGGCTCGTCGACCGATTCGTCGTGCTCGATCACGGACGCGTGCTCGCGACCGGCAGCCCCGACGAGATCACGCGGAACCCGGCCGTCATCGAGGCCTATCTCGGCAGAAAGTGGCTCGACGATGCTCGAGCTTGAGCGGATCCATGCCGCTTACGGCGAGCACGGCGTGCTGCACGGCGTCTCGATCCGTGTCGGGCGCGGCGAGTTCGTCGCCGTCGTCGGACCGAACGGCGCCGGCAAGAGCACGCTGTTCAAGGCGATCTCGGGGACCGTCGCGGTCACGCATGGAACCATGCGATTCGAGGGTGCCGACCTGCTCTCGACGGAACCGTCGCGGCGGCCGCATCTCGGCATCGCGCACGTTCCCGAGGGCCGGCAGGTGTTCCCGTCGCTCAGCGTTGCCGAGAATCTCCTGATCGGCGCCGAGACCGAGGCCGGACGCCGCGCCTGGCGCGAGAACGAGGAGCGAATCCTCGCCTGGTTTCCGGTGCTCGCCGAGCGCCGGCAGCAGGCCGCCGGGACCCTGTCCGGCGGCGAGCAGCAAATGCTCGCCATCGCGCGGGGCCTTGCCTCGGCGCCGAAGCTGCTGCTGCTCGACGAGCCGTCGATGGGGCTCGCGCCGGCCGTGGCCGACGCGATCTTCGAGCGCATCGTCGAGATACACCGCGAGGGCCGGATCGGCGTACTGCTCGTCGAACAGCGCGTCGCCGAAGCGCTGCATTTCGCGAGCCGCGCCTACGTCCTCGAGACGGGCAGAGTCGTGCTCGAAGGCGCGACCGGGCCGCTCAGGGACGATGACCGGATTCGGCAGGCGTATCTCGGGATGTAGTCGGCTAGAATCCCGATGGACAGTTTCGGGGGGGTCAGCATGGGGTCACCAGCGCAAACGTCTCGCCGACAGTTTCTCGCCGGTGCGGCTTTAACGTTCGCAACGTCCGGGGTCAGGACTTTTGCCCAAACTTCGGATCCGACAGCACTCTCGATTCTCGAGGCATCGGGGCTGATCCGCTCGGGCGCGCTGTCGCCCGTCGATCTGACGCTCGCCTATCTCGAACGTATCGAGAACTTCAACGAGAGCATCAATGCCTATATCACGGTGACGCCCGGGCTCGCGCTCGAGCAGGCACAGCGCCTGGGCAACGAGATCGAGAACGGGCGCTGGCGCGGCCCGCTGCACGGCATTCCGATCGCGTTGAAGGACAACATCGATACCGCGGGGATACCGACAACGGCCGCGAGCGCACTATTCGCCGATCGCGTCCCGACCGAGGATGCCGAGGTCTACCGGCGGCTCAAGGCGGCCGGAGCCGTCCTGCTCGGCAAGCTGAACCTGCACGAGTTCGCCTACGGCGGCACGTCGGCGATCACGCACTACGGTCCGGTCCGCAATCCCTGGAATCTCGACTACATTCCCGGCGGATCGTCGGGCGGGTCGGCGGCGGCCGTCGCGGCGCGCCTGTGCGCGGCGGCGCTCGGCACCGACACGCTGGCGTCGATCCGGCTGCCCGCGGCCTACTGCGGCGTCGTCGGCCTGAAGGCGACGCACGGCCTCGCCAGCATCCGCGGCATCGTGCCGATCTCGGAGTCCCTCGATCACGTCGGGCCGCTGACCCGGACAGTCGGCGATGCGGCCGCCGTCATGGCCGCAATCGCCGGTTTCGATGCGCTCGACCCGGTCTCGATCGCAACGGATCTGCCGGACCCGGTCCAGGCGCTGAACGACAGCGTCGGCGCGCTTCGTATCGGCTTGCCGAGAGGTTTCTGGTTCGAATCGCTCGATCCCGATATCGAGCGCGCGACGCGCGCGGCCGTCGACGTCATACGCGGGTTGTCGGGCGGAACGCGCAACGTCGACCTGCCGCCGGCATCCGACTTCCCGGTTCTTCTCGCGGAGGCCTACGCGTGGCACGAGCAATACCTGAGCAATCCAGCCAATCGCGCGCTCTACAATCCGGCGACGCTCGAGCGCATCATCGCGGCAGGAAGCTTTTCGGCGGTGGACTACATAAACGCCCGGCGTGAGCTCGAGCTTGCAAGGCGCGCCATACGAAGCGTCTTCGACGAAGTCGATCTGATCGTCACGCCGACGACGCCCGTGATGCCGACGCTGATCGAGAACGCCGAGATACCGGCCACCGCGACGGGCGCCGAGTCGACCGTGCGCAACACGGCGCCGTTCAACATCTTCGGCATACCGACGATCAGCGTGCCCTGCGGGCTCAGCCGGGACGGCCTTCCGATCGGCCTTCAGATCAGCGGGCCGGCGCTCGGCGAGCTGCCCGTCTTCGCGCTGGCCCACGCTTACGAGCAGGCGACCGACTGGAGGTTCCAGCAGCCGCCACTCGACTGACAGCTGATCGGCAAGTGGGGAATTTGGGGTCTGACCCCAAATTCAGTGAATCCGGGCCGCTCAGCGCGGCATGAGCTCCAGCAGCGCGATCACGGTCGACTCGACGCCGGCCGTGATTGAGGGCTGTGGCGAGATCTTGAACAGCGGGGAGTGGTGGCTCGGGATCGGTGGGCCGCCTGCGTCGGCGCGCTCGAAGTCCGCGGCCGGCGTGCCGCCGACGCGCCAGAAGACGCTCGGTATCGGCGGATCGATCGTGTAGAAGGCGAAGTCCTCGCCGCCCATGCCGGTCGGCGGCTCGCTGACGATCGCGTCGGCGCCGAAGGCCTCGGTCCAGGCCTCGCCGAGCCTTGCGGCGAGCTCCGGATCGGTGAAGCCCGGCGGCGTGCGTTCCTCGAGGACGATGACCTCGGGCAGCAAATCTTCCGGCAGGCCCGCGGCGCGCCCCATGTTCTCGGCGATGCGGCGAATACCGTCGAGCAGCAGCTCGCGCGTCTCGTCGTTCGTGTTGCGGACCGTGAGCTGGAGCCTCGCCTCATCCGAAATGATGTTGTGCTTCGTGCCGGCGTGAAACGATCCGACCGTGACGACGCCCGGCGCACGCGGCGAGAGCTCGCGCGAGACTAGCGTTTGCAGCGCCATGACGATCTGGCTCGCGAGCACGATCGGGTCCCTGCCCTGGTGCGGGCTTGCGCCGTGCGAGCCGATGCCGTGCACGATAAGGTCGACCGTGTCGACGCCGGCATAGGTCGGCCCGGCGATCAGATTGATCTTGCCGGCCTCGGTCTCGGCCGCGACGTGAAAGCCGAGCGCGTAATCGGGTTGCCCGAAGCGCTGCCAGAGCCCGTCCTCCTTCATCGCGCGCGCGCCGAGGCCGCGCTCCTCGGCCGGCTGCACGACGAGCATCAGCGTGCCGGACCATTCGTCGCGCCGCGCGACCATCTGCCTCGCCGTGCCGACGAGGCTCGTGATATGCACGTCGTGACCGCAGGCGTGCATCGTGGCGACGAGCTCGCCGGTGATCGGATCGACCTGCGTAGCCGTCGATGCGTAGGGCAATCCCGACTCCTCGGCGACGGGCAGGCCGTCCATGTCGGCGCGCATCATGACGCGCGGTCCGTCGCCGTTTTCGAGCATCGCGACGACGCCCGTGCCGCCGACGCCTTCGGTGACCTCGAACCCTGCGGCGCGAAGCTCCGCGGCCATGCGCGCCGCCGTCTCGTGCTCGACGAGCGAGAGCTCGGGATTGCGGTGGAAATGCTCGAAGAGGCCGGCAAGATTCGCTTCGTAGTCGCGCGCGACGTCGGCGCGCAGCGCCTCGTCTGCGAGCGCCGGAAGCGGCGAGATCGCGATCAGACAGGCCAGGATTCGGGTTGATCGGATCATCGCGCCGAGTATAGCGCAGGGCCGTCTGGTGGCACGGCCGGAAAAGACGGCATAATTGAAGAATGATGCACTTCGGCCGAATGACCCGGCGGCTGCTCGCGGTCGCACTGATCGGCACTTGCCTCGGCGTCCACGCGCAGGAACCGGTCAAGCTCGGCCTCGTCGTGCCGCTGTCGGGCGCCTGGGCCCGGCAGGGCGAGGTCATGCGCGTCGGTGCCGAGATGGCCGTCGATCACATCAACGCGCAGGGCGGCATCGCCTCGCTCGGCGGGCGTCCGGTCGAGCTCGTCGTCTACGACACCGGAGACAGCGTCGAGCGCGCCAAGAACGCCGCACAGCGCATGGTGGCGGAAGAGCCCGACCTCGTCGGCCTGACGGGCTCTTATCTCAGCTCGTTCACGCTGGCCGTCTCGGAGGTGACCGAGCGCGCCGAGCTGCCGATGCTGACGCTGTCGTACTCGGACCTGATCACCGGACGCGGCTTCCGCTACATCTTTCAGACCTCGCCGACCGGCGTTAAGCAGGCCGAGGATGCGCTGCCGATCATCATGGATCTCGCCGGGCGCGCTGCCGGCGCCCGTCCCGAACGCCTCGGCATCGTCATGGATTCGACGGCCGCGTCGGTCGCCTTCGTCAAGCCGATCAAGGAAGGCGCCACGCTCGATGCGCTCGGCCTCGAGCTCGTCGTCGACGAGACGTTTACGCCGCCGCTGGCCAATGCGACGCCGCTGGTTCAGCGCGTGCGCGCATCGCGGCCGGATCTGTTCCTGCTGCTGCCGACGTCGGTATCCGACACGAAGCTGCTGATCGAAAAAATGAACGAGTTCGGCCTCGGCCGGGGCCGCCTGCCGACCGTGTCGAACGGCAGCGCGATGGGCGATCCGGATCTGCTCGCGAACCTGCCCGAAGAACAGCTCGAGGGCATCATGTCCGTCGTCGCCAACTGGGGCACGCGGGGACAGGAATCGATCACGGCCGAGTTCATCGAGCGCAGCGGCGAGCCCTGGATCACGCAGAATCCGATCTGCGCCTACGGCCATATCTGGATCCTGAAGGAAGCGCTCGAAGCAGCGGGCGTCGCCGACCGCAACGCGGTGGCCGACGCGATCCGCGACATGGACCTGACCGACGGCCCGGCGCAGTTCTTCCCGGGCGGACGCGTTCGTTTCGACGAGCTCGGCCGGCGCATCGACGCGGAGCTCCTCGTCGTGCAATGGCAGGCCGGCGAGCCCGTGACCGTCTATCCCGAGTCCGCCGCCGTCGCCGCGCCGATCTGGCCGGCAAACCGCTGATTCTCGACCAGAACAATTCCAAAAGAGGAGAGACGTCGTATGAATGACGAACTGTTCGAGCGTGGGCTCGAGATCCGAAAATCCGTACTCGGCGCCGAATTCGTCGAGAAATCGATCGCCAATGCCGACGATTTCACGATGCCGATGCAGCGTCTCGTCACCGAATACTGCTGGGGTGCGTGCTGGGGCCGCGAGGAGCTGCCGCGAAAGATCAGGAGCCTTCTGAACATCGCGATGCTCGCCTGCCTCGGGCGCAACCACGAGCTGAAGCTTCATACGAAAGGCGCGATCCGCAACGGCTGCACGAAAGAAGAGATTCGCGAGGTGCTGCTGCAGGTCGCGATCTATTGCGGCGTGCCGGCGGCCGTCGATTCGTTCCGCGTCGCGAAGGAAGCGCTCGGCGAGCTCGAATCGGAATAGGCCATGCGCTCCTGCCGGATGCTGATTGCCGGCGAGTGGTGCGAGGCAGGCTCCGGGCAGACCTTCGAGTCCTTCAATCCATTCACGGGTAGGGCCTGGGCCAGCGTGCCGCGGGCCGGCGCCGATGACGTCGATCGCGCCGTGCGGGCGGCGCGCGCGGCGTTCGAGGACTCTGCCTGGCGCGGACTGAACGCCACGCAGCGCGGCAAGCTGCTGACGCGCCTCGCCGATCTGGTCGCGGAGAACGCAGACAGGCTCGCCGAGCTCGAGACGCGCGACAACGGCAAGCTCATCAACGAGATGAGCGCGCAGTTGCATTACATGCCCGAATGGTTCCGCTACTTCGGCGGCCTCGCCGACAAGATCGAAGGGCGCGTCATCCCGATCGACCGGCCAGGCATGTTCAACTACACGCTCGAGGAGCCGCTCGGAGTCGTCGCGGCGATCACGCCGTGGAACTCGCCGCTGATGCTCGGCGCCTGGAAACTCGCGCCGGCGCTTGCGGCCGGCAACACCTTCGTCTGGAAGCCGTCGGAGCATTCGTCGGTCTCGGCGCTCGAGTTCGGCGAGCTGTTCGAAGAAGCGGGGTTCCCGCCGGGCGTTGTCAACATCGTGACCGGCTTCGGCAACGAGATCGGCGCGGCGCTCGTCGGCCACCCGAAGGTGGCCAAGGTCGCGTTCACGGGCGGCGACGCGACGGGCGCCGCGGTCTACGAGACGGCGGCCCGAGGCATCAAGCCCGTCACGCTCGAGCTCGGCGGCAAATCGGCCAATATCGTCTTTGCCGATGCCGACTTCGACAATGCGGTCAAGGGCGTCGTCTCCGGCATCTTCGCGGCGACCGGTCAGACCTGCGTCGCCGGCTCGCGCGCGCTGATTCAGCGCTCGATCCACGACGAGTTCATCGAGGCCTTCGTCGAGTTCGCGAGAACGGCGAAGATGGGCGATCCGCTCGACAAGGCAACTGAGGTTGGCCCGATCACGACTCGGCCGCAATATCAGAAGGTGCTCGACTACATCGAGATTGCGAAACGCGAAGGCGCGCGTTGCGTGCTCGGCGGCGGTCCCGCGAACCGGCCCGAGTGCGGCGACGGCTGGTTCGTCGAGCCGACCGTCTTTGCCGACGTTACGCCCGAGATGCGGATCGCCAAAGAGGAGATCTTCGGCCCCGTCCTCGGCGTGATTCCTTTCGACGACGACGAGGACGCGATCCGGATCGCGAACGACTCGGTCTACGGTCTCGCGGCCGGCGTCTGGACGCGCGACATCGGCCGTTGTCTCAAGATGGCGTCCCGACTCGAAGCCGGTACGATCTGGATCAATACCTATCGCGTCTCGAGCTATCTGTCGCCTTTCGGCGGCTACAAGCGATCCGGGTTCGGGCGCGAGAGCGGGCTCTTCGCAATACGCGAGTACCTTCAGGAGAAGAGCGTGTGGATCGATACCAGCGGGGAGACGCCGAATCCGTTTGTGACTCGCTGACTCAGGCCCGATGCAAGCGTCCCTGCGCGTCGCTGCGATACGGAATCCAGCCGACGCCGATCACATCGACATGAATCTTCGTTGCCGTCGGCTTGACCTCTATCGTCTCGAGCTCGTCGAGTTGCGCGTCGTAGGCGTCGTGCAGCCCATCGATATCGGCCTAGAGCTTCGCTTCCAGCACCTGAATCTCCTCCTGCACGGCTTCGACGGTCTCTCTGGCCCGGGCGACGTCGCCGGCTTCTCGTCAGATCCTTCGAGTCATAGAGCACGAGATCGCTCTCGAGCTGCCCCGAGCCGGATCGACCTGCCGCCCGAGATAGAAAGCGCCGAGCTTCTCGAGATCCTGCATTCCTGATTCTCTGCCCACGCGAACCGGCCTTCATATTATCTTGACCCGGGCCTCGGGGGCCCTGACCATCGTGGAATGTCCCCGATCCTGCTCGGCGCCGTTGCCAACCTGCTGATCGAAGGGATCGACATCGTTGCGCCACTCGGCGACGGCTGCCGGTGCACGGTCTGGCGGGCCGAACGCGGTCCGCAGGCGCTGGTGGTCAAGTGCTTCAAGCGCGAAGCGGTCACCAAGCACTCATCGCTTCCGACGTACGAATATACTTGCGGCGTTCATGCTGAAGCTGGGATGGATCGGCCCGAGGTCGAGGGACTTGCGGCTGCTTATATCGCTGCGCAGAACGGAGCGTCCCGCACCTCGACGAACTGGTGACCTCGACTACGCGTAGACGGCGCGGCATGATCGACTTCGTCTGCGCGCCGTATAATGGAACGGTGACGCCATGACCCGACTAATCATTATCCTCACTCATTTCTTCACCGTTCTTACGACGGTTTGCACCTCCGCACTCGCCGCCGACGGGACCCTGCTGGTTGCCAACCGATCAGGCGGAAGCATCTCTCTCATCGACCTACCAACCCACACCGAAATCGCGCGACTGCCGATCGGGCCGGTCATCCCCCACGAGATGGCGGCTTCCCCCGACGGGCGCTGGGCGATCACCGGAGAATACGGCACAGCCGACAATCCCGGACGCCACCTGGTCGTGATCGATGTCGCGGCGGCCGAGATCGTGTCACGTATCGATCTCGGGCCCGACAGCCGGCCCCACAGCATGCTGTTCCTGTCGGACAACCGCCACGTGATCGCGACAATGGAGCAATCCGACCTGCTGGCTCTGGTGGATATCGTCGAAGGCGAGGTGCTGCGCACCTGGCCCACCGGCGGACGCGACGGCCACATGGTCAGGCTCTCCCCCGACGACAGCCGGGCCTACGTCGCCTCCCGGGGCGGCGAAGGCACGCTTTCAGTCATCTGGCTCAATGAAGACCGGCCGCCCGCAGTCGTTCCTACCGGCGAAGGGGCGGAGGGTATTGCGGTCTCGCCTGACGGCGCAGAAATCTGGATTGCCAATCGCGATGCGCAGACCATCAGCATCGTCGATGCCGACACCCTGGAAGTCACGGCCACCATCGAAGGCCCAGCCACGAACCGTATCGAGTTCCTGCCGAACGGCCAGGCCGTGATCCCGGGCGGTTCCAGTGCGGATGATTCGGCCAGGTATGTCAGCTTCTATGATGGCCTATCGACGGAGATCGCCAGAAGGCTGGAGTTGCCCGGCAGCACGGCGCCTGGAACGAGTGTCCGCCTGCTCGCCGCCGATGATCTGCTATTCCTCTCCGACAGCGCTCTGGACGAAATTTCCGTGCTCGACCCGGCCTCCGGTAACGCTCCCGAGCGTATTGCCATCAACACGGACAACCCCGACGGCATGGCCTGGTCGCCCCTGCGCGTGGAAGTCCTGATGGATCGGGAAGATCAGAGTCGATGAGACGCAGCCCGGACGACCTGGCGATGCCTCAGACGAACGCTTCGTTACTCGGCGACTGCTTCAGCGAACGCGACCGAGCGTGTCGGCAACATAGGCGCCGCGTCGGCCCATCGCCCGGTCTATGCCAACCGTGCTGTCGCGCATCAGGCACGCCAATTCGACGGCCCCCGGTTGACGCGCGGCGCCCCCGCCGCGCCGTCAGCCGGGGCACCGCCGAGCGATGTACACCGAGGTGCGAGAGTCAGTACGCCAGCGGATCGGGCCGGAACTGAAACTTCACGATCTTGGTTTTGGTCCCCGGCCCGCCCTCGACGTGCCACGCCAGATGTGTGCCGTAGTTGGCCCAGACGCCGCGGCCCTTCCAGCCTGAATCCGGATCGTCGATGCGGCCGTCCATGAGTCTTTGGAAGAAGCCGAGCGGATACGGCACCCGGAACGTGCTCCATTCACCGGTGTCCGGATCGAGCATCAGCAAGGCATCGGAGTTTCCACCGGGCGCCCAGGGCATGTTCGCGCCGAGACCGGACGTGTTCCAGAGATCGACCCAGTTGTAGTACTGGAAGTCGGCCGGCACGTCGGTGCCCTGGAACGTCGGCCCATCCGTGCGGTGGAGCGTCCAGCCTTCGGGGCAGTGGTCGCCGTCGCGGGTGCCGGGACCCGAAAGGGTTTCGCAACGGCCGCGGTCGAAACTCGCGAGGTGGCTGCTGCCGGCAAGCGAAGTCCAGACCACTCCGTTCAGATCCACGTCGAGCCCGCGCGGGCCGAAGCCGGGCTCGGGCACGCGAAACCGCTCGCTGATGCACGTTTCCGGCGGATTCTCGCCCGGCGTTAGCCTGACCAGAAAGCCCGGATAGTCCGTCAGCGACGCCCAGACGACGGCTTCCTCGCCGGACGCCGGGCTCGGCTGGACACCGTAGACCTGGCCGCCGACTCGCGTGTCGAGTGCCGCGTCGACGCCGGCGCCCGGCTCGTTCCACGGCTTCGTTATACGACCGTCGCCGTTCGTGTCGAGCACGAGCGGGCACCAGCCCTGCGCGGCCTGCTCGTCGCCGGTCTCGTCGTAAAGCCTCGTGTTGAGCCAGCCCAGATAACCTGTGCTGATCAGCGGATTGAACCAGAGCGTGTCGTCATCGTCGTAGCCGAACTGCAAATGGTGCGTCGTGAAGCAGGTGTCGATCAGCGTGAACGTCCCGGTTTCCGGGTCAAAGTACGAGGCATGGCGTCCCGCGCTCTCGATCGGGAAATAGCGCGCGAACGGATTCGACGAGCCTTCGCGGCACCAGGCCGGATTCGCCGGAGCGCGTATCGCCGAGGTCAGCCAGATGCGCCCTCGAGCGTCTGGCATCGGGTTATGCGGATCGGACGGTTGCTCGGCGCCCCAGTGATGGAATTCGCCGTAGAACGGCGATGCTCCGGTCGGCGGCGGGAAGCGTCCCGGGACCTCACTCGCGTCTTTCCGCGTCGGTATCAAGACTTCGCTGGCAATGTGCGTGGCCGGATCGAGCATGGTCAGCTTGCCGTGGCCGCTCGAGACGGCATACACGGGACCGCCGGCGTTCACGGTGGGGTTGCGCTTGTCGGTCGAGATCTCGTCGTGCATGTAGGAGGTTTCGGTGCCCCAATCCCACAGCGTGATCACGACGTTACGCTCTATACCTTCGGGCCGCGGCGGCGTCGGCGGAACGGCGCCCGCGGCAATGCGATCGGTCCAGTCGGCGAAGGCCTCGACGCTGCGCTCCAGGCCGAGTGCCGCCAGCCGCGCGTACATGTCGCCACCGCGCACGCCCGTGCGCAGGCGCCGCTCCCAGAGTCGCGCGGAGCTTGCATCGACGAGTCCCTCGGCCTCGAGGAACCCGGGCGTCCAGTGATCGAACGCGCGCGTGGTCGCGTTGCCGAGCTGGTGGCAGAAGTTGCAGCCGAGCTTCAGTGTGTCGAGCCATTGCGCCTGGCTCTCCATCGTGACGCCGAGACCTCTGCCGGCACCCCCGGCCGCGCGAAACTCGGACACGGCCGGAGGCTCGAGCAGCGACCACCAATGATCGGCCGGGTAGACTTGCGCCGCCTCGACGGCGTCTTGCGCGGACTCCGCGCTCAAACGGACGTCGCGCGCACCCGATCTCAGTAAGACCTCGCTCGAGTCCCTAAGGCCGTAGCCGCGCACCCAGACACGATAAATGGCCATGGGCAATTCGGGGATCACAAAGCGGCCGTCGTCGTCGGTCACGACGATTTTGATATAAGGCGTCGGAAGATCCGTAGTCTCGGCGATGACCCATACACCGGCTTCGGGCCCGGCGTCGCTTTCGACGATACCGGAAAGATAATCCTCCTGCGGCAGAACGCTTTGCTGGGCGTGGGCGGCGCCCGCGCCAATGATCGTTGCGATCAGCACCACCGCTCTCATTCTTTGAAATCTCCGACTCACCTACTCCGCCGGCAGTGCAAAGCAGTAGAACAAGCCGTCGCCTCCCGTGCCGATCAACGCCTCCTGGCTACAGCCGCGCGAATCGTGGGTCGAGTTCCAGTTCGCATAGTCGTGATGACCCACGCGGGCCTTGGCGCCCCCTTCGTCACTGGTGCTCGTCCAGTTGTTGCACGTCATGTCCGCGCCGGCTGGATACGCCGTACCGTCGGGCTGTGAGCCTGTGAGGATGTCGTGCCGGTTCGGCGAAAAGCCGCTGCCCGGAATCTGGTTACCACGCTCGTCGAGTGCCGTGAAGACCGCCAGACGATTCGCGGTGCTGTGCAGTTCCTCGGCGTCCGCAGCAATCCGCGCGCCGCGCACGTTGAACCAGGGCCCCGGCCCGATCCGATCGCGCGCGTTGACGGCATTCGGCCCTTGGGTGCTCAGGTAGGCGCGCCACGTGCTCGATCCGTGACCGGCTGCCTGCGCCAGATCCTGGCAGATGCGATCCGCGCCTTCGAGACCGCCCAGATTGCCGCCGTCCCCCGAGCCTGTGCTCGTCAGGAAGAACGACATCGGCCCCGCGGGAGGCTGCGCCAGCGCCGCTCCGGCGGTGATGATTCCGATTAGAGCGGCAGCGGCCGCCGCGAGCTTCTTGTGATATTGCATTGGATCCCCCTTCTGAATGATGCTCACGAAGTGTAGCCGCATGTCAGTGGCTAGTCACACTCGAAAGCGTCGACGGTGCTGCCGTCAGGTGCCGAGCACCCCCGCCAGCAGCATCAGCGCGAGGAACACACCAACCCAGAGCACCATGCTGCCCGTCGGCCAGTTGCGCGCGAGCGCCAACTTCAGGCCGCGCTCGCCGGCGAAGACCAGCCCTCCGCGACGCGCTGCGCCGAAGGTGTCCTTCAGTCCGCCAGCAAGGTCTGCGCCAGCGCGACGGACCAACCGCGCCGTCGAGGGCAGCGCCTTGCGCCAGAGCCACTCGATATCGAGATTGACGGCCGGAATCTCGGCCGGATAGCGCCCGCTCATGTGCAGGAAGACGACGCCGAGGATCGCGAACGCGAGCAGCTGCAATTGCGTCAGGACGTGCGTCAGATCGTACGGGTCGTACTCGGCGTCATACGGCAGGATGTCGTAGAGCAAGGACGGGAACACGCCGACGCCAACGCAGACGACGGCCGCGAGCGTCATCGCGAGCAGCATGTTGACGGGCGGCTCCTTCGCCTCGAGCTTCGCGTCGTGCGCAAAGAACGCGAAGTACGGAATCTTGATGCCGGCATGCTCGAGCACGCCGGCCGAAGCGAACAGCATCGCGAGCCAGACGGCCCAGCGGCCTTCGTCGAGCAGCGCCGACATGACCATCGACTTGCTGACGAAGGCGCTCGTGAGCGGAAAGGCCGAGATCGTAATCGCGCCGATGATGCAGAGCGTCGCCGTGATCGGCATCTTGCGATAAAGCCCGCCGAGGTCCGATGCCTTGGTCCGGCCCGTGACGTAGAGCACGGCGCCCATCGCCATGAACAAGAGCCCCTTGAAGAAGACGTCGTTGAACGCGTGTGCGACGGCGCCGTTCAGCGCCAGGGAGCTGCCGATACCGATCCCGCAGACCATGAAGCCGAGCTGGTTGATCATCGAGTAGCCGAGCACGCGACGCAGGTCGTTTTCAATGACCGCGAAGAAAATCGGATAGCAGGCCATGAAGGCCCCCACATAGATCAGCGCCTCGACGCCGGGGAAGCCGCGCGCGAGCGCATAGACGGCGACCTTGGTCGTGAACACGCAGAGAAACACGGTGCCGGTCGGCGTCGACGCCGGATACGCGTCCGTGATCCAGTTGTGCACGAGCGGGAAGCCGGCCTTGATGCCGAAGGCGAGCAGAATCAAGATGCCCGCCGGCGTGCCGGCGCCGATCTCGGTGAATGCGAAGCCGCCCGTCACGGCGCCGTACCAGATCAGCCCCGCCATCAGCAGCACGCCCGAGGCGACCTGATAGATCAGATACCGGATCCCGGCCGCGATCGAGCGCTCGTCACGCGCGGCCCAAACGAGGAACGCCGAGCTCAAGCCGAGAATCTCCCAGAACACGAAGAGCGTCACGAGATCGCCGGCGAAGACGGCGCCGACGGCGCTGCCGGCATAAAGAATCCCCATCGACTGCTGCAGCGTGTCGCGCACGTGCAGCGCAAAAAGCACGGCCATGAAGGCGCCGATATGAAAGAGATAGCCGAACAGGAGGCTCAGCTCGTCGACGCGGTAAGGCATG
The DNA here is from genome assembly GCA_035513215.1 of Gammaproteobacteria bacterium. Classification (GTDB taxonomy): domain Bacteria; phylum Pseudomonadota; class Gammaproteobacteria; order Steroidobacterales; family Rariloculaceae; genus DATCZB01. The sequence goes on along the minus strand of DATKCK010000019.1, from coordinate 6,106 downwards.
AGCTCGAGGCTCATGATCTGCCAGCTCGCCGAAGTGCCTACTTCGACGCCGACGAGATGCCAGAGCCCGACGACCGGGGCCGCGAGCAGGATCGCGCCGCGGAGCCACCCGCGCGTCACGAGCGCGAGCAGGGCCGCGACGGCGAACGGCAGGAACGGATGGAACGACATCATCGGTCGTAGTACTCCTCATCGCGCTTGACGAGGAGGCGAAGGCCCTTGGCCGCGAGCACGACGCCGACGAGCGCAACGAAGCCGTAAAGCGCATAGAACGCCGGCACGCGCTCGACGGCGGTGTAAATATGCCGCGACACGACGAAGTCGGCGGCGACGAGCAGCGCGCAGGCTGCGTACAGAATGCGGCGGATCAGACGGCGCGTAGTGGGCCTATCGGCCCAGCCGGGATTCTCGCTAACCATGTCTCTCGTGCTCCATCGAATACGCCCTCACCCGACGATGGCCGTGGCGAGCCGATACAGAAAGTCAGGGTAGAAAAACAGCGCGACGCAGGCCACGCTCGTGACACCCATCGCGATCAGGCAAGCTTTCGGCGCCTCCCGGATCCCGCCGCCGTCGGCCCGGCCAGCGAAAAATGCGCGCATCGGGATCACGAGCAGGTACGCGATATTGAGCAGCGAGCTGAGCAGCAATACGCCGAGCAGCACGAACCGGCTCGTCTCGATCGTCGCGAGCGCGAGATACCACTTGCTCCAGAGCCCCGCGAACGGCGGCAGGCCGATGATGCTGAGCGCGCCGATCGTGAATGCCGCGAACGTGAACGGCATCCGGCGCCCGAGCCCGTCGAGCTGACTGACCTCGGTCTTGTGCGCCGCGACGATGATGGCGCCGGCCGCGAAGAACAGCGTGATCTTGCCGAAAGCGTGCGTCGCGATATGCATGCTCGCGCCGATCACGCCGAGCTCGGTCGCGAGCAGCGCGCCGAGCACGATGTAGCCGAGCTGGCTGACGGTCGAATAGGCGAGCCTGGCCTTCAAGTTGTCCTTCGTCATCGCGACGAGCGAGGCGAGCAGGATCGTCGCGGCCGCGACCCAGAGCAGCCACTCGTTCGCGGCCGCCGCCGTGATCGTGTCGAGCCCGAAGAGATAGACCGTGACCTTGAGCACAGTGAAAACGCCGGCCTTGACGACCGCGACGGCATGCAAGAGCGCACTTACGGGCGTCGGCGCGACCATGGCGGCCGGCAGCCAGCGATGGAACGGCATCAGCGCGGCCTTGCCGATGCCGAAGACGAAAAGCGCATAGAGCACGCCGATGAGCCAGGCCGGCGTCCCGTCGGCGAACACGCCGCCCTCGGTGAAATCGAGCGACCCCGTCGTCGAGTACGTCCAGGCCATCGCAAGCAGCTGAAACAGAATCGAGGTCGAGATCAGAATTCCGAGATAGATGCGGCCGCCGCGCTTGGCCTCCTCGGTGCCCGCATGCGTGACGAGCGGATAGGTCGAGACGGTCAGCGCCTCGTAGAACAGGAACAGCGTGAACATGTTATCGGCGAACGCGACGCCCATCGTGCTCGCTATCGCGACGGCGAACGCTGCGAAGAAGCGCGTCTGGTTCTTCTCATGGTGCCCGCGCATGTAGCCGATCGAATAGACCGACGTGACAATCCACAGGAATGCAGCGATCAGCGCGAACAGGAGCCCGAGCGGCTCGACCGACAGCGCGATCGGCAGGCCCGGCAGCGTCTCGACGAGCACGACGGTGGGCCGCGCGCCGCCGAGCACGGGCCCGGCCAGCGTGGCGACGACGCCGAGGAGGCAAAGCCCCGTCACCAGCGTCACGGCCTCGCGCAGATTGGGCCAGCGTCCCGCGAGTGCGACGAGCACGGCGCCGATCGTGGGCACGGCGAGCGCGAGCGGCAGCGCCATCTCAGGACTCACGGCCCGGCTCCGAGCAGCATCTCGGCGGCGCGCGCGGCAATGCCGGCCGAAAGCCGCGTGTCGATGCCGAACCAGAGATTCGCCGCCGTCAGGACCCAGACGGGGACGAGCAGCGCGAGCGGCGCTTCACGCACGTCGGCGTGTGCGGGCGGCAGCTCCCGGAACCAGGCCGCCTCGACGATCTTCCAGACGTACATGACGGCGATCAGCGAGGTCGCAAGCACGATCGCGGCGAGCCACCACCAGCCCTGCTCGAGCGCGGCGATGACGAGGTACCACTTGCTGATGAATCCCGCCGTCAGCGGCACGCCGATGAGGCTCAAGCCCCCGAGCGTGAAGGCCGACATCGTCCACGGCATCGCGCGACCGAGGCCTTCGAGCGCCTGGATGCGTGTCGACCCGACGCGGTAGGCGACGGCGCCGAGCGCAAGGAACAGCGCGCCTTTCATCAGGGCATGGTTGAACACGTGCGTGATCGAGGCCGTGAGCCCCGCCGTCGTCGCAAGCGAGAGGCCGACGACCATATACCCGATCTGCGCGACGCTCGAGTAGGCGAGCAGGCGCTTGGCATCGCGCTGGCTGAGCGCCATCAGCGAGGTCGCGACGATGCCGACGATCGCGAGCGTCATCAGGATCGGCGTCAGCGGCATGGCGCCGAAGCTGTAGTCGGCTCCGAAGACGGTGAACAGAACACGCAGCAGCACGTAGACCGCAACCTTCGTCGCCGTGGCGGCGATGAAGGCGCTGACGGCCGACGGGGCGTACGTGTAGGCATTGGGCAGCCACAGGTGCACCGGGAACAGCGCGAGCTTCAGCCCGACGCCGGCGACGATGAAGGCAAACGCCGTCTGCGCCGTGCGCGTGGCGCCGACCGCCGGCAGGCGCGCGGCCAGATCGGCGATATTGAGCGTGCCCGTCAGCGAGTAGAGGAGCCCCACGCCGATCAGGAAAAAGGTTGCGCCGATCGTGCCCATGATCAGGTACTGGTACGCGGCCGTCAGCGCGCGACGGTCCCGGCCGAGCGCGATCAGCGCATAGCTCGACAACGATGAGATCTCGAGGAAGACGAACATGTTGAAGATGTCGCCCGTGACCGCGATGCCGAGCAGGCCCGTATAAATCAGCAGGAACAGGCAATAGAAGAGCGCCTCGCGCGGCGCGCCGACTTCCTGGGTCACGCTGCGTCCGGCGAACGGCGTGACGACGGCGCCGATGCCGCAGACGATCAGCACGATCAGCGCGTTGAGCGCGTCGATCCGAAGCTCGATGCCCCAGGGCGGCTCCCAGCCGCCCATCGTGTAGCTGATCGCACCCTCGGCGAGCACGCGAGCGAGCACGAGGGCCGCAACCGCGAGCACGGTCCACGACACGGCCGTCGCGAGCAACCACGGTAGCCGTCCGCCCGGGAGCAGCGCTACCAGCGGCGCCGCGAGCAGCGGGATGACGATCAGTAACGCCGGCAGTTGTTCCATCGATGGTTTTTCTTTTTAGGCCCGGCCCGGCTAGAAATCCTCGTCCTGGACGTGGATCTCGTCCTCCTCGACGGTGCCGTAGGCCTCGCGGATGCGCACGACGAGCGCAAGCCCGAGCGCCGTCGTCGCCACGCCGACGACGATGGCCGTCAGGATCAGCACATGAGGGAGCGGATTGCTGTAAAGGGATACCCCGTCTTCGAGTATTGGCGCCGCGCCCCCGCTGATGTACCCGAAGCTGATGAACATGATGAAGACGGACGTCTGGAAGATATTGAGGCCGGCGATCTTCTTGACGAGGTTGCCGCGGCTGATCACCGTGTAGAGGCCCGCCATCATCAGGAAAATCACGATCCAGTAGTTGTAGTGGCCGAGGAGATCCATCAGTCCGCATCCTCGGTCTCGCTGCGACCGGCGAACGCAAAAAAGATCAGCAGCAGCGTGGACGCGACCGTCACCCCGACGCCAAACTCGACGGCGAGGATGCCATAGTGCTCGCCGTGCGACCGGTGATCGGGCACGAAGCTGCCATAGTCGAGGAAGTCGGCGCCGAGCAGCATATTGACGACGCCGGTGCCGAGGTAGATCAGAACGCCCGCGGCCGAGCAGGCGCGCAGAATCGCGAGCGGAGCGACACGGGTCGCGTTCTCGAAGCCGAACACGAGCGTGTAGAGAATCATGGCCGCCGCGACGATGACGCCGGCCTGGAAGCCGCCGCCCGGCCCGTAGTCGCCGTGGAACTGCACATAGAGCCCGAACAGCAGAATGAGGGGCAGATAGAACTTGGTGACGACACGCAGTATTCGATGGTGCTGCATCATTCCTCCCTGCGCCGGCGCTTAAGGCGCCTGGCCGTGCCGCCGAGCAGAACGAGCACGCCTATGCCCGCCGTGAACACGACGACCGTCTCGCCCAGCGTGTCGTAACCGCGGTAACTCGCGAGCACGGATGTCACGACGTTCGGAATCCCGATCTCCTCTCCGGACTGCTCGAGATAGCGCGGCGCGACGTGCTGGTGCACGGGATTGTCCGGCGCGCCGAAAGGCGCGATGTCGATCGTGCCGTAGATCAGGAAGGCACCGGTCACGAGCACGACGGCGAGCGGCAGCCAGGCCCGGTGCGCGGGCCGCTTCTCGTACCGCGACGTCAGCGCGAGCGTTGCGAGCATCAGCACGGTCGAGATTCCGGCGCCGACGACGGCCTCCGTGAACGCGACGTCTGGCGCGCTGAGCGCGACGAACAGCGCCGCCGACAGGAGGCTGTAGAGGCCGAACAGCATGATGACGGCAAAGAGGTCTCGCAGCCGGATGATCGTGATGGCCGTGATCACGAGAAAGGCGAGCAGGACGATGTCGATCAGCGACTCGATGACGCGCCCTCCCCCTGCGAGCCTTCGGGCAGTTTCGGATGCACGCCGCCGTGGCGGGCAGCCTTCGCGAGCGCATGCGTGGCCGTCGGGCTCGCCATCCAGAGAAACGCGAGAATGAACAGGAGCTTCGCGAGCGCGAGCGAGAAGCCTGCGAGCAGCATCAGGCCGACGAGCACGAGCAGCGCGCCGAGCGTATCGGTGATGCCGGCCGCGTGCATGCGCGAGTAGACGTCGGGAAAGCGCAATACGCCGATCGCGCCGATCAGGCAGAACGCGGCGCCCGCGTATACGAGCGTATGCGCGATCGTCTCAACCACGGGTCTCGGGATCCTCTATGCTCTCGCTCGCAAGCACTACCTCGCGGCCGTATTCGAAGAAGCGCAGCGCAGCGATGACCCCGATGAAGTTGATCAGCGCGTAGGCGATGGCGATGTCGAGCACGTCGAGGCGCCCGCTGATGAAAGCCATGATCGCGAGCAAGAGCACCGTCTTCGTGCCAAACATGTTGACGGCCAGCACGCGGTCGTAGACGGTCGGCCCGGCGATGGCGCGCACGAGCACGAGGCCCATGACCGCCAGAATTGCAAGCGCCGCACCCGTGAGCACCGTATCTCCTAGCGGTCCGGCACGCGCGCGTCCATGCCGCTCTCGGCGGTGGCCAGCTCGACGTCCGGGTGCAGCGCGTGAACACGGATCGTGCCGTCGTCGATCTCGAGGCTGACCGTGCCCGGGGTCAGAGTCAGCGAGTTGGCGTGAATGACGAGGCCGAGATCGGTGCGCTGGGTCGTTGGAAGATCGAAGACGACCGGCTTGACCGCCGCCGCCGGGCCGAGCACGCGTCTGGCCGTATCGAAGCTCGACTTGACGATCTCGACGAGCAGCCAGAGCCAGTAGCCGGACAGGCGCGGGATCAGGCCGAAAGGATAGCTCTCGCCGTCGACGACGTGCATCCGGGCCGCGAGCCAGCTGACGAAAACGACGGAGATGACGCCAAAACCGAGCAGCAGCGCGTCGAAATGGCCCGATAACAGGATCCAGAGGACGGCAAGGGCGATCGCGAGCGGGACGGACTGCTTCATGGCGGCGAACACGATTCGGCTCGAGGCGTTTGGCTCATGGCAAGCGGATCATACCAAGGGCCGAGCAAGGAGGTTATCCTTCGCACCGATGCCGCCGGACCCAACGCAATGACCGCCGACCGCTACGAAGTCCTCGCCGTCAAGTACGCCGAGCTCAAGCGCGACGCGCGGAGCAATTTCGTCGACGGCGACCCGCACGAGACGCACGACATGCCGCTCGATTATTTCGTCTGGGTGGCGAGGAACGACGAGCGCACGATCGTCATCGACACCGGCTTTGGCGAGGCAG
>DATKCK010000018.1:0-24853 GCA_035513215.1 Gammaproteobacteria bacterium | reverse complement strand
GCTCGTCTACCACCCGGACCGCCTCAAATACCCGCAGCGCCGCATCGGCCCGCGCGGCTCGGGGAAATGGGAGCGGATCTCCTGGGACGAGGCGCTCGACGAGATTGCCGAGAAAGTGCTCAAGATCCGCGACGAGACGGGGCCCGAGTCGATCGCCATGGGCACGGGCACGGGCCGGCACCATATCCGCTGGGTCTCACGCTTCGGTAACGCGCTCGGCACGCCGAACTGGTGCGAGCCGGGTTTCGCGCAATGCTTCCACCCGCGCGTCAACACCTGCATCCAGACGATGGGCGATCTTCCCGTCTGCGATTTCACGGGCGGCACGCCGCCGGCACTCATTATGTATTGGGGACATAATCCGCCCCACTCTGGTCCCGACGGCGAGACGCGATTCAACGTCCGCGAGTCCCTGCTGACTCATCCGCGCATCATCACGATCGATCCGCGCGAGACCGTCTGCGCCAGGAAGTCCGAGCTGTGGCTCCAGCTTCGCCCAGGCACCGACGATGCGCTCGCGCTCGCGATGATCAACGTCATCATCGAGGAAGATCTCTACGACCATCATTTCGTCGATAACTACTGCCACGGCTTCGAGGAGCTCGCGAAGCACGTGCACGAGATGACGCCCGAGTGGGCGGAGCCGATCACCTGGGTGCCGGCCGACAAGATCCGGGCCGCGGCCCGCGTCTTCGCCGAGTGCAAGCCGGCCATGATGGAGTGGGGCTGCGCGATCGAGCATACGCCGAACACGATTCAAACCATCCGCGCCATCTCCATGATTCCGGCCCTGACAGGCAACATCGACGTGCCGGGCGGCTGGATCTTCGGCATGCACGGTGCCGGCCGCTTCCCGAGCCTGATCGAGAATCTCGACCCTGAGGTCGAGAAGAAGCGGCTCGGCTACGACAGATTCAAGATGCTCTGCGGCGAGGGCGCGGACCTGCCGGCCTGCCATATCCCGTCGCTGATCGACGCCATGCTCTACGGCGAGCCGTATCGCGTCAGGGCCTTTCTCGTCTTCGGCAACAACACGCTGACGACCTACGCGAACACGAATCTCGTCTACAAGGCGCTGATGAAGCTCGACTACATGGTCTGCGCCGATCTCTTCATGACGCCGACGGCGGAGCTCGCCGACATCGTACTGCCGGCAGCGTCGTGGCCCGAGCTCAACCAGATCTGCGCCCTGCCGACGATTGCGGGCAACGTCGTCATGAGTAACCAGCAGGTCGTGCGCATCGGCGAGTGCAAGTCCGATGAAGAAATCTTTGTCGAGCTCGCGCGCCGCATGAAGCTGCCGGTCTGCACCGAGTCGGTCGAGGAAGTGCTCGACGGGATGCTCAAGAACGGCGGTCAGGCCGTCGACTTCCGCGGCCTGACCAAGCAGGGCTGGATTCTCATGCCGCAGAAATACCGCAAGTACGAGACGGACGGCTTCAAGACGCCTACGGGCAAGCTCGAGCTCTATTCGACCCGCCTCGAGGCCATGGGCTACGAGCCCTTGCCCTACTACGAGGAGCCGCCCGAGAGCCCGGTATCGACGCCCGACGTCGCCAAGGAATTTCCCTTCGTGCTGACGACCGGCGGACGCATACCGACCTTCTTCAACTCAGAGCACAGGCAGCTCCCGCTCTGCCGCAAGGGTCACCCCGACCCGCTCGCCGAGATCCATCCGGACGCGGCCGAACCGCTCGGCATCGAGGACGGCGACTGGATGTGGATCGAGACGCGCCGCGGCAGGATCAAGCAGAAGGCGAAGGTCACGGACAAAATCGAGCCGCGCGTGATCCACTGCGAGCACGGCTGGTGGTTCCCGGAGCGAAACAGTGTCGACCGCGGCATCTGGGAATCGAACGCGAACGTCCTGACGAACAACCGCGCGCCGTTCGACCCCCAGATGGGCACTTATCAGCTCCGCGGGCTGCTCTGCCGCGTCGGCAAGCTCGACGCCGAGCACGATCACTTCGGACCGCCGGAGCTGGAAGCCGAGGCAGAGGCGGCAACGGCGTAGCAAGGGCTTGGCGACTGCCGCCGCGGCGATGAACGGCGGGGATGCTGAAGAACCCCTTCGGCTCGGCGTCCCGGGCTTCAGCTACGCGGATTTGCACGCGGCCGCGGGGCTCGAGCGCCTCTACGGCGTCTTCGTCGACGAGCTCGCGGAACAATCCCCGGATCTCCACGCGGACTATCTCGCCTATCGCGAGAACCACGGCGACGGCATGGAGCCCGTCGCCGTCTCCGAGCTTCTCGTGCGTCTCGCGCCGCTCGTCGGCGATTTCGTCGCGAGGCTGTTCGGCGTCTCGGCCGATCGCGAGCGGCAGCGCGAAGCGATTCGCGCCGAGCTCGACTCGGTGTTCGTGTTTCGGAGCTGCGTCGTCGCCTCGCTCGGCAAGCGCTTCAAGGACATCGACACGAGCGACTGGGACCGCGCCGACATCGGGCACAAGCTCGAGCTTCTGATCCACGGCGCGTTTCCGGACCTTGCAGGGAGCACCGACCGGGAGGGACGCATCGCTGCCGCGGCCGCACGATTGTGGCGACTCGTCAACGCAACGGCCGATGAATCGCCTGCGAGCGAGGTCCGCGTGCTGCGTGAGCGGCTCGCGGATTCTGCCGGTGCCGGCGCCTTCGCCGATGATCTGAAGCTCGCCGACGGCGCCCTTGCCGACGCGTTGCTCGAGCACGTTCGCCGCTGGGCATGGCTCGCGCGGACCGATCCCGAGGTCAAGCTGCACGTCGCCGATTGGGTCAGCTTCAAGGAGCCCGAGAAGCGGGACTTCGACGCGCTCGTGGCGCACGAGGTCGAAGCGCGCGACGGATACTCTGTCTGGAAGGGCCTCGCCGCGACGCGCCGCCGCCGCGACGGCTTCGGGCTGACGGGCAAGCGCCACGGCGAGCGCAGAATCCTCTACGAGATCGACCACTGCATCTATTGCCACGAACGCGATACGGATTCCTGCTCGAAAGGCATGCGCAACCGCAAGGACGACACGTACAAGACCAATCCGCTCGGCGCCAGCGTCACGGGCTGCCCGCTCGAGGAAAAGATCTCGGAGATGCATCTCGTCAAGCGGCAGGGCGACAACATCGGCGCGCTGGCCCTCGTCGTCATCGACAATCCGATGTGCGCCGGAACCGGTTACAGCATCTGCAACGACTGCACGAAAGGCTGCATCTATCAGAAGACCGAGCCGGTCGACATTCCGCAGATCGAGACGAGCGTGCTGACCGATGTGCTGTTCATGCCCTATGGCTTCGAGATCTACAGCCTGCTGACGCGGTGGAACCCGCTCAACGTTCGCCGACCCTACGCCCTGCCGTATCACGGCCTGAACACCCTCGTCGTCGGGCTCGGCCCCGCGGGCTACACGCTCGCGCACTATCTTATAAACGAGGGATTCGCCGTCGTCGGCATCGACGCGCTCAAAATCGAGCCGCTGCCGCCCGAGCTCGTCGGCGACGGGGCGCAGCCGCCACAACCGATCCGGGATTACTCGGCGCTCTACGAGAAGCTCGATGAGAGAACGCTGACGGGATTCGGCGGCGTCGCCGAATACGGGATCACCGTGCGCTGGGACAAGAACTTCCTCAAGGTCATCTACCTGCTGCTGGCGCGACGCGCGACGTTTCGCAGCTACGGCGGCGTGCGCTTCGGCGGGACGATGACGATCGAGGACGCCTGGCAGAACGGGTTCCACCATCTAGCGATTTGCGCCGGCGCCGGCCGCCCGACTGTCATCGGCATCGAGAACAATCTGATTCGCGGGATCCGCAAGGCGACGGACTTTCTGATGGCCCTGCAGTTCACAGGTGCCGCGAGGAAGTCGTCTCTGGTCGATCTGCAGGTGCGATTGCCGGCCGGTGTCATCGGCGGCGGGCTGACGTCCATCGACACGGCCACCGAGTGCGCGGCCTATTACCCCTTGCAGGTCGAAAGAGTTCTCGAGCGCCACGAGCTGATCAGCGCCGCCGGCGAAGATCGACTGCGCGGCGAATTCGACGCAGAGGAGCTCGAGATTCTCGATGAGTTTCTCGCCCATGGACGAGCGGTCCGCGAGGAACGACGGCGCGCCGCTGCCGCCGGAGAAGCGCCGGACTTTCAGCGGCTCGTCGAGAGCTGGGGCGGCATCACGCTGTTTTACCGCAAGAGCATCGAGCTCTCGCCTGCCTACCGCCAGAACCACGAGGAAATCTACAAGGCGCTCGACGAGGGCATCGCGCTTGCCCCGAACATGAATCCCGTTCGCGCCATCGCCGACGAGCACGGCCATCTCCGCGCCGTGCGCTTTCGCAGAGCCGACGCCGGGACCGAGGACGGCGAGGAGCTCGAGCTGCCGATGAAGAGCCTCTTCGTCGCCGCAGGAACGTCGCCGAACGTGACCTACGAGCTCGAGCATCCCGGCACGTTCGAAATGGATGGCAAGTACTTTCAGCGTTACGAGCCGGCCTGGGCGAACGGGGAGACGAAGCTCGAGCCGATGCACGACACGCTCTGGCCCAAGATCGGAAAGCCAGCGCCGTTCACGTCGTATCGCAGGGACGGCCGATACATCAGCTTCTTCGGGGACAACCATCCCGTCTACACGGGCACTGTCGTCAAGGCGATGGCGAGCGCCAAGCACGGCTACCCAGGGATCGTGGAGCTGCACGAGGCCGAGATTCGCGCAGCGAAAGACGCACCGCAGGAGAGCCGCGACGAGACGCGCCGGACGCTGTTCGCGCGACTCGACGACCTGCTCCTCGCCGAGCTGATCGAGGTGAAACGGCTGGCGCCTGCCATCGTCGAGCTCGTCGCGCGCGCCCCGATGGCAGCCAGGAGATTCGAGCCCGGGCATCTGTACCGCGTCCAGACGCTAGAAACCGCAGCACCGGGCGCCGGGGACCCGGCGCTCACCGCCGACGGGCTTGCCCTGCCGGGCTTTTGGGCCGACCGGGAAGAGGGGCGGATTTCGCTGATCGCTCTGGAATCCGGCGCTTCGTCCCGTTTATGCGCCGACTGGAAACCGGGTCAGCGTCTCGTCGTCATGGGACCGACCGGCTCCGCGACCGAGATTCCCCCCGCCGGAACCGTGTTACTCGCCGGCGGCGGCGTGGGCAATGGTGTTTCGCTCGCGATCGCCCGGGCGCTGCGGGCTGCCGGCAACCGTATCGTTTTGTTTGCGAGCTACAGTACGCCGGAAGATATTTTCAATGGCGCAGACATCGAGGCGTCGGCCGATGTCGTCGTATGGGCCGTCGAGGCTCTGCCCGTCGCCGGGTCGACCGCGATATCGAGCGCCGGAGCGAGGACTTTCGTCGGCGGCATCGTCGACGCGATGGAGGCATATGCCAAAGGCGAGGTAGGGCCCATGACTATCCCGCTAGACGAGGTCGATCACATCATTGCCATCGGCTCGGATCGGATGATGGCGAGCGTCAAGGAGGCGCGGCATGGCCGGCTCGCGCCTTACCTGAAGCCGAACCATAAGGCGACCGGTTCGATCAACTCGCCAATGCAATGCATGATGAAAGGCGTCTGCGCACAATGTCTCTGCCGGCACGTCGATCCCGACAGCGGCCGAGAGTTTTTCGTCTATTCGTGCTCGGACCAGAATCAGAATCTCGACAGCGTGGATTTCGACAATCTGCACGCCCGGCTGCGGCAGAACTCGGTTCAGCAGAAACTCTCGAATCGCTGGCTCGATCGGCTGCGCGAACGGCCGGCCTAGCGTGTGTTTCCTGCTGGCACTGGCGAGAAGGGTGATATACGGTTTGCGCATGCGTGTTATACGGACAATCGCCGTGGTATCTCACGGCGATTTGAAGTCCACTTACTGTTAGGCGGTACGGAGAGCGCAGCGAGATGCTGAGGCAGGCAAAAGCGCACGCCCTTTGCAAAGAGAAGAGCAAAGGGCGCGCCGCTTTTGCCTGCAGCTCATCCCAGGCGTTATGCGCTACCAGTATCGGCGGAGGTGGTTGCGTGAAGGGTGAAGGCCAAATTGCACAACGCGTTAACAGGAGGGCAGCGATGAACGTCCGTTTTACCCAGGGTCTACTTGCCATAGTGGCGCTGTTACTTGCCACAAATCTTGTCGCACCGTTTGGCACCCTACGCACGGCATCGGCGCAGTCTTCTGCGCAAGTGCCTGATGTACTCCGCGCGAGATTGATTGAACTCGTCGCCGCTGATGACGAGGTCGTAGCGCAACTGCACACAGGCGAGGACGGCAGCGGTCAGCTTCGTTTGCGCAGTGCCGGAGGCGAGGTGCGAGTGAAGCTTGGTCCCTCGGCTGGCGGGTCTTCGTTAATCCTTATGGACGAGAACACTGAGCCCGCTGTGTGGCTCACCGCAAGTCGTGATGGCACGAGCATAACTCTGGCCGAAGAAGGGAAAGAGAATCTAGTGATCGCACCGTGACACTCCGGGACATAGGGCGCCGCCTAAATGAAAGTCTCCCTCAAGGAATTGCTGTCGCAGATACCTGGCGATCCATCGGAGCAATGGCCGGAAGGCGAGCGCTACGCTCTCGGGTTCGAGCAGGGAACGATGTCATTGGGTTTCTATGCGCCGATCGGTGCCGATCCTCAACGCCCGCACAAGCGAGATGAGATCTATATCGTTCAATCCGGCGCAAGCCGATTCGCGTTGGAGGATCAGATATTGAGTCTTTCGGCGGGCGATGCGGTATTCGTTCCTGCGGGCGCCGCGCACCGCTTCGAGGATTTCAGCAGTGATTTGGGGCATGGGTTATCTTTTGGGATCCCGACGGCGGCGACACATCTGGGGAAACTGAATGAAATGATGACGGCAATCTGTGCTGCCGCCAATGAGCGCCTGACGAAGCGGATCGTGCATCAGATCCCCAAGCACATTGCCGACGGCCCGTTCATCTGGGGCGAGGTGCATCAGTGAGAGCCACAGTGAACGCTCTGCTGGCCGGAATGATAGCCTTCTGCTGTGACGTTACAGACGCTCAAGTACGGCCCGCCACGGAAGCGGAAGCCGAGTCGATTCGAGCAGCCCTGATGCTCGATGAGATACCTGCGTGGCGCCATCGTACAGTGATGCAAGTGCAGGGTGCTTTCACCGAAGGAACCGGCGACAGACCACGCCGGCTCGATGGTTGGGTTTATTTTCGGCCCTCTCTTGTGCAGGACTCCCTATGCACGATGGAGGCGAGCTTCATCACTGGCCTCGGCAAGGAAGATGGATACGACTGGAGCGTCGAGCGCTTCGCGTACTGGAATTGGGTTGCGAGAACTGGGAGCGAGTGCGAGATAGAAGATCGCTCGCAGGTGCCCGAAACGGCCGTGCGAAGCAACGAGCCGATTCCGGCATCAGCTATGTCTTACATTCTGGTCAACTCTAACGAGTTGTTGACACTTGCGTATAACCACGTTGCGGCGGCTACAGAAACGCCGGAGTCAGCACGCAATCGGTTACTGCGCTATCGGGCCAACACGTCCTACAGATTGGAGCGTATTGAGCTAACCGAACAGAGCTCGCCGGAATACGGATTCGCTTTCAGAGCCACCTATCGAGCCCTATCTCAATTGGAGGGGCCCTCGGTTATCTTTTCCGTAACTCCGCATGGGTTTCTGGTTCACGACGTAGGCGTATGGATGGCATAACGCTAAACAAGATGACAGACACACATCGATTCAAGGCCGCCTTCCCATACCAGAACGATGTCCTGGCGTTGCCGGTCACCGACCTCGACGCCGCCGCCCAGTGCTATTCCAAGCACTTCGACATGCGCGAGGTCGAGCGCTTCGATGAGCCCGTTCCCACGGTCATTCTCGAGCGTGACGGCCTATGATGAAGGACGGAACGTCGAATCCAGAGAACGACGACATAAAATCCCGCGTAACGATCCACATGGTCGCTAGCCTCGACGGCTTCATCGCTCGAAAGGACGGAAGCACGGGCTGGCTCGAAACGGCAGACGAGTTCGAGGACGGGGACACGATGGACCCGGAGTTCGTCGCCGAGTTTCTGAAGACGATCGACTGCTACGTGATGGGATCACGAACCTATGAGACGGCTTTGGGCTTCGAGGCCAGCGGTTTCGGGTGGGCCTACGGCGACAAGCCGACTTTCGTCCTGACGAGTCGCGCGCTGCCGAGAACCAAGGACACCGTCGAGTTCCACTCGGGAGATCTCGCGCGTTTCGTCAATGAGCGACTGAAGCCTAACTTTCGCAGCATCTGGTTCGTCGGGGGCGGCGCGGTATCGGGCGACTGCCTGCGCCTCCGGCTGGCGGACGAGGTCCGCTACTCGGTCATGCCCATCCTGATTGGCGACGGGGTCCGATTCTTCGAAGGGCTAGACCGGGAGGTCGCCTTGCACCTCGTCGAGGTGAAAGCCTATAAAACCGGCATGGTGGCGCTCCGCCACGAAGTCCGGAAATGAGATGGGGATGACCAGCACTGTTTCGACGATCAGATTCAAGGCGAAACTGCTGCGCCCGGCGACTCCTGAAGGCGCCTCGTGGACCTTTCTCGTCGTGCCGAAGAACGCCAGCGCGAAGCTTCCGACACGTGGCATGACGACGGTCGAAGGCACAATTAATGATCACCGTTTCAAAGCCACGCTCGCTCCGGACGGTCGGCGAAGGCATTGGCTCAAGGTCGACAGCAAAATGAGCAAAGCCGCGGGCGCGGCGGCCGGGGACACGGTTACCCTCGAAGTCCTACCGGCAGTAAAGGAACCGGAGCCGAGAGTCCCGGCAGATCTGCGCAAGGCTCGCGCAGCCGCCCCCGAGGCGCGCGCGACATGGTCCGATATCACGCCCGTCGCGCGCCGAGACTGGATTCACTGGATCACGTCCGCCAAGCGGCAGGAAACTCGCGCGCGCCGGGTCCGCAATGCATGCGACATGCTCGTCGGCGGCAAGCGGCGCGTTTGCTGCTTCGATCGGTCCGGCATCTACAGCGGGGGCTTAGGTGCTCCGAAAGCGGCGGATTGAATGAGCGAGCGCAACTACGTCGGCCGCTATTACGAGGATTTCACGGTCGGCGACGTTTACGCGCACCGGCCGGGCCGGACGATCAGCGAGGCGGACAACACCTGGTTCTCCCTGCTGACGATGAACCAGAACCCGCTGCACGTCGATGCCGCGTACTCGTCGAAGACGGAGTTCGGCGAACCGCTGGTCAATAGCTGCCTCACGCTTTCGATCCTCGTCGGCTTGAGCGTCAACGACGTGAGCTATCGGACGATAGCCAATCTCGGCTGGAACGACGTACGGCTCACGGCGCCTGTTTTCGCCGGCGATACGATCTATGCGGAATCCGAAGTGATCGCTATGCGCGAATCGAGATCGCGGCCGGGCCAGGGCATCGTCACGGTCAAGACGACGGGCAGGAAAAGCGACGGCACCGTTTTCATGACTTTCGAGCGAACCATACTCGTGCCCAAACGAGGACATGGTGTCGACGACGCGCTCTAGGCTCGCGTCAGCGTCCGGGGCAACGGAGAGCGCGACTTGAGCCCGTTGATTACGCTCGAGGCGTTGGCCGCGGCCCGCGATGCGCTCGTCATCGACTGCCGCTTCTCGCTGACGGACAGCGAGGCGGGCCGCCGCGGCTACGCGGTCGGCCACATTCCGGGCGCCCGCTATGCGGATCTCGAACGTGATCTCAGCGGCCCGCGGGAGCCGGGGGGCGCCGGTGGCCGGCATCCGCTGCCCGATCGCGAAGCGCTTTGCGAGCGCCTCAGAAGCTGGGGCGTCGACAACCGCTCGAGTGTCGTTTGCTACGATCAGAACTCCGGCGCCGTCGCCGGCCGGCTCTGGTGGCTCATGCGCTGGCTCGGCCATGCCGACGTTCGCGTGCTCGACGGCGGCCTCGACGCCTGGATCGCGGCGGGC
Source organism: Gammaproteobacteria bacterium (assembly GCA_035513215.1). Classification (GTDB taxonomy): domain Bacteria; phylum Pseudomonadota; class Gammaproteobacteria; order Steroidobacterales; family Rariloculaceae; genus DATCZB01. The sequence continues at coordinate 14,999 of DATKCK010000018.1, read as the reverse complement.
TTCGAGACGGAAACGGCGGAGCCGGCGCCGGCCCGCGGCAACTTCGAGGCTCGGCTGCCCCTGACGCGAACGCGCACGGCTGACGATCTGCCCGATTCCGATATCGAGCTGCTCGACGCGAGAGATGCCGCGCGCTTTCGCGGCGAGTCCGAACCCTTCGATCCGGTCGCGGGTCACATACCGGGCGCGATTTGCGCGCCGTTCACGGAGAACCTCGAGGCCGGACGATTCAAGTCCGCGGATCAGCTCGAAAGACGGTTCCTCGAGCTCGGCGTCGATCCGGCGCGCGATACGGTTTGCTATTGCGGATCGGGCGTGACGGCAACGCACAATGTCCTCGCGCTGCTCATCGCGGGCTTTCCCGAGCCCGCCCTCTACGCAGGCTCCTGGAGCGACTGGATCTCCGACGCCGATCGGCCGATCGCGACGGGCTAACGCGCGAGCTCGAGCAGGAGATCGCGCCGCTCGAGCACGGCGCGGATTCGGCGACGATCGAGCACGTCGCCGAGCGCGTCCGTCAAGCTTTCCTCGTCGAGGCCGCGCAGCGCCGCGTCCCAGGCGGGCGTGAGCTCGACGGGCACGGCGGACAGATGCTCGGGCCTCCCGCGATTGGTCGAGAACGAGAAGCTGTTGCCGACTAGCATGAGCCCGAGGTCGTCGACGCTGTAAAGCATGCGGCTCGCCGTTCTCGCCGTGTTGAAGGTCAGCGCGTCGAAGAGGTACATGCCCTCGAACTGATCGGGCAGCGGGCACCATGCCGAGATCCCGAGTCCCTCGGCACCGCGCTCGGTCTCGGTGATCGAGCTCCCGGGCCAGAACTGAAGAGCCCCCGTCTCGCCGTCGACGCTGCGCGCCACGGTGACCGGCACCATGTCGAGCCCGATCAGACGATCGAGCCTGTATGCGGCGACTGCCGGGTTCACGGCGCGTTCCTCGGTCGGCATGAACAGCGCATGCAGCTCGAGACCGCCGTCCCGGAGCGTGACGCGCCTGGTGGACCCGCCGAGATCCTCGATCGGGCCGATGCTCGCATCGGCAAGAAACGCCCCGAGGGCTTCCGCCCCGAGGCCCGCCGGCCTGATGCCGACGCGGCGCGGCTGCTCGAGCGGCCGCTCAGGCTCGGTCTCGTCCTCGTAGACCGCAAGAAGCGCTTCGCCTTCGATGATTAGCGCTGCGGCGCGCCCGCCGTAGTATTCCTCGAGCATCCCGGTATCGACGCGCAACAGCCGCTCGTTCATGCGGCTCAGCACCGTCCCGCCCGTCGGCGTATGCCCGATGACGAGACGCCGCACTCCGAGACCGTCGAGCGCCCGCGAAAGCCTGTGCTCTTCGGTCAGCCTGTTGCAGCCGACGTTGCCGCGATACCAGACAGGACCGTCCGGCGCGTAGGATTCGAGCGCATCCGCAGCCGCCAGCACTCGCGCCGCCGCTTCGACCTCGGGCGCGAGCGGCGTCGCGGAACGCTCGGCACCCTCGAGCAGGGCGGCTGCCTCCTCCGGCAGCTCGTAGACGCTGGTCGTCCGTGACACGAGCCCGGCGGAGACGAGTGTCGCCTGCGCTTTCATCAGCTGCGCGATCTGCGCGCCGAGGCGCGCGTTGAGATGCTCGCTCTCGGCGATCGCGGCCTCGGCGAGCCCGCCGTGCACGAACGCGACATCGTTGACGACGAGCAGCACGGGCTTGCCGAGCAGCCAGCTGCCGTATTCACCCGTCGACGAGAAGGCTTCCCGGTGCGCAAAGAATCCGGGCGGATATGCCGCATCGAACATGGCGCGCCCGGCCGCCGCGTCGCCGTCGAAGGCGTCGACGTAGCGCTCGAGCTCGGCGGCTCTGATCCCGGCCGGCTCCTCGTCGTCGAATGCGGCGTACTCGGCGGCCGAGACGTAGCGCAGGTCGCCGGTCATGTTCATGATCTCGTGGTTGCCGAGCACGAGGTGCACGCGGCCGCCCGCTGCCGGGGCTTCCTGCTCGAGCCGTCGGATCAGGTCGAGCGCTCGTCGGGACTCGGGCCCGCGGTCGAGCACATCGCCGACGATGACGAGATGCGCGTCGCCGCCTGCCCATGCGAGGCTGTCGTCAACGAGATCGGCCCGTTTCAGGATCCGTTCGAATGCATCGTAGGCGCCGTGAATGTCGGCGATAGCCACGACGCGCTCGATGTCGTCGAAGCGCCAGTCGTCCTGCGCGAGCGCGGCGCCGGCGAGCTGTGCAAGAGCAATGACGCCAAGAATGCGCGGAATCCGCGCTCGCAGGAAGCGCGGGCCGCTAGTCGCTTTCCCGGCAGTCGTCATAGATTCGTCTCTCGCGATCTCGCGGATCGTTGAGAATCTCGAACGCGGCGCTGACGAAATCGATCGCCCGTTTGCGCCCCCGCTCGCTGAGCCGCTCGTCGTCGAGGATGCCGAGGAGGCGCGCGCGATGGCCGTTGAGCGCTGCGATCGCGCCCTCGGCCTCGTCGTTCATGACGCAAAAGCCGCGATAGAGGCGCTGCGTCACATAGCGAATCCGCAATCGATCGCTCGGCACGGCATATTCGGCGTTGATCAGGCCCGCGTTGTCGAAGTCGTAGGGCAGCACGATGAAAGGCGCCTCTCCGTCGTTTGCAACGACCTTACCGTTATGACAACAGAATTCCTCCGGAGGTCCCTCGATGACGGCCCAGTCGGTATTGCCGATCAGGTACTGGAATACCGTCAGCAAGGCCGTATGCGCGGCGTCGAGCGATGCGACGCTCAAAGACTCGGCTTCGACGACCTCCATGCCGAGCCGCTCGGCGACTTCCCAATCCTCCTCGATCAGAAACGCGGGCTCGACGAACGGCTCCCGGCGGTCGTTGTCGCTGTATACGTACTCCACATTCGCCCAGCGGACGCGGAACGATCTATCTGTCAGAGCGTTGAGCATGCGGTAGATCAGGAACTCCTGAGCGAGATAGTCGCGATACGCGGCCCGCGACTCGCACAATGTCACGAGCTTCAGCCTATCCTGCCCGGAGAACACGGTTTCGCCGACGTCATCCCGCGGAAAGTCCAGCGAAAGCGGCGGAAAGCCGCAATTGGCCACGCGCGACCTGCCGCGAATGCGTACCTGGATATCGAGCGCGACGTTTTCTCCATCGGGCCCGGAAAACTCGATGACGGCGTCGTACTCGGTGCGCGGCTCCTCGTCGTCATCCGACAAATCGTCGAACGGTGCCGTGATCTTCAGCTCGAGCGGCGTCGGCTCGGCGAACAGCGGATAGGCCGAGGAAAAGTCCTGCGCAGCTGCCTGACTTGAGAGTAACAGGCTGCCGCAAAGCAGCAGCGCGGCTGAAAGATCGGTTCGGTCCATGTGTACCCCTTCAGTCGGTTTCCCAGTCGACCGCCCCCTTGAGCCGGCCCTCGATGCCGGAATCGATCAGCTCTTCGAGCTGATTGCGCTGAAGGCCGGGCGGCCCGGAAACGAGCAACGTGACTCGTTCCTTTTGCAGATTCTTTCGTTCCGACAGGACACGACAGCCATTCTTCTCGAGCAACGCCCGGTACGCTGCCGCCGATTCGGCGACGACCACCCTCTCGAGCGCGTTGATGTCGACTCGATACGTGACTCGCCTTTCGATGAGGTAGACCAGAACGAATGCGAACGCCGTAGCCAGCACGCCGACATGCGGCAGGTCGAGGCCGCAGGCGAGACCGATGAGCGTGACAAAAATGACGCGTCCCGTGACGTTCGCGGAACGAAGCTGCGTGCGAAATCGGATCAGACCGCCTATTCCGAAGATTACCAGTCCGATGACGAGGTTGTACTGGATGACCAGGATGCCGATGATCGCGCCGATCACGGCGTAAAGAACATAGACCTTGGGCGCATCGAGCTCCTCGAGCGTATCGGCCGCGGCAACATGCTTCGGGTGATAACCGATGATTGCGCCGAGCACGGACGCCAGTATCAGCGTCAGCAGCGTATGGAGCAGAAAGGAGAAGTCGGTGAAACCGCTCCAGCCCTCTCCGATTTGAAGTGGACCTTGATTGAGCAACTGCTGCAGTTCCCCGGCCGGTTGCGACCGGGCCGTCCCCGCCGCCCCGATGACCAGCGCCAGCACCAGTAAGCGGGAAAGCACCGAGGACATTGGTTTTTGCATACATCGCCCCAAAGAGACCACCCTAGCGGTTCGCCTCCGAAGGAAAGCGTCACCCCAGCCTGGCATTTCATCAATAATATGTTGCCTGCCGCCGCTACTGCCAGCCGCCGCTCGCCCGTATCCGGCGTTTGCAGGTATCATCGCCACACCTTCTAAGCCGTGCTGTGCGAGGAGCGAGAGGAAATGGCGACGATCAGCGACGTGTCCATCATCGATTCGAATGCCGCCGAGGCAAGGCGCGTCGAATCCGGTCTGGAGCGAACGATCTGCAGCCCAAGCCTCTGCGCGTCCAATAACCTGACTGTCTACCGGCGGACGATCCTCGCGGGCAACCAGTTCGATGTCGACGCCGACGAGGACTATCACCTCGTCTATGTCATGGGTGGCGCGCCCGACGGTCTCGTTCATTTCGACGGCGAATCGCACACGGCCGAGGAAGGCGCCGGCGTTCTGCTCGCGCCCGGCGAATCCGCCCAGTTCGAGGCGACGGGATCGGATCTCGAGCTGCTGCACATGGTCACGCCGAAGCCACCGCCTGCCGTCGAAAGCGGCCTGCCGGGCGGTCCGGGCTATTTCTTCAACCGGCAAACGCTGCGCGCGCTCAGCGATGCGAGCGGTGGCCGCGTGCGCCGGTTTTGCGCCGAATCGAGCGTCCGCTTGCTCGACGGCAGCCGCCTGACGCCGACCAATGCGATCCAGGCGGGCGAGATGCATTACAAGGCAGGCGGCGCATCGCCCTATCACCTGCACAAGGGCACCGACGCCAATCCCGAGGGTGCCGCGCACTGCTATATGACGTTCAAGGGCCGCGGCAAGGTCGACGTCGGCGAGACGTCCGAGGAGATCGAGCCCGGCACGCTCGTCTATTTCCCGCCCGGCGTGCCGCACCAGCTCCACTCTCACGGCGGCCCGCTCGACTACTTCGAGATCCAGGCCTGGCGCAGCTTCAAGACGACGATTCTGAGCGAGGACCCGCTCGGGCTTCGGTGGTATTACGTGCCCGAGAAACCCGGCGGTGAGCTCGTGGAGTGGAATCAGAGCTAGGCGCGAGCGCGCCACCCGCGTGCGCAGGCCGCGCCCCCTGATGCCCCTCGGCGTTTAGTGGTAGCGAGCCAGAATTCCCCGATGCGCCAGCCCAAAGGCCTCTGGGTGCTGTTCATCACCGAGATGTGGGAGCGCTTCAGCTATTACGGCATGCGCGCCCTGCTCGTCCTCTATCTGATCGCCTCGACGCGGGACGAGCTCTCGTCGGGCAATCCGGGCTTCGGCTGGTCCGAGGAATCGGCCTATCTGCTCTACGGCATCTATACCTGGGCCGTCTACGTGACGCCGATCTTCGGCGGGATCCTGGCCGATCGTTATCTCGGGACGCACCGATCGATGGTGCTCGGCGGATGGATCATCGCGGCAGGGCACTGCCTGCTCGCCGCCACCGAGCTCTTCGGCATCACGGCCGGCGAGGCCGTGACGCTGCAAACGGGGCCCGGGACGCTGCTCTGCTTCATGGCGGGCCTCGTCCTGATCGTCGTCGGCACCGGCTTTTTCAAGCCCTGCGTCAGCGTCATGGTCGGCCAGCTGTACGAGCCGGGTGACCCCAGGCGCGACGGCGGATTCACGATCTTCTATGTCGGCATCAACGTCGGCGCCTTGCTTGCCGCGCTGGTTGCCGGCACGCTCGGTGAGGTCTACGGCTGGCACTACGGCTTCGGCGCCGCTGCGGTCGGCATGATCCTCGGCATTGCCGTCTATCAGGCCAGGCGCAGTCGTTACCTCGGCGAGATCGGGTTGAAGCCCGCGCGCACCGAGAACATGGGCGCCGCGTTCGATCGCTCATCGTGGGCGCTATCGCGCGTCGAATGGCACCGTATCGCGGTGATTCTGATCCTCGCGTTTTTCGGTAACGTGGCGTTCTGGACCGCCTTCGAGCAGGCCGGCAGCTCGATGAACGTATTCGCGCTTCAGAGCACCGACCGCACGTTTTGGGGCTGGCTGGCCGAGCCGTTCCCGGCCACCTGGTACCAGTCGCTGAATCCCCTGTCGGTGATCGTCTTCGGGTTGCCGTTCGCCTGGGGCTGGGCCATGCTGCGCCGGCGCGGCCTCGAGCCGTCGACGCCGATGAAGTTTGCCATCGGGCTCTGGCTCGCGGGCTTGGGCTTCATCGCGCTGGTGCTCGGCGCGATCGAGGCCCGCTCCGGCCTTGCCGGTCCTCATTGGCTCCTGATCACCTATGTCGTCTACACGTGGGGCGAGCTCTGTCTGTCGCCGGTCGGCCTGTCGCTCGTAACGAAGCTGGCGCCGGCCCACCTGCAGTCGTTCTTCATGGGCGTCTGGTTCTTCACGTTCTCGCTCGGCAATCTGCTGGCCGGTCTCGTCGCCCGCTACTCCATCCGGCTCGAGGCAGGCGAGTCGACGTTCGTTATCGAAGGCCTCCCGGGGTTTTATCTGTTCCTCGTCGTCATGCCGATCGTGGTCGGCTTCCTCGTCCTCGCGCTCACGCCCTTGCTGAAGCGGTGGATGCATGGCGTGAGCTGAGCCGTCGGCGCCGGGGGGGCGCCGGGGAGCGCCGGTCATTCATTGTTGCGGCGAGAAGCCCTTCTGATTAAGATCGATCCGTTAGCACTCATCTGCCATCAAGTCTCCGAAACCGGAGGAGAAGCAGGGCCGAACGGTGATCAAAATCGCCGGGGCGGACGATCTGAAGAAGATCGTTGTGATCAACCCCAAAGGTGGTTGCGGCAAGACTACGCTCGCAATCAACCTGGCGAGTTCCTACGCGCTGCGCGGATTCCAACCGACGATCATCGACTGCGACCCTCACGGGTATTGCATTCGCTGGCTCGAGAAACGCCCGGCCGAGCGCCCGCTTTGCTACGGCATCGAGGGCCATGGGTCGCATCCGAGGCAACCGCTCGAAGTCCCGGCCGACTCTCGCATCGTCATCGTCGACCTGCCGTCGGCCCTTCCGGTCGAGGCGCTGCATGCCTTCACGCATCTTGCCGACCGCATCCTGCTGCCGATCACACCGTCGGCGATCGACGTCTTCTCGGCGAGCCGGTTCGTTGCCGAGCTGATGCTCGACGTCCAGCTCGATCGCAGCGAGCAGAAGCTCGCGATCGTCGCGAATCGCGTCAAGGCCAGAACCCTGAGCTTCGACATGCTGCAACGGTTTCTGACCAGCCTGAGCATACCGATGATCGCGACGCTGCGGGACAGCCAGGTCTATGTGCATGCGGCCGCGCGAGGGCTCGGAATCTCGGAGCTGCCGGCCTCCCTGGTGAGGAGCGACCTGGCACAGATGAGCGCGATCATGCATTGGCTGGATCGACGGCGTTCCGGCTCGACCCGAGTGCGGAACGAAACACTCACGGCAAAGGAGCAAGGGCATGACGACAGTCATCAGCAGCAAAGACGAATCCCGGAAGTCGAACCGAACTGCGAGGAAGCGGGCCAGCAGCAAGCCCGCGACGCCGACTGAGCAAGACATCCGGATCCTCGCCTACGATCTCTACGAGCGACGCCGCGCCGACGGCGGCCAGGGCGACGAGTTCTCAGACTGGATCGAGGCCGAGCGGTGCCTGTCGAGCAACGGCGATGCCTGAAACTCAGAGATCGGCCGTCCGGCAGTCGGCCGAGCTCTCGATGCAGCTGACGGCTTCGGCCGGCTCGATGCGGGCGTTCGGCTCGCGGTAACGGTAGAGAAAGTCGTACATCGTCACGATATTCGCGTCGAGCGAGCTCTCGAGACCGCCGAGATCGCGAAACTCGTTCATTCGGACGCTCTCGCGTATCTCGGGCAGCGACCGGCCCGCGATCATGGCGTCGAGGACGCGATCGTGGAGCGTCGCGAGAAACTCCCGCATGCGGACGAAGTTGTCCTGGCCGAGCAGTTCGGTGCCGTGCCCAGGCAAGACGATTTCGACGTCGTTTAGCCGACTCAGCCGATCGAGATTCTCGAGCGTGCCGTGCACATCCATGTCGCGCAGATCGGGAAACAGGCTCGAGCGGGCCATATCGATCGAGATCAGCACGCGGTCTTCGGGCACGTGAATGTGGATCAGATTGTCGCTGTGCGAAGGCCCGAAGTAGAGCAGCCTGATCTCGACGCCGCCGAGATGGAGCGTCAGCTCATCGTCGAAGGTCACGTCAGGGACGGCGGAGTTGCGCTGCTCGCGGATGATGTGCGGGCGGATTCTGCGGTGGCCCAGGGTGACGGCCGTGTCCCCGAAGATGCCGCTGTTGCAGACGTGATCCTGGTGATCGTGACTCAGGACGACGTACCGGACCGAGACGTCGTATCTTTGCGCGAGCTCGTCCCTGAGCCAGTGAACCGTTCCGGACGGGCAATAGTGGCCGTCGACGACAAGGATGCCTTCCGGCGTCAGCACATAGGCCCCGAACTGATTGTCCGAGCCCCAGCGAAAGACGTGCTCGGAAACCTGCTCGATGCTCCGGTCGATGCCCCACTGCCGCTCCTGCGCCAGGCCCGAGGCACCGAGAATCGCCGGAATCGCAAGAGCCGCAAGTCGTAGCATTCGCATGGGCGCGTCCCCCCGACAGCGAGAACCAGACCGATACTATAATTGCCTCGAGGGCCCGGTGACCGATCGGAACGCAACATGAGAGCAAACGCTGCAATCGGCCTCGCGATCGTCGCGGCCGCGCTGACCGTACGGGCCGGTTACGCGCATCACTCGGTCGCCATGTACGACAACGGTCACCTGATCGAGCTTTCAGGCACCGTCACGCGCGTCGAGTGGACGAGCCCTCATGTCTTCGTCTATTTCACGACGCTCAACGACGACGACGAGACGGTTGAATGGAGCGTCGAGCTCGATCCGCCGGTGCTGCTCAGGCGCTACGGCTGGCGCCAGAGCACAGTCGAGGTCGGCGACACGGTCAAGTTCACCGGCGCGCCGGCGGTTTCGGGCGCACCGCTGATGCGCGGCGCCATTGCCGAGCTTGCCGACGGCACCGAGCTTCGGGTCTGGTCGCGTGTTTGACGGCGGCCGCAGCCTTGACGACGTGCCGGCGTTGTCCTGCCGTCTTGCGCCCCTGCTCGCCGTCGGTGCCGTCCTCGCGCTCGCCGCAACCGGCCGCGCCCAGGCACCGCCGCCCTCGGGCTTTCCCGGCGTCGCGCCCGAAGCTCCGCCGGCACGAATCCTGAGCTTCGGCACGGACCAGGACGACGTCGCCGCCGGCGATCCCGTGACGCTTCGCTGGGAGGCGATCAACGCCTACGCGATCGAGCTCGACCCGGGACAGGGCGCCGTCGCGACGCGCGGCACGCGCATTGTCTATCCGGCCGCCACGACGACCTACACGCTGAGCGTGACGGGTCCGCGCGGCGTAACGACCGAATCGGTCACGGTCGCCGTCATCGGCGGCGACCGCGACGCCGCGGCCGCCGCGGGGAGTCAAAGGCAGTCCGTGCCGCGGCTCGGCGACGGACGGCCCGATCTGACCGGCGTCTATCTCGGCGGTCGCGATATCCGGGTGGTCGGGGACGTCGTGCTCGCGCCCGGTGCCGAGAGCTTTCGCGTCGAGCCGGACGCCACGGACCTGGGCCAGGGCGCGCTCTGCCTGCCGCCAGGCGTGCCGGCTGCGACGATGATGCCCTATCCGCTTCAGATCGTGCATCGCGAGGACATGCTCGTCATCCTCTACGAAGCCTACAACCTTTTCAGGATCATTCCGCTCGGCGCGGCGCATCCGGAGGATCTCGACCCGACCTGGATGGGACACTCGGTCGCGAGTTGGGACGGCGATACGCTCGTCGTCGACGTCGTCGCGTTCAACGACAGGACGCGAGTCGCGGGTTACCGACACACCGAAGCGATGCATGTCGTCGAGCGCTATCGCCGATCGAGCTACGACACGATCGAGTACGAGGCGATCGTCGAGGACCCGAACGTTTTCGCCGAGCCGATCCGTTACGCGGGCAACCTCGCCCTGCACCCGGAATGGGAGATCGGCGAGTACGTCTGCGCCGAGAACAACAAGGACTACGCCGAGCTGTTCAGCGATTAGGCGGCCGCTTGCCGAATTGCGGTATGGCCGGCCGACAGCGCGCCGGCGCGGCTGCCGACCCGCACCGTCGGATCCGGGTTCAGAGTGCGATTCTGTCGCGACGGCGCAACACTTGGTGTTTTTTGCTTTGACTGCCGTCCAGCGACTGGTACATTCGAAACATAACGTGGCCGATCGGGACGTTATTTTTGCAGGGGAGCTAACGAAAGCGATGTATTCGCTTGGAGGGGGAAATCATGACGACCGAAGGGAAGGTGCGAATTAGCCGCCTCGCGGCAGACTGTGCGGAGATTCTGAAACGAGGGCTCGCAGACCCGGGCAAAGGCGTCCTCGGGCTCGCGGCGCTATCGGGCGCGCTGGCCGTGGCACCGGCCCACGCTCAGGACGCTGCCGATGCCGACGAGGTCGTACTCGTCACCGGCTCACGTATCGTCGGCTCGGGCATGCAAACGCCGACGCCGGTCACGGCCGTCACCAACGTCGAGCTCGCCAAGATGGAGCCCGGCAACATGGTCGACGCGCTCAGCCAGCTACCGCAGTTTTTCAACAACTCGACCGCAACGAATCGCGGTAACTTTCTCGGTTCAGCCGGCGGCGCGTACCTCAACGTTCGCGGCCTCGGCACGGATCGAACGCTGACGCTGCTCGACGGCCGTCGCATGCCGCCAGCGGATCGCAACAGCGCGGTCGATACGAATCTGTTTCCCGAATCGCTGATCCAGCGGGTCGAGGTCGTGACCGGCGGCGCGTCGGCCGCCTACGGCGCCGATGCTCTGTCCGGCGTCGTCAACTTCATTCTCGATACCGACTTCGAAGGCTTCAATACGCGCGTCCAGGGCGGACAGACGAAGTACGGCGACGGCGACAACTGGGAGGCTTCGTTCACGGGCGGCATGGGCGTCGGGCAGGACATGCACGTCACCTTTGCGGTCGAGGGCTTCCGGCAGGATCAGGTCTCGGGCCAGATCGCAGGCCTCGACGACCGCGGCTGGTTCGGCAACTACGGCTACGTCACGAATCCCGCCTGGTTTCCGGGCGCGCCCTTTGGTATACCGCAGCGTCTCGTCATGCCGAATGTACACTCCTCCCGGCATACGCCCGGCGGCAAGATCAACGAGGCAGGGTTCTCGTTCGATCAGTTCACGTTCATCGAGGACGGCACGCAGTTGCGCGAGTGGCTGCCGGGGCCCGTGCCGCTCGTCGGCTGGGACTCGGGCGAGCGGTCGACGAGCGGTGGACCGGAATATGAGGTTGCCCGTCTCGCATCGCGCGAGATCCTGACGTCCGAGGTCGATCGCGTTAACGCGTTCGCCAATCTCGACTTCGACATCGGCGATTCGACGACGGCATTCGCCCGCCTGATGCTCGCCGAGAACAACGCGCGTATGAACTTCGTCAACGGCGGCCTTGGGCCGAGCATGATGGGTATCTGGCAGGGCACGATCTTCCGGGAAAACGCATTTCTGCCCGAGGCCGTGCGCCAGGCCATGGAAGACGAAGGCTTCAGCGACCTCCGCATGGACAAGAACGGGGCGCTGGTCGGCCGCAACAACTTCCAGGACAACTACCACGATATCACGGAGACGGAGCAGATCATCCTCTCAGGCGGCTTCGATCGCGAGATGGAGAACGGCTGGACGATGTCGGGCTATCTGCATTTCGCCGAAACCGACAGGGTTGCGTATCTCGACAACATCCTGCGCGTCGACCGCTGGTTCATGGCCATGGATTCGGTCGAGGTCTACAACGATCGCAGAGACCTGACCGACGATGCCGGGACGGGTGGGCCTGACGGGCTGCCCGATCTCGTTGCCGCGGGCGACCGCGGCGCGGGCGAAATCATCTGCAACGTGCTGCGTTACAACCCGACCGAGCAGGAGCTCGCCGATGCGGTCGCCGGGGAAACCGTGCCGTCGCCGACGGGCCCCGTGGGCATCGCATCGCCGGTCGGGCTCGACGGCGCGATCGAGAACTGCGTCCCGCTCAACATCTTCGGCTGGGGCAACGTCTCGCAGGCGGCACAGGACTATGTCGTTACCGACAAGTGGGCGGATACCAGCGTCGAGCAGACTTTTGCCGAGCTCTTCGTCTCGGGCGAGGTCTTCAACGACTGGTACGCCGGCCCGATCTCGATGACGGTCGGCGCCACCTATCGTGAGGAGGAGATGAGTCAGACCGAGATGCCGCGCGAGATCTCCGTGCTGGGACCGCCGAAGAACGCGCCCCAGCTCGGGATCCGCGGTCTGCCGCCGGGCTTCACGGGAGGCAGCCCGAACCTGCACCAGTTCTCGACGTTCTCGACCTTCGGCGGCAGCTTCGATGTCGTCGAGCTCTTCGGCGAGACGCTCGTACCGGTGTTCCGGTCCGATACCTCGTCCCGGCGCGTCAACCTGAGCATCGCGGCGCGGCATTCGGACTACTCGCGCGCCGGCGAGCTCGACACCTGGAAGTTCGGCGTCGACGCTCAGGTCACCGAGAGCTTCAGGATCCGCACGACGGTCTCGAAAGACGCTCGCGAGGCGACCTTCATCGAGCAGTTCGATCTGAACGGCGGCGGCGGCTCGATCTTCGATCCGGCGTTCAACAACGACCGCTTCGATATCACGGTCAGCTCGGGCGGCAACCCGGACCTCCAGCCCGAGGAAGCCGACACGATCGTCTTCGGCTTCGTCTATCAGCCGCAGGACGCGCCGGGTATCAGCCTTTCGGCCGACTACTACGACATCGACCTCTCGCAGACGATCGGCAGCCTCGGCACACAGCGCATCGTGGACGATTGCCGAATCGACATGGTTCAGCAGGCCTGTGCCCTGATCGATATCGACCCGAGCACGAATATCATCACGCGCGTATCGAACGTGCTGGTGAATATTGATAACGCCAGGGTACGCGGCGCGGACTACGAGCTCACGTTCCGGACTCAGCCAAACCTGTTCTCGGGCGGCGCGAGCGAGAGCCTGTCGTTGCGGTTCCTGGCCGGGTTCTTGGCCGAGAACTCAACGACCCCGCTCGGCGGAAATCCGCTCAACCTGGCCGGGGCCACGAGCTTGCCGGAGCTGACGACGACGACGACGCTCAATTACAGCGTCGGTCCGTGGTCGGCCTACTTCCAGCACCGCTGGGTCGACGAGACCAAGCTCAGCGCGAGCTGGGTCGAGGGCATCCACGTCAGCGACAACACGATCGAATCGATCAATTACTCGAATCTCGGCCTGACCTATACGGGCGGCCAGTCGGGTGACATGGGATGGGAGGTCTTCGCGAACGTCATCAATGCGTTCAACGAGGAGCCGCCTGTGATTCCGACCGGGGTCGGCCGCAGCATTCCGGGGTCGACGGGCTTGAGCCAGCACCGTACGGTTGCGCTCGGACGGCGCTATGTCGTCGGCGTGAGGCTGGACTTCTAAGCCTTAGCCATCACACCGATCGGGCACACGGAGGTGTCCGATCGGCCATCGGCCCTTCGGCCCTGCTCGCGCACTCGGCCGGCGGCGCCGGCCGGCGGCACGGTCGAACCTACTGGCCGCCGCCGCCCTGGAAGTCGGCCTGCAGCAGGTGCGTCAGCGTGTGCACATAACGCAGCTTGCCGTTCTCGACGCGAAAGAGGTGAGTGTCGGGCGAGCCGCTGCCGCCTGACGGACCTCCGGCGCCGAAGGTGCAGAAGACGACGACGGAGCCGATCACCTCGTCGACCACGAAGCGGCGATTGACGATGTTGACGCCGGACGGAACGCCGACCTCGCAGCTATCGTCAGCCGACCCTCGGCCCGTATAGGCGCCCCCCTCGACGCGGACGCACGGAAAGCCCCACGGCACGAGATCGATCTCGCCTTCGAGAAAGGCGTCGAGGTAGGCGTTCGCGGCCGAGACCAGCGTGCCGCGCGAGTCGCGCCGTTCGGCCGCAATCGGGCCCCAGTCCTCGGTCGAGGAATACTGGAGGTACGCGTCGGCGTCGAAGAGCCAGTACCCCGTCGTCGTCCAGATTATCTCGATCTCGGCGATTTTGTCGTGATTGATACGTAGGCGCGTGCCGAGAACGTAGGGATTGTCCTCGTCCGTAACGATCACCTCGGTGAACGTCTGACAGCTATCCTCGTCGAGCAGGCTGAAGTGATGATCGATCTCGAACGACGTATTGATGATGCCGTCGGCGATGTCGATCCTTTCCATGTTCTCGTAATAGCCGAGCCCGGTCGCGAGCGGCAAGTCCGACGTGTCCCCGCTCGTCTGGGCCTCGATGTAAAGGTCGACGGCATTCTGCAGGCCGCCGCGGGCGCAGGAAACCTGCGAGTAGGCGGCTGCCGGGGCGAGCAAGGCGCCCGAGAGCGCGATCCAAAGAGAAGTCGTGCGTTTCACCGAAGTCCTCCGTTCGTTCTTCTTCGCGGAGGATTATATGAGGCTATCCGGCGCGCGTCGTCCTTCGCAGATACACCTTGATCAACGGGACCTCGAACCGTTGCTCGTAGGCGGCAATCAGGTAGGAGTTCTCGAATCCGGATGTTTCGGCCTCGACGAGCGGCCCGAGGGCGTCCTGCACGAGGCCGATCAGCTCCTGATGCTCGACTACGCGCTCCGCTTCGAACGAGAGGTCGACCCTCAGATCGTCATGAATCATGATCGAGAACTCCTGATTCATGATCTCGTCACGCTGGTGCCTGTCCGGCGCGTCGGGTCCCGCGCCGACGAACCGCAGAACCAGGTGGCCCTCATCCGCGTCCGTATCCGGACCGATCGAGAAAATTGTAGCCGCGCCCCGGCCGGCCGGCTACCAGCACCGATCCGGCGCAGTGCCGGCGGCGGCACGCGCGCCCGTGTGGGTCAGGCTCAGGGCTCCGCAGCGCGTGTCCGAGGC
>DATKCK010000017.1:0-22905 GCA_035513215.1 Gammaproteobacteria bacterium | reverse complement strand
GCGGATATTTTTCGAGCCTTCCGACGCCACCATATGCTTGACACGGACGACCTCCGGACGAAACTCTTGCCGTCAGCACCTCACGTATCTGACGGAGCGTATACTTCAGACAATGGGTACACCGCATATCCTCGTTGTCGACGATCACCGCGATATCCGAAACGTCGTACGGGAAATACTGGAAAGGAACGGCTACCGCGCAACGACGGCGGCAGACGGCAGCGAGATGCGGCGCGTACTAAAGACCGCAAACATCGACTTGATCGTTCTCGATCTGATGCTACCCGGCGAAGACGGCCTCACACTGTGTCTCGAGCTAAGAGCGAGTTCCATGTTGATGCCGATAATCATCCTGACGGCGAAGGGCGAAGAGTTTGATCGCGTGCTCGGTCTCGAGATGGGCGCCGACGACTACGTCGCGAAACCCTTCAGCGGACGCGAGCTTCTTGCCAGGATCAAGGCCGTCCTTCGACGTACGAAAAACGCCGCTGACGATACACGCAGGCCGGGACCCGAGGTGTTCCGCTTCGGCAACTGGGCGCTCGACACGGCACGGCGAGAGCTCGAGCTCGACAACGACCTCGTCGTTCCCCTGAGTACTGGAGAGTACGATCTGTTGTTGACCTTCATCCGTCACCCTCAAAGGGTGCTGAGCAGGGAGCAGCTTCTGGACTGGCGAAAGGGGCATACAGGGGGGCCGTTCGATCGCAGTATCGATTTGCAGGTCAGCAGGCTTCGGCGCAAGATCGGCGACGACGCCCGAAATCCAGAGGTAATCAGAACGGTTCGAGGCGGCGGATACATCTTCACGCTTCCGGTTGTGGTCCAATGAGAATCTCTGGTCCGCGCACGCTGGCCGGGCAAACTCTTTTCATTCTTCTCCTAGGGCTCGCGGCCTCCCATGCAGTCGGCTTTGCTATCTATTCCCGCGATCGTCACGACGTCGTTGCCTCTACCGAGGCTATCGATTTCGCGGAGAGGGTTGCAGGTGTCATTGACCTACTGCAGAAATTGCCCAATCAATGGCGTGAGGAGCTCATACGCGGCTCTGATAGCAGGGTGTTTCGGGTGTCACTCGGACCGTCGCCGATCGCGTCCATCGACGACATGGAGCAGGGTGTTGTCCGCGATGTCATTCGCATTCTACAAGAGCAATTCCCGGAGTGGCCGCCCGAGCGCATGCTTGCGTCCCTGAAAGAGGATCATGTTTCTGCGACCGCGCTCGACTTTCCAGTGAGCATGCGGAACGAGCTGCGCATGCCGACTAACAGCTATTCCCCTGAAGAACCGAGCGACCTGCTCTACGTATCGATGGGTCTAGAGGAGGACGAATGGCTTAACTTCACTGGCGCCATACCGCGAATCGAGTCGAGTTGGCCCCGTTTGGCGGGTGCATATATTCTTACAATCGCGGTTGGAGTTGGAGCCGTGACGATTTGGCTGGTTGCTCGGGTCACGGCGCCTCTTAGAGTCTTCGCGGCCGCAGCAGACCGATTCGGAAAGAATATCCGTGCCGAACCGTTGCCGGAGACTGGGCCGGTTGAGGTTGCGAAAGCGTCCCAGGCCCTTAACTACATGCAAGAACGGCTGAGTCGGCTGATCGACAATCGCACTCAGATGTTGGCGGCGATCTCTCACGATCTCAGGACACCGGTAACGTTCCTGCGCTTACGGGCCGAACTGATGACGAACGCAGAGGAGAGAGCCAAAGTACTCGAGACCCTCGATGACATGGAGTCGATGATCACGACGGTCTTGGACTTTTCGAAGGGAGCGTTTTCCGAAGAGCAGCAACGCCACGTGGATCTCGGCGCCCTGTTAGAGAGCCTATGCGACGACCTGAGCGACACCGGGGCTCCGATCCAATTCACGCCAACCCCCAGCCAGATCCTCTATTCGTGCCGTCGGGTCGCGCTGAAGCGCGCCTTTTCCAATCTGATCGACAACGCTATCAAGTACGGTCAGGTCGCGCGTGTGGCGATCGAAGAGCAGGACAAGGAAATCGTAGTCAGCATCGATGACGACGGGCCAGGGATCGCGCCGGAGAACCTGGCGCATATCTTCACTCCATTCTTCCGAATCGAGGGCTCTCGTAGCCGCCGCAGCGGGGGCGTCGGGCTCGGCCTGAGTATCGCTCAGGCAATCGTGGAGGGCCACGGCGGCCGTATCAGCATAGAAAACAGAACGGAAGGTGGCGCGCGTGTGAGAGTTGCACTGCCCCGATAGCTTCTCTCTGATTCGTTGCGTCGCAGCACGCTTGCGCCGCCTGGCGGCAGACAGCGCCTTATCGGCTGTGCTTTGTGCGCTCGCTGCGAGTTGCCGCAGATTACTAAGCGCAAGCGATACCTGAGGTATCGATGAGGAAAAATCTCGTTTTTCGGAGCCAGTCTCTCGACTATATTCTATTCGGGTACGTGTAGCAGGCGACTCACGCAACAGGGATGGATGGTTTTTTTATGGGGCCGTTTTGCTACGCGCGCCCACCATTGAATCAGCACAGACGGGGCTGGCGTGACCCAATGACGATTTTGCTCTGCTCGGCCCTGGTCTTCGCAATCAGCCTGGTTGACTACCACTCGGGCCCCGACCTGACATTCTCGCTGTTCTACTTTGCCGTGATCGCCCTCTATTCCTGGAAGGCCGGCGTACTCCGCGACGCCGTTATCTTCGCCTTCGGAATAGCAACCGTATGGCTCGTCGTCGACTGGTTGACGCTGACGGTTCCAAGCGCGACGGTAGTTATTTGGAACGCGACGATGCGACTAATCGTACTTATCGGGCTTGCGGTGATCATCTGCCGACTCAGGAGCGCACTCGTCAATGAACACTCGTTGGCACGCTCCGATTTCCTTACCGAAACGCTGAACGCAAGGGCGTTTGGGGAACAAGCGACGTTGGAAATCTCACGAGCTCGAAGGTACCGTCAGCCGCTGACAGTCGCGTATGTAGACGTGGATGATTTCAAGGCGATCAACGATCGCTATGGGCACTGCTACGGAGACGACGTGCTTCGTTCGATCGCCAAGGCACTAAAGGCCAACCTACGCATAACCGACATCGTATCGCGAGTCGGCGGGGATGAGTTCATTATCCTGCTGCCGAGCACCGACCGTGAAAAGGCGTTGGCAGTGTTGTCCAAACTTCAGAGCGTATTGTCCGCAGGGATGACGCGATCCGAACCAGGAGTCACTCTCAGCATCGGGGCCGTTGTGTTCGACGAGCCGCCTTTTGGGATCGAAGCCTTGAAGAGAGAATCGGACGCAGCCATGTACAACGTGAAGTCGAATGGCAAGAACGGGCTGTGCGTCTACTCTTCCGTGCGCCACCTGGAGCCCAGAGGCTATGCCACCGAGAATTGGCCGGGCGGCCACTTGAGTGCCGGACGGTAGAAATTTGGCTCGCCATCCGGGCTTGCCGGAGTTTCCCGCAGCGATGCAAACGACCGTTCTGTTCGCGACTTTACCAGGCAGGATTCCCGGGCGGAGCGGCCCAGGCCTCATTGCCCTCGTTGTAAATCCTCCTTCTGGCGAAAAGCCACTCGTCCCCCACCTTGACCAGATCGTCCTCGTAGTGACCGTAGCCGCCGATCGTCATGTCACCCTCGGCATTCGTGCCCGTGTGCATCCAGGCCGCGCGGCCCGTCGCACGGTCGCCGTCGATGCGCAGAACGAGGTTCGTGACGTGATGGCGGCCTCCGGGCATGTTCGCAACCGCCGCCTTGATCGCCTCGCGGCCGACGACCTCGCCATTGCCGACGTCCAGAATGCCGTCTTCGGTGAAAGTGGTCACGTAGAGATCGTGATCCTTGAAATCGAGCGCGAACAGGTAGCGCGCCTGCAGGTTCTCGATCAGCGCCCGTTCTTCGGCGTAGCTCAAGTCCCGGGCCGTTTGCGCGGAGGCGAACGGTAAGCCGAGACCCGACACCAGAAAGCCAATGAGCACGCCGACGACGGCGCCCGTCAGTCCTATTGTCGCTTTTCGCATGGTCTTCGCTCCTCGCGTGCTCCCGACGCTGTGTCCGGATCCGAGCATAGTACTATCCCGTACGCGTCATCCCGACGATCTCGGTAACTCGAGGGGGAAAAGATGAGGAAGAAGACGATGACCTGGCTCGCTTTCGGCGTGCTCGCGGTGCTCGGTTTTGCGGCCGATCGGACCGCCTGGGCCCAATCAGCCCCCTGCGACCGCGAGTGTCTGCGCGGCACGATGACCGCGTTCCTCCATGCGCTGCTCGAGCACGATCCCAGCGAGCTGCCGGTCGCCGACACGGTGCGCGTGACCGAAGACGCCGTCGAAAAGCCGCTTGCGCAGATCAGCCTGCTGAACACCGTCACTGGGCTGCGTGGCTATCGCCAGGACATCCTCGACGAGCGCGCTGGAATGGCCGGGACCCACGTGATCGTTGAAGAGTCGGGAGCGCCGGTGCTGCTCGTCGCGCGCCTCAAAGTCGTGAACCACGAGATCACCGAGATCGAGACCGTCGCGACACGCAGCCGCGCCGAGGGCCTCATCTTCAACATCGACGGCCTTGGCACACCGAGCAAGGAGATGAACTACGCCCCGCGGCCGGAGCAGCTCGCCTCACGCGAGGACGCGATCGAGGCCGCGCTCCACTATCCCGAGGGGCTCAACGCCGCGCAGACCTTCGCGGCCGTGAACGCGCCTTTCGCGCCGGACGCCTACCGCTACGAGAACGGCCAGGTGATGGCGGGGCCCGATTGCACGTTCGCGCCCGGCTGCGAGGACATCGTGACGCAGTCGCTCGCGATCTTCGAGCGGCTCGGCGACGTTGCGACGCGCGTGATCGGCGTCGACGAGCGCATGGGCATTGTCTGGCTGCGCATGGCGTGGGGCGTGCGCCAGGAAGGTGGGGACCAGCTCACCGTCTGGGAAATGTTCAAGGTCTACGACGGCCAGATCCACGCCGTGGAGGCGTTCATGAAGATTCTGCCGGTGGAGCTGCGGTCGGGGGGCTGGGAGTAGGCGGCTGAGACGGTGACGTGAAAGGGCTGCTCGCAGATCTGAAGCACGCCGCACGGCTCTATCGCGGCACCCCGGGCGCGAGCGCCATTGCCATCATCGTCGTGGCAGTCGCGATGGCATTCGTCGGCGCGTTCCTGTCGCTCTATGTCGATCTGGCCTTGAGGTCTCATCCCGGACTCAGCGACAGCAACCGGCTCGTGACGATCGGGCAAAGCGACGGCAAGACCTTTGAAGGACTGCCTTTCAGCCTGATCGAGCGGATGTCGGGCGACGTGGCCTCACTCAACAACGCCGTCGGAGTCCTGACAATCACCCTGGACGAGCAGGATGTCAGCGAACCGACGAGCGTCGAGCTCGTCACGCAGGAATTCATGCGCGGCCTGCGCCCACAGTTGCATCTCGGCCGCGGTTTCGAGCCGACCGAGCACGACAATGAAGGCGAACCGGTCGCCATCGTTTCGTACCGGTACTGGCAGGAGGAGCTGGGCGGGCGCGAGGAAGCTCTAGGCCAGACGATCGAGATCGAATTGCGGCCAATGATCTTTACCATCGGCCCCGACGGACCCCGGGAGTCTGAAGACGATACCAGGGACTTTCGCATCGTCGGCGTCATGGACCGGCCGATGACGGGCGTGATGGGAAACGACGTGTCGATCTGGTTGCCGTTCGAAAGGACGGGCGCTCTCATTGCGCGCGTTCCGAATCCAGCCAACTTCATTGCCCAAATGGCCATGTCCGCCGCCATCGGCAGGCGGAGCGAAAGCGCGACGACAGAGTCCGTTCTGACCGAGATGCAGGACCTTTATGCGGATAACCCGGCAGAGAACGGCCTGCGCAACGGCTTACGACTCGATGCAATGGGCGGGCTCGTGCGCGACATCAACGTCCAACGCGACTCGGAGCGCCAGCTTCAGCTCTTTCTCGTCGCAAGCCTATTGCTCGCATTCGTTGCCGCCGCCAACGTCAGCCTGTTCCTGCTGGCACGCGCGCCGCGCCGCCACCGCGAGCTCGGAATTCGCATGTCGGTCGGCGCGCCGATGAAACGCCTGGCGCGTCAGCTCGCCACTGAATCGGGTGTTCTGATCGTTGCCGCAGCGCTCGGCGGATTATTGATCAGCGTGTGGCTCACGACCTTCATTCGCGGACTTGCATTCCTGCGGCGCGCCGAGTGGCAAAACGTGACGCTGCTCGACTGGCGCGTGCTGAGCTTCGTCGGTGCGTTTCTGCTGGTACTGACCGTGCTCGTGTCGCTCGCCCCGATACTGGGTCTCAAGCGTCTCGGCATCGCGACCTCGAGCCGGGAGGTCGTTGCGCGTGCGACACCCGCCCAGCGAGTTGCCGGAACGGTACAGATATCGATTGCCGGCGCCCTCGCGGGCGCAGCCATCGCGTTCGGCTGGTACCTCGCATCCCTGACTTTCGGCCACCCGGGTTACGAAACGGACAACCGGTACGCCGTCCAGTACTCGTTGAGCTCGATCGACGATTTTCAGGAGTTCAGGCGACTAATGGAGTCTCAGGCGACCGAGCTTCCGCGACGTCGGGCAGCAATCGAGGCGATTCCGGGCGTCATGGCCGCGGCTTTCGGCAGGCCCGTTCCCGGAATGGGCAGTACTGGATTCATGGAGATTCCGGACCCCAACGATCCGACGCGCCGCATGCGCGTGGGTGCCGGCCAGATTGACAGCCGATACGTCGACTTGCTGGGCCTCGAGCTCGTCAGCGGCAGCACGCCCTCGGATAACGATACCGACGTCGCCCTCGTCAATCAGGCGTTCGCGCAGGCGTACTGGGGCCGCGAAGATGTCGTCGGCGAGTTCGTAACGATGGGGGCGGGTCCCAATGCCGGACCCGGCGCTCAGGTCGTAGGGGTGCTCGAGGACGTATCGTTCGACCATCCCTCGGCAAGCGTCGCCCCGATTCTCTTTCTGTCACAGATGCGTTCGCTGGGCGTGACGGCCGTTATCGAGGCGGCGCTCACACCGGCGGACCTGCATCAGGAGCTCGTCCGCGTTGCCGACACGGACGATCTCGAACTTCGAATCGGGGAAGTCCGACCGCTCAGCGAGCTGCGCAGCGAGGTGCTTGCGGCTGATCGAGCGAGGGGACTATTGACCATCAGCACGGCGACGCTCGTCGTTGTGCTCGCGGGTCTTGGCTTTTACGGCACGCAACGTTATCTGGTCACGGCCGGCCGGCGCGAGTACGCGATCCGCGCTTCGCTCGGTGCCGGTCCCCGCGCGCTCGGGCGCCTCGTCTTCGTGCGCGGATTGCTTCTGAGCGTGCCGGGCCTGGTTCTGGGATCGCTGCTCGCATTCATCGCCGTCTCGTGGCTCAGGGACGACTTCGTGTCCCGTGAAATCTCACCGGCAACGGTGACCGTGGCCGTCACGGCCGGCCTCGTCGTGCTTCTGCTGCTTGCGAGCCTCGGCCCGGCACAGCAGGCTCGACGCACGCAGCCTGCGCCGCTGCTGCGGGAGGAGTGAAAGTAGCGGACGTTCAGCTCGCGCCGTGCGTCCTTTGAAAGTACTATCCCTCGAGCACGATACGGCGGGTAGCATCCGGATGACATTGCGAACCGAGATTGCGTCCGATACGCGCTATGCGCTGCGCGCATTCAAGCGCACCCCCGGCCTCACGATCATCACAATGCTGACGCTTGCGATCGGCCTCGGCGCGACGGCAGCGATCTTCAGCGTCGTCAACGCCGTGCTTCTGCGGCCGCTTCCGTTCGGGGCGCCGGACCGGCTCGTGCAGATCGTCGAGCACGTCCCGGCCGCGGAAGGCTTCTGGGGCGTGGCGCAGCGCAGAACCTCGATGAACGTCGACGAGTTCGACTGGTGGCGCCAGAACTCGGAAACGTTGTCGCAGATAGCAGTCATGCAGCGCGAAGGACGTACGCTTACGACGGCGGACGGCAGTGCACAGCTCTACGGCCAACGCGTGTCGCCGGCACTGTTCGTCATGCGCGGCGTGCAACCGCTCATGGGTCGCGGGTTGCTGCCCGACGACGAGCGGCCGGATACGGACGTCGTCGTACTCAGCGAGGCCACGTGGCGCGGATACTTCAACTCCAATCCGAACATCATCGGAGGCAGGCTCGAGCTCGACGGCCAGGCCTACACGGTCGTGGGCGTCATGCCCCCGGCGTTCGGGGAAGATGCGTTCTGGACGCCGTTCTTCGTGACGCCTCCGACGCCCGGACGATTCATGTTCGTCGCCGCCGAAGCACGGCTCGCCGATGGCGTCTCGCTCGAAGCGGCGAGCGCCGAAGCAAACGTGCTCGGGTTGCAATTACGCGGCATTGAGGCGGATCCCGGCGCCGAGCTGCGCTTCGAGATTACGCGCACGCTCGACGAGCTCACAGCGGCGGTGGCGCCGGCGCTCCGAGTACTCGTGGTCGCCGTCGGCGTCGTGCTTCTTATCGTTTGCACGAACGTCGCGAATCTGCTCCTCGTGCGCGGCGCGGGGCGCCAACAGGAGATCGCGATTCGCCACTCGCTCGGAGCGACGCGCGGTCGCGTCATGCGGCAGGCATTCACGGAGAGCGTCGTCCTTGCCGGGTTCGCGGCGCTCGTTGCGGTCGGCTTTGCGTTCGCCGGCGTCGGTTTGCTCAAAGTAATATCGACGGCGTACGTCAACCCGCGCTTTCCGGTCGCAGGAACCGTGTTGCCAACGGTGCAGCTCATGTTTGCGATGGCGCTTTTGATCGGCGCCGGCCTGCTCGTGAATAGCTTTCTGAAACTCACGGGCATCGACACGGGCTTCGACGCGCGCGGGACCTAAGCTTCTCGCTGGTCGTGCCCGGTGATTCCACGGCGGAGCGCAAGCTCGAGGTGGCCGAGACGCTCGTGGCTCGCATGACGAGCGACTCCCGTGTGACGAGCGCCGGCTTTGCGGACATCCCGCCACTGACGCCGGGCATCATCCTGTTCTCCGGGATGTTCGTTCCCGAACGACGTCGTCACGATCGCAGGCGTCTTGGACGACCTGCACCTCGGCGGCCTCGAGAGTCGACCCGAGCGGGCCGTGTTCATCGACGCCAGGCAAATGCTGGCGGCGCAGCGCGCCGCGAACCCGAATCCACCGCCGCAGGCCGATCGGAACTTCCTGACGATCGGCGGCAGCAGCATTACGTTCGCGGCGCGTACAACGGGCGATCCGCTCGACATCGTGGCTGGTCTTCGCGGTATCGCGCGCGACATCGATCCCAGACTCGCCATCGACGCCGCGGCACCGATGGAGCGAGTCGTGGCGAGTCTGACGACGCGGCCGCGCTTCTACGCCGTGCTCTTGAGCACGTTCGGCGTCATCGCAGGCTTCGTCGCCGTGATCGGCGTCTACGGTGTGCTGTCGTACGTCGTGAGCCAGCGCACGAAGGAAATCGGCGTGCGGATGGCGCTCGGGGCGCAGCCGGGCGCCGTGCTGGGGCTCGTGCTGCGGCAGGGCGCGGTGATCGTCACGATCGGCATCCTGGCCGGCGTTCTGGGGGCCGCAGTGCTCACGCGCTATCTCGAGAACCTGCTCTTCGGCCTGACGGCGCTCGACGCGGCGACGTTTGCAGCCGTCGCCGTCGCGTTCGCGGCCGTCGCCATGCTTGCGGCGTACCTGCCGGCGCGGCGGGCAACGGCGGTCGATCCGCTCGAGGCGCTGCGGTACGAATAGCACATAAACTCGGCGCATCGGCTGCTTTCAGCGATTCGTTACCGTACAAGGCCTCTTCACAATAATCGACAGCCCGTCTTTGACGAATGCATTCCGGGGATTATCATCTTGTCGATGCAAGCCGAATCGCTCGAGGTCCTGGAGAAGGCCGACGTCCCGTCGGGTCAGGCGCGAGCCATCGTTCGCGCCATCGAAATCGAGATCGCGGGCGCGAAGGACACGCTCGCCACCAAGCACGATATCCTGATGTTACGTCAGGAGATGGCAGAGATGCGTGGCGAGCTCAAGTCTGAAATCCACGCCTCCGCGAACAGCATCACGAGGCAGATGTACGCCTCGATGCTCGGTCAGATGGCAGTGCTTCTCGGGATTGCCTATTTCTTCGTCACAAATATTGCTTGATCGCCGCTAAGGCCTCGATCCGGAGGGCCGCTCCCGGCCGCTGACGGGATTATCGTAATGAAACGGGACGTCCGCGATCCTCGCGAACGGCGCAGCGCCCGCCCATCCTTCCGAGTACTCGCCGGCCCAGGTGAAGTGGATCGACGCGAGGCTCAGCTTCCATACGCCGGCTTCCTCGACCGCTTCGTTCTCGAAGACGCCGGCGATCCAGGCCCCTTCCTCACCGATCCGTCCCGTCGGCTCGAACAGGCGGGAGCGGATTCTTGCGCTCTTGCCGTCCGCCGCGACGTGGATCACGGGTTGCAGGGTCTGATGGATCGCGAAGAACCCTTGCGGACGGCCATCGGCGTCACCGGAAAACACGGTGTCCATCGCCGCACGAATCTGATCGCGATCGCCGGCCACTTCGGTGCTGCTCACCTCGATCGCGCCGTCGGCGACGAAAAGATCTTCGGCGGACCTTCTATCGAGCTCGTCGAGATAGAAGCTGTACGCGTTGGTGATGTTCTCGACGGCATCGTACCCGACCGCGACCGCCAGGCGGCGTTCGATCTCATCGAGACGCGTCGAGAGCGCCGTAAGCGATTCGCTCGCATCGGAGGGCTGCACCGTCGAGATCCCGGTCGGGCTCGCAACTGCCAACCGCGAACGGCTTTCATCGGAAAACGGCATCCCCTCCGGATACTGCGGCGGCGCGCCAGTCACAGGATTCGCAAAGTGAAACGGCGGAATGTAGAACTCAGGATAGACTCCGTGCACAACCGTTGGCGGCTCGTCCGGCGGAAATGCCTCGCTCGCGGCGGGTGCAGGTCTCGCATCTTCGGCCCAGCCGAGCGCGTAGTCCGTCGCAAACCGCGGATAGAGGTGAACGGCGGCGATCTTCCAAACGCCGTTCTCCTTGACGTAGGTGTTTTCGAACACGGCTTCGCGCCATTCGGAGCGGTAACCGTCGCCGCTTCCGCCAGCCCAAAGCTCCAGATCGACGCCGCGCGCGGCCGCCGTCGCTCCGTCCGCAGCGACGGTCACGATCGTTTCGAGCTGCAGATGATCGTTGAGCTCATCACCGCCCATGCCTTGCGGGCCGAACTGCTCGAGCATGCGGCGGATGCTCGCTCGCCCTCGATACACGCCGCGCAGACCGAGCTCGAACGTCGCATCGGCCGCGAAGAGGTCGGCAACGTCGTCCCAGAGTCTTCTATCGACGTAATACCCGTAGGCGTGCTGCAGATTGCGGACCTCCGACTCGTCGAGGAGACGCGCGATGCGCCGGTCGATCTCTTCGGCCCGCGCGCTCAAGGCGTCGAGATCGAGCGCCGCATCGAGATCGGGCGCCTCGGCACTGCTGCCGGACGTGCCCGCGGGGGCTTCGATCCCGAGCGGCGCACCCGCACGCGCCGCATCGTAGTGAAACGGGATCGTGCAATCGTTGACGAGATAGTTTTGGCAAATGCCGGCCGGGGCTGCCTGCGTCGGCGGGTCGGTCCAGCCGCCTGCGTACGAGCCGCTGAACTGCGTGTAGGTGCGAAGCTCGCCGATTTTCCAGACACCGTTCTCGAGGACGTAGTCGTTCTCATAAACGTTGCCGACCCAGGTAGCGTTGCCGCCGTAACCGCCGAGCAAGGTCAAGAGATGCCAGCGGCCGCGCGCCGTCGCGCCGTCGGGATCGAGCGTGACGACCGGCTGGAACACGAAGTGCGGGTAAAGCCGACCGTCGGCGAGACCGAGTTGCCCCTGCCCCACCTGCTCGACAAAGAGCTCGCGAATCTCCTCTTTGTCCTGACCCCCGGGCAGATAGTGAGCTACGGCATCGTCGGCAAAGAGATCGGCGAAATCGTGCCAGAGACCGAACTCCACATAGTGTCCGTAGGCGTATTGCAGGCGCTTGATCGCGCGCAGCGCTTCGGCGCGCTCGACGCGCTGCTCGAGACCGGCCAGGCGTTCGGCCGGGTCGGCGCCGTTCCCTGGCGACTGCGCATAAGCGCCCGCCGTCGATAGAAGCGCGGCCAGCATCAGCAAGCCCGAGCGGCAGTTGTTCGTCACCGGCCTTCCTTCGTTAGTCGGCGAACCGGTTCGGTTCGCTGCACAAGCCCTAGTGGACCACCGTGCCGATACGGCTCAGCGACGATTTGCTGAGCCAGATGAAAGCAGCCTTGCCGACGAGGTTCTCCTCCGGCACACAGCCGTGGTAACGGCTGTCCTCACTATTGTCGCGGTTGTCTCCCATGACGAAGTAGCAATCCCGTGGGACGACCGCGGGGTTATCGACGTTCGGCACGTCCGGCGCGCCTCCGGCCGAGCCGCTGATGCGGGGCATCTCGATGATTCTGTGCTCGACGTCGCCAAGCTGCTCGCTCAGAACAGTCGCGTCATACCGCAGCAGACGCGCATCCTCGCTGTCTTGTGGATCGCCGCGATACGGGCCGAGCGGATCGACCGTGACCGGCTCGCCGTTGATCCAGACTCTCCCGCCCTGCACGACGACGCGATCACCCGGCAGTCCGACGATACGTTTGATCCAGCTCTCCCCCGGCGCCCACGGCGGTCTGAAGACGACGACGTCGCCGCGCGCGGGCTCGCCGATGTCGACGACCTTGGTATGAAGTCCCGGCAGTCGCACGCCGTACGAGAACTTCGTGACGAGAATGAAGTCGCCGACCTCGAGCGTGGGCATCATCGAGCCGGAAGGGATGTGATAGGGCTCCGCGACGGCCGAGCGCACGACGAGCACCAGCACGAGCACCGGCAGCAGCGGGCTCGCCCACTCGACCGGCCACGGGTCGCGCGCCTCGGCACCCGCCGCGGCCCGGCGCCGGCGGCGGCGGCGCAGGAACAGCCGGTCGGTGAGCCACACGACAGCCAGCAGTGCCGTGGCTTCCAAGAGGATCGCTGTGTAGTCCATGCCCTTCGGTTCGAATCCGGCTGGACATGGAGTCTACTTTGTCGGCGGGATTGGCGTCCTTACAACGGGGTAACCTGCCTCTGCGAGCAGCCTCGCGAGGCAGATGTACGCCTCGCTGCTCGGCCAGATGGCCGTGCTTCTCGGGATCGCCTATTTCTTCGTCACGAATATAGCTTGATCGTCTTTCGCTCGAGTGTGGTCCGTCCCCGGATATCCCGATATATTGCTATCTGTTTCCGCCCGGAGGTTCCGCCATGAGACGCCTGCTTGCCACTATCCCGGCCCTTACCGCCGCCGCGCTCCTCGGCGCGCCTGCCTTCGCCCACCACAGCCAGGCCATGTTCGATCAGTCGCAGGAGATACTGATCGAAGGGACGGTCGCGCGGTTCGACTGGGTGAACCCGCACATGTACCTGATCGTCGAGACTGTCGGCCCGGACGGGGAGCCGGCGCTGATAGAAGGCGAAGGCCTCGGGATTACGCAGGCGCTCGTCGATGGCCTCGATCGGGAGGCGCTGCGGCCCGGCACGCCCGTCGTCATGCGCGCCAATCCCAATCGCGGCGGCTGGGGCAAGCAGGTCCGCATTCTCGACGTCACGACCGAGGACGGCGAGATTCATCCGTTTTATACGGCCAATTCACGCACGCTCGAGCTGACGCCTGCCGAAAGTCTCGAGGGTCGCTGGGCGCCGTCGCGGGCGGCGCTCGGCGCCGGTTTCGGGGCCCTGGCGCGCTTCCCGGTCACGCCGGAAGGCCGTGCCGCACAGGCGGAGCTGATCGCCGATGGGCTTTGCTATGTAGAACCCATACCGTTCCTCTCGGTACTCGACGAGATGCGTGAAATCCAGATCGGCGAGGACGAGGTCGTCATCCACTTCGACAATACGGGTGACCATGTCACGCGCACGATCCATATGAACACGGAGCATCCGGCCGACGTGCAAGCCTCGCGCCAGGGGCACTCCATCGGCTGGTGGGACGGCGATACGCTCGTGATCGACACGATCGCCTTCGAGCCCGACCCGTCCGGCCTCGGCGGCAACGTGCCGTCGAGCCCAGGCAAGCACACGGTCGAGCGGCTGACGCTCACCGAGGAACGCACCCGGCTGCGCTACGAGATCACCGTTGAAGACCCGGTGTATCTCACGGAGACCGCCACTTTGACGCAGCAGTGGGACCACCGCCCCGACCTCGAGTTCTCGCCCGCCTCGGAGGTCTGTGACGACGACGTCGCGGCACGGTATCTCGATCACGTACCGGAGTAAGATTTTTCCGCCGCGACCCCGCGGCCTGAAAGGACGTAAGGCCGAGCTCGACACGCTCGTACGCGCCATCACCGCTGCACGCCCGACGCGCATCGCACTGGTCGGCGCGGGCGGGAGCGGCAAATCGATGCTGGCAGCGGCGCTCGGTCACCGGCTGCGCACTGCGTTCGGCGGCCGCATCGACTGGTTCCGCTCCGGGGCCTGGGGCTTTTACACGTTGAGCGAGATGCTTGCGCTCAGGTTCGGCATCGGGCGCGGTGAAGATCGCGTGCAACGGCTGCAGGAGTTTCTGGCGCGCGGCCCGCAGCGGCTGATCGTGCTCGATAACCACGAGAATGACGCCACCGTGGTGCGCTTGTTCGAGGCGTTCTCCGACTCGAACGCAACCTTCGTGATCACCGCTCGCCGCTGCCTGCTGTCGGGCGTATTGATCTTCCCCGTCACTGCGCCGCTCGTCACCTCCGGTGAGAGCGCGTTTCCGCGGGTGGCAGCCCTCACTCAACTCCTCCGCTGGAATCCGCTGGCACTCGACATTGCCGACGGCATCGTGGCGACCCGCGCAGCAAGCGTGAAGGCGCTTGCTGAATTCCTGCGAGAAGCCGGCGTGACCAACGTGCGCGCGCTCGAGCACGAGGACGATTTACCCGAAATCGCGCTGCTCGTCGATTGGGCCTGGGCGCGGCTCAGCGTTTACGCCCGCCGCGTGCTCGCCGTGCTCGCGCACGTGGAAGGCGACCACGTGGACGCCGAGTCGCTGGCCAAGCTTGCGCGAGTCGCAGAGCTCGGTCCGGCTCTCACCGAGCTCGAGCGCTGGCGCATGGTGCAGCAACCGGTGGGCGAACGCTACACGTTGCACGCAGTCGTTCGCTACGCCGTCGCGCGGCGCACTAAACCCAAGGCCGACCGCATGTTTTCCCACTACGTAAGGCTCCTTGAGCGCCACCCGGAACGCATCGAGCTCGAGCAATCCCACCTGTTCGCGGCCATGGAGCACGCCTCCCGAAAGAACGACATGAACGCACTATTGCGAATCGACGCGCTCACGCGCAGGCTCGGCAATCTGCAGAACTGAAGCCCGGGCGAAAGGAGAAGTCACTGCTGCTGCCGACCATAACCGCTGAGGAAGCCCGTATCATCGGGTGCCTGATGGAGAAATCCGTGCTCACGCCGGATCAGTATCCATTGACAGTCAACGCGCTGACCAACGCCTGCAATCAAAAGTCCGGGCGCGACCCCGTGATGTCCCTCGAGAAGAACAGTGTCCAGCGTATCGCTCGCGATTTGGGAGCGAAGCATCTCGTGCATGTCGAGGAGAATTTCCGCACCGGCGTAGAGAAATACAGACAGCGCCTATGCAATACGGTCTACAACGATCTGCAGCTCGACAAGCCTCAGTTCGCGATCGTCTGTCTGCTGTTGCTGCGCGGCCCTCAGACACCCGGGGAACTCAGAGCACGAAGCGGACGTCTGCATACCTTCGCCGACAACGGCGCCGTAGAGGATGCGCTCACCGCTCTGATTGAGCGAGAGAGTAATCCGCTCGTGGTGAAGTTACCGCGCACACCGGGCCGTAAGGACTGTGAATACATGCATCTGTTCTCCGGCCCGATCGACGAGACTGCACACGCGACTCGAGCGCAAGCCGCGACGGCCGCCGGGGCAACCGCTCGCGCGAGTGTTTCGGAGTTGGCGGAGAGAGTCGCTCGCCTCGAGGTTGAAATCGCCGAGCTCCGGGAATTGCTGAAGAGCCGATGAGACCGGGGGCCAGATGGCCGTGTCGACGAAAACGACGATCAGCGCGACGCGTCCGTGATATGGGAGGTCAACCTCGGCTCCCCCGTCAACGGTTATCCGGTGACTTATGCGGTCGCCGGGCGGCAATACATCGCAGTCAGCACCGGCGGCTCAGGCCTCGCTTTCGGCCTCGCACGCTTGACGCCCGAGCTCGGCCCGGGCTCCGGCAATCAGCTCTACGTATTCGCATTTTTTCCGGCTCGAGCGCAGTAGTATTCGCACGATGCCTAAGAAACTGTCTTTGGCCTGCGGCGTGGTTTCGCTGGGATTGCTCCCAGGGGGCGGGATTTTCGCGCAAACGATCGTCACCGGCGGCGCCGAGAAGTCGTTCGTGATCATGCGCGACGACGCCGCGATCGACGTCGACGGCATACTCGCCGAGGAGGTCTGGAGCCGCGCGACCGTAATTAACGACCTGCATCAGATCGAGCCTGTTGAGTTTTCGGAACCGTCGCAACGAACAGAAATCCGGATCTATTACGGTGACGACGCACTTTACGTCGGTGCGAGACTCTGGGATTCCGAAGCCGAAAGCATCACCGCGAACGTACTGCGCCAGGGCGCGGATCTCGATTCCGAGGACCGGTTCACCGTCATCCTCGACCCCTATCTCGACAGACGCAGCGGTTATCGCTTCGAGATCAATTCGAACGGCGTGCGCTGGGATGCGCTTTATCAAGACACGACGCGTCTCGAGAGCAACTGGGACGGCATCTGGGAAGGCGGGGCAACTCGTGACGATGCGGGCTGGACGGCGGAAATGCGGATCCCGTTCAAGACGCTTTCCCTTAATCAGAACACAACAGACTGGGGTATAAACTTCGAGCGCGCGATCCAGCGCGTGGGCGAAACGATCGGCTGGGTGTCGCGCAACCGCCAATTGAATCCGGGCGTTGCAGGCACGGCATCGGGCTTCGAAGGAGTGCAGCAAGGCCGCGGCCTCGACATCGTGCCGTCAGTGACCGTGCGCCGCGCACAAACCTTTGGTGCGGGCGGCGCATCCGAATCCGACACGGAACCTTCTGTCGACATCTTTTATAAGGTGACGCCGTCACTCAACGCCTCGCTAACGATCAACACCGATTTTTCCGCCACGGAAGTCGATGACCGGCAGGTCAACCTCACGCGGTTCAGCCTGTTCTTTCCCGAGAAACGCGACTTCTTTCTGCAGGATGCCGATATCTTCGAATTCGGCCGCATCGGGGGCCAAAGCGGGACCGGAGGCGGCGGCTTCACCGCGAACCGCAACTTTTCCGTGCCGAACTCCGCGTTTCAGAATGCGCGACCGTTCTTTTCGCGGCGGCTCGGTTTGAGCGCGACGGGCCTGCCCGTAGACATCGAGGCTGGTGCGAAGTTATCTGGCCGCGTGGGTCGCTGGAACATAGGTTCTTTGATCATTCGCCAGGACGCGTTTCAGACCGTAGAAGCCAACGACATTTTCGTTGGCCGCGTCGCAGCGAACGTACTCGAGGAATCCGCCGTCGGCGTGATCATGACGGACGGCGATCCTCGCTCGAATCGCGACAGCTCGCTGATCGGCACGGACTTTCGCTACCGAAACTCGCGGCTGCCGGGCGGGCGGCTGTTGCAGGCCCACGCCTGGTATCAGCAAAGCGACAACGAAGGCGTCGAGGGCGAGGACCGCGCGTACGGAATCGGCTTCAGCGTACCGAGCGCTCAGGGTTGGCGGTACGGCTACGAGGTCAAGGTCATCGAAGAGAATTTCTTTCCGGCCGTCGGCTTCGTCGATCGCGTGGGCGTGCGCGACTATCAGGCGAACTTCGCGTATATGCACCGCTTGTCCGATACGAGTCGTTTCATGCGCGACATCACCGCAGGTATCGACTATTACCGCCAGGATCGACTCGACACGGGCAGGCTCGACACCGAGATCGTGGGCATAAGGCCATTCGAGCTCAATAGCAATACGAACGACCGTTTCTACACGCAGTACACGCTCACTCACGAGATCTTGCTCGAGCCATTCCTGATCTACCGCGCTGCCGACACTGCGCGCGAGGTTTTCGTTCCGGCTGGCAATTATCGGTACGAGGACTTTCGGATCGGCGGGCGCTCGGGCCAACAGCGTCGCATATCGATCGGCGGGAGAATCTCGATAGGCGACTTCTATAACGGCACAGCCGACTCCTTCAACCTCAATTTCGACTGGCGCCCATCCGAACGCTTGCTCTTCGGTGTGATCTACAATGTGAACGAAGTCGAAATGCCAGATGGCGACTTCACCACACGCCTGTCATCGGTGAGAGCCGAGGTCATATTTTCCTCGACGCTCTCGTGGGTGAATCTCATTCAGTACGACAATCTTTCCGAGAACGTCGGTCTCAACAGCCGCTTACACTGGATCCCTCGGGCCGGCCGCGAAGGCTTCATCGTCTTCAATCACAATCTCATCGACACGGACCGAAACGATTCGTTTCACTCGACGAGTGCGGACGTGGCGGTGAAGTTCAGTTATACCTTGAGGTTCTGAGGGATCGGTGGAAGACCTATCCGAGGGCGGCTTCGTGAGTCTTCAGGGTAAGGGCTGCAACTCGATCTCGACGCCGTCCGGCAACGGGTATTCGTCGATGTTCAGGAACAGCGAAACCATTCCGTAGTAGCCCACGATTCCGACCACATCAACGACGCCTCGTTCGCCCAGAGTCGCTACAGCGGTTTCGAAGGTCGCGTCGCTCACTCTCCGGTCGTACAGCAGCTCGCTCACCAGCTTGTAGACGGCCGTTTCATCGGCGTCCATGCCGGTCGGCGATTCGCCGTTTGCTATCGCATCGACGACGGCCGGGTCCAGGCCTTCACGGAGCGCTGCGTCCTTGTGCGCGTACCACTCGAAGTGCGAAGTCCAGAATCGGGCGGTCATGATGATGGCCAGCTCACGCAGCTTGCCCGGCATGGTATTGAATCGCGAGAAAGTGCCGAGCTGCTGCGCCGCGTCACCCATCTCGGGACTTCGCAGCATCACGTTGAACGGCCCGCCCAGGCTGTTGCGGGGTCCGTCGAGAACATGGCTCACCATCGCCTTCTGGGCATCGGTCATCTCGTCCCAGGTCAGCGGGGGAAATCGGTTCCCCACCAGGTCCAGGTTGTCGGGTTCGGGCATGACGACAGGCTCGGCCGGTTCCCGTGACGACGTGCAGGCTCCGCAGGTGAGCGTGAGGATCACGGTGATGATCAGCAGACGACGCATGCTCGGGTCGCACATTGGCACAAATAGAGGTCTCGTTGCACGCGCCCTTCGGGACTCGGTGATAATCTAACAGTGCTTCGACCCAGGGGCGATCATCCGAAGGAGAATAATTATGATCCGCTCGAAAGTCACTGGTGCCGCGATACTTGGCCTGCTCGCGTGCGGGTCGGCCGGCGCGCAACCGGGCGGCTTCGTACCGGTCACGGACGAGATGCTCGAGAACCCCGCCCCGGCCGACTGGCCGATGTGGCGCCGGACCCAGAATCACTGGGGCTACAGCCCGCTCGATCAGATCAACCGGGAAAATGTCGGCCGGCTCCGCCTGGTCTGGACGCGTCCGCTCGAGACCGGCGTTCAGGAGGGCACGCCGCTCGTTTATGACGGCGTCCTGTACTTCCCGCACCCGTTCGACGTCACCCAGGCCATCGACGCCGTGACCGGTGATCTCATCTGGGAATACCGTCGGCCGATGCCCGGCGATGTCGGCGACTACGTGCTGTTCCCGCAGATCAACCGCAATCTTGCGATTTACGGCAACTACATTCTCGACAACGGCGCCGACAACTACGCCTACGCGCTCGACGCGCAAACGGGCGAGCTCGCCTGGGAAACGCAAATCCTCGACTACCGCCTCGGCGGCCAGGCCAGCAGCGGCCCGATCGTCGGCGGCGGCAAGGTGATTTCGGGCCGAAGCTGCGCCCCGCGAGGCGGCCCCACGGGCTGCGTCATCACGGCCTTCGATGCGCTGACGGGCGAGGAAATCTGGCGAACCTACACGGTTCCGCGTCCCGGGGAGCGCGGCTACGAGACCTGGGGCGACGTGCCTTACGAGGAGCGCCGCCACGTCGGGTCCTGGATGACGCCGAGCTACGATCCCGAGCTGAACCGGATTTTCGTCGGCACATCGGTCACGTCGCCGGCGCCGAAGTTCATGCTGGCCGGCAACGACGAGCAGTACCTCTACAACAACTCGACGCTGTCTATCGACGCCGACACGGGCGAGATCGTCTGGTACATCCAGCATGTCGTCGACCACTGGGATCTCGATCATCCGTTCGAGCGCGTGCTGATCGACACGGCGCTGGCGCCCGATCCGGATTCGGTCGAATGGATCAATCCGCGCGTCCGCGCCGGCGAAACTCGCAGGGTCGTAACCGGCGTGCCGGGCAAGACGGGCCTCTTCTACTCTATCGATCGCGACACGGGCCAGTTCCTCTGGGCGCGCCAGACGATCGAGCAAAACGTCATCGCCGACGTCAACACCGAGTCCGGCGCCGGCGTCATCAACGAGGCCATGCTGTACACGGGCGTCGGCCAGACGCGCACGGTCTGCCCGAGCCTCAACGGCGGCAAGAACTATCACGCGAGCGCCTACAGCCCGTTGACGGGCCTGCTCTACGTGCCGATGCACAACACTTGCATGGAGGCGACGTCGGCTTCCGAGGTCTGGGAGCCCGACGATGCTTACGCGCTCAACACGCTGACGATCCTGCCGCCCGGCGTCGAGAACGCGGGCCGGCTCGAGGCAATATCGGTTTCCACCGGCAAGACGGCCTGGAAGCGCGAGCAGCGCGCGGCGATGACGTCCGTCATGACGACCGGCAGCGGACTGCTCTTCAGCGGTGATGCCGGCGGTCGCTTCAGGGCGCTGGACCAGGAGACGGGCGAGGTACTCTGGGAAGTCAATCTCGGCTCGCAGGTCACGGGCTACCCCGCAACATTTGCCGTCGACGGCAAGCAATATGTCGCGGTCAGCACGGGTAGCTCGCTCAACACGCTGAGCCTGCTGAACCTCGCCCGCGAGATCCGGGCGGGCACGGCGAACAACCTCTTCGTCTTCGCGCTACCGGATTAGCCGCGTTGACGCCGCCGGCACGGCGACCTATTGTCATCGCTTGAGGCTCGACACAGGGGGAGTCGCCTTGCGGCCGTTTCGCTCGGCCATATTCGCCGTTGCCGCCGTCCTGACGGCGCCGCTAGCCTCGGCGCAGGACGAGGGCACGACCTGGACCTTCGACACGTACACGCCGGGCCCGTGCTCGCCGACCGGCGCCGCGCATGGCGGCTGCCCGCCCGGCGAGCTCGTGCGCATCCGCGTCGTCACGGTCGCGCACGGGCTCGTGAGGCCCTGGCACCTGAGCTTCCTGCCCGGCGGCACCGACATGCTCGTAACCGAGCTGCCCGGGCGGCTGCGTATCGTGCGCAACGGCAAGCTCGAACCCGAGCCGATCGCGGGCTGGCCCGACCAGCGATTGCGCTCGCAAGATCTGAAGTCGGCCGTGCTGCACCCCGACTTCGAGCGCAACGGCCTCGTCTATCTCTCCTATACCAAGTCGCGTGACGGCGGCGACACGACGGTCGCGCTCGCGCGGGCGCGCTTCGACGGGCGGGCGCTGGGGGCGGTCGAGGACGTTTTCGTCGCCGATGCCTGGGGCACCGGCGCGACGGCGGGCCGCGCCGAAGCCGGGCCGGACGGCATGATTTACCTCACAGTCGGTGACCGCGACGCGGGCAACCTGACCGACGATCCGAGCTATCGGCTGCTCGCCCAAAGCCTCGACGGCCACGTCGGCAAGATCCTGCGGCTCAACCCCGACGGCGGCGCGCCCGCCGACAACCCGTTCGCCGGCCGGGCCGACGCCAGACCCGAGATCTACAGTTACGGCCACCGCAATGCGCAGGGGCTCGCCTGGCATCCGGTAACCGGCGAGCTCTGGGCCACCGAGATCGGCCCGATGGCGGGCGACGAGCTCAACCGGATCGTGCCGGGCGGCAACTACGGCTGGCCGCTCGTCTCGCTCGGCAAGATCTACACGGGGAATCTCGCGTCCGAGCAGTCCTGGTGGCGTCCGGGGATCGAGATGCCGGTTATGTTCTGGGCGCCCGCGATCAGCCCGTCGAGCCTCATGATCTACGACGGCGATCAGTTTCCGCTCTGGCGGGGCCACTACTTCATCGGGGGGTTGAGCGGACAACAGCTGCAGCGCGTCGCGTTCGAGCAGACCTTGCAGGCCGAGCGCCGCGACTCGATGCTCGTGCCGCTCGACGTTCGCGTTCGCGACGTCCGTCAGGGTCCCGACGGCAATTTGTATCTCGCCGTGTCGCGAGACCAGCAATCGGGTCCCGGCAGCGCGCAGTTGACGCCGACGGGCTCGATTTTGAGGATCGAACCGGCACAATAACTCCAACAAGGATTCGAAGATGCGACCGAGATCCATCTCTGGCACGATCCTGGCATTGGCGGCGATGCTGACGCTCATCGCGTGCGAACCGTCCGAGGCGCCGCCCGGCACCGAGGCCGAGGCCGTTGCGGGCGCCGGGCCCGCGGCGCTGGCGGACATACCGCGCCTCACGAACGGCAAACCGAATTTTTCGGGCGTTTGGCAGTCGCTGACGACGGCAAACTGGGACCTTCAGACTCACGGTGCCGCGGCCGGCCCGCCCGAATACGGCGCGCTGCTCGCGACGCCGCCGGGGCCCGGCATCGTCGTCGGTGACGAGATCCCGTATCTGCCCGAGGCCGCGGCGCGGCAGCAGCGCAACTACTCGACTCGTTTCACCGACGATCCCGAGCTCAAGTGCTACATGCCGGGCGTGCCGCGCGCGAACTACATGCCCTACCCGTTCCAGATCTTTCATTCCGACGAGCACATGCTGATCGCCTACCAGTTCGCCGGCGCCGCGCGCATCGT
>DATKCK010000016.1:0-3437 GCA_035513215.1 Gammaproteobacteria bacterium | reverse complement strand
TGGGTGGACTGTCGTTCGACACTCTGCTGACGGGTCCCGTGCTCGAGCCCGCGG
The DNA here is from genome assembly GCA_035513215.1 of Gammaproteobacteria bacterium. Taxonomy (GTDB): domain Bacteria; phylum Pseudomonadota; class Gammaproteobacteria; order Steroidobacterales; family Rariloculaceae; genus DATCZB01. Next base: position 3,383 of record DATKCK010000016.1, on the reverse strand, counting down.
CGCGCTTCAGGCTCAAAGCGCTGCACTACGACGCGGAAGCGCCGGACGGATCCGACATCGAACAGCTCTTTGCGATACTCGATCGCTGGCGTCCTTAGGAAAGTCCGCGCCCTCCAAGCGGTACAACTGGGCGTCGATCGGTTCGTTCACCTACCGCGCATGACTGGGGACCAGGGAGCACGGTAAACTCGCAGCCTCGTGATCCACGGAGATCCTCGGCCTTCTTGGCCACGGAGCTCCTGAGCCGGACGAATGCAAGAACGGCACCGCGTGCGGCATACCAACACGCGGTGGTGAGACTCGTCGGAGCAACTGCGCTTTGCGCACGCAAGCCGTCCGACTCCGCCAAGAACAGGTATTGATCGGAAACCCTGTCAGCCGTGTGCCTTGGCTATCTGGCCTGCGGCTCGCCACGACCACGCGGTCACTGTGGTAAGTGGTACGAAGCTCAAACGGCGCAGGATCGGTAAGCTGGTATCCGCAGCATCCACGGTGAGATAGCGGTAGCCGCGCTCGCGCGCGGCGCGTGCGCGGGCGTCGACAAGCGCGCGATAGATGCCGCGGCGACGATGCTCCGGCACCGTACCTCCACCGTAGAGTCCAGCAAACTCCCCGGATCGAGGCACCTCGAGACGAGCGGCGCTCACGGGCTCTCCAGCACGGTACGCGACGTAGAAAAGCACGGTGCCGTGCTCGACTCGCGCAAGGAACTCGTCGTTCATGGACGAGTAGTCTTCCCCGAAGGCCCGGATGCCAACAGCCACGACATCCGCGAGTCCAGCTCGATCGTTGACGCGGAGGATCGTGACACCCTCAGGTGGTGGAATCTCCGTGGGCGCAGTTGTCAGATCGAGCACGACAAGTGTCTCGCGACCCTCCGCCTCAAACCCGGCGTTGCGCAGGCGCACGTCGAGATCGCTGGGCCGATCGTGACCATAGAGCTTCCATTCCAGTTTTCGGCCCGGAGGGAGCTCTCGCGCTTTCTCGAGCGCGATAGCCGCGTCCGCCGTGGCTTCAGTCAAATGCGAGTAGATCACACAGTCCCATAGGCCGGAGATCCGCACCGTTGCGGTATCGCGTTGGACGCGAATGCCGGGCTCGGCGGCGATGTGTGCCCGGGCCTGATCGTCGAAACGCGCGAGGAGCTCGGCGGGTGCGGCGGCGTTAAGCAGCCGAGTCGTCAAGCCTTGACGGGCTCCGCATTGCCGACAACATCATCGCCGGGCGCATAACGGTATCTCGGCAGAAGAAAAGCGATGAGCGAGCAGACCGCCAGCACGCCGGCAGCAATATACAGCCCCGCGTCGTAGTTGCCGAACGCCTCCCGGCTCGCCGAGAGGGCTGCGATCCCGAGGCCCGAGCCGAGATAGAAGACGCCGAAGATGACGCCGTAGAGCCGCCCGTAGGCAACGTTGCCGAAATACCGCTTGATCAAAAAAGCGAGCACATCGAACTCGGCGCCGAGCAGGAGTCCGAGCAATACGGCGCTGACGATCGCGGCCTCCGGGTACGCGGCATAGAGCACGCACGAAACGACGCCGCCGAGCGAGACCAGTGTCATCACGCGCGGCGCGAAGATGTGATCGATGACGAAGCCGACAAAGACGCGGGCTATCAGCAGCGCGAAACCGAAAATCGAGAGGATGACGCCTGCCTCGACCGCCGTGCGGCCCGACTCGACGAGCAGCGGCGCCTGCTGCGTCACGAGGCTCGTCGCCGTCAGGCCGAGCAGAAAGAACGCGACGTTGAGAATGTAGAAGGTCGGCATGCGCAGCGCGTCGCGAAACGGGATGCCGAAGGCTTTCTGCGCCGCGCGGTGCACAGCCATGTGATCGGTCTTCGAGGGCTCGCGCACGAGGAAGAAGACTGCCGGCCAGCTGACCACGAGCACGATCACGGCAAGTCCGAGAAATGCCATGCGCCAGTCATAGAAGGCGATAATCGCGGTGATGATCAGCGGCACGATGAAGGTGCCGACTCCGATACCCGCGTTCGCGCAGCCGAGCGCGAGACCGAGCCGCCTGTCGAACCAGCGCGTCACGGCCTGCAGATAGGCGATGGGCCACAGCCCCACGGCCAACAGCGGAATCAGCGTCCAGAGAGCGTAGTAGAGAACCAGGCTATTCGGCAGGAAATAGAAAGCGGCGAGGCCGATCGCGAAGAGCGGGATCGAGGTCAATATCACGCGCCGCGGCCCGAAGCGGTCGGCCAGGAACCCCTGCAGGGGGGACACCAGCACTACCATGTACGAGACGATCGTGATCGCCAGCGAGCTCTGCACGCGCGTCCAGCCGAACTCCTGCTCGATCGGTTGCAGAAAAGGGCTGACGGCGAGCACCGCGATGACGCTCGGCCCAAAGGCGAGGCCTATCGTGGAGCCGACGGTGGTCATGATGCCGGCGCGGGTCGCCTGCTGCTCGTAGGTCTTCGAGTTCAAGAGTCGCCCCCCCCGGATCGGACTGAACGAGATAGTACCCGCAAACCGGCCTTCGGTGAGCCAGCGCTCAATGCGCCAGAGGATCCGGCCGCACCTGGAAATGCACGACGAGCGGCCTGTTGCCCTGTCCGCCCTCCATCAGCCATGGCGTTCTGTCGCCGCTCGAGACCCAGAGCCCGCGACCCTTCCAGCCGGCGTCCGGGTCGTCGATGCGCCCGTCGAAGCCCTTGCTGTAGAAGCCGAGCGGATACGGAATTCGGAGCGTCACGAACTCGTCGTCGACGAGCGCGTGCACGCCGTCGAATAGATTGCCGGTAGCGATCGGCGTGTTCGCGCCGAGGCCGGACGTATCGAACTGATCGACCCACGTGTAGTAGCTCGACTCGACACTGAGGTCCTCGACGCCCTCGAAGCCGGGTCCCGGCAAGCGATGGAAGGTCCAGCCCTCCGGGCAGTGATCGCCCGTGGCTTGCGGGCCGTTGAGCGGACCCTCGCATTTCCGGCGGTCGAACGCGCCGAGGTGCCCGCTGCCGAGCGAGACCCAGACGACGCCGTTGCGATCGATGTCCGCGCCGCGCGATGCGAAACCCGGTAGCGGCACGTTGTAGATCTCGGCGAGCGCCGTCGCAGGCGGATTCGGGCCCGGGTCGAGACGAACGATCGAGCCCGGATAGCCGAACTGCGAGCCCCAGATCGAGCCGTCGACGGGATTCGGCATGACTGCGTAGAAACCCGCATTGATGCGCTTGTCACGCGCCGGGTCGACCGGCTGATCAGCCGCCACGTAATCCTCGTCGCGCCTGCCGTTGCCGTTCGTGTCGAGGATCAGCGCGGTCCAGCCTTGCGACGCCGCGGAATCGCCGGTCTCGAGGAACCTGTTGGTGTCGACCCAGCCGACGACGGGTCCGCCGCCGCTCGTCCAGAGCGTGTTGTCGGCGTCCTCGGC